>WRAX01000011.1 GCA_009779935.1 Defluviitaleaceae bacterium | reverse complement strand
GGCTCTACCTGCAAAGCGGCACCCAAAGCAAAGGTCTCACGTATCTCTGCGGTTGCACGGCCTGACAAAAACAATTCCCGAGCAACACCAAAAGCAACCTCACTTGTAAAGGCTCTGCTTATGGATTGAAGTATAGCCCAATCATCATCCGTCATATGTTCAAGGTTATCCCAATGCCTTGATTGCAAAGCATTTTCCAAACCCAGTTGTACCTGGGTGTATTGCGCAACAGGCATGACAGGTGAAGTGGGTGTTTGACCTGATTCCGGGTTGCCTTGTCCTTGTTCCGGGTTTAGGGGTGGATTGTTGCCCGTAGTTGGTGGTGATGGGTTATTGTTTTCCTCTTCTGTGTTGGTGTTGGCGTTATCACTATTGGGAAAGTCCGGACATTCAGGATATTTTTTATCTTCTTCATCATTGTGTTTGTGTTCATCATCTTTATCATATTCATTATTGTCTTCATCATCTTTATCATCTTTATCATATTCATATACATTATTGTCTTCATCTGCAATTCCCCTATCGCCCTCGGGATATTTAGGGTATTCTTCATCCCGTCCATCTTCCGAAGGTTGGTTAGGTTTATCGGGTTGCCCTGATGTTGGGGGATTTACTTGCACCCCTTCCGCTTCCTGTTGCAATGGGATTTGGAGCCGCAAGGGTATGTATATACCCCCCACCCCTTGCTGGGCGGTTTCAATAAAACTATAATCATCATCCATGCTGCGTGTGGTTAAAAAGGCGGATATATTCGGTAACACTCTGGACATTCTTGTGTTGAAGGTTGCTTCTCCATTTTCCCCGTTTGCATCATCCTTAATTTCGCTTTGCGAAACATATGTAGCGAAAAAATGAGAGTTCACAAAAGGCGCATTAACAAGCCTCATCTCACTCACTTGCTCCACAATATCAAACCTTTTTGCAAAATGTTCAAAACGGGCAAGTTCCATGGTTCGCTCTCTGCTGTCCGGTATGGTTTCAAATATGGTTTGTGCTTCCGGATAATTAAATAACCCCGTAGACATTATGCGCATTAATTCTATACTATCACCTAACGAAAACCCATCACTTTCCATTAAACTAAAAAGAGCCGCCGTGACACTTATCGCCTCATAGGCAATGTCCAAACGCCTGTAAATCATGTTTCTATTATATTCATCCAAAGCACCAAAACCAACACCACTATTCAAAAGCTCAAAAAAGGCAAGGGTTTCTCTCATCTGCCAGTCTGTGGACCAATAAGCTTCCTGCTCCCTTAGCAGCTCTTCTAAGGCCATAGGGCAAAGTTCGGCTAATTCATTTACATATGTACCAAGATGTCTTGAAACCAAAGCCTGCTCTTCTGCTGTGAAGTTATCAAAGTCATGCATACGTGAGAGTAAGTCCATTAAACGTGTTTCGTGGTAACTTGTGTAATTAAAAAAGGGGTCGAAGTCTGCATAACCCAAGTAGTTATAAGGAGCTATTTCCGGCAAGTTAAACCAAGGGTTTTCTGTATCAACCGCATAAGATGCAAAGGCCATGCTTGGGGTTATCATTGTAACAACTAAGATTAGTGCAAGTAGCCGCTTTAATGAGGAGGCACTTAATTGGCTTATTGAAAAGGGATGTAGTCGCCTTAGTTTGTTTAGGGGTTTTTTGGTTTTCATGGGGTTCTCCTTTGAGTTTTGGTTTGGGGTTTGGGGTTTTTTGGAACTTAGGTTGACAATAAATCACTTTCGTTTGCAAAAAATGACACAATCTAACAACAGCATATCATACCTATATGTGTATGTCAAGGATTATTTGTCTATTTATATATGTTTTTTTACGCACTAATGCCATTGCCATAGCTTTTCCGATATTACTTGATTCTCCACACCTTAATCTCTCTATATTTGATAAATTTGTAGGCGTGATATTTGCCGTGGTGTCGTTATCAACATCCCCCCAATGGCAAGTGTCGGGGCTAAATTTTATACCAAAACGCACACAATTTTGGTAAAGTTACGGCTTTGGAAAGCGCAGCGTCATAGTAGTGCCTACACCCAGTTCGCTGCTGGCATGTATGCGGCCGCCGTGGCCTTCCATTATTTCTCTTGCAATGGATAGGCCCAGGCCTGTGCCACCCAGCTCTCGGCTTCTGGCTTTATCTACACGATAAAATCGCTCAAAAATCATGCGCAAATCCTCTTTGGGGATGCCGATGCCATTGTCATGGATATAAACCATGTAAAACAAGCCCCGTTCTTGCACTTCCACATCAATTTTCGCCCCTGCGTGGCTGTACCTAAGGGCGTTGGATACAATATTGTTTACAACTTGGTCAATACGGGCGGCATCCATCATAACATCCGCCCTTGCCACTTCACTGTGCAAAGTTATGGTTTTGCCCTGCTTTTCCGCTGTGATGGCGTGGCTATGCAGGTTTTTTTCAAGCAGAGCAACAACATCGCCCAGCTCAAATTCAAATTCCATGCGTTTGTTGTCAAAACGGGAAAGCTCCAATAAATCCCTTATAATCGCCGTCATGCGGTCGGATTCGTTATTGATAACTTCCAAAAACTCATCCCGCAAATCGGGGTTTTCCCCGGCTCCGTCCAGCAAGGTTTCTGCATAGCTTTTAATGGTGGTAAGGGGCGTGCGTAGCTCGTGGGAAACATTTGCAACAAACTCCTTACGCATATTATCAAGGCGCATATGGCGGGTAATATCTTGCAAAACCACAATAACCCCTTGTATTTCGCCTTTGGCGTTTTTGTGCGCATTAAAACTGGCGTTTATAAACTTTTCCCCACGGCTGATGGTCACATCCTCCATGTTATCCACACCTTCGGGGGGTATTTCGATGTCAAGCACTGCAAAAATCTCCTCCATGGGCATTTCTGCAATCCTATCCATGGCGAGAAGCTCTTCGCAAGCGTGGTTGCTGTGTATCAGCAACCCTTTGCCATCATAAGCCAGCACCCCGTCCGTCATATTATACATTATAATTTCCATTTTGTTTTTTTCATTGGTCATTTCTGCAATATTTTTACGCAAATGCCCCGACATGGTGTTAAAGCTTTCTGCTAAATCCCCAACCTCGTCATTTGCGCCGGGTAGGTTAATTTTGGTGGCATCGCCTACCTTAAAATCCTTAATTTCTCGGCTTAGGGCAAAAAGGTTTTTGGTAAGCGGCATGGAAAAAGCAATGGCAAGCAAAGTTGCCACGCCAAGTGCCATGGCAGATGCTAAGGTGATGATATTTCTTGTAACATCCAATCCATCAAAAAATTCGTTTGCGGACATGCGCATATACACCACATAATCCGGATAATGGTAGCTTGTGAGAAAAATAGGCCGGGCATATTCAAACCAAGAATTAGTTTCGCCAAAGGCATCGGGGTAGCTACGTGATGTATCAAAATCCCCCAGGCCCGCAAGGGCAGATGTTATCACGCTACGGGTGATAAAGGCATAGTGCCCACGGGGCCGGGCATTGGTTTCCAAGGTTTGGGGCGGGCCTGCTGCCGTGATGATAAAAGCATCCATGCCCACAGGCAGCCTTTGGGTTGCCAAAGGCTCAAAACTATTGCTTATCCTGCTTTCAAAATCCTCCAAATCCGCCGCTGCGGAGAAAGAATGGTTGATAACATTTATGTACAAATCATCCGCCCATAGGGCAAGCTCGCTTCTTGCGCTGTTTTCGGCATCCAAACGCAGGGCATACAAAACAAAGGTGCCAATCGCCACCATTACTATAAAAACCAATGCCACGCTAATTATTACCAATTTCCAGCGAATGCTCATTTGTATGGTGCCTCCCGGACATGGCGCAAACTGTGCGCCGTTACGGTGCAGTTGTTAGGGTTAATTATGGCTTGAAGTAGTAGCCCACCCCGCGGCGGGTTAGGATGTACTTGGGTTTTTCTGGGTTTTGCTCTAATTTGGAGCGCAAACGCCTTATGGTAACATCCACCGTGCGCACATCGCCAAAATATTCGTAACCCCAAACCCGCTCCAATAAATGCTCCCGGGAAAAAACCTGCCCTTCGTGGGTGGCAAGGTATTTGGTAAGCTCATATTCTCTATGGGTTAGGTCTATAGCTTCACCGTCCCGCCGCACTTCATAGCGGGCAGTGTCTATCACGATATCCCCAATTTCCAATAGGTTACTTACGGGGCCTTTTTCCCCTTCATCGGGCGCATCTTTGCGGCGCAAATTGGCTTTTACCCTCGCTAAAAGCTCCCGCACCCCAAAGGGTTTTACCACATAGTCATCTGCACCAAGCTCCAGCCCCAGCACCTTATCCACCTCTTCCGCCCGTGCGGTAAGCATGATAATTGGCACTTGGGAGCGCTCTCTTATTTTTTTACAAGCTTCAAAACCATCCATTTTGGGCATCATAATATCCAAAAGCACCAAGTCGGGCTGCTCTTGGTCAAAGGCTAAAATTGCAGCTTCCCCATCCCTTGCCACTGCAACCTCATAACCTTCTTTATGCAGGTTAAATGCCACAATTTCCACAATATTTTTCTCATCATCAACAATCAAAATTTTTCTTGCCATGGTTATACCCTCCAAGTAAGAGCCTGTTTGGTACTTTTTACCGCCGCCTTCACGGCCGATTTTATGCCTTTCTGCGTCGTACCCTGTAGCGTACGGGCTACTTCTTAAAAAGGCGAAAAACCGTCTCGCAAATCCGCTGGCAAAAAGATGCTAAACAGGCTATAAAATACCTATTGAAAAAAATCACAAAAAAGTGTATAATATATAATTATAACCCGAACATCAGGCTAATGCAAGCGTAATTTGGAAGGGGGCATACCTTGATGGATAAAAACGCACTTATCTTGGAGGGTGCAGCAAAATACAACTATGTTTATGATTTTGAATTGGACACATTCACTTTCAACGACGCTTTTGCACAGGATATGGATTTATACAGCACCACCATGGAAAATGGTATAGATTGGCTTTTAACCGCCACCGTGGACGATTTGGATAAAGATGAGTTGCTGCACGCCTTTTCAACTATCAAAGAAGGGGAAGCGGATGTTTTTGACTTCAAAGCCCGCATTTTGGACCATTTTACCAACAGTATACGTTGGTTGCATTTCCGTGGCAAATACGGCAGGGATGAAAGCGGCAAAGCTCTTATGCTTGCAGGCTCTATCACCGAAACAACCAACGATGAAAAGCGTTATGAGCTTAACAAGCTAATAATACAAGGCAGTGCCCAATGTGCCTTCGTTTTTGACCTTACCAAAGATGTATATGAATTTTCTGCGGAAATTTTGGATTTAATTCCCATACTTACCCGCAAGTTCAAAAATGGCAGGGATACATGGCTTGCCCACGTTTTGCCCAATGACAGGGATTTTTTTACTACCTCCTTAGAAAAAGTAATAAGCGGCGAAACTGACCGGTTCAAAACCCAAATGCGTATAAACGACAAGGATGGTAACCCCATTTGGATATCTCTTATGGGAAAAGCAGCCCGTGGGGAAATTGGCAACCATCTTATCATTGCAGGCTCTTTAATTAATTTGCAGGATATGGAATTTTTTAGCAACCATATACAAAAACCGGACAATGCACACAAAATGAGTGGTTTGCCCAACCGCTCCCTATTTTTACAGCATTGCGATGACCTTATAGCGAAAGACGAAGATAATTTTGGCGGCAAAGGCGGCTTTGTTATCCTGATAGATATTGACAATTTTTCCGCAATAAACTCCATCCACGGTTTGCATACGGGGGACAGGATAATGGCGGAATATGGCAATATTTTAGCCGGCTTGTTATCGGAGAAAGAGCAGCTTTACCATTTTGGCAACAACCTTTTCGCTATAAGCTCCACGGGTCAGGATAAGGCGCATGCACAATGGCTTTGTAAAGCCATACCCATGATTTCCGGCGGCGGCATGGCTTTTGGCGATGCTTTTGTGAAAATGACCGTTTCCATTGGCGTAGCAGATTTTGCGGCAGGCGAAATGCCTACGGATATTTTGATGAATGCCGAAATGGCACTTAACAAAGCAAAAGAACAAAAGGATACAGTGGAGCATTACAAGGCGCATTACAGGGAAGCGCACACAAGGCGGCTTAGTTTGGAAACTGCCCTAATGAACAGTATAGAGGCGGATTTTGCGGGATTTGAAGTGTTTTACCAGCCCTTATATTCTGTTGCCCACAATATGTTTGTGGGTGCAGAGGCGTTGCTGCGTTGGCGCAATGGGGAAGGGCAGATCATCTCCCCTGCGGAGGTTATCCCTGCCTTGCAGGATTTGGGTGTGTTTCACCGGGTAGAATCTTGGGTGTTTAGCACCGCCGCACGACAATGTGCCATTTGGAAAAAGCTAACAAAAAATGAGGAATTTACTATAAACATCAACATGTCCCCCCAGCGTGCAGCCAGCGGAAGTATGGTGGAAGAAATGGTGGATGCCATGCGAACCAACTCCCTTTCCCTTGCCAATATTTATTTGGAGCTGACAGAGGAAAGTGTAGTGGTATCCGCCCAAGGCGGGGAAAGTATTTTAGGGGAGCTGCGTGAGCTTGGTACAAGAATTGCGCTGGATGATTTTGGTACGGGATATTCCAGCCTTGGGCATTTGCGCAGCCTGCCCATTTGCAAACTAAAAATAGACCGTACTTTTGTAAAAGACATCGAAACCGACACAATTGGAAAAGACTTCCTTGGCGCACTTATTAACCTTGCCCATATTATGAACTATGTGGTTTGCGCCGAGGGGGTGGAAACCCTTGCCCAAGCCCGCATATTAGCAGAAATGGGGACGGAATATTTGCAGGGTTTTTATTTCAGCCGCCCCCTGCCGGCAAGCGAATTGGAGCAAAACTTTCTTATGGACAACGACAGCCCCCAAACCTTTACCAGGTGGTTTGAAGAAATTTGGGGACATCGCCAATTTCTACGGGAAGAAAATAACTGGACAAGCAATAAGCCCAAACCCTTTATGAGTTAATACTCAAATCATACCAATTCCATGATTGAGAATGGAATTGGTATCACTCCAAAACATCAACATAAAACAACACCATTGCGCAGTGCCGCAATGGTGTTTATTGCTCTAATTTTGACGTAAAGGGCTTACAAAAATCTGGTCGATGGCAAAACCTGTTTTGCGCATGGCCACATCCACAATTTGGGCAATTTCTTGGTCGGTTAGCTGGGGGCGGTCCACAACAATATCCACAGCATTGTCACCAATGCGCACATAAACCTCTGCAAAGCCTTTGGCTTCGATTAAGGCTTCTGCTGCTGCCTCCCGCTCAATACGTGATAGAATGTCTGCCAGTTGGGTGGCTTTTTCCGCACGCTGGTCTCCTGCAATGTTTTGGTTGTTAATAAGCTCGGTTAGCGTGGACATTTGCCCGCTTCTTGCCTGCTCCCGGTTAAGCTTGGCTTGGATGAAAAAAGAAGAATCGCTGGTGGTGTTTACAAAAACCGCATTACCATCCGCCATAACAGGTACGGCGGCAATATCCACATTATGTGTGGTTTCTAAAACGCCATAATGGTCCAAGGTGGTGTTTACCATTGCAACATCCTGCGCCATGGTATCATCAAGGATAAGTGCCATAATTTCCCCGGCACTGGTAAGGGGCAGACCGTTTTCGTAACCCATTTGGTTGTCCCGCAGGTTAAGGTATCCTGTTACGCCAATCATCACCACAAGGGCGGATATGATAACGTGGTTGCGCTTTAACTTAAACCTTCTACCGTTACCTGAGCGGATACGTTGAAAAAATCTTTTCATTATGTAACCTCCAATTTATATATTTTGCCCCCTGCAATTGCAAGGTTAATTATTACTGCATCTGAAAAACCTGCACCCTATGTGCCCCAATACCCAACACCGTGTGGGCAGCACGCACAAGGGCATCCCGTACAGTTATGTCGCCTGCCCCTTCTGCCACAATAATAACCCCTTCTATGGTTGGGCGCATTTCTTGCAGGCGCAGGGGCCTTTCACTTCCATCTGCTTGGCGCACCATAACATAATTGTTGCTGCTGGTTTCTGTGTCAATATTGCGCAAGCCGCCTTCCCCATCCTCCTCTGTGGTAATGGAAAGGGACATTTGGGTGTTAACGGCGTAAACACCGGCAGGCGTACCAAGGGTAAGCATAACCCGCACCTGCCCGGCACCTGCCACCAGCGACAAAATATCCTCCATTTGCCGTGCCAAATAAGCTTCTTGCGAAACCTGCGATGTGCCGACAAACGGCTCTATTAATTCCTCACTCCTAATTCCTAATTCCTCATTCCCACTCCCCCCATCTCTGGTGCTGGCGAAATAGGCACTGATAAGAAGCAGCACAACCCCCGCAATCAGCATAATAACCAGGTTTTGTACGCCTTTTTTGCCCTTTTTGTCCATAAAGTTCTTAAAAAGCTGCATAAAGCCCAAAGCAATCACCTCTTATCATTAGTCTGTGGTTAGTCCGTGGTTTGTAGTATTATATTGTCCTCTGCCAAGTTATAGAATCCCGAAAGCAATGTTTTTAGTGACATAATGTGGGGACTTTCGACGGCTTCGGAGCTTGCGGGGGCTGGCTCGCCCCTTGTGCCTATTGCCGGGGCAATACGGATGGGGTCTATACGCAAAAACGGGGCAGATGCGCCCCTGCCTCTCAGGGTTAGGTGTATGGCAAGCACATCACCAAAATTGTCCGTTGTGTCAATGGTAAAGTTTACCTGCTCCAAGTAAAAATGCCCGTGGTTATCAACAAGCCTTTGGGTTTGTTGGGTTAGCCCATCCGTAAACAAATCTAAAATAGCTTGCTGTCCGGCCTCATCCGCCATTTGGATTTGGCTTGCCATAGCGGAACGGTCATAGGCAAGGGAGATATCTGCAAAAATATCCCCGCTGCTACCTGCAAGGGCATTTATTACCCCCGATAAGGGGGCAATAAGGATAAAAATTAAGATGATGCCAAGCACGAGATTTATATACCGCTCAAACTTTTTGCCCGGGGTGATGATGGTTATAAAGCTGGAAAAAAGCAGGAAAACGGCAAGGTTTCGGATATAATCGGATAAAGCGGACATTTTGCACCCCCATCACAAAGTTAAAGTGGCAAGCACTATGAAAACAAATAAAAAGGTGGCTAGTAGGCAAACGCCAAGGATAAGGGCGGTGTAATTGCCAACTGCATCAATTGCATCCACAATCCGCTCATCACAAATGGGGGATATTAGGATGGCAGTAGCCTTGTAAACCAATATAAACGCCACAATTTGCAAAATTGGCACAATACTTATGCTGGCAACAGCAATTAATAAAGCGGACGATACCGCACCACGCAAGGCCCCGCTGTACACCATTGCTGTATCAATGGCACCGGCAAGCACCCCACCAACAGCAGGCACAGCACCCACAGCCGTACGTGCGCCACGTATGGCAAGGCTGTTTAACACAGGCGTAGCTATCCGTTGAAAGCCCAACACAGCCACAAACACCATGGCAACCCCTTTAAGCACAAAGCTAATACCCTTGTGCATGTTTTCGGACAGCCCATCCAACGTTTCCCTGTCGGACAGGAAGTTGACCAAAGTGATGGCGGAGGCAAAGATTAACACAGGCACCATAATCGTATCCAAAAAAATGGTTAAAAAGCTTGCAGTAAAGATAAGTATGGGGGCAAAAGCAGTGGCAGATGCCACATAACCCCCGCCCGCCACCAACCCGATAATTACAGGGGTGGAGCCTGTCAGTAAAAACACAATATTGCCCACCATATCCGTCATAATGCCAAGGGCAAGCAAAAATGTGCGGAACAACAGACCAATGATGACAATGTAGCATATGTAAAAACCCAGCTTGGAAATGCCGCTGTTTTTGAATGAACCTGTCATAGCCTTAAAAAAGGCGGACAGTATGGCGATTATCAGCATATGACGCAGAATGTAGAATAATGTGTGCACCTCTGCAAACAAAGCTGATAAAATCCAGCTGAAAACACCCCCAAGGGATAGGTCAATTTCCCCACGCAGGGCGGCCATTGCTGTATCACCTAAATTATCCATGGGTAGGGTGGGGGCAAGCCCCCACCCTACGTCTTGCAAGTACACACCAATGTCAACCATTTTATCACTCCCGTAGGTGGGGGTTGCGAAGGCAAAGCCGATTTCCCCCCACCCCTCTTATGTAATACCAATTCCATTCTCAATCATGGAAAAGCACATTTTGAAAACGCACTGAAACTTGCGATTTTCAAAATATCCTTTTCCATGTTTCGAATTGGAATTGGTATAAGTAATTAAGCAGGTATAATTGCCACCACCTGCTCCACCAGCGAAATGATGATGGGGGCAGCAACGCCCATTATAAGCACCTTGCCTGCCAGCTCAATTTTAGCGGCAATGGAACCTTCCCCGGCATCATTACAAATTTGCGAACCAAATTCCGCCACATAAGCAATGCCGATAATTTGCACCACCACCAACACATACTCCTGCCCACTGGACAAATGCCCGGTAATTTGGGCAATAAGCCCAATAAGGCCTGCCAATGGGGGCATAAGCAACAAAAATATCAGCACCGCCACGGCCAATGTTACCATTATGGCTATTGTGGGGTTTTCTTTTTTTAGCATTACGGCAAGTATGCCGCCCACAATGCCAATTGCCACGATTTGGAAAATATCCATTTTCGCTCACTTCTTTCGTAGGTTAGAGTTGGAACAGATTTTGCACCGTTCCGAAAAGGTCGCTGATATGGCTTATTATCCAAAACAAAACCACAATAAGCCCTGCAAGGGTGGTCATTGTGGCTTGGTCGTCCCTGCCTGCACCTTTTAGCACTTGGTTAAGCACCGCTACCAAAATACCCACCGCCGCTATTTGAAAAACTACTGTTATGTCCATGAAAATTCCCCCTCCGTTACAATAAAGCGATGGTTATCAACAATCCGCCCACAACCCCCAAACTGCGCCACATTTTCGTATCTGACCTGTTTTTTACGGTTAATTGATTTAATGTGTCGTCAATAGCGGCTATCACCATGTCGATGGAATTTATTTGAACCAAAGTATCACCTTGCCCCAAAGATGCTCCTAAAAGGCTTAAATTAGCCAAATCATCCTTATGCAGGTTGCTGCCAGAAAGCCGCAAAGCCTCATCTGCCCAGCTATCGGGCTTTTCTGCCAGCCTTTTGTAAAAACCATCCAGCGGGGCGGCAACCTTATGGCTAATATTACCAAAAGCTTGCGGCAGGGTGTAAATTGCATGGTCTATTTGGGATTTTAGTAGGATAAGGCTTTTTTTAAGCTCCATCAGGCCGCCTGCCCGCCTGCCGCCTGACCCACCAATATACCAGCCAATTAATGTAGCAGAAAGGCAAACCAGCCCACCGCCCAAAATCCGCATTAACATAGTTTTATCTCCCTAAAATCCTTGTCATAAACCGCCCTCAAGGTGGCGGGCTTTGGCTTGTCCGTTAAAAATATATATCTATCAAATATCCCATTGGTCAGCAAGGGGGCAAGGCTTTGCTTTCTCTGCAAATCCGCCATATTTTCCCCATGCAGGGTGGCAATTATCTTAGCACCGCAGCTGGATACGGCAAGCAATGCCTTCACATCCTCATCCCCGCCAATTTCATCCACCGCAATAACATCGGGGGACATTGCACGCAGCACAAGCAGCATGCCTTCCGCCTTGGGCGCACCATCCAACACATCCGTACGTATGCCCAAGTCGTTTTGGGTTATGCCCAGCTGGGTTCCGCCGATTTCGCTACGCTCGTCCACCACCGCAACGTGAAGCTTTTTATTGGACAAAATGCGCACCAAATCCCGTAACACCGTTGTTTTGCCCTGCCCGGGCGGGGATATAATAAGGGTATTATTAGGCCGCCCTTGCCCTTTAACGGCAACAAAGGGCAAAACAGCATCCCCTGCCCCAATAACCTGGCGGGCAATGCGAATGGTAAGCCCACTAATATGGCGCAGGGTTTTAATTTTGCCCCCTTCCACCACGGCCCGCCCGCAAATACCTACCCTATGCCCCCCCACTAAGCTGATAAAGCCGTTTTTTATCTCCGCATCATAAGCATAAAGGGAATGGTTTGCCATTTTAGCCAACGTGCCTGCAATGTCCGCCATTGTGGGTTTGTAGGCCAACACCACTTCATCTGACAAGGTGCGCACAATAATTGGCAACCCTTGCCTTATGCGCATCTCCCTTGCGCTTTCCAAAATATGGGGCGCAACATGGTCAAATGCCCGCACCAAGCCGCCATGGGCATATTCTTTCAAAACATCGGCTATCTCCATAAGCTTCTCCTTTGTACAGCGCACATACTTGTCCTAAATCTTATGCAACCCAAATGCGCTTTTGAACAAACAAAAAAAGCCCCTCTGCGACAGGCAATGGCATTAAGTTTAAGAAAATAAAAAAGAGCGGTCATTTTTTGATAATCCACTCTTTCTTAAAATCAAAGTAAATCTGCCACCTACATGAAAATCCAATTCGGGGTATTTGTCACAACAGGATTTGTGAACCCGACCGTCTTATAGGAATTTTTTAATAATCTCAAATATAGATACCCTTAATTTAAGTCTGTCACCGTCTTTTTTAAATTGGAAGTACAAACTGCGCAAAAAATTACTAACATTGGCATTAATACGGAAATGCCTGTAAGATGCGCCTTCTTCCGCCATCATTTCCTCCACACCTTCCGCCAGCGACAACATCCAGCCCTCCAAGGCATCGGTGGGGAAGCCCCTTTCCATCATCAGCTTGGCAACAGTGGCCATTCTATCAATCTCCCCATCAATATAGGGCCCTTCCTTAAATAGACAAATTTTAACCGCCCTTAAAATTTGCGGAAATTTTTCGGCGGTGATAAAGGGGGTTTGCACCAAACATTGCAGCATATCAGCAGCATGGGCAATGGCAAATGCCCAGCCCTTGCCTTCCACAAATCCCCTTGTATCCGCTTCTTTTTCAGCATAGTGCAAAATCCGCTCAAAGGCATTATCCACCTCCGGCACAGAAAGCCGTTGCTTTGCAATATTGTCGTTTAACAGGGTAAACAACATAAGGGCGGAGAAGGCACGGATAAAAACCGTATCCGTACCGGCCTGCCCAAGGCCATTAAACAAATAATCATCATCAAGGCAAATCCTAAATACACGGCTAAATTCCTTGTCACTTAAAACGCCGCTGGAAATCATTTTGTGCAATGTGGGGTAAATTAGGTCATAACGGATTGCCCTGTCTGCTGTGGCAACATTTTCCAGCATATCGTCAATTATGGTGGTTATCTCGGCCTCACTCAACCTTTTCAAGTTTTTTAGACTCATTTTAGAAATTTTTTCCATCTTATCTCTAAATTCCATATTTTACCTCCACATGCTTGTCTAATATTAATAATACACCTACTAAGCAAATAAATCAATAGTATTTTGGGAAATACAGTAAGCTAATTTTAGTTTGCGCAAGGTAAAGCCTTGTTTATGCCAACGCCCACACATCATTTGCGCTTCGTGCAATGATGCGGCTGATTGCGAATCAAGTGCGTATTTCAATTCTCCGAATTGAAATACAATACTTGACATATGATGTATATTGGTGCTATACTTGTCTTAATTTTGGAAAAGTGGTGATTTTATGAAAGATTTTGACGATAAGGATAAGAAAAATTTAGGTAGTGTTAGCGACCATGAAAGTGTGGAAAGTTTTTCCCGCAGGGCGGTAGAATCGCTTTTTGCAGAGGAAAGCAGTGAAGATAAGCCTGCCACAGCCCCGCCCGCCGCCGAAGAGTTTAAGCTACCCACCGAAGCACCGTATAGAGAGCGGTTAAAAAAAGACCCCGAAATGGAGTATGCCAGCTACATAAATTCCGCCAGGGAAGCCAACCGTAAAGAGCATGAGGTTGGGGAAGTTAAAAAAGAAGCATCCAAAAGGCATATAGATGCCCAATGGGAGGAAATTTCAAAAATATCAGGCGGCAAGAAAAAGGAGCCCGCCCCGCCCCCCGCCATGCCCGAAAAAGACTGGGGCGACCCGGCCCATAAAGCAAGGCCGCCAAAACAAGAAAGTGTTGCCGCAGCACGCAAGCCCATGCCCCCCATAAACATCCGTAATGTGGCAATGCTTGGGGTTTGTTTTGTTTTGCTTTTGGCATTTGTTGTTGCCATGTGGCAGGCGGCAAGCCTTAACAGCCGCCTAACTTATGCAGAAGACCAAGTGGCCTATTTACAGGAACGGGAAATTTATTTGCAAACATACAGCCAGCAATTGCGAGCAGAAATTGATGGTCTGGAAGCGGCGCAAACCACCCCCCCACCTATGGACAATAACAATGATGGCAGCAGTTTTGCCCTTGGCCCGCCTGTGGACAGCACATATCAGCCTGCAACAAGCCAGCCGCCCGCCCAAAATGTTACAAACTGGGCAAACACCCATCGTGATGGTGCAGGTAACTTAGTGTATACTGTGCAGAGAGGTGAGGGGCTTTGGGGTATTTCCACACGCTTTTTCGGTAGCGGCGGGCATGTTAACACCATTATGCAAGCCAACAATATGACCACCGACCAAGTGCAGGAAGGGCAAGAAATCATAATACCCGGGCTATAATAAACACCTAACACACATAAAATAAAAGAAGGGGGTTGATGCCTTGAAAAAAGCCAGAATATTTGCATTTATATTGGCAACCTTCATAGCAATGCCCCTTTTTGCCTTGCCGGCCGAAGCCGCACCCATGCCCCAAATACACGCAGAAACTTTTGTGCTGATGGAAGCTACCAACGGGCGCATTTTAACAGAAAATGGTGCACACCGACGCATGTTTCCCGCCGCCACAACTATGATTTTAACAGCAATACTTGCATACGAGCATATTGATATGGATGAAATTATAATAGCCGGCAGCGAAGTGGGCAATTTGCCCTTTGATTCCGCTAGAAACCACCATGAGGTGGGGGAGGCTATACTGGGCATAAACCTGATTAGGGGCATGCTTATTGGGGCAGGTAACGACACGGCAAATATTGTTGCACTAAATGTGGCACGGCGTGCATCCGGCAATACGGATATGCCTTTTAGCGAAGCCCAGCACTTTTTTGCAGGCCTGATGATGGAGCGTGCAAGGGATTTGGGTGCGCTGGATTCCCGCTTCACCAACCCCCACGGATATCACCATGACAACCATTTTACCACCGCTTATGATTTGGCACAAATTGCCCACCATGCCCTGTCCATACCCACAATTGCCCAAATTGCCTCTGAAGCCCGCTTTTCAGGGGCTATGGCAGGGGAAGCCGAAACGCCCGAAGGGGCAGTTTTGCGCAACCGCACTTGGAATAGTCCAAACAGCCTTATCCGACCCGATATGCCTGATTTTTATCCATATGCAACAGGCTTGCGCACGGGCCACACAGGGCTTGCAGGGGACACGCTAATGGCATCCGCCTACCGGAATGGGATTACGCTGATTGTTGTCACCCTAAACTCCCCAAGGGTTGAGGATGTGCAAACCCGCTGGCAGGACGGGGTAAATTTATTTGAATACGGTTTTGAAAACTTTGCCTACCGCACCCTGCTTACAGTGGGTTACGAGCCGCTGGGGCAGATGGATGTTTACAACCCCCGCCTTGGGGATTATGATTATTTGGAGTTTTACAATGCCCGGCCCATCGACCTTTTTCTATCACAAGCGGAACTTGGTAGGCTGGAAACCGTTGTGGAGTTTTTAGAGGAATTTATTATCTTTGACGAATATGACACGGAAAGCACAAAGATGTTTGCTGCCCCCATCGGGGAAGGGCAAATAATTGGCACAATTAGCCATATTTTGGACGGGGAAGTGCTGTTTTACACGGATATTTATGCCGCAAGAGAGGTGCTGCAACGCACCACCGCATCCGACATTGATTACCATATGGCTAATGTGCAACGCATCTTTTTTTCAAGACAATCCATCCCTTATTGGGTGGCGGGTTTGTCAGTTGCAGGGCTTTTGATGGTGGTAATTTTTGGGGTGCGCAGGCGCATACGTGAAACAAAAAGCAAGCATGGCAAATATAAGATGAGGTTATAGGTATGGAGTTTGTTTTGTATGACAATTTGCAAGACTTTAAGAGTGATACCTTGGAAACACTAATGGAAATGAAAGCCCAAAATACCTTTATGATAAGCCAAATGAAAGCAGGCGGCTTTTCGGTTAAAAATGGTGGGGAAATTGTGTTGGTTGGGCTGGTGGACGAGCAAAACAAGCTAATGCTTTTTGCTGTTGATAACATGATTAATAAAGCCGCCATAAAGTTTATGATTGATAGACTGGATGCCGCTATAAGCAGCGTTTATGCAGAGGATTTTTTGGCAAAGGCTTTTGCAGAAGAATATGGCAAACCCCAAAAATCCACAAAACCTTTACGGGTTTATGAAGCCACCCGCATTAATCCAAAAGTCCCCAAATACCCCTTTCGGCAGAAGGATGATTGTGCATATGTTTTGGATGTTGACAGCAATGAAGTGTCCCAGCTAAAAGTATGCGATATAAAAGGGGATTTGATTTGTCTTGATGAAATTCAAACCCCGCCCGATTTTCGTAAAAAAGGCTATGCCAGCTCGCTTACAGCGCAGGTTAGCCAGCTTTATTTGGACAAGGGCAAAACCTGCATTTTGCACACCAACCCGCAAAATACGGCAACCAACAACATTTTTAAGGCAATTGGCTACTTGCCTGTTTGTGATTTTTTAGAAATTGAATTTAGAGAGGATTGATATATTGTGAAAGTAATACTATTACAAGACGTAAAAGGCGTTGGCAAAAAAGACCAGGTACTGGAGTGTGCCGACGGATATGTGCGCAACTTCTTATTCCCCAAAAAGTTGGCGGTGGAGGCCAACAAAGCAAACCTTGCCGCCCTTGAAAAGCGTTTGCAGGGCATAGCCGACCAAAAAGCCTTGGATTTGTCCCAAGCCAAGGCCATGAAGGAGCTTTTAGAAAGCAAAACTATCAAGCTGGCCTTAAAAACCGGGGGCGGCAACAAATTGTTCGGCTCTGTTACCAATAAAGAGGTGGCAACAGCACTTTTGGAGCAGGAAAATATTGATTTGGACCGCAGGAAAATAACCCTGCCCGATGCCATAAAAACCCTTGGGGAGCATAAGGCGGAGGTGCGCCTGCACACCGATGTGGCAGCTACCATTAAATTGGAAATTGTGCCATTATGATAGCTGAAAAAATTAAAGATTGTGAAATTGCATATGTAAAATGCTACAGCAAAGCCACGGAAACACTCGATTTTATCAGATTTGTTGATGGGCTTATCCCTGATATGTATTACCACAATTACACATGGCTAAAAAAGGCGGATGCCGGGCTGATAAACAGTGAAATTGCCCGCAAAGCGGACTTTTGCATGGTACATTTCCACATACCTTTTGACCGCAATATTATTGGCGAGCTAACCCACAAGCCGGATGTATCGGTTATGGGCTATTATGTTTTCGACACCACCCAAGCTTTTGATGCCAAAAACTGCCACATTAGCAAGGTGGACAAGGCCGAGATGATGGATGGCTTGCTATACCTGGATTTAGGTGAAGATGGCGCAGACTTAGGTGAAGATTTTTGCCGCCGCCGTGTGGAAAGGCGCAGCAAGGTTTATCTTGCCCCCGGCGGGGTGGATTCTTATTTGTGTTATGAAAATGGAGAGGTAATTGGCAAGTGCGATTTGCTTATCCACAACCACACCGCAAAAATTGAGGATTTTGTTGTGGATAAAAAACACCAGCGCAAAGGCTTTGGCACGGCAATCCTTAAAAATATTATAGACATAGCGGTTAAAGCGGGCGCAACAACAATATACCTGGCAACGGACGAGGATGACACACCCAAACAAATGTACCAAAAGCTGGGCTTTGTAAAAGCCCATGAATGTACAGAGTTTCTATTTCGTTTTAACGAGGTGTAATATGCGAAAAGGTTTAGCATTTTTATGTTTTGGTTTGATGTTATTGCTTGCCGCCTGCGGTTATGCGGCGGAGGAGGAGTATTATTCAGAATACCCTTACTACCATGCCACCGAAGTAACGCTTCTGGATTTTAGAGGGCGTTGGCAAGGCGAGCACCCAAATTTAGGCGGTTTGGCCACATTTGATATTGTGGATGAAGATACCGGGGTAACACTTTCATCTTTTGCGGCGGAATTTTTTCCCGTTGACTGGGAAATGGATGACGGCCGCATTGTGCTGGGCATGAATAGCGAGGAATTTCGCATAACAATGATAATGAGCCTTTCAGAAGATAAGTCACAGATGACGGGGATATTTACCCAGTTTGGCGAAACATCTTATATCGTTTTTGAAAAACTTTCCGACTTTCCACAAATTGGTAATTTTAGGATGATTTGGGAGCCTGTGTCCTTAGAGGAGCGGGTTAGGCAATTAAACCAATACCCGGGCTTTGCTGATGATGGCACAGTTATAAATTTCACCTATGACCTTGGCAGGCGGGATTTGTATATGGATTTGATTGAGGAGTTTGACCTGGATACCATAACGACAGGGCTTTATGATGTGGATTTAATGCTTGCCCTGCTGGACTGGGTAAGCGACAACTTTGCCCATGACGGCAGTTCGGGCATGCCACGGCAAATGGATGCCATGTCCATTATTTATTACACAAGAAACAATCCCATGGGCGGCATTAACTGCCGGGGGCTTGCAGTTTTGCTGGCGGAGGTTTTACGGCTTTATGGTATACCCGCCAAGCACATTACAGGCTACCCCCCGGAAAATGACCATCCCGTGCATGTGGTAACCCATGCCTTTTCAAGCGAATTGCAACAGTGGATTATGCTGGACCCCACCGTGCGCATGTTTGTAACCGATGAAAATGGTAACTTTATGAATTTATACACCCTGCGCCGTGCTTTTGCAGATGGGACAACATTAATAGCCAACGAAAATGCCAGCCACAACGGCAGACCATATTCCATTGAAGAATATAAGGATTTTATGTCGGATTATTTGTTTCGCTTCTCCACGGGAACCCACTTTACCTTTGGTTCGGAGGAGACAGGGGCAGGCACAACCCAGTTTATGCTTGTGCCTGCCGGCTTCCATGGCAGTGGTGGGCAACGGATAACAAGCTCAGCGGAAGCATTTTTTGCAATACCAAGCCAATACCAATAGCAAGGAGAAGTTGATATGGAAGGCGAATTTGCGGCGCAAACTAAGGCAATGCCAAGGGACGAACAGGCGGAGCTTGCTTTAATCAGTTCCATGTTATTTGATAACGAAGCCTTGGTGCAAGGGGCGGAATTTATGCGCCCCGAAGACTTTTATCGGCTGGATTACCGCTATATCTTCCAAGCCCTGCTGGATTTGCACAACACAGGCCAGCCTGTGGATTTAATAACCCTTAAAAATAAATTGGAGGAAATGGAGAGGTTTGACAAGGTTGGCGGCACAGAATCCCTTACCGCTGTGGCAGCAGCCGTTTCCACATCCGCCAATATTAAGCAATATATTAAAATTGTACTGGACAAATCTATTTTACGCCGGCTGATAAATACGGCAAACGACACCAGCGAGGCCAGCTTTGCAGGCATAAAACCCACAGAAATTATTTTGGATGATGCAGAGGCGGCACTGTTTGCCATTGGGCAAAAGCGACATTCCCTTGGTTTTTCCCATATCCAAGAAGCATTGATGAAAACCATGGAAGTTATCGAAAAAGCAGCAGAGCACGGCAAGCCCGTAACAGGCATCGCCAGCGGCTTTGATGATTTGGATTATAAAACCGCAGGTTTCCACCCCACCGATTTTATTTTAATTGCCGCCCGCCCATCCATGGGCAAAACCGCCCTTGCCCTTAATATTGTATCCAACGCCGCCCTGCGGGAGAAAAAACACTGCGCCATATTTTCGCTGGAAATGAGCAAGGAATCGTTAGCCAACCGCTTTATAGCATCTGAAGCTAAGGTGGATGCAGGCAAACTGCGCACAGGCCAGTTGGATACGGAAGATTGGGATAGCATTGTAAACGCCCTGCCCATACTATCATCTGCACCAATTTATATTGATGACACGCCGGGCATAACCGTAGCGCAAATGCGCAGCAAATGCCGCAAATTAAAATTGGAGCATGGTTTAGATTTGATTGTGGTGGACTATATCCAGTTAATGAGCGGCGGCGGCCGCAACGAAAACCGCCAACAGGAAATTTCGGAAATTTCCCGCTCCCTAAAAGCTTTGGCCAGGGAGATGGATGCACCGGTTATCGCCCTTTCCCAACTTTCCCGCTCGCCCGAATCCAGAAGCGACCGCCGCCCAATCCTCTCCGATTTACGTGAATCCGGAGCGATTGAGCAAGATGCGGATTTGGTAATGTTTATCTATCGTGACGAATATTATAACCCGGAAACGGAAAAGCCGGGTATTGCCGAGGTTATTGTGGCAAAACAGCGTAATGGTGCCACAGGCACAGTGGAGCTGGGCTACCAAGGCAATTATGTGCGCTTTGTAAACCACGCAGATGAATACAGCCCATTCTAGACATTGGGGTGGGGGCTTGTCCTACACCCTACTATCATCAATCGAGGTGAAAAATGCGAAAAGAGCCTGAATATCGTGAATCCCAAGCCGACCGCCTGCGCCGCCGCCTGCAAGAGCGGCAAGACAGGATAACAAAAAGCACCCGCCCCCGCATAAGCCCCTTTACCTTATTGTCCATTGTGATTATTTTGGTACTACTATTTTTAGTGCGTGGCGGATTGTAAAAATAGTTGCCAAACAAACCACTATCAATAGCTTGTTTTTTAATGTCATTATACAAATAGCCCCTAAGCATGTTACGCCCATAATAAAGGCTTCTGCATTAATATTGTGGGTAATGGGCATAAACCAAGCACCTAATACGTTTATAGTGAAGAAGCCACGAGCTACAACGTGAGCTGTGAAGGGCATAAATAACGCAGTTCGTGAACTTCTCTACAACAATCCAAAGTTGTGATAAAATGACTATACTATTTGGATAATAAAAACAGAGGGGCACTTATGTACCACTGCAAGCATGGGTACGTGCGCAAAATTTATAAACTTACGCTTTCAAACTGTATTATGAAAAGGAGAGAAACCAATGGTAAAATTACCAATATTCAAGTACCATCCCGACCCAATAAAAACAGGGATGTTTAAGACGGATGAAATCGTGACTTGTGAGTGTTGTGATAAAGACACAAGCGTTTATTATTCCGGACCATTTTATTCAGAAGGAGAAGTTGAGTTTTTGTGTCCTGAATATATAAAAAGTGGTAGAGCAAGCAAAAAATTTGATGGCACATTCCAAGATGAATCATCATGCGATGAAATTGGCGACATTGAGAAACTAAATGAACTGTGCACTCGAACGCCCGGATATAGTGGGTGGCAACAAGAGTATTGGCCTGCTCATTGTAATGATTTTTGTGCTTTTATAGGCTATGTAGGATGGAACGAGATAGAGCAAATGGGGATAGCAACAGAAATTGAAGAAGATATTTCGGCAAATGGGGAATATCCAATTTCGATGGTCAAAGAACACCTCTCCAACGACGGCAGACTACAAGGCTATCTGTTTCATTGTCTGAGTTGCGGCAAACACAGACTGCAAATTGATTGCGACTAATAAGCATAGTGGCGTTATTTACATTACGTTCTACAAGGCTGTCGTCTCCCAAAACTCTATGTAGATGTGTGCCGCTTCCACCCAAGCCATACATAAATGGGGGCGCAACGCCAACAGAAGAAGATAAGTAGTGTATAGTGGTACGTTTACCGAAGCCCCATCCCGTATGAAGCGTTACAGTGTGTTCTTCGCTTATCCAGACTTCACGAACCCGTTCCCCTGCGCCGTCAAATATAATAGGGTTGTTATTAAAATAATAGAACGTGTGCTATGCAGGGTAGAAATAACGCAGTTCGGACAACATTGTCACAGAAAATAAAATTGTGATAAAATGACTTTACTGGCTGAATGGAAAAGCAAAAAGAGCGCACTTATGTACAACAACGAGTGTGGTGCGTGCGTAAAATTTATATAAGCGAGGTAAAAATGACACCGAATGAAAAAATGGCTTTTGTAATCAGTTTGGCAAAGGAATCGATGAGTAAAGGGGAGCTCCCCATTGCCGCCGCTATTTATCATGGCGATAAACTAGTTTCATCTGCACATACAACCGAACGTGAGGATGGAAGATTTCTGGTACACGCCGAACAAAAAGCACTTTATGATGCAGACATGCAAAAATTGCCGTATTCAGTCCGAACTAAATTAGAATTGTATACAAACCTTGAACCTTGCCTCATGTGCCTTGGGATGGCTATATCAAGTTTTGTTGGTAAAATATATTATTCTTTGGAAGCCCCGGAAGATGGAGCTACAGACTTTGTTAGAATTGCATTTGAAAAACGACCATCCGAAACATGGCATTTCCCGAAAGTGAATATAGGGCTTTTTCGTGAAGAGAGTATACGTTTGTTTTGCGAATATGTTGAGCGTAATCAAAACAATACTAAGCATCCTGCTGGGTTAATCAAGTTTGCAAAAACTTTAGCGGAATTATAATATGGCACACACAATAAGTATTATTAGCGTCATTTCAACCTTTATCAATGTGCGTCATAACTTTCAATAGCAAGCCAAGGTTTTGGATATACGTTACATTGTACTTGAATAGATGATTATTGACGGAGGCTGTGTGGTTCGCATAATATAGTTTAGCGTACAAAGCCGCTTTCGTAATAATGGAGCCGCAGCATCCCCGCAATGTCAAAAGTTTTTTATAAATTATCAAATAATAATTTATAACTAAATATGTGTATTGCAAATATACTCAAACAACCCCAAAACAGTATCAGAAAACGCAGGATTTTTATTCGATTGCAAGGAGCGAGGTTCCGCACATACCCAGAGGTATGTGCGGGTTCTCGGGACGCAGTAAATCGGATAAAAAGACAAGTTTAGTGATACTGTTTTGGGGTTGTTTGAGTATATCATCAAAATTGAGAAAAAAATTTATATTTTTCGGAATAATCAAATCCGTGGCAGGGCAATAATAAGTCACGGAGG
Source organism: Defluviitaleaceae bacterium (assembly GCA_009779935.1). Taxonomy (GTDB): domain Bacteria; phylum Bacillota; class Clostridia; order Lachnospirales; family WRAX01; genus WRAX01. The sequence goes on along the minus strand of WRAX01000011.1, from coordinate 42,479 downwards.
TGTTTACAAGATATGGCAAACAAACCAAACAATGTAAAAGCGAGAGGGAAAGGCTTCTATATCGCCATGTATAGCGGCCTTGCGGGACTTTTGGTGTTGGCAGTGGCAATTGGTTACAACAGCCTGCTGCGGCCGGATTTGACAGGGAATTATGACCCTGCCATAACCGCTTCCACTGATTATGGACAGGAAAGCCTGCCCGTCAGTGGTATAGGTGACAGGCCTGCGGTACAAATCCCCCGCCCAACAAACCAGCAAGATGTTGCGGCAGAGCCCGCCCTGCCCTACCAAAACGGCCGCCCAACACAACAGGGGCAGCCAACCAACCAAGGTACGCAGGGCATAGACAACCAGCCCCAGCAACCAAACCAGCCCGGCCAACAGCCACAAGAGCAGAACCAGCCGAATGCCAACCAACCCGACCAGCCTGCTGAACCAAACCAGCAACAACCCCAGCAGGAAGCACAAGCCCAGCCGCAAAACCAGCCGCCACCGGAAGGGCAGCCCGCCCAGCCCCCTAACCAGCAAAGCCAAGCCATAACCGACTGGCAAAATTTACTGGATATGGTGCTGGACAACTGGGATGAATACTTCGTGCAGGACTTTTTGGAGGATTGGAATGTGCAACAGGTTTTTGACCCGGCCGACCAGCAATTTACAGCATTTACGGACAATGACGACATGCACTGGCCTGTTCTCGGGGACATTGTGATGGATTTTTCCGTAGATTCGCATGTGTTTGACCCTACATTGGACCAGTGGCGCACCAGCGACAGTTTATCAATTGCCGCAAACAACGGGGACCCCGTAAGGGCCGCTGCTGACGGGCGCATACAACAGGTGCAGCAAACCCAACAATTTGGACAAGTTGTGGTGATAGACCATGGCAATGGTTGGACCACTACATACCGCCAGCTTGCCAGCGATGTGGCAGTTGCTGTGGGGGATGTGGTAAGCCGTGGGCAAATCATCGGTAGTGTGGGCACGCCCAGCATTTTTGCAGGCGGGCTTGGGTATCATGTAAGCTTTAATGTGCAAAACAACGGGGACATAATTAACCCCCATGCAATTTTATCCATCAACAATTAACAAAAGGGGCGGGCTTCCGCCCCTTTACATATTTTATAGGATTTTGAGTATAAAACCTTAAACCACGGATGGCACGTATTAGCAGGATAAAACCAAAAGTAAAGCTCTATCTCTGGTTAATTTGTAGCATAATTGTAAGGCATTGCGAAAATATGTCCTTGACGAACCTTGTAACGCAGGATATAATAAGCTAAATGTTTGATAAGGACGGTGCGGGGATGAGAAAAAATAATGCCGTGATTTTTAAGGGCGGCAGAAAGGGCATCGTTATTTTGATTGACGAAGGTGCAAGCTTTGCAGAAATTTCTGCGGCATTGCGTTCAAAAATTAGGGATGCCAGGGGGTTTTTTTCCGGTGCCGCCACATCACTGTCATTCAAAGGCAAAAAGCTTGATGATTTAGAAATAATTACCCTGCTAAAAATTATTGATGAAGAAACTGACCTGTCCCTCACCTTTGTGGAGGATTTAACAGGAGAAATACAAGCCGAAATTGCGCCGCTGCCGCTGCCAAAAGCCGCTGCGGATACATATTTTCACAAGCACGGCCTGCGTAATGGACAAGCCATTGTGCAAAACGGCTCCGTTGTGGTGCTGGGGGATGTAAATGCAGGGGCGGAGGTTTCCGCAACCGGCAATGTGGTGGTTTTCGGGGCTTTGCGGGGCATGGTACACGCCGGCAGTGATGGGGATGAAAGTGCATTTATATGCGCTTTATCCTTACAGCCCACACAAATAATGCGCATTGCTGGGGAAAAGGTATTTTTCCCCAAAGAAATGCTGGGCGGAAGCAAAATCGCCCCCGGCTATGCTTTTATAAAAGACGGGCAAATACATGTAACATCTATGGCGGAATAATTGGGGGATAATTAATATGGGCGAAATTATAGTAGTAACCAGCGGCAAGGGCGGTGTTGGCAAAACAACAACCACAGCCAATATCGGCAGCGGGCTTGCCGCACTTGGCAAAAGCGTTGTGCTTATTGATATGGATATTGGCCTGCGCAACTTGGATGTAATTTTGGGGTTGGAGCAAAAAATTGTTTATGATTTGGTGCAGGTGGCAGAAGGGCGTTGCCGTGTTAAGCAAGCCCTGGTAAAGGACAAGCGTTATGACAACCTTTACCTGCTGGCCGCCCCCCAAACTAAGGATAAAGATGCAGTTACACCGGAGCAGATGGTTAAACTTTGCTCCTCATTAGTAGATGATTATGATTATATATTAATAGACTGTCCCGCAGGTATTGAGCAGGGCTTTCGTAATGCCACAGCGGGTGCCGCCAAAGCAATTGTGGTTGCAACACCGGAGGTAAACAGCGTGCGGGATGCGGACAGGGTGGTAGGGCTTTTGGAATCGGAAGATTTTGAGAGCATCCAACTAATCATCAACCGTGTGCGCCCACAAATGGTACGTAAGGGCGAAATGATGGATATGGATGCAATTACTAACATTCTATCTATTAATGTGCTTGGTGTTGTGCCTGATGATGAGGCGATAATTGCCGCAGGCAATATGGGCGAGCCTGCCGTGGCCAATCCCCAGTCTCCCGCAGGGATGGCATATGCCAATATAGCCCGGCGTATTTTGGATGTTAATGTGCCAATGCTACCAATATCAGAAAATTTCAGCTTTGGCGAAAAGGTTAAAAACATTTTCCGAAAAAGGAGGTAGGCCGCATAGTGATAAACACGACAAAACCGCCGCCCGAAGGTTCCGGGCAGGTTGCAAAAAGCAGGTTGCAAACCATTATCTTTCAAGATAGATTAGAGCGGTCCCCCAAAGTGTTGGAGTTGCTAAAATCCGACATGATGGCAGTGATGGCAGCTTATTTGGATTTTGATGAAAATGATATGGAGATTGACCTGTGGTTGCCAAATAGCAAAGGGGGCGAAGGCCCCACCCTAACCGCCACAGTGCCCGTAAAAGGCTGGAAAGCAAGGAGTGATACCACGTGAACAGTTTAAGACGTGATGCCCGCAGTTTTGATATTGTGCTTTTTGCCTTGGTGGTTGTTTTGTCCGCATTTGGGCTTTTGATGATTGCATCCATCACAGGTGCAGGGTCCGGCACATTTATAAACCAACTTATTTTTGTGGTTACGGGCATTGCCATTATGTTTGTGGCAGCATTTATTAATTTTGAAACTATTTGCAAATTTTACCTGCCAATTTATGGTGTTAATATTCTGTTTTTGGTTGTGGTTTTGTTGCTGCCCGCCGACCGAGGCGGCGTAACCCGATGGATTGGAATAGAAATTGGCGGCACAGATGAAGTTATGGGTACAATGCTTGGCATACAACCGTCAGAATTTGCAAAAATTTTTATGGTAATTTTTTTGGCAGCTGTTATTAACAAGTTTCGGGATCAGATAAATAAACTATGGGTGGTGGGCATTGTGGTTGCCAGCACCGCCATTGTGGTTGCACTTATTTTTGCCCAGCCCAGCTTGTCCGCATCCATGGTGCCGCTGGCTATCATGGTTGCCATGCTGTTTGTAGGCAAATTATCTTGGAAATACTTTGTAATCGCAACAGCGGTAATATTGCCCCTTGGCTTGTTTTTCTTCATAGAACTGCATGCAGAAAACCCACTGATTTTAGGAGAGTTTTTTGAGCCATGGCAAATAAACCGTATTATGACCTTTTTATATCCCGAGCCGGGCTCTGCACTATTATACCAAAACGAAAGGGCTTTGGATGCTCTTAACAGCGGCCTTTTAACAGGGCGTGGCCTGTTTAGCGGCACCCGTGTACCCGAAGCTAGTAATGACTTTATTTTTGCCATCATAGGGGCAGAGTTGGGCTTTTTAGGTTCGCTTGCGGTACTTGCGGTAATTTTTGTTATTGTTATGCGCTGTTTTATGATAGCCCACCGCAGCCAGCTGTTTTTGGGCAAATTGCTGGCAACAGGCGTTGGAGCAGCAATTGCTTTTCAAACCTTTGCCCATGTGGGGATAAACGCCTTTATTTTGCCCAACACAGGCATGAACCTGCCTTTTGTATCCAGCGGGGGCAGTTCGGCTTGGGTTTTTATGGCAATGATTGGGTTGGTAATAAATGTGGGTATGACAAGGGAATATTCTATGTTTGAAAGCTTTTCATAAGGAGGTGCAACAGTGGACTGGACAAAACTTTCGGAAGCCCTTAAAACACGGCGTTCCCGTCGTCAATACAGGGGCAGGTATCTTAATAACCATCAGATAGCAAATCTGGAACGCCTTATTGCAAAATATACTGCAGAGGGCGGCGGAGGCTTTCGTATGGAGCTTGCCGCCGACAGCGGTGCGGCATTTAGCGGATTTACAAGAAGTTATGGTATGCTGTCAGGTGTAAACAATTTTGTCGGGCTGGTATGTGGTAAAGGTGATTGGCTGGGCATGGAAAAGCTGGGTTATTTCGGGGAACTTTTGGTGCTGGAAGCGGTGTCCATGGGGCTTGGCACTTGCTGGGTAAGTTTTGCCGCAAAAAAGGTGGAAGAGCTGCCTTTTACACTGAAAGACGGCGAAAAGATTGCATCTGCCATTGTTATCGGAAACGTAAACGAGCAAACCACTTCCAAAGAAAGGTTTGTGCGTGGTTTGCTTAACATACGCCAAAAAACCTTGGAGGAACTATATATAAGCGATGTGGATCCGCCCCAATGGTTTATTGACGGGGTTATGGCGGCACAAAAAGCCCCGTCTGCAATGAAAAAACAGCCCGTGCACTTCCGCTTAAAGGATGGCAAAGTTACAGCAGGCGTAAACGATATTACGGAATATATGAACGCTTACGATTTGGGTATTTTTAAGCTACACTTCCAAATCGGTGCAGGCGGCGGGCAATGGGAATGGGGCAACCACGGGGTTTATACACCGAAATAACTGTGTCAATGGAGGTAAAGCGAAACCCTGCCACCGAGCATAAAGCAAGGTTACGACCAAGTTTTGTGGCAGCATGGGCTTGTGTATGCAGGCGAAACCGACAGCCAATACCAATTCCAATTCGAAACATGGAAAAGGATATTTTGAAAATCGCAGGTTTCAGTGCGTTTTCAAAATATCCTTTTCCGTGATTGAGAATGGAATTGCTACAAGGTGATAAGTGTGGGGGAAATTTATACTCTTTACAACAAAAACACGAAAGGGCTACCGATTGTGCCCTTTCGTGTTTTATTATATTTTCAAAGCTTTATTCCAAAATCCAAACACGCACATCGTGCCTTCTGCCCCACTGGCGGGCTTCCGCCATGGTGTCAAAGAAAACATCAATTTTATAGCCACGTATTGCCCCGCCACGGTCACCGGCTACGGCAAATCCGTAACCTTCAATATACATGCGGGTGTGGAAGGGTATCACATTAGTGTCCACAGCAACAATGCCCACTGCCGCCATCATTCCGCTGGCGGTTCTGCCCCAATGGGGATGGTCCGGGGTGCGCCCTGTGCAGGACACGCTAAGGGTATATGCGGTGGATTCCATCAGCATCAAGCGGCTGTAACTGAATGCTTCCCCACAGGCAGATACGCCCATGCCTTCCGGCAACGGCACACCCACATTAACAATTTCTGTAAGTGGCTGGGCAACAATTGCGCTATATAGGGCATCTCTGCTGCTTTCTTGCCCGCTTACATATTCAACAAGATAGGTGATGCGCCTTGTGCCTGCTGCGCCATAACGATAAACTGCTTCTTCGCCAACGGGTAGGGTAAAAGTTTCTACATATTCTCTTGTAAAAGGTATTATATAATCTTCTGCTGTGGTTTGCCATACCACCGATTGCAGATTAATGGTTTCGCCGGCCTCAAAGCCTTGTTGGGTATTTTCCCTGTCAAATAGGAAGTGGCCACGGTGCACCCTGCGAAAGTCGGATACAAGGGTTGCAAGGCCCGCATCGGGGCGGGCGTAGAAGGGGATAACTTCCCCATTGCCATCAATTATAATGTTTACGGGTATGGCACGGTCGATAACCAGCACTGTGCCACGATGGATTTCGCTGTGCCATGGTAGAGAAACCCTGTCAAACTGGTGCAGCTCTATTTCCAATTCATCCAAAAACTCTCCCACGGTGGTTTGGCTGGTGTACACATTTTGGGCAAAACCACCATCAATTAGCAAAACGCCGAAGGTTGCGCCTTCAAAAACATCCCCGCCTGTTAAAAACACAGTTACAGCAATTAAAGCCACCGCAACCACCATATGAAATTTTCTAAATTTTGCTTTTAATTTTTGCATTTCATTTCCTCCTTAACACCCCTGCGGGGGTGGCGCAAAATATGCCTTAAAACATTTGTAATAATTATGACTGTAAATTTCATAATTATTTGGCTATATTTTACATCTTAGTCATGTATTACCAATTTTATACCCATTTCAGCCGCATATGGTTAAAATTTGGCAAACTTAAAGGGCATAGCTCAGCATCCAGCCAGCCCCTTATTAACAACTTATTCACATCTTAACACATTTGTAACAAGTTGTCAAGCTTTTTTTGAAAATTTGTCCATAAAGCCCATAATTTGGGCATTTAACTGTGCCCCAAACAAAATTGTGATTGAAATGATGTTAAGCCACAACATGGTTAAAATAATACTGGTAATTGGCCCATAAATAAGAGAATGGTTGGAGAAATTGGTGATGTAAAGGCTAAAACCCCACGAAGAAATGCCCCAAACCACCATAGTAAGCACCGACCCCGGCAGCATGGATAAAAACGGATGCTTAACGCTGGATGACAGGCGGTAAATTAAAACAATGGCAAAAAGCAGGATGGCAGCAGCAATAGCCAGGCCCATAACCCCAAAAATAATAGTTATAAGTGAGGAGATTATGGCGGCCGAAAGTATTAACACCAAAAGCAGGCACAAAGCCCATTTTTTAACATTATGCCGCCCATCCTCCTGTCTGTACACACGGTTTATGCCCCGCATGATGGAGCGAAAACCGTTTGCAACAGTATAAACAGCGATAATTAGGCTGGTGGTTAATATGCTGGGGTTGCGTGTATCCACCACATCATTTATCACTAAATTTACCATTTCCGCAATTTGGGTGGGCAGTATGGCGGAAACTTCCATCATTAAATAATCCGGGTGGATATTAAAAAAACCCACCAAGCTGATAAGGAAGACCAGAAATGGGAATAAGGCAAAAATTAGATGGTAGGTTAGCTTAGTTGCCAATACAGTTATTTCATTGGCCTTGGCTTCCCTTAACAGCCCTTTCAAAAATACAAAAAATTTTTTCATATACAACCCCCGTGGTTTGTGCTATAATAGACTTCTTGCGAGGTGATAATGTGATAAAAATTTTGCAAAAACCTGATATAGTAGCAATTGCTACCTTTTTATTATTGGCGGTTGCCCTGCTTTTTATTTTCTTTACGGGCAACACAACCGACGGTGCACGCATTATCGTAATAGCAGATGGGGAGGAAGTTTATAACCTTTCGTTGGAAGAATTGGAGGGGCAAAGCCATACCATCGCCACAATATTAGGCGAAAATGTGATTTCGGTGGAAGGTGGGCGGGTTAGCATGACCCGTGCAGACTGCCACGGGGGCGATTGTGTGCGTTGGCCGGCTCTTACCAACACCTTCCAGCGAATAATTTGCTTGCCAAACCGTATTGTTGTGATGTTGCAAGCCGAAGATGCTAACTTTCACCACCCGGAAATTGATGTAATGACCTTACCGTAAGGAGGTGTGATAATGCAAAAAAAAGATATTGCAAAACGCATTGCAATGTACGGCGTTTTTGGCGCACTTGCCATTATTATGGCTTATTTGGAGCGGCTTTTCCCGCCGCCCATACCCATCCCTTTTGTAAAGCTGGGGCTTGCCAATATTGTGGTGGTTATGGCATTGTACGCCTTTGGCGTGCGTGCCGCCTTTGCCATTGCTGTGTTACGCATTGGGGTAATTGCACTGCTTTTTGGCAACCCATTTAGTTTTGCATACAGCCTTGCAGGCGGGCTTGTAAGCTTTGCAGTAATGGTTGGTGTTAAGCACCTTAATATATTTGGGGTGGTTGGTGTTAGCGTTTTTGGCGGTGTTTTCCATAATGTGGCGCAAATTGCCATTGGTGCGGTTTTGGTGCAAAACGCAGGCTTGTTTTACTATGCCCCTGTGATGATTATTGCAGGTGTGGTAACGGGTATGTTAATTGGTTATGCAGGCGGTTTTGCCTTGCGTAATATTAAAATTATCCAGCGGGTTGGCGGGGTGTAGCATTATCAGCCACTGCAGCAAGGGTGTCACCTGCCAAGCGGTATACTGTCCAGCCAACCATGGGTCTGGCTCCAAGGGACAGGTAAAAATCAATGCTGGGTGTGTTCCAGTCCAAACAGGACCATTCCATACGCCCGCAACCCCGCTTAACTGCAATTTGGGCAAGGTGGATAAGCATGGCTTTGCCATATCCCTTGCCCCTATATTCGGGCTGTATGTACAAATCCTCCAAATAAATGCCGCCACGCCCCACAAATGTGGAAAAGTTGTGGAAGAACAGGGCAAAACCCACGGGTTTTCCGCCTGCTTCGCCAATTATAACCTCAGCTTTATCCTTTTCAAAAATCCACTCTTTTAGCAGCTCTTCAGTTGCAACAACCTCATCCAACATTTTTTCGTATACTGCAAGCTCCTTAATAAACGCAAGTATTAACGGCACATCTGCGGTAGTTGCGCTTCTTATTGCAAAGTTCATTTGCCCACCTCTTCTAACATTTTTTGGAAAAATTTTTGATTGGTGTTAATACGTATTTCATTTGGAACCAATTCATCCAACAATTTTGCTAATGTTGCCATATTCTGCGCTGCTTGCAGCTTTTGATACAGCCCGGGCGGCAGTATTTTACCCAGCCCTTTTAGCCCAAGCTGTGCCGTGTCCTTGTCATAAACATGGCGGGCAACAACACCCACAACTGCCGCCTGGTGGCTAAACAGGCGTGCCGCCCAAACTGCATCACCACGGGAATGGGCAATGTAGTATTCCAGCATGGTAAATGCGAAGCTGTCCACCATTTTCGCCAGCTGGTTATCCGAATATCCCAGTGGGGCAGGGGTGTATGTTGCCAAAATGCCGGCCTTATCATAAATCACCTTAATATTGTCAGTTTGGGGGATATTGTCCGCATCCACTGTGTAAAGGTCAAAATGCAGCAAATCTTCAAAAACACCCACAATTTGCGGGCCCACAAAATTGGATTCTGTATAATAAATCATGGGCAGATATTTTTCCATATATTGGATACGATTTCCCAAAAATTCCTCACGATTTTCGGGGGTTACGGCTGCGTACATGTCCACATCAGAATAATCATCATCAACCCCACGGGCGATGGAGCCTTTCAAGAATAGAGCCTCCACCAGTCCATCCTTCAAAATTTCATCACCAACAATTTTAATGGCTTTATATCTATCCACAGGGACTCACTCTCCTTGTCTTCATAAAAATTTAATTTTACATGTTACCAACATGTTAAACAAGGCAGTAATTGCGCCAATTTATAGGCGCAGGCTCGCTGTTTTGCATGTTAACGTATGTTAAAATTACGCCCAAAATGGCACATAGCTAAAATGTCTTGGGGCTGTGTTTGGGTCAAAGGGTTTTATCCATCCCTTATCCATAGTCCTTTTGATAAGTCGTGCAATATCAGGTTGCTTGTCTTTAGAAACGCCAAACCTCTCACGCAAAGATGTGTTTGTCATGCGCTCATGGTGGGTGTGTTTTATATAAGCGTGCATGTAGCAACTCCAAAGTTTTCCCTTTTCATCAATTGCACCAAAGTCCAAGTGGGAATAAATGGTGACTTTGGTATGCTCATCATAAGTATCAATCTTGGGGGCAGGCAATTGCTTCACTTCGCAACTTATTGCAATTTTGTCCCAACCACTGCCACGTTCTTCACATATACCAAGTCTTCTCATCAACGATGCGAGATGGTCGTTTCTGGAACGTGGGGGGTTATCTATAATGCGCATAAAATCTACAAGGGGTTTGCCGGGGTTGGTAATTTCTATGCGATTATCAAAAATTTCAACCATTGGACCTGTTCCGCCTATCGAAAAATCTTGATGGATTATTGCATTTGCAACAAGCTCACGAAGTGCAATTTTTGGGTAAGCAGACACATTTTTTCGCAAAGCCCCTGATATTTCCTCTTTTAGCAACATGTTATCAATATACCCTAAAAGACCCTTAAAGCCTGCTGCATATCCCTTGTTGCCAATATCTTCTCTTATGGTTTTAAGCTTGTTGGTGCCTTCATATCGAATTACACGAAGGCTTTTTCTGGAAACGCCATTAAAAGATGTTAATCTTCTTGCAAATGAAATAGCACCAAGGTTGGTAATGTCATACAAAAATCCTCCCCGCTCCGCAACAAGCTTGTCTTCTATCAAATAGTGTAAAATAGCATCATCATCTGTGGGTATTGGTATATTTGTTAGCTCAAAATACTTCACATAATCCAGCAAAGACAAAACCTCGTGGCCTTGCAGGTAGGTTTTTGCAAGGCCGGTTTCGTAATTGGAGGCATCCTAGCTTGCTCCATAGTTCTTTTTCCAAGGTTGGATATTTTTGCAATTTCTGTCTATGGCTACCCACTGTTTCGAGGTGCGTTCGCTGTATAGCCGATATTTTGGACACCTCACGGCACCACCTATCGCTTTATATATATGAGTAGGGTTGGCTTAAAGCGGAATTAGCCAATGCGCTAATGTATTCACCTATGTCTTCGGGTTTGCTGTGGTTCTGCTTAAACTCCACCACTTCTGTTTCCCGGGGCAGGTTTATCAGGTCGTTAATCAGCTTAGCATATTCATCCACGGGATTTTGCACCTCCCTATCTAAGTTAAATCTTTATCCGTTACAGCTTCCAAATTTCATTGGCATATTGTTGTATAGTGCGGTCGCTGGAAAATTTGCCGCTTTTTGCCACATTGGTAATTGCCATCTTAGCCCAATTTGCTTTGTCGCTGTAAAGCGCACCTATGCGGTCCTGGGCGTGGGTGTAGCTTGCAAAATCTTGCAATACAAAATATTCATCGGGGCGTTGCCCGTGCCATCCATTTAGCAGGGCTTCATAAATCTCCCGAAAACGGTCGTGATCGTCATCCAACATGCCATTTATTAGCATATTAAGCACCTGCTGCACAGTGGATTCTGCATTATACACATCCCAAGGGTTGTAAGTGCCGCTGCGGGCTAAATTTGCTACTTCGCTTGCGGACATGCCGAAGATTACAATATTTTCTTCACCCACTTCCTCAAAAATCTCCACATTAGCCCCATCCATTGTGCCAAGGGTGATTGCGCCGTTTAGCATAAATTTCATATTACCCGTGCCGCTGGCCTCCTTACCTGCTGTGGAAATTTGCTGGCTAACATCTGCGGCGGGTATAAGCCGCTCTGCAAGGCTAACACGGTAGTTTTCCATGAATATCACTTTTAACTTATCGCTTACGGCAGGGTCATTATTAACCAAATCCGCAACAGCGTTTATTAGCTTGATAATAAGCTTTGCACGGTGATAGCCTGCGGCGGCCTTTGCGCCAAAAATAAAGGTGCGTGGGGGCATTTCCAGCCAGGGCTGGGTTTTTAGCCTGTTGTATATGGCAAGAACCTGTAAAATATTCATTAGCTGGCGTTTATACTCATGCAAACGCTTAATTTGTATGTCAAAAATAGAGTGGGGGTCAATTTTATGCCCTGTGGTGTGGCGGATATGGTTTGCAAGGGCAACTTTGTTGCCCAGCTTTATTTCCATAAATTTTTGGGCAAAAGCATGGTCTGTGGCATATGGGACAAGCTTTTGCAGTTGGTCCAAGTCTTTTATCCAGCCATCCCCAATGGCGTCCGTTATAAGCCCTGCCAATTGGGGGTTGCAATGAGCAAGCCAGCGCCTTTGGGTTATGCCATTGGTTTTGTTGTTAAACTTATTTGGGTAAATCCCATAAAAATCCTTTAATTCCGCTGTTTTTAGTATATGTGTGTGTATTGCCGCCACCCCGTTGACGGAAAAACTACCAACAATTGCCAGATGCGCCATATGCACATACCCGTCTGCAATAATGGCCATTTGGCGTAGCTTATGGGGGTCATGCCCAAACCATTCGGTTAACTGGGCACAAAAACGGCGGTTTATCTCTTCAACAATCATATAAATACGTGGCAATATGCGGGAAAACAGCTCGGTTGGCCATTTTTCCAACGCTTCTGCCATTATGGTGTGGTTGGTGTAGGCGCAGGTGTTTTTTGTAATATCCCATGCCACATCCCATGGTATGCCGTGTTCGTCCACTAATATGCGCATAAGCTCCGCCACAGCAACAGATGGGTGCGTGTCGTTTAGCTGTAACACCACTTTTTCAGGTAATTTGGTCAGGTCGCTATGTGTTTCCAAAAAGCGGGTGATAATGCGCTGCAAGGTTGCCGAAATAAAGAAGTATTGTTGGCGCAGGCGCAATTCTTTACCAGCCATTGTATCATCAGCGGGGTATAGCACCTTGGAAAGGCTTCTTGCCAAGCTTTGCTCCTCCACTGCTTTGCTGTATTCGCCACGGTTAAAATGGGAAAGGTTAAATTGATTAATGGCCTCCGCCTCCCACAGGCGCAGGGTGTTTACCGTATCCGTACCATAGCCGGGGATAGGATAGTCATATGGAATTGCCAATACATTTTGTGTGTTTTCCTGCACAAAGCTGTAACTGCCATCCCCATTTTTAACAGCGGACACTGTGCCGCCAAATTTGACCTCCACTGCATAATCCCGGCGCAAAATGCCCCAGGCATCGCCCTTATCCAGCCAATTATCGGGCCGCTCTACTTGATAGCCATCCTCAATGCCCTGCTCAAAAATACCATAACGATAGCGTATGCCGCAACCGTAGGCAGGCAGCGAAAGTGTTGAAAGGGAATCCAAAAAACAAGCCGCTAAGCGGCCAAGGCCACCATTACCAAGGCCGGGGTCCCGTTCCACATCTTCCACGGCATTAAGGCACAGCCCCCATTCCTCAAAAACTTCCTGCACCACACCGTTTAGGGATAAATTAATAAGCGCATTGCCCAAAAACCGCCCCATCAAAAATTCCATGGAAAGATAGTGGACAATTTTGGCATCTTGTTTATTATAGGCTTCGTGTGTGGCTATCCACTTATCCATAAGCAAATCCTGCACAGTGGCGGCAAGGGCATCATATAGCTGCCCTGTGGTTGCCCCTTCCACCGTTTTGCGGCTTAGGTTTCTTAAATTTTTAACAAATTTTTCCTTAAAATCTTTTTTGCACATATGCCCTCCATAAATTGAAGTCTAAACTATAATATCACAATTACTATGCGTTTGCAATGCAGCAATAATTCTACCATAAAAAAGTTCTTGACAATATTAAACCAGTATGATATTATATCAGTATAATATCATACGAGGTGATTATATGTCATTACCCCATGGCCTACTGGGGCTTTTGCAATACAAGGAAAGGACAGGGTATGAACTGGCAAAACTGTTCGAGGTTTCCCTTAACAAATTTTGGCACGCACAGGCAAGCCAAATTTACAGGGAGCTTAATAGGATGGAAGAGTTGGGCTGGGTTACATCCCAAAACGTGGTGCAGCATGGCAAGCCCAACAAGCGGGTATATGCCATTACAGAAAATGGGCAAGCAGAATTTGTTAAGTGGATGCACACCCCGGCAAACCTAATTAAAAACCGCCACAGCCCCCTGCTAATGTACATCTTCTTCGGGTCGGCGGCACCGGATAGGATATTGGAAATTTTGATTAGCCTTAGGGATGCGGCAAAAGCCGCCTTGGGTGCGCAAGCACCCGAAAACCAAGCCAATATTAACCATTACAAGGCAATTTCGCCAAACGGGGAAAGGGAGGCTTTGTACTGGGAAATGACCCACGCATACGGCATTGCAGAAGTAAAAGCAATGATTGAGTGGGCGCAAGATTGTATTAACAAACTGGAAAATTTGGAGGGCGGTAAAAATGATTAAGCTTTTTAAGGAAAATCCCAACTTTCGCAAATTTTTAATGTTTTCCACATTCCTTGGCATTGGGGATGGCATGTTTAGCATGTTTATGATGTGGGTTGTGCATTATACCTATCAAAACCCCGTTTACACAGGCATTGCGGGCTTTATGCTTGCCGCCCCCATGGTGCTGGGCTTTATTGCAGGCCCTTGGGTGGATAGATGGAATAAGGCTGTGGTGCTACGCTTTACCACATTCCTAAAAATGGGTGTTGCAGCGGCAATTTTGGCATCCCACTTAATTTATTACCCCGGCGTGTGGCTGTTTTTTGCAGGCATCTTCCTTTTCCGTGTGGGCACTGTGTTTAGCAGCACCGCATACACTTCCCTACTGCCCCGCATTGTGGATGGGGATGACATAGTAAAAGCCAATGTGGCAACTAATATTACGGGCATTACGGGCGGTTTGATAATTGGCGGCACAATGATTGTGCTGTTGCGCAATGCCATCAACGGTGACGGGGGCTTTGGTCCGTTGTATATAATATTGGCCGGCACGCTGGCGGTTTCCATGTTTTTTGCCTTGTTGTTGCGCAGCCCTGAGGGTAGAAAGGCCGGCAAATCCACCACAAAAGCGTATTTTGCCGAGCTTAAACAGGGTTTTGCCTTCGCCAGAAAAGGTGTTATGCTACCGCTTATTGCCGCAACCATTTCCATGTCATTTTTTAACGATGTGGCTTATGTAAACTTCCCTGCTTTTGCAGAACTGCATATGGGGGACGCATCCGGCTACATAATACTATCCATGCTTGCCTTGACAGGTAGCTTAGTAGGCTCCATCATCGTGGGTATGGTTGATAAGAAATTTGCACTTTGGAAAATCCTTGTGGGCGGCTTTTTGCTTGCCGGTGCGGTGCGCATTGGTTTTGTGCAAACTATACAGCATCACGTGGTTGCCGGTATTTTGGTTTATGTCATGTACATCGGCCTTGGCAGTATGATTTCAATATTTTTTCATGTGTTGGTGCAAAAACTGCCGCCAAAGGGCATCATCAGCCGTGTGGACACTTCCATTAAAAGCCTGTCCGCTGTGGCAGTTGCCCTTGGTGCCTTGGCCGGTGGCTTTTTAGGAAGGTGGCTTGGGGATGTAAACCTAATTTTCATGTTGCAAGGTGCATCCTACGTACTTATCGGCATTTGCTTGATATCCTCCAAGCGGATACGTACATTGCCTAAAATAGGTGAAATTGGAAACAGCGAATAGTCGCTCTGTAATTTTTTACATGTCCTATGTAGATTGTGGGTAGTATTTTATGGGTAGGTGTGTTATAATCATATTTTCCGAAAAGATTAAGAAAAGGCGGTAAAGAAAATATGAAAAGGGCACATAAAGCAATTCTATCATTATGTATTTTGCTATTCACATTTGCCTTTCTAACCGGGTGCGGGCAATTTTTGAATGAATTTTTGAATGAGGTTGCACAAAAGATAGAGCCACAGACAATACCAACGTTAGACCATGACATAGCAGAGGAAAAAATCGATATAGCCATTGCAATGGTAATGAAAGAATTTCCCGGTTTTGTTGCAGCTCGGGAAGAAACTTATGTAGCAGTTAACATGAATACCGACGAATGGTTTGCTTATGTATTTTCTAAGCTAGACGGAGGATTAGGAGCGGAGGTTTCTTATAGGAATGGCATTTATACTGTGAGCTTTCCCTATCATTACCATCAATATAGGGTTAGGCTAATATCCAGAATGAATGAATTGATGCCGGAAATGTACGATGTAAACAGATTTGTGGGTTGGAGCATACCTGCGCAATTAAGATATGTAACCATTAGCAGGGGCAGAAGTAATAGTGTGAGTATTAGTATAATACGGGATTACATTGATGTGGACAGGCAATTGGAGATTGATTTTGAAATTCTAAGCTATGTTTATGAATTATCGAATGAATTAGGCTTAGAATTAGCTGTGTTTACTGTTACTTACTACGAAGGCAGCCTGTGCGGTGCCGGACCCGTCAATACCCGAGCTGCCTTCCGTAGTGTGGAAAGAGATGCAAGTTTTAATGGTAATCGCACCACTTTAGAGATATTGAATCCACATGGTACGGCCATACCCGTACCAATCGCCCGATACTCGTTCACTTCCGAAGCGGTTATAAGGGGTGGGCAAATGGACGAATGTGTAAACTTTGAAAATGTGCTAAGTTCGATGGAGAATTTTGTAGAATATGCCAAAAACCGCATGAGTTTTTTTGAATAACCCAAAAATATCACATAAAAAACGGATGCCCTTAAGTAGAGCATCCGTTTTCAAATGCCGTCTATTGTATGGGTATTTGCCGCCCTGTATGGTCCAACTTAAATTCTCCACGATGGATAAGTTGTGACACAGGTACAAAACCATAGCCCTTATTTTTTAGCTCTGCTAAAATTTTGCGCAGGGCGATGGGTGTTTCGGGTATATCATTATGAAACAATAAGATAGAGCCATTTTGCAAGGCTTTGTGATTTACAACACGCTCCACCATAGCATCGGGGGTTGGCCTTTTCCAGTCCAAACTATCCACATCCCATTGGATGGTGTGATAATTAAGGGATTGGGCAGCTTTTAGCACCGTATCATTATATTCCCCATAGGGTGGGCGGTACAAATCCATTTCCACACCCAAAAGCCCTAAAACACGGGTATGGGCTGCGGCAATTTCTTCCACATTTTGCTCAAACCCTAGGCTTGCCACATGGGCGTGGGTGTCACCATGGTTTGCAATGTCATGCCCGGCTTCGTGGAATTTGCGCACCGCATCGGGATATTTTGTAACCCAATAGCCGCAGATGAAAAATGTGGCCTTTACATCATATTCCGCTAAAATTTCAATAAGTATATCGGTGTCATCTGCCCCCCAAGCCGCATCAAAGGTGATGGCAACCACCTTTTCAGGTGTTTGCACCGAATAGATGGGCAGCATCTTATCCGCCCCAAAAACTGTGTACACCACAGGCAGGGCAAACACCAATGCCAACAATGCCAAAGCCCCCAAAACCAAAACCTTTGTTGCCCGCAAGGGGCTTATTTTTTTCTTTGTCATATCCTCACCTCTTAGATTTGGAACCTACGGTCAATAATGGGTCGTAGGTTCTTATATTGTGTAGTACATACTATTCCACAACAAAGCAAAAATATGAGCTTGCTATTTACTTAACTGCAAAGTTTGATTATTAACAGCTCCACAGCGGCGGCATCATTTATTTTGCCGCTTTTTATTGCAAAATCCGTTTCCAAACATTGGTTTAGGGCATTTATCATGGCTTGCTGGGTAAGGTTTTTTGCACCTGCTACAAATTCTTTTACCGCAAATGGGTGCTGGCTTAATTTTGATGCAATATCCTTTTGTGCCACACCCTTTTTCGCTAAATAGCTGCATTGGATATAAAAACGGTATTGGCGAGCCATCATGGACAGCACCATAAAGGGGGATTCTTTTAGCGTCATCAAATCGCTGTACATTTTGGCGGCAGCTTTGGCATTGCCTGCCCCCACCGCCTTCATTAGGTCAAAAACCTTAACATCAAGGGATTTGGTGCAAAGTGCATCGATATCCGTTATGGTAATTTCTGCATCATCCCCTGCATGGGCTATTAGCTTTTCCAGCTCGTTATGCAAAAGTTGCATATCCCCCGTTACGCTGCGCATCATATGGGCGGCGGCGGGGCGGGCTAACTTTTTGCCACGGCTGGCGCACATTTTTATTGCCCAATCCATTAAATCGGCTTCGCTTGGGGTTTCAGCTTCTGCCGCAAGCCCGGCATCCTTAACCCTTTTGTACAGCCTGCCCCGCTTATCCACGCCTGCTTCCACAAACATTATCACTGTGGTTTCGGGTATTTGGGGTATATATGCGGCAAGGGCTTCTGCATCATCTTTGCGGCCTGTTTCAAAAAGGCCTGTGTTTTTAAGGATTATTAGGCGGTAGCTTGCCATAAAAGGCAGTGTTTCGGAAGATGCAATGATATCTGAAGCTGATGTTTTGGCATCCAACACCTCCGTATTAAAAGAGCTTGCATCAGGCGCAACCGCATCCACCAGCCGTTTTTGCCAGTGGCGCAGCAAAAAGCTTTCTGCGCCATGGAAAAGGTATACAGGGGCAAATTTGCCTGATTTTATATGCTCGTTCAAAACCTTCATAATTAATTCTCCCTTGGGTTTAACATTGTATTTACAGTCATCCGGCTGCCATTTGTGCGTATTAATATTGCCCCATGGGTTGCCGTGTTAAAATAGGGCACACCTTGGTAATTTAGTCGGCTTGTAACACCGGTATGGGGATGGCCGTACATATTATTGCGCCCTGCCGAAATTATTGCCGCCTGTGGGCTTACCGCCTGCAAAAACCCTTCTGTGGTAGATGTGCGGCTGCCATGGTGGGCCACCTGCAAAATTTGGGCGGACAGGTTGCGGTTTACAACCAAATAAGCTTCCGCCTCGGCTTCAATATCAGCGGTTAGTAGTATGCTATGCTCGCCATAAACCGCCATAATTACTATGGATGAGTTGTTGCCGCCCCCAAAAAGTTGCTGGGCATACGGGAAAATTATATACAAGTGTTTTCCGTGAAAATCCAACATATCCCCTGCTGATACATAGGTAATGGGCGCACCATTGGCGTGTGCCGCTTGCAACAACCTATCATACAGCGGCCTGCCCGGCTCGCTGTTTGCTGTTGCCATTATAATGTGGTGGATGCGCCCGGCCTCGGTAGCTTCGATAATGCCCAACTTATGGTCGCGACAATTATGGGTTACAATGGCGGTAGCAGTGCTTACACCACGAAAATTTAGATATGGTATTAGGGTTAATGTACCTGTGTTTTCCCCTGCTTCCCGCCCGAAAATGCCGCCGCCATCAATTACCACCGCTTGCCCGTTTCTTGAAATTACAGTAGATTTGCCTTGTCCCACATCCAAAAATGTGATATTTATTTGAGGACTTAAAGCCCCAACCACGGATGATACGGATAACACGGATAAAACCGCCACCGACATAGTTGCCAAACGCTTTGCCATTTGTTTGCCTTTATTAACAATTAACATAAAGGCGATTATTGCGGTGGTTAGGGTTATTAGGGTTACAGGGCTTGGCCTGCCCGTAAGCAACACGGCATGGGGCAGGTGCAAAATGGCTTCCATGATAAGTTGGTACAGACTTAACAGCACCCACAAGGGAAAGGCAAAGATTTGTGCCAAAAAAGTGCTAAAAAGCCCCGCAAAAGCAGTTAGCAAGCCAAAACCAAGGGTTATTGCCACCGTGGGCATAATAAGCAGGTTGGCCACAAGGGCGTATGGCGAAAATTCGTAGAAAAAGTGGGCGTTAATAAGGGTGTATACAGCAGTTGCGGCGATATTAAATGCCGCAAATTTTCTGATAGGCTTACTTTTAATTTTAGAAAGGCATTTTTCTATTGGCGGGGTTAGTGCCACCAATGTTAGTACCATGGTAAAACTGTAAATAAAGCCCAAATCAAACAAAAACAGGGGCTGGTGCAACAACAAGGCAATGGCGGCTATGGCAAGGGATGTGGGCGTATCACCTTCAAAACCCGCAAGGCTTGTTAGGATTAAGATAATACCCATAATGGCGGCACGCACCGTGGCCACCCCTGCCCCCGTCAAAACCGTAAAAAGGATGATGAAAGCAATGGTTGCCAACCCCCGCTTTTTAAGGGACTTTATCCCAAGCTTTTCCAACCCCTTGCCGAATAAAAGTGATAAAATATTAACATGCAAACCGGATACCACCAAAATATGAAACATGCCAACAGAGCTGTAAAGGCTACGCACATCCCCATCCAGCCCGCTGCGGTCCCCCACCACCATAGCAGACATTATGCCGGCTTGATGATTGGGCAATACATTGCCAAAAACAGCGGACAGGCTTAAGCCAAAATTGCGTATGTGCATTGCCGGTGTCATACTTATTTCGTAGGTTTGGGCAGCTTCCACAAACATGCGGTATTCTATACCACGGCTTCGCAGAAACTGAAATTCATCAAAACCACCGGGATTGCGGGCTGTATCCAGGGTGGTTATATAACCCGTCAGCACCACCCTTTGCCCTAAGGCCGCCCCCACCCCTTCCGGCAAATGGGCTTGTATATTTAGGGTTGCCTGGTGCATTAAATGCTCCGGGGCTTGGGAAAAGGCCATAGTGCGCACCGAAATGCGGTAACGCCCTGCCCGGGTAAGGGATATATCCTGCACTACCCCTTCTATGCGCACAAAACCCTGCCGCTGGGCTGCTTGTTCCAAAATATAATTGGTAGGGATTAGGGTGTTACCAATAAGCATTACCCCTAAAACCGCAAAAACAGGCAGCACAAAGGCAATTTTACGGCGATAGATGAAGAAAATACCGCCCGCTGAAACACATGCAAATACAAGAAAAAGCGGCAACAGGTTATAGGCGGCAAAAAACCGCCCAAACAGGATGCCGCCCGCCAAAAATATGAAAACCCAAATCATTGGCCTTGCCATGGTATTGCCCCTTTTGTGGTTGCTTGTTTTACAAGGTTATTTGGCACACAAGGATTTGCCTAGCGCAGAGTGGCGTAAAATCAGCCGAAAATGCGTGCAACAGCTTATTGAACATAGGTTCTAAGACCCGGCATTCAAAATCAAACTTTCGTCCCGCTCTATGGGGCGGGAAAGGTCGATGTGAAAGGTGCTTTGATGGTCATAGGGCAAAACCAGCCCATCTATCATAATTTGCACATATCTATTACCCTCTATCTCCGTCAAGCTATTTACCAGCGAAAAAATCATCATCTCCTCTTGCGCAAAGCCTGCACCAAGGTTTGTTAAAAAATCCGATGTAAAATCAACAAAAACCACATCACCCACCCTTTCCACGGGGCTGTTAAGGGCAGTTTCCGGTGGAATTGATGGATAAAACCCTTCCGTTCTTGGCCCGCCAATCAGGGCATTTACCACATGGGTTTCCACGCCCACCAGCGGGTCATAAGTGATGCTTCTAAATTCCCGTACCAACCATAAAAATTGCCGGTTGGGAAAGTATAGGGTGATAATTGTAGGTGGTTGCTCCACAACACCTAAGGTGGTATTGCCCCTATGGCGCAACCCAAAAACCTCCCCATCCCCACCTAACAGGGGCTGGCCATCCACAAAAAACAGCACCCCTTGGATAAAGTTAATCTCAGTTAAAGTGTATACCGTAGAAACTATTAAGTTTAGGCGTTGGCTGGTTGTTAAGTCGTAAAAAGCGGACGGAAAGTGCAGTTCCAGCTCCCCTGTATCTTCATGCAGGGCATGGCGTACAAGATAAAGCCCCCTTGGCACACTGCGCTCCAAACCTTGGGTGTTAGGGCCTGCCCACAGCCCCATCAGCACGCTCCAAATAAGGTCATTATGGGGGGCATATTCAAATTGGCGCATCTCCTGCGCCCATCCGCCCGCATACGACACAGGAAAATGGAATTCCACATTAACTATTTGTGTAAGGGGTGGTATTGTAGGGGGCTGCGTATCATCATCCCCTAAAAACCTAATTAAAGCCGCAACCCCGATAGCCAAAGCCAAAGCAATAATCCCCACAATCCAAGTGGGCGGCCTTTTCCGTGGTTTTTGTGTTTTTCGTGGTTTGTTTGGCATTTTTTCCTGCCTTTCTACGGTATTACCCGTCTACAACTTATGGTTTAGCGGAATACGGGCGGCAAAAATACTGCCCTCGCCTAATTTGCTTGATAATTTTATGCTGCCCTTGTGTAATAATATGGTTTTATGGGTGATGGCAAGGCCAAGGCCCGTCCCCCCTGTCTCCCTGTCCCGTCCCTTATCCGCACGGAAAAAGCGGGAAAAAACCCTTTCTTGGTCTTCTTCGCTAATGCCAATGCCATCGTCTGCCACGGTGATAAAGGCGTTTTTGGCATCCACTTCCAGCATCACCTTAACCACACCCTCTTCATGGCTGTATTTTATGGCATTTTCAACTAAATTGGTAATAGCAAGGCTAAGTTTCATTTCATCCCCTTCCACATAAATTTCGGCGGCATTGCTAATATCAATCACAACCCGCTTTTTGTTGGCAATGGGGCGCAAACGTTTAACAACATCTTCCAGCAGGCCTGATATGGAGAATGTATCAATATTAAGGGGCAATTCCACCTCATCCAAACGCACAAGGGTAAGCAATTCATCAATAATATCTGCCATCCTATCAACCTCAGAATTAATATCACCTAAAAACTCTTGATAAGTGGCATCTGCAACCCCTTCTTTATGCAAAAGGGATTCGCTAAGTACTTTTACAGCTGATAGGGGCGTTTTAAGCTCGTGGGATACATTTGAAACAAATTCCTGCCTTGTTAGCTCCACCCGCTCTAATTTTTGTGCCATGTGGTTTACAGCACCCCCAAGGGCGGAAATTTCATCCTTTCCATTAAGTTCTATTCTTTTACCTAAATGCCCTTCCGAAATGCTTTTAACCGCCGTTAAAACATGGTTTAGGGGCCCCAATAGCCAAGATGCCACAAATAACACAACCACCAAAACAGCCACCCCAATACCAATAAGCAACAGTGTGGTACGGTCATTTATACGGGTGATGATACCGGCAGCTTCGGTTGTGGTATGGTGCAACATAACAACGCCCACCACATTATTCTCCTCATTCAAAATAGAAACGGCAGAATGTATTACAGTAGATTCACTTCCTATGTTATAACTATAACTGTGGTGGCCATCCAAGGCCATCACAATATCAGTGGTGTGCAGGGTGTCGCCTTCCATCAGACCTTGGCTGTCAAAAATAACCATGCTCATATTATCCATTACAAGAATGCGGCTGGCAAGACGGGCGCTTTCCCCTATTAAAAAATCACTACGTTGATAACGTGCATCGGCATCATCCATAAACCCGCCCACAGCAAGGGATGTGGCAATTTGGCTTGCACCAAAACGTAAATGCCCTAAATCCCTCTCCAAAAAATCTTCTTGGATAACGCCTGCTATAAAGCTCCACAAAACCACCAGCGGTACAACACTAACCAAAATATATGATAAAAATAGCTTAAAACGTAAGGTACGCAAACCATCTACCACCACATTAAAAATTTTTGATGGGCGCAAAGGGTTGCGCAAAGCATTCCCCGGCCGTTTTTCGCTTGCTGTGTTTTCTGCGGCCATATTAACTCCAATCTATTTAGCTTTCTACTTAAAGTAATACCCCACACCCCACTTGGTGTGTATAAACTTAGGCTCGCTGGGGGCAACCTCAATTTTCTCCCGCAGGCGGCGCACATGCACATCCACCGTGCGCACATCACCGGGATAATCATATCCCCAAACGGTGCTTAAAAGCTCTTCTCTGCTATACACCTTATCGGGGTTTTCGATTAAAAGTTCCAACAAATCAAATTCTTTGGCAGTTAAATTAACTTCCTTACCATCCATAAACACTCTACGGGAATTGGCATCAACCCGCAATTCCCTAGCTTGGAAAATCTTTTTGGCAGGGTTTTGGGCTACTTCTTTCTTTTTGCGTGCACCACGGCGCAGTACGGCCTTCATCCTTGCCTTTAGCTCTAATATATTAAATGGTTTTGTTAGATAGTCATCCGCACCATATTCCAGCCCCATAATCTTGTCCATATCTTCTGATTTAGCAGAAAGCATAATAATGGGCACTTGTGAAAATTCCCGTACTGCCTGGCAAATTTCCAACCCATCCATTTTGGGCAGCATAATATCCAGCACAATTAAATCAAAGGGCTGGGCTTTGGCCAGCTCTAAAGCCTCTTCCCCGTCATGGCAGGCCACAACATCCATCCCATCCTGCTCCAAGCTAAATTTTATGCCCTTTACAATTAACTTTTCATCATCAACTAACAAAACCCTTGTGGCCACGGCTTGCCCCTCCTTTAAGCCTATTTAATCAACACGAATTTGGTTGCGTATATTTTCAAAAATACTATCGCCAATACCTGATACATTCATAATTTCTTCTATGGCGGCAAAGCCACCACGGGCTTCTCTGTGCCTTATTATGGCATCCGCCCGTGCAGGACCTATGCCGGATAGGTTTGTTAACTCCTCCGCCGTGGCACGGTTTATATTTATTAAACCGCCGCCGCTTTGCCCTGCAAGTGCAGAAGATGAAGGCGGCATTCCGTCATCCAGCCCAAAAACTACAATATGTTGCTCATCAAACAAAGTGGCAGCAAGGTTTATTGCATTGGGGTCGGCATAAGATGTTAAGCCGCCTGCCGCCTGCACTGCATCCCGCACCCTTGCCCCCTGATAAAATTCAAACACACCGGGGTAGTAAACATGGCCGCTAATATATACCACAATAGGGATTGGGGCTGGGGTTATATAAGCCATCTGCATATATTCTTGATCTATGGCTGGCTCGTCATCCGCAATAAGCAAAACAGGGGCGTTTTGTTGCAAGCTGATGTAGACCACACCAAGCACCAAAACAGCAAGGCCGGCAACCCCCAATAAAACCTTAAACAACAAAGGTGATTTTATATTAAGTTTTGCCATAATCTTATCCACACAACACCCCTCCCGCCTAATTATATCACATCACATTCCACTAACACAACATATTTTTGTATGCAAAGAAAAAACCGCCCAAAGGGGCGTTTTTTATGTAATTTGAAAACCTCCTTGGCTAATTCCGTTTATCACATAATAACACATTTTATCCTGCGGCTTAAAATACACCGCCATGGTGCGTAAATCCTTTATGGCGTTACCTTCCGCCTTCCAAATGTCCTTTACTGTGTCAGTTATCATCTTAAAGTCCGTTTGGTTACCGTCCAACTCCACAAAGTATTCAATTTTCATCCGATGCCCCCTTGTCAACCACTTCCATACGGGAAACAGACACCTCGAAAGCGGTTTTTTCCATCACTGCATCATCTTCCATTTTTTTTTGATAAATCCTGCTTTGCATCCGCCCCCAAAGCTTTACATTATCCCCCACAAGCAGTTTAGAAGCATAACGGGCATTGCGCCCCCATGTTATACATGGTATGTAATCCGACTTGTTGTAGGAGCGGTTAACAGCCAACAAAAGGTCAGTTATTTCCCGCCCGAATGGGGTTGTGCGGTACACGGGCGGCTTGCAGATAAAGCCATCCAGCAGCACATCATTAGGGTTTGCTGTACCAAAATCATCACAAAACTTATAATCTTTGGCAAAAACTGTAAGTACAAGGCGGTTGCGCCCCTCTTCCGCTATGTAATTGTTGTAGGAGCGTATTTGGCCTGTTATGCCCAAATGCTGCCCCACAGCAAAGCGGCTACCCTCCATAATCCGCCCGGAAATGGTAATGGGCAAAAGGTCGCTGGCATCACTTAGGCGGGGCACTGATAGGTCAAAACCATAAAAACCTTCCCCAAAAACATCGTGGCTGAAAGTAGGTGGGGTTTCAATTTTTCCAAAAAGGTTTATGCGGTTTGTGATGCCGCTAAGGTCTGTATTTAAGCTCATGTTTTGCTCCTCTCGTGTTTAACCTATGTCTTAGTATCTTGGGTTAATTTTATGACCGCTTTGGAAAAATATGTATTAAAAAAGGCGCAATACACAATGCGCCTTTATGAAATGTGCACACAACCTTTTTCCATATGGAAAACCGTTGTGTTTGTATGGTTTGCATATGTTTCAAAATGGCTTTCTGCCCCTGTTAAGGTGATTATGGACTGCATACCTTCAATCTTTTCCATTAAAAACTTTTGGCGTTTTGCATCCAACTCCGATAATATATCATCTAAAAGTAGGATAGGGGTACAGCCCCGCTCTTTTTTAATCAACTCAATTTCCGCTAATTTTATGGATAGGGCGGCGGTGCGTTGCTGCCCTTGTGAAGCGTATAATCTGCCATCTTTATGGTTTATATGAAATTCCATGTCATCTTTATGGATACCGATGGATGTGTGTTTGCGCTGTATATCATGATGGCGGTGTTTTATTAGTTTATCCGTAAAGTTTCCTTGTTCCACATTAGCTTTGTAGGTGATTTCTAAACATTCCCGCCCACCGGTTATTTGGTTTTGGTTTGCATTGGCAATTTGGGACAGCCCAGCCACAAAAGTTTTTCGTGCATCAATTATGGGGCTGCCATACTGCACTAACTGTTCATCCCAAACATCCAATGTTTCCGATAACTTAGGGTTTGTGCCGATGTCACGCAGCAGGTTATTGCGCTGTTTCATCACTTTATAATACATGCGCAAATTATGGTAATAAGTGGGGTACAGCTGGCACAGCTCCATATCCATAAAGCGGCGGCGTATCTGGGGCCCGGCTTTTATTAAAGACAAATCCTCCGGCGAAAAAATTACACACAAAATATGCCCGAAAAGCTCCCCCAGCCGCCTTATAGGTAGCCCGTTTACCCACATTTTTTTGCCATCCTTATCAATTTCTGTGGATATTTTGTCCGTACCGTGGCCGGCATCCACAAAAACTGTGGATGTGGCGGTTTTTTCACCTAAACGCACCAAATCCCTATCCCGCCCCGCACGATGGGAACGGCCAACGGATGACAGGTAAACCGATTCCAAAAAATTAGTTTTGCCTTGGGCATTATCACCATGGATAATGTTAATGCCCGCCCCAAGTACCACATCAGCTGCGGCAATATTGCGGAAGTTGTTTAGGATTACCCGTGTAACCTGCATTTATCGCAATCTCAACGGTAATACAAGGTATTTATAATCCTCACTATCCTCCACCCTGATAATACAAGGGGAAACAGAGGATGAGAAGGAGATAGTAATTTTTTCCCCTTCCAACGCACGCATAACATCGGTGATATATTTGGGATTAAAGCCAATTTCCAAATCAGGCCCATCTTGCAACACATTTAACTCTTCATAAGACGTGCCCATCTCTGCATTGGAGGTAATTGCCATTACAGAATCAGAAATTTTGAACTTTACAGGGTTTTTCTTGGTATCTTTGGAAATTAATGTTGCCCTATCCACACTTTCCAAAAGCTCCGCACGGGAAACGGTAATAAGGGTTGTTACTTCACCGGCAAGCATGTTTTCATAGTTGATATATTCCCCTTCTATCAAGTTAGATACAACAATACAGCTATCCAATTCAAAAAGCAAATGCTTGTCCGTACAATAAAAATTAATAACAGCATCCCCATCAGCGGACAAAAGCTTGCCCACCTCCCCCATGGTTTTGCTGGGCACAATCATTTTCAAATTGTCACTACTACTACCATCCACCTTATCTTGGCGCATGGATATACGGAAACCATCTACAGATACAACCCGTAAAGTATCGTTTGCTATATCCATTAATTGGCCGCACAAAACAGGCTTGGTTGCGTCTGTGGATACAGAAAAAACTGTTTGGCGTATCATGTTTTTAAGGGATATTGATGGTAGTGAGTAGGCTTGGTTTTTAGGCACATTAGGTATATCAGGAAATTCCTCGGGGTTCATACCAAGGATTTTGAATTCGGATTTACCTGATCTTATCACGGTTAAAAACTTATCATCACAGGTTATTTCGATTGTTGGGCCGGGTAAGCCCTTTACAATATCCGTAAAAATTTTGATATCAAGGGCTATGGAGCCTTCTTCCACAACTTCACTTTCAATAAAGTTGGTTTGTATGGTCATCTCAGAATCTTTAGCGGTTAGTTTTAGGCCATTTGCGTCAACAACTAAAAGGCAGCATTCTAAAATAGGTATGGTGGATTTGGCACTTGCCACCTTAGATACAATACTGAGACCGTCCGCTAATAAGTTTTTTGCGCATATAATTTTCACTTAAATCCTCCTCGGCAGTAACACCTGTTTGTGCATAACATATATTATATAAAATTATTTTAGTAGTAGTAACAGTAGGGGTTGTGGAAATGGGTACAACCTTTGTGTGGTTGAAAAAACATGGGTTTGTAGGTTGTTCAGTTTTGTGGAAAATGTGATATTTAAGCAGGTGTTTTTCCACAGTTTTCACAACCCTATTTGGGTTTGGCAGTAATCAACAATTTCATGTTTATTATCCTCAACTTTTTTCACAGGCTTATAATTGTTGATAAACACATTCTACTCATCCCTAATCTTTTTCAATAGCCCATCCACTTCCTTTTTAAGGTTTTTATCCTTATCCATTTTATCAATCATCTTATCCACAGCATGGCTTATGGTGGAATGATCCCTGCCGCCAAATTCCTTACCAATGGTTTTTAGGGGTTTATCCACTAACATACGTGAAATGTACATGGCAATGTGGCGGGCGTGAATAATTTCGGCTGTGCGGCGGCCACTGTCCATTTCTGCCATGGATATGTTAAAATAACCCGCTACCACCTCTTTAATAAATTGTACATTAACTTCCTGCCTTTCTTCTTGCTTTACCATTTCTTCCAGCGTTGATTTAGCAAATTCGGCAGTGCATTTTGTGCCTGTTAAACGGGAGCGGGCGGTTACCGCATTTAAGGCCCCTTCCAACTCACGGATATTGGATTGTATGTATTTGGCAATTAATTCAATTATTTCCTGGTCCACATTTAACCGTTCTGCTTCCACTTTTCGCATAAGTATGGCTGTGCGGGTTTCCAAATCCGGTAAAGAAATATCCACAGATAATCCACTGCCAAAACGGGATCGCAAACGATCTTCGATGGATTTAAGTTCGGTTGGCGGCTTGTCTGATGTTAGGATTATTTGCTTATTGTCATTATGCAGGGCGTTGAAGGTGTGGAAAAACTCCTCCTGCGTACCATCTTTATCGGAAAGAAATTGAATGTCATCCACCAGCAAAACATCTACTAAGCGGTATTTTTCTCTAAACTCCTCATTCTTTTTATGGCGTATGGCGTAAACAAATTCGTTTACCAAATTTTCTGATGTGGTGTATAAAATTTTTGCATTTGGGTTGCAGGTAAGCACGTGGTTGCCAATGGCGTGCATTAGGTGGGTTTTACCAAGCCCAACATCCCCATATATATATAGTGGGTTGTATTTTCCGCCGGGCTCGTCCGCCACTGCAAGGCTGGCGGCGTAGGCAAATTCGTTACACTTGCCTTTTACATAACTGTCAAAAATAAATTTTGGTATTAAATTACTGCCATTTGCTGTATTTACAGCAACGGCAGCGGGCTTTACCTGACCCGCTTCCCTTGGTTTTGGTTTTTGCACCTCACTCTCCAAAAGCACATGCACATCATATTCCCTACCAAGAACTACACGAAAAGCCCCCGCAATCTTATCAGCGTATCGGGAGTTTACAGTGGATTTTATATATTCACTTTTTGTGGTTAGGATAAAGTTGTTTTCATCCATGTCGTGGGGGGTAAGGGGTGCTATCCAAGAGGAAAAAACAGCGGGGTTTAGCGCACCTTTTCCTAGGTAAGCCACCACAGACTCCCAATAGTTTTTAATGTCGTTAATTATTAAGGCATTGTTGCCCAAAAAAGCATTTACCATTTGTAAAACCGCCCCTTAAAACTTGAATTAATATTTATCAACATAAGGTGGAAAAGTTATCCACATTATCCACAATCCACTTAAAGGGATTTGTAGCAAAACTTAAAAAGTTATCCACAACGTATGTTGATAAAGCCCGAAAATATAAGCTTTTAACGCTTTTATTATACCAAATATGTGATGGTTTTTCAATAGCTAATCGAAATAAAAAGAAGGTGGGATACCTTCTTATAAAAATCTTTTACCCACCATGGATGAACACGGACTTGCACGGATAAAACCTTTTTACAACAACCGATCCGTGTGTATCTGTGTTTATCCATGGTGGGGAAAATTTTGGTTTCACGTGGAACGAATATAATGTGACCTACTCTAAATTATTAACATATTCCATTTTATTGCTATCTAAAAAGTCTTTAACATGGTTATCCCAAACACTTTTGGCGGTTTTATCCAGCGAAAAGGTTTTTTGGGAAAAGCCTGTGGTTATGGTTATTTTACCCTCCTCAAAATGGATGTTTAGGAATAGGGATGTATCCGCAATATTAATTGTGTTGCCATCTATTGCAAGTATAATTTTAAGGGATTTTGGGGTTGCGCCGATGCCCTTTACCAAGTTAAAGGCAAAGGGGCGCACTGTATGCCATTTAGGCGGTGCCTCTGCTGGGATTTTATGTATTTCAAAACAGGCAAAATTTTGTATAGATAGGCTGTGTAGGTCAAAGCTGTCAAATATCCCTTCTTTTAACAGTTTACCCATAAAGCCTTTAACATCGGATATGGAAAGTGATAACATCAATTCTCCTTATAAGGTGGGGTCAGTCGGCTATCGCCTGTGCTGCCCCTACCCTACTCTTGTCGTATTATGTAGAAAGGCGGATTTTCTGTCAGCTGCCGCATCCGCTCTTCGGCTTGTTGCCAACCCACGGTATTTTGTAATTCCCATCCAATTGGGGTGTTTACTAAAAGCACGCCGCCGCCTGCAAAAACCATATAGGCAAAATCTTCTGTTGCGCTGGCAAATAGCGGCTGGGTATCATCGGTTATATGCCCTTCATTATGCAAAAGGATTATTATTTGGCTAAAAACAGGGCTATCGGGGGGCAAAAGCCCCTGTGCGCCTGTATGTGTCAGCGGTAAAATGTGCAAGTTTGCGCTGGGTGCTGCTTGGTTAATAGCTCTAATAGGGTGGCGCACATTTTCAAAACCATGTACCAAAAGGGATAAATTGCCGTTTTCCACTTCAAATAGGTAATAACGCAGGCGATGGGATTCCCCCACCGCAGAGGCGGTTGCGAAGGCAAAATGGTCATTAAATGCCATGTAGCGAATGTCCACATCTGCCCCATTCATCAAACTGGAAATAAGCGCAGTTGCTTGTTGGTGCAATGGGTGGGTGCTGTTTGGGCGTTCCATGGTTTCTGTCCAAAAATCGGGCGTGTAGCTTGCCAAAATTTGGTTCAAATTTTCCCTGAAAATTTCTTGATAGCCGTAGCGGGAATATAAGCCAATGCCAATTACTGTTTCATGCCCCACAAACAAAGTCATTTCCGCAGAACTTGGAATGTCCACCTCATCAAAACCTGCAAAATCCATAGGCCGCAACAGGAAGATAAATTTTTCCTCTTCTAAAAACTCATCATCCAAAAAACCTTCGTTTACTAAATATTGGGTGGTTATTAATGTCCAATCCTGCCAAATTTGTAAATACCCCCCGGCTGATACAAAAGGTATGTGGGCGGATTGGTCTATATACTCCAAAACAACTTCATATACATGCTGCAACATTTCTAAACGCCCTTCACGATCCCGTACCGTGTGGGCGTACTCATCATCTTCGTTGTTTGGTTGGTTTGCTAAATTTTTGTTATTGCCCGTATCATTATCAGATATGTCATCCACGGGGGCCGATATACTGCTGTCATTATTACTTGTCAAAAAATCCAAACTTATAAACCCTTGTGTGTACAGCACCACAAAAGCAACGCTTACAGCAAGTACAAAGCCCACCACAGCCATTTTTGCGGGTTTAGACCAAACCTTGCCCCCTTTTCGCACGGGGGTGGCGCAAACCTTGCAAATCCCGTCATGGTTTCCCATGGGGCTGCTACATTTTTTGCAAACCATACAAAAAACCTCCTTTCCTTGCAACAAAATTATAACACGCTGCAATTATAAATGCAAGCTTGCGTTTTATACTTACCGGTGGTAAAATAATCTAAAACAACATAGGGGGATAAGATGAAATTTATATCATGGAATGTAAATGGCCTGCGAGCCTGCATGAAAAAAGGTTTTATGGACTTTTTTGAGGCGGAAGATGCGGACTTTTTTTGCCTGCAAGAAACTAAGATGCAATACAGCCAGCTGACCTTTGAATTTCCCGGTTATGAGGTGTTTTTTTGCGATGCGGAGAAAAAAGGATACAGCGGTACAGCAATTTTTGCCAAAAACCCCCCCATTTCCGTTGCTTACGGCATTGGGATAGAAGAGCATGATAAAGAAGGGCGTGTTATTACGCTGGAATATGATGATTTTTATTTGGTTAATGTGTACACACCCAACTCCAAAAGAGAACTGTTGCGCCTGCCCTATCGGATGGAGTGGGAGGATGCGTTTAGGGGATACCTATTGGCCTTAGATGCCAAAAAACCTCTTATCCTGTGCGGCGACCTAAATGTGGCCCACAAGGAAATTGACCTTAAAAACCCCAAAACAAACCACAAAAGTGCCGGCTTTACTGATGAAGAGCGGAATAAGTTTAGCACCCTATTGGAAGCGGGTTTTGTAGATACCTTTCGCCACCTTTATCCTAATTTGGAAGGGGTATACACTTGGTGGTCCATGATTTCACGGGCTAGGGAGCGCAATGCGGGTTGGCGTATTGATTACTTTGTGGTTTCTGCCCGCTTGGCGGATAGGATTGCAGAAGCTAAGATTTATGCAGATATACATGGCAGTGACCATTGTCCTGTTGGGCTGGTGCTATCATAAGGATGTGTATAGTGGGAGAAAATATTTATAAGAATGGGAGGGGAAATCGCCATGGGCATTACTTTTACAATTGATGAGGCTTGGAGGATTTACGAAAGGGCATAGCGAACGCACTTCAAAGTCGTAATTGTGCGTTCGCTATATAAAGAAGATTTTTTCTTTTACGAGAAGATTTTAGTTGTGATTCCCGAAAGCGGCAAAGTAATGGTGCAACAGCAGGTAGATGGCTTGAAACCAATTGCAGGCAAGTTGGAGATGGCGTTTCCAAAGTTTTTGGAAACTGTTGCGCAAGACGAGTTGGCGAGAAGAGCGCAAGAGCGTATGATTCAAGAAGGGTTTAGATGATAGCAGATTTAAGATACATATTTTACCCATGCGTTGGGTGATGAAAAAACACTTGACAAAACCCCGCAGCTACGCTACAATAAAATAGCGAATGGCCCCAAGCCTGAAGTACAGGCGTGGGGCTTTTCTTTTGAATAATACAGCAAGAGGTGATGATGGTGTCGGATAAGCTTAAATTGCATGGTTTTAACAACCTTACCAAATCATTAAGTTTTAATATTTACGACATTTGTTATGCGGGCAGCCCCCGGGAGCAAGAGGATTATATTGCGTATATTGACGAAGAATATAATGCCGACCGTTTGACGGAGATTTTATGCACTGTTACCGAGATGATAGGGGCGCATGTGCTATCCATTGCCAAGCAGGATTATGAGCCGCAGGGCGCATCCGTAACTATTTTAATTGCGGAAGAGGAGATAAAGAAACCTGCCGGGCTTGTGGAAAAGGAAACTGTTTTAGCACATCTTGATAAAAGCCATGTTACGGTGCATACTTATCCAGAATTTCATCCGGAGACTAATATAGCCACATTTAGGGTGGATATTGATGTATCCACCTGCGGGCAGATAACCCCCTTGTCCACCTTAAATTACCTTATAAACAGCTTTGATTCGGATATTATTACCATGGACTACCGTGTGCGGGGTTTTACCCGGGATGTGGACGGCAACAAGATTTTTATTGATGAGAAGTTGACCAGTATACAGGATTATATCGAGCCCGCAACCCTTGCAAAATACGATGCTATTGATATGAATGTGTATCAATACAACCTGTTCCACACCAAGATGATGCTTAATGATGTGGATTTGCAAGAATACTTATTCAACCATGATGTGTACGAGCTTGCCCCACGCAAGCGGTTGGAGATTATTAACAATATCCGTAACGAGATGATAGAGATTTTTAGCGGCGTAAATATATTCTAACAAAGGGGGCAGACCTATTGAACAACAGACCCCAACAAAGCTTGACCCGGAAAAGCTTGCCCCAACAGCATGTGCCTATTGCGGATGCTTTGGAACGTTTGCGCACCCATAGGGTTGTGCCGTTTGATGTGCCCGGCCACAAGCGTGGCAAGGGCAACCCCGATTTGGTAGCGTTTCTTGGCCAACGGGCAATGGAGCTTGATGTTAATTCCATGTTGCCGCTGGATTTTTTAGGCAATCCAGTCGGTGTGATAAAAGAAGCGGAGGAATTGGCCGCTGCGGCTTTTGGGGCGGCGGCTGCCTTTTTTATGGTTGGCGGCACAACAAGCTCTGTGCAGGCTATGATTTTGGCTACCGTTAAACGGGGGGATAAGATTTTAATGCCCCGCAATGTGCATAAATCCGCCCTTACATCCCTAATTTTGTCGGGCGCACAACCTGTTTATATTGACCCGGGCACGGATAGCAACTTGGGCATTTCGCTGGGGATGAAAGTGGAAGATGTTAAAAATGCCATTGACAAAAACCCCGATGCCAAAGCAATTTTTCTTAATAACCCCACATATTACGGCATTTGTAGCGACTTGCAAAGTATTGTACGGCTTGCCCATGCCCGCAATATGCTTGTGTTGGTGGATGAAGCCCATGGCACGCATTTTTACTTTGGCGAAGGTTTGCCCATGTCCGCCATGGCGGCAGGGGCGGATATGGCGGCGGTTAGCATGCACAAATCGGGCGGGTCGTTAACCCAAAGCTCCCTTTTACTAATGGGCAAAGGGGCGGATCCGGGCTATGTGCGCCAAATTATTAACTTGACGCAAACCACCAGTGCATCATATCTGCTAATGGCAAGCCTTGATATTTCCCGCCGCAATTTGGCGTTAAACGGCAAAATAGCCTTTGATAAGGTTAGCCAGCTTGCCGCCTACGCCCGTGATGAAATTAACCAAATGGGCGGCTATTACGCCTTTGGTAAAGAACTTATCAACAAAAACAGTATTTTTGATTTTGATACCACCAAACTGTCGGTAAACACCTTAAAAATAGGGCTTGCCGGCATTGAAGTTTATGATATACTGCGGGATGACTATGAAATACAAATCGAATTCGGGGACATTGGAAACTTCCTTGCCTACATATCCCTGGGTGATGCTAAGCGGGACATAGAACGTTTATGCTCGTCCCTAAAAGATGTGTTGCGCAACCATGGCAAACCAACCGCCCGCCCTGCACCAACAAACGAATATATCCATCCCCAAGTGGCAATTACGCCGCAAGAAGCTTTTTATGCTGAAAAAAGGGCGGTAGCATTATCGGACAGCCTTGGGGCGATAAGCGGCGAATCTGTTATGTGTTACCCGCCGGGCATACCCGTACTTGCCCCCGGCGAGCGCATTACCAAAGAAGCCCTTGATTACATTGCTTATGCAAGGGAAAAGGGTTGCAGCATAAGCGGCACCAAAGACCCTGATGTTAATGAGATTTTGGTGTTGAAGTGATGTGGCGTGTTGGGTAAACGCTTATTTATTGGGAAGGGGCACTTATGAAACTTGATTTAGAGTGCATTAGAAGCATTTTGATTTGGATTGAAGAAAATCAAGTGATGAAGAAAAAGGGCAATAAAGATGACGGCTCGTTTACAGGTAAGCCCAAAAAAATAATATCTAAGGATATTATAGAAAGTGGGAAGCTGGATTATTCAGAAGAAGACATACTTTACTCTTTGTTGCAAATGAATGAAAGCGGGCTTATTAAAGCTGACTGGGTAAAGAATGATATCGGCCCAAACTATTATAAAATAAGGGACATCACGCCAGAAGGGCACGACTTTCTGGGCAACATACGCTCTAATGACAATTGGGACAAAACCAAGTCCGCTGCTTCAAAGGTTGGAGCAACTACTTTGAAAGCAATGGTGGATATAGCGGGTAAAGTTGTTTCGGGAATAATAAAACAAGTTGTGACGGGAGGTTAAACCATGGAACTATGGTTCTCAGAAATACACACAGAAAATGTGCGGCTGGATATTAAATTAGAGCAGCATCTGTTTAGCGGGCAAAGTGATTACCAGCGGGTGGATATTTACGAATCCAAGGAATATGGCCGTATTCTGATTTTGGACGGTTTTACCATGCTAACGGAAAAGGATGAATTTGTTTATCACGATATGCTTTCCCATGTGCCTATGGCGGTTAACCCTAATATAGAAAAAGTTTTGATTATTGGTGCAGGGGATGGCGGCATGGTGCGGGAGCTGGCACGCTACCCCACCATAAAGCAAATGGATATGGTAGAAATTGATAAAATGGTGGTGGATGCTTGCCGGCAGTTTTTGCCCCAAACCGCCGGCTGCCTTGATGACCCCCGCCTTAACCTTTATTTTGAAGATGGCCTAAAATTCGTCCGTAAAAAGCAGAATGAGTATGACCTTATCGTGGTAGATTCCACCGACCCGTTTGGCCCCGGCGAAGGGCTGTTTACCAAGGAATTTTACGGCAATTGCTACAATGCCATGACGGAAAGCGGCATTATGGTAAACCAGCTGGGCGGCACATTTTATGCCCACGATATCCTATCCATGCAGCGGGCTTTCGGCAAGATAAAAGGGGCTTTCCCCATAGCTTTGGCATATCAAGCCAATGTGCACACCTATCCCGGTGGGCATTGGCTGTTTGGTTTTGCAACCAAAGGCGCACATCCGGTGCGTGATATGCAGGCGGATAAATGGAGCAGCTTTGGGCTGGATACCCAGTATTATAACACAAAACTGCATGTAGGGGCATTTGCCCTGCCAAACCATGTTTTGAAGCTTTTGGGGGTTTAATATGAATAATAATGTCCACAAATTCAAATACGGCCGTAGCTGGCTTACTGTTACGTTAATGCTGCCCGCCATCGCCATCGCCTTTGCCCTAATGTCCATTGTGTTTTATTTCTTTTCGGATAACCAAATTAATGCGATTGTTGGCATACTGCTTTTTATTGCCATATTTTTGGGTGCCTATATCCCCATGCGCATTTGGACGGATGCAACAGCCACAGCCACCATCCACAAAACCCATGCCGACTTAACTTTGGGTAATAAAGAGCGCAAGCTGGAATATCAACATATAACAAGGGTGATAAGAACATTTCACCTACACGGCAACCATTGGCGCATAGATATAAAGGGCGAACCCAGTGTGTATATGGACGAGCCCATACTGCCGAAGGATCGTAAAGAAATTAGAGAATTTATGGAAGAAATGCGGAGAAGAACAGCCTTTCAAGATTAAGAACCAGTGTTCAATAAGCGGATGCACATCTTCACGCACTGCTTTTGCGCCATTTCTGAGGATGCTAAATCTTAAGTTCTAAGCTGTAAAGGGTGCAAATAACGCACTTTGGTCTATACAATCAAAAGAGCGCACTTATGCACCACGGCGAGAGTAGCACTTGCGCAAAAATATTTTTCGTGTAGGGGGGTTATCATTGTAGGTCAATTGGATTACGTTTATCTAACGGAAATACAGGGCATCGCTCTTATCAGACTTGCGCTTGGAAGCGAAACGATTGAAAGGCTTGATATTGACTTCACAATCAACTTAAAAGAACGGCAGTTTGATTTCAATGTAGAAAAGTCTGGCTATATTGATATGCTTGATATGCATTATTTGCGAAAATATGATGCAGATGAGGCAGACTTTGTATACGGTTTTGATGTGAACAATATCCCGTTTACTCTCTACGGGTGCAGCATATGTCACTTGAATGCACCGTTGAAAGAAATGCGAATTGTGTGGAATGGCATAATAATCGGTAAGCACATTTCAAGCAAAAGCGATTGCTATGTCATCAATATGAAGTGCATCGTGGAAGATGCCAAAAATCAGTATAGAAATAGCGTTGGTCGAAGCGAGTATAAAATATGCTCGGACATGATTTGCGTCAAAACGGAATGGTCGTCAATTAAAGATGGCGAAAGAAAAAATAACGGTGCGATGTTTGAATTGACCCCCATGAGCCCTATGTCATTTGAAAAAATAAAAGACTGCTTTTTCACACTCCTCGAAATGTATTTTATGTGGATTGGATATTTCCCCGAAATCAAAGATATGCGTTTTTTCGATGGTGAAGATGAGTTTATTTATGCTGAACACTCAAAGGGCATACATCAATCGAAAAAAAGCGCAATCCATATAGAGAGGCGTCTGTTTCTTGAGAACATGGATAATTTTTCTGATAAATTCGATAAATGGTTCAGCATGAGAGTGGAAAACATACCTGTGTTTACTGTATTTCTGAATGTGCTGTATAGCCGTGATATGTTTGAAGAAGTGAAAACATCTACGCTTATCCAATGCTTGGAGGGTTACTTTACTACACATCACGACAAAGAGATGATGATTTATGATAAAAAACGCAATAGACTTATCGTTAAGACTGCCCTTGAAGCAATAAAAAATTCAGACGAAATTAAAAATTCTTTCGATGAGGTTTTATTTAATGAGGTTATAACCAGTATTGAAAATAGCCTTGGGCGTATCAACAAAAAGAGTCTGCGTAAGATTCTTTTGTTTGCTATTGAGCGCACTCCGCTTACTAAAAAAATTTTTGAATATGAGCGGAATACGGATACACCACCTCACAACAAGACACTATTTGATGTTTTCATTAGTAAGGCTGTAAACCATAGAAATTTTATCTCGCATTTGTTTAAGACGGATGACTATTTTAAGTATGATGAAAACAAACTGGCTATGCAAAAATTAGAGCTTTTATTGCGATTATCTTTATTGCATGACATAGGGCTGGAAGTTACAGAAAAGTCGGTATATGATTACATTGACCTACTAAACAAAAGGCATTACGAGCAACCTCAGAAACCACAATTTCCATGATATTCTTGTGCATGAACATTCAAGCACGGGCTATGTGAGCTTTGTGCTAAAAATCATGGATTGGAATTGGCGAAGTTGAAATAATGTAAAATCTGCACATCCCATTATTGGCTGCTGGCTCCAACCAACACAGCTACTGTAACACAAGCCGCTGCCCAAAAATCAATTTTCTAACATCATGTGCATAAAAATTCAAAACCTGTCAAATAATAGGTTTTGAAACTTTCTTCTGCGAACGTAATTCCTAAATATAAGGAGGAGTTATTTTGAAAGCAACAGGAATTGTAAGGAGAATTGATGATTTGGGGCGGGTGGTTATCCCCAAAGAAATCCGTCGCACCCTGCGTATAAGAGAAGGCGACCCGCTGGAAATATTCACAGACCGAGAGGGCGAAATTATCCTCAAAAAATACTCGCCTATTGGGGAGCTTGGTAACTTTGCCAAGGAGTATACGGAGAGTTTGGCAACCAGCTCCGGTCACATTACCTGCATTGTGGATAAGGACCAAATAATTGCCGTATCCGGTGGGGCTAAAAAGGAATTGATGGAAAAACACATCAGCCCTGCGCTGGAAAAGGCAATAAATAGCCGCAGCACCCACCAAGCAAGCCGCAGCGAGCCCAATTTTGTGCCTATTCTGGAAGATGACCCCACCGAGGTGTACAACAACCAAATGATAACCCCTATCATGGCGGAAGGGGATGTGCTTGGCGCAATACTTTTCCTTTCCCCCGACAAGAAGATGGGGGAGCTGGAAAGCAAGTTGGCCCAAACGGCGGCAGGGTTTATTGGTAAGCAAATGGAGCAGTAGGGAAATAACAAAAACAGGAATGCCGCAAGTAATGGCTATTCCTGTTTTTAATTTGTGCGATATGCGTAGATGATCAAAATAAAATAAATCTTCAAGTTTTGATGTACAAAAAGAAAAAAGGCTGTTACGCCCCTTTTTTCTTTCTGGATACTATAACCACTGCCAAAACGCCTGCAATTACCCAAAAAGGCCACGGTACCACAGAAATTATGCTTGCAAGTACGCTTAGTGCAAGTGTTACACCAACGGCAACCAAAAATGTTTTGCTGGTTACAAATGCGGGCATGCTGTCCGCCACTTCTTTGCCTGCGGCAATATCCCTGCGCATAACAAAGCTTTCAAAAAACGAAACTGCGTATAGGGCAAGCAATCCAAAGCCGGTAAACACCGTAAATATGCCCAGCCCGCCAATTGCCAACTGCACCGTTAAAAATATCAACAAGGCAATGCCTGCCATATAAAACAGCCCACGGCGTATCAAACCAAGGTACATATGCCCAAGCCCCGGCACGCAACCGGAAAGGATAAACAGCAAAAACTTGCTGGGTTTGCGTGGCACAGCCCCACCATAGGAAATGGGCGTGTGGGGCGCAGGCGAGCCATGCGTGGTGCGGCTATCCCTTGTGTAGTCGCTTTTATCAACGCCATTTTGATTGGGTTCATAACTCATCTAAATCTCTCCTTCAAATTTTAATTCCCCTATACCACTAAATACGCAAGGTTTTGAAAAAAGTTTGTGCATGCCAAAATAAATTTTCAAAATCCGCACAAAATACAGAATAACCCTTTTGAAGGAGAAAGCCATGAAAATCATATCAGAAGCAAGCCTTAACTGTTTTTTGCAAGATTTGCGCCATGCCCTTGCGCCCTTTAAGGGGCAAATGCCCGAAAATATTCACTTTATTAATATGGATAGCTTTTATTTTTATTTAGGCATGGCATATCCCTGCAAAAGGCAGGAAATTGGTAGCCTTATGTGGGTTTTGGAGCCCTTTATCCCCGTTATTATATCAGAAAGAAACCTGCTTGCCTTGCTGGCCGCCTACGCCAGCGGGGATATGACAAACCTTTCCCGCTTAGAAGCCAGCCTATCGGACCGTTCCCGCCTTTCCTTTATCCAAACCGCCATCACCGCAGATTGCACCCACTGGCAAAACATCATGGGCATATGCCGCCAAATTCACAACCAACGCTTAACACCAAGATATTAAAAAAATCCTTGACAAATCCAAAACCTTAGTTTATAATAATTTAGTTATAACCATTCGGCGGGATAGCTCAGCTGGCTAGAGCATCTGGTTCATACCCAGAGGGTCGGGGGTTCAAGTCCCTTTCCCGCTATGCCCTATGTTTACGCCCCCTGTGATGTTGATTTCATCATGGTGGGCGTAAATTTTTGTTATGTAGGACTTTATAAGACACTTGATACTCTCATCATCGAGGTTTTCAGCGTCTTTTTTCAATTGGTTAATTACATCCTCTCGACTGATGGTTATGTCAGCCGACCATGAAATAATATCCTATAGCTCACCAATGCGGGTGCGGATGGACAGTACCTCATTGTGCATCTCTGGAATGTCCAAACCGCCACGAATTGCCTTGATACAGTTTTGTAACTCGACTTGTAGTTGCTCTAATTCTTTTCGCTCCTTATTTTTGCCACCACGGCTACCCTCAAAAGCTTCTAGTACGTTATCGGCAATAGCTTCAAAATCGGGGTTTTGTAAATAATCCCTCAACCCTTTAATCACATTATCTTCAACCTCGTTGGCATTGATATTCTTTGCATCACAGTTTCTTGTACGGTATTTATTGCTACAGGCGTAATATCGGGTAATGTAACCCTTGCCACTTTTGTTGGTTTTGCCCGTAAAATTACCACCACACATACCACACTCTATCAGTCCAGAAAGTAAGTAGGTGGCTTTTGCTGTATTTGTAGCATTTTTTCGCTTATTGTCCTTCATCCTGTTTTGCACCCTCTCCCATGTAACCATGTCAATAATCGGCGGTATTGCGTCTTTTATGGTGACTGCTTCTGGGTTGAGTTTACCACCAGCCCACTTGCCCATATATTTGATTTGATATTTATTCCACGAATACACGCCAATATAGCGTTGGTTTTGTAAGATGGCATTTAGGGAGCTACGCCCCAACACCTGTCCTCTTTTACCCCTAAAACCACGTGCAGAAAGGGCATCAATGATGGTGTTATATGATTTGCCCTCGGCATACTGGTCAAAAATAAGACGCACTGCCACCGCTTCACGTTCATTCACAATGTACTGCTGGTCAATAACATCGTATCCCAAAGGAGCAACACCACCAAGAAAAACTCCTTCTTTGGCTCGTTGTGCTACCCCTGCAATGGATTTCTGGCGAGTTTGCAAGACCATGTGTTGTCCCAACCCAACGCTGATGAATTCCATAAGAAAATCATTCGGGTTAGACAAATCCCCTAATTTTTCAGTAACAGAAATAACCTTGATGTTGCTATCCTGCATTTCTTTCCGAAAGGTGAACCAGTCCACAATATCCCTGCTACCTCTTGAAGTGTCATAAATCACTACAGCTTCAAACCGTCCAGCCCTTGCGTCAGCAAGCAAGTCAATAAATCCTTGTCTGTCTATATTTGTGCCACTCTGAGCTTCATCAACGTAGGTTTTTAGCTATGATTATGTTGTTTTCTTGACAGTATCTAATAATTGCGTCTAGTTGAGTGGAGATGCCATTATCTGTCTGTCTGTGCTGTATCTGGCATATGCAGCGGCTTTCATTTTCAGTGACCACTCCTCTCCTTCTTACTAAAAATAGATAATATTAATAAATAAGTAAAATAATGGAAACCAAGAGTAATATAGATATACCCAAACAACTCCAAAACAGTAACACAAAGCCTCATCAAAGTCATCAAACATATGCACGACTTTCTTTAACTTAGCCTTCAGCCATGCCCAGAAATTTTCCATTTGATTTAAGTTTGGG
>WRAX01000010.1 GCA_009779935.1 Defluviitaleaceae bacterium | reverse complement strand
TTTTTGCACTGTATCTTTCCATAAAAAAATACCCACCTTTCTGTCTATTATTTGTCGGGTGTAAGAAGTGCTTGACAAATAGACCTGAGTGAGTTAGAATATTCTCAGGTCTTTAGGGGCTGTGTTTGTGCCTGTCTGAACGTCTTTTCTCGGTCTGTACAGGCAGGCACTTTTTTATTGCCCCTTTTTGCTTGTTTAATTATACAGTCAATCCAGGGATTCGTCAAGGGTTTTTTCAAGCGAACGTTAATGCTTCCCACAAATGGCGTTGTAGGAAGTGGTGCTTAGGCTACTTCATATGCAACCACTCAAATTTATTGCGGTTAAAGATTATCAACCCTTCGTCCCGCATTTTACTTAGCTCGTTGGATAAAGCAGAGCGATCTACGCATAAAAATTGCGCCATTTCCTCACGGTTAAAGGGGATGGCGAATTTTTTTACACCTTTTGCGTGGGTTTTCAAAAAACATGTCAACCTTTCCCTTATGGTGCGCTTGGAGAGTATTTCCACCTTATGGTCCAGCATGGAAATTTTTGATGCCATAATTTGCAGCATATTTTCAATTAAAAGCCGGTGGGCTGCACAAGCGGAAGAGCAAGCATTGATAATCTTCCTAAAATCAATTA
Organism: Defluviitaleaceae bacterium; assembly: GCA_009779935.1. Taxonomy (GTDB): domain Bacteria; phylum Bacillota; class Clostridia; order Lachnospirales; family WRAX01; genus WRAX01. The sequence goes on along the minus strand of WRAX01000010.1, from coordinate 66,557 downwards.
AAAGCACATCACAATCCCCCGCCGCCTGCACGGTTACGGGAAATTCATCTGCCCCTGCCCACGCATAGGTTTCCCCAAACAGGTTGGGCGGTGTTATATCACCTAATATAATCTGCTTGCCATCCATATCCTCTTTTACAATTCTAACTTTGCCATTTAATACCAACCCGATAAACTTGGGTGCTTCCCCGGCTGGTATTATTATATCATTTTTCTTATAAGATGCGGTTTTAGCGGACAAGCAGCACAGGGTCTTGTCAAAGTCATTTTGGCTGATATGTCTGAAAAGGGCGTTATCCTTAACGGCATTAAAAATATTTTCCATATACCCTCCTTGGTTGTATATACAACAGACTTTTCGACTTAATTATATTATAATGTACAAAACAAGTCAAGTACATAGAATAAAGGAGTTGTTGGAAATGGAAAAGGTTAATATTACCATTAACGGCATTGCCGTGCAAGCCGAGAAGGGCGAAACCATAATGGTTGCAGCGGAGCGTGTTGGTTTTAAGATACCCCGCATTTGTTTTACAGAGATGCAAAACACAGGTATCACCATAAAGCCCGTAACCTGCCGTGTTTGTGAAGTGGAAGTTAATGACGGCAAAGTTATGGCCGCCTGCGTTGCCCCTGTACGTGAGGGCTTGGCAGTTAAAACCAATTCCAAGCTTGCGCAAGAATCCCGCAAGAAAAGGCTGGAAGATATTTTGGCGGACCACCCGCAGGAATGCTTAACATGCGTGCGTAACATGTCCTGCCAGCTGCAAACCCTTACCACCGAATTTGGTATTACAGAAATTAACCCAACAGGCTTGCGCCCTGTTTATGAAATTGACGATTCTTCCTACGCTTTGGTGCGTGACCAAAATAAGTGCATCTATTGCAGGCGTTGTGATGCGGTATGTTCCGAAGTGCAAGCAGTGCACGCCCTTAAAGCCGAAGGCAAGGGGCGCGAGGCTATGGTTGTTACCAGCAATGGTGCGCCCCTTGGCAACACCATGTGCGTGTTTTGCGGACAGTGCGCCGCCGTTTGCCCCACAGGCGCAATTGCTATTAAAGATGACACCAAAAAAGTTTGGGAAGCCTTGCATGATGAAGATAAGCATGTGGTTGTCCAAATCGCCCCATCTGTGCGCACGGGCCTTGGCGAAGCGTTTGGCCTAAGTGCCGGCGAAAATGTGGCAGGCAAACTAAACACAGCCCTGCGCCTGCTTGGCTTTAACAAAGTATTTACCACCAACTTTGCAGCCGATATGACCATTATGGAAGAAGGTACCGAGCTTATTAAGAGGATAACCAAAGGCGGCACCTTGCCAATGATTACCAGTTGCTGCCCGGCTTGGGTTAAGTTTGCAGAGGATGAGTACGGCGACCTTCTTGATCATGTGTCCTCCTGCAAATCCCCCCAACAGATGCTTGGTGCTGTTATTAAAAACTACTATCCTGATAAATTTGGCATCCCACGGGATAAGGTTGTATCCGTCAGCATAATGCCTTGCACCGCCAAAAAGTTTGAAATACAGCGGGAAGAGATGAAAGGCGATGTGGACATTGTAGTAACCACCCAAGAAATCGCTAAAATGATTAAAGAATCTGCTATTGACTTTGTAAACCTTCAAGATTCCGGCTTTGATTCTGTGATGGGTGAAGAGTCCGGCGCAGGTCAAATCTTCGGTGTTACAGGCGGCGTTATGCAGGCGGCTCTACGCACGGCATATGAAGTTGTAACCAAGAAAAAGTTGGATACCCTTACTTTCGAGCCATTAATGGGCTTTGAAGGCAGTGGCGTAAAAACAGCCACCGTGGATTTGGATGGAACAGAAGTGCGTGTTGCCGTTACCCACGAGCTTAGAAATGCCGTTAAGTTGATGAACGAGATACGTGAAGGCAACTCCCCATACCATTTTATTGAAGTTATGGCTTGCCCCGGCGGTTGCGTAAACGGCGGCGGCCAACCATACCATACCTTCTCCTCTGATACAGTAAGCAAACGCAGCTCTGTCCTGTATTCGGAAGATGCTAATAATACCATCCGTCGCTCCCATGATAATAAGGAGCTTATGGAGTTGTATAAAGAATTTTTGGGCGAGCCATACTATGGCGAAAACGCACACAAACTACTACATACCACATACAAAGCACGCAACCCACAATAACAACTATTTGACCAATTGCGGTGCCGGGCTTGCCTCTGCACCGCAATTGTGTTATACTGAGGAAATAAGGAGAATGATATGAGAAAATTTTTCATACCCATATTAATTTTGATGTGCGCTTTGGCGGCATTTGCCGCCTGCGGCAATAATGATGAAACAACAGGAAGCTACCATGTTAATATGGCGGTTTTGCCGGGCCCATCTGCCATTGGCAGCCTTTGGTTGATGGATGCGGACGAGGATGATGTAATAAACACCTACAACATCCAAGTATTGGGTGCGCCTGAGGAGGTTGGGCCAATGCTTGGGCAAGGTTTAATAGACATTGCTGCTGTGCCTACCAATATGGCATCTGTGCTGTACAACAACTTGCCGGGCGGCGTTAGCGCGCTTGCCCTTAGCACCATGGGGGTTTTGCATATTTTGGACACAACAGGCGAAATTGCATCTATTGAGGATTTGCGTGGGCGCACCGTGCACTTGTCCGGCATGGGGGCGGCACCCGAATTTGTGCTTAATTATGTGCTAACACAAAACGGCTTAACCCCCAATGTGGATGTGTTTTTGGACTTTCATGGAGAGCAGCCGCAAATTGCAGCACTTCTTGCGCAGGGCGCGGCAGAAATAGCTCTATTGCCCGAGCCTTTTGCAACAACCGTGCTTATGCAAAACGACCATGTGTCCCACGCCCTGGATTTAACAGAAGAATGGGGTAAGGTGGCAGATACAGGCCTTGTGATGACAGCAATTGTGGCACGCAATGCCTTTTTGGATGAAAACCCCCAAGCGGTTGCAAATTTCTTAAACGACTTTGACTTGTCAATCCAGTTTGCACAGCAAAATGTGATAGAAACGGCAGATTTGGCAGTTGAATTTGGCATTATCCCCAACCCAAACATTGCCATGCAAGCCATACCCCGCACCAACCAAGTGTTTATCGCCGGTAGTGAAATGGAAAGTTATATCATGGGCTATCTTACCGTGCTTTACAGCCAGCTGCCCCAATCCGTGGGCGGCACACTGCCGTCTGATGGCTTTTTCCATAGACCTTAATGTAGGGTGGGGGCTTGCCCCCACCCCTTAATCGGAGGAGCGATGGACAAAAAGATTGGAATGTATAGCGGGGCAGCCAACACTTTTGCCGTTATGGCATTCGCCGCATCAATGATTTTTGGTTTTGATTTTGGTGGGTACTTAGCAAGTATGTTTATATCCCTTAGCTTTTTGCCCCTCGCCTGTGCTTTTGCAGAGCGGAGCAGGGCAAGGGCGGCAGGCAAAACCGCCGTGGCATTTGCGGCAGTTTATGTCACCTTTATATTAATAATTTACTTTGCCCAGCTAACCACCTTACGCAACGAAACCTTAACCAACCAAGCCGCCGCCTTGCTTGATTATCAAGCGTTTGGGCTGTTTTTTAACCTTAACCTGCTGGGTTATGGTGTGATGAGCCTTTCCACATTCTTTTTGGGGCTTACCATAACCCCAAAAACTAAGGCAGACAAGGTATTAAAGTGCCTGTTGATGATACACGGCATCTTCTTTATCAGCGGGCTTGTGATGCCAATTTCCGGCGTTTTCACCACAATGGAGGGTGCAGATTTTATTGGTACAATAGTTTTATTGGTTTGGTGTGCCTACTTTGCGCCCATCGGCATTTTGTCATTTAAGCATTTTAAGGAAAATCTATGAAAAACACTTTAATCAAAACCGCTAAAAACGCCGCTGCCATCGCCTTTTGGATAGCCGTTTGGCAGGTGGCAAGTCATTTTATTGGCAATCCCTTAGTCCTTATCTCTCCCATTGCTGCTTTTACACGGCTTTGGGAGCTTGCAGGCGAAGGGGTTTTTTGGCTTTCTGTTTGGTTTTCACTTGGGCGGGTGGTTTTTGGCTTTGTGCTGTCCATGGCGGTCGGGGCGGTTTTGGCCGGGATATGCTACCGCATTCCCTTGCTTTACACCCTTTTTATACCCCTTGTTAATGTGATGAAATCTGTACCAATTGTATCATTTACTGTGCTTGCTCTTTTTTGGGTGTCCAGGGAGAATTTGTCCGTTTTTATCGCGTTTGTGACGGTTTTGCCCATTGTGTTTTTTAATACCTACGAAGGGCTTAGCAATGTGGACACTAAATTGCTGGAAATGGCCAAAATCCTTCGTGTGCCGCCCTTAAAAACTGCCGCCAACATCCATCTGCCACATGCCCTGCCTTATGTTTTTTCCGCAGCCGCATCAGGGCTTGGTTTCGCCTTCAAAGCAGGGGTTACGGCAGAGCTTATTGGGTTTGTGCGGGACAGCATCGGCTTTAACCTACACACCGCCCGCAATTTTTTAATGATGGAAGATGCCATGGCTTGGACAATAACCATTGTATTGCTGGGTTATATTATCGAAAAAGCGTTTTCGCTGTTGTTGAGGAGGGTTGGCACATGGCAATCCAAATAACAAATATACACAAAAATTTTAGCGAAAATGTGATTTTTGCAGGCTTTAGCCTTGATATAGAAGACGGCGCAAAGCTGGCCATCATGGGGCCGTCGGGTAAGGGTAAAACTACGCTAATAAATATGCTTTGCGGCTTCACCCAGCCTGATACAGGCAACATCATCAAGCGGGACGGTTTGCAAATTTCCATGGTTTTCCAGGAGGATAGGTTGTTACCTTACAAAAGTGGTTTGGCAAATGTACTTTTTCCCTTAAAACGGGCAAAAAACCATGCCCAGGTTGCCATTGACCTGATGGCACAGGCCGGCCTTGGGCAAGACATCCACAAAAAAACCGCCCAGTACAGCGGCGGCATGAAAAGGCGGCTTGCCCTTTGCCGTGCCCTAATGGTGGATTTTGACCTGCTAATATTAGACGAGCCCTTCAAAGGGCTGGATGCCGCCCTAAAACCCCAAATAATGGAACTTGTTAAAACCCGCACCCAAAATAAAACCTTAGTCCTTGTCACCCACGACCCTGCCGAAGCTGATTTTTTTGGTGCCACCACCATAAACATATAAAAAGAGCAACCGTTATGGCTGCTCTTTTTTAATTGCTATTATTGATGCGGTTTATTATCTTCTTATGGACGGAGTCGCTGGAAGTCTATCTCTACCAGTTCCACCGCTGCTTGCACCAAGGCGATTTAGGTTGCTATGCTCAACAGTAACGTCATTATTAACAACGGTGTCAATAACAAAGTCAAGGATAGCTTGTGCAGTTTCAGGAGCAATGCCTTCCATCAATTCAACGGCTTGCAAACGCTCAAGACGATATGCGCCACCTGTGCCGGCCGGAGGATTTTCAGCATATGCAAACAGCACATTGTTTCTGAAAGTGGCCCAGTTGTCATTAGTCCAACCTGGAATTTGAGTATCGTTAGCAAGAGTTAGACCAGCTCCAACTTGAGCGATGCTGAAGTGACGAATAATAGCACGGTCAAGCAAAACTCTAACTTCTACGCCAGGGGCAATTTCAGTTGTGTAAAGGCCTGGACGAAGAATTGCAGAGTTACCACCACCGTTTACTCCGCCAGCTTGGTTATTGGTGGAGCCACCTTGCGGGCGACCAGTACGGAATAGTGGCTCAGCAATTGGAGTCATGCCAGCAATGGTTGCATCAGTTGCACCATGTCTACGCATAGCTTGCTCAAGAGCAACACGAACACCAGTAGCGGTCATGGTAGCGTTAGATTGAGCATCTACAGCGTTATGAGTAGATTGTTGGTCGTTCATAATAAATACAGCAGATTGTGACCAAGCATAGCTACCAAGAGCATGGTTGCTCACGCTTGTGCCTTCATCGCCAATAGCGATGTTGTGTGGGTTAGCAAAACCTCCAGTTTGGGTTTCGCCATGTCCGCCCATTACAAGACCAGAGAAATCATCTTGTGTACGTGTACCTCTTTCTTGAATCCAGAAAGTGTTAAAACCGAAGGAAACAGTCATCCACATACCTCTTGGAAGACCTGCACGTGGGTTGGGGTCACCAGGAGAAAGGTTGTAATCAAAAGTTTGGTTAAGAGCCATAGCCAAACCTTGGCCGCCAGCTGTTAAATTGGTATCAGCAATGTTGGCTGCATGGAAGTAGTGTGTGTCAGCAAGAGCAGCTTCACTTGCTGTACGTGGAGTGGCAAGACCAAGACGCTCTTCAATTGATGGATGAGGCTGTCTGCGGAAACCGTTATGCAAAACACCATGACGTTGGATGGCAGCATTTGCAGCACCACCCTCAGCATTTCTCATCCCAAGCTCAAGAGCAAGTTCAGGAGTAAGCTCACGAATATCAAGAACAGGTGCGCTGTTATCCATAACTACATAAGTACCGGCAGGAACATAGATGTGTGCAACACCCGGTATGAAACGGGCACCTGCTGGTGGGGTAGTAGCATTTTGATTGATTGGAGCAAGCTCTCTCGGGTTACCGCCGGCTTCAGCAATAGCATCGTTAACGCCACGAACGATAGCGTTACGGGTGATGGTAGCGTGAGCAAACGCATCAAGCTGAAGGGTAGACTGATGGAAAATGATTTGGTCAGTCAACGCCGGGTAAACCATTGCTACATAGTTTACGCCGCTGTTTGTGCCGGCACCTACAACACCCAAAGTTTCTGCATGGGAAATAAGACGGATGTCAGCAATGTTATGGGGCGTAAAAGTAACGTCAAGCACGATTGGGGCAAAGTTTTCGCCGCTGTCAACTTGGTTGGAGAAAGCATGTGCATTGGCAAGTGCGTCCACAGATTCTGGACCCCACATTGTGCCACCTTGCTCCTCAAGTCTGCCAACAGTCAAAGAGCCATCGTGATTTCTCACTTCACCATAAGGAACAGACACTCGGATCGTTTGTGTACCTGTGATGGCCGGGAACAGCACCGGACCGGCTTGTTGCTCGTTTTGTGTTGGCGGGGTTGTGGCCACGCCTGCGTCATCATACACGCAAGCCGCAAGTACAGCGGCCATTGCTCCAGCCAAGAAAACGCCAAGCAATTTTCTCTTCATTTGGAAATCCTCCCTTAATTATGTTGGGCATAAGTATGCCCTTTTTTATTTATATTAAGACCCCGACAAACATAAAGCCCGCCAAACTCTTATTATACGACATTATAGCATATCTGCAAAGTTTTATCAACATTATTATTTGACAAACTTTGTGAACGGATGTTAAAAATAATTAAACGCAACTTGTTGCGCCGCAACGCCCATTTCATCATAAACGCAAGTTATAAGATTGACCCGCCATCGTCGGGGCACAAAACGCCCATGGTGTTGATGTATATGATTATAATATATCTTTAACAAAATTGCAATGTTAAATTTAACTTTTTTGAAAATTTTTTTCAAAATTGGTATTGTATTTTTGTAACAAGCTTGGTATAATAGGTAGCAGAAGTTGTCCACCTATGTGCTTATGGTGGGATGGCAAATAATGTTTTTATAAAGGGAGGAAATGTTTTTGAAAAAGAGAATACTTGCAAGTTTGTTGGGCCTTGCCATGCTGGCTGCCCCTGTTACGGCATATGCCCAAACTGTTAATGTACCAACTGAAGTTATTGTGGCCGGTGTTGCAAATGCGGCACAATTTATCGAAGTGCACAACGGCAACGCCTATTTTGGCTTGCGCAGTGTGGCAGAAGCTTATTTAGGCCAAGGCAGTGTTGTTTGGAATCAGGCAACCCAAACTATTACCATCAGCTTTTCTGGTGCAGATGTTGCAGCCCGCCTTGCTGAAAGCACAGGTATTGATTTGGCAGGTGTTATCCAACCCGGCACCTTCTCCATCGATTTGAGAAGTGTTGAAGGTGGTGCGCTTGTTGTTGCTAACGGCCCGGCCGCCGGCACCCGCCTTGTATCAACCCTTATTAACGACCGTCATATGATACCTGCAACCATGTTCCCGCGCAGCATGCCTTTGGATGCAGCTGCCGCTTATGGCGAGTTGACTTTGGCTACCGGATTGATTCAAACCGCAATCCAAAACCTAACCGGCAGAACTGTTAGCTACAATGTTACCCCTGCCGGCGTAAATGTAACCCTTGGACAATAATATAATAAAAGCAAACCCCCCGCAACCATATGCAGGGGGTTTTTATGTTATGGAAACATTTTCCTAATTGTACTTACGCTTACGGGCGGCTTCCATTTTCTTTTTTCTTTTGATGCTGGGCTTGTCATAATGCTCGCGCTTACGAACCTCGCCCAAAATACCTGCTTTTTGTGTTGCCCTTTTGAAGCGACGAAGAGCAGAGTCTAGTGTTTCATTGTCTTTAATTCTTACCTCTGACATTTTTTCCCCTCCCTCCGTGCTTAAATCCACGTGGCACACACCACAAAAGCAATTATACAATAAAATTTCTGGAAAGTCAATAGAAAATTTAATCTAATTTTGCCGTTTGTTGGATATTTTTTCCATCACCTCTTCCCGTTTTAATTTTGACAGGTTGCGGTGGGCATCTGCACCTGCATCAAATTTGCAAATTGTATGGTAATCGCAATAGGTGCACGGGGTCTTGTCCTCACTTTTATTGCTGTACTTATAAGGATATATGGATATTTTGCCCGTCAAAATATCCTGCCCGGCTTTTTTGGCAAGGTGGCTTACATGGTCTAACAGGGCGGCAAAGCCCTCGGCGGTTATTTTTGCCTTTTCCACCCTTTCGCCCATATCTACCGTGTTTTTGCTGTCAAGGCCGGTTAGTACGGCCTCTTCATCCAGCACAAGGCCGCTCATCCTAAACTTTTTCAGCAGCTCATCTTTTAACATGGCGGGGTTGGTTAGTTTTTCATCAAAACTTAGCAGGGGGTTGTGCAGGTTAAAATATAGGGCGGCGGCAGGCAGGGTTTTAACGGCGGCGGTTTCGCCCTGCGTTTCCGCCATTTGACGGATAAATGCGCCAAGGTACATTAGCAACTGCATGTCCAGGCCATGGTAAACATCATCCAGCGAAAACTTTTTAGCACCCGACTTGTAGTCGATAATTTTCACATATTCCGCCCCGTCAATTTGGCTGATGTCCACCCGGTCAATACGCCCTTCCAACAACATCTTAGCGTTTTCGGATAATTCAATTTCGATTGGGGGCATAGTGATGTCTCCATCATCCCGCTGGCTGCCAAAAGCCACTTCGTTATAAGCAATATCAAACTTTCCACGGGCAAGGTGGTTTGAAAGGGCAAGGGCAGATGCTTTACTGATTTCCCGCATTTTGTGGGCAAAGTGCATATGTTTTCCGCTGGTGCGCAGGGCATAATTTGCTGGATGGTCCAGCACCCCGTCAATTACTTGCTCTACCAGCTCCGATACCCGCTTTTCATCCGATGCGCAGTCGCTGCCAAGCTGTTTTAGTATATGCCCAAATTCTGCCAAAATATCGTGGTATACATTGCCCATATCCGCCGCTGCCACATCGTGTATTTTGCGGGGTTTTGCCCGCAGGTTATATTCTGCAAAATACGCAAATGAACAGGATACATAGCGTTGCAGCTTGCTAATACTGGTTTTTACATTTGGGCGGTATAAAGCCTTAACAGATTCCGTGGAAAGCTTGGTATCATAAGCAAAATCAAGCCCTGCACGCATTTTGTCAATTTTTTTGCCAAAATACTCATCACCGCTAAAATGGGCGTAGGTGTGGATAAAATCCCCATGCAAAGGCCGGGTGGATATGGCAGATTGACCCAAAGCCAGCAACATATCCCCAAAAACCCCTTGCGGACTGGAAATTTCCATTGCATGCTGTCCCAGGCCAGGGAAAAGGTCGCGGATGCGCTGTAAAAGTCGGGATGGGTTAGCCCCCTGCCCCTCCAAATTGCCGGCGGGGTAGCCAATAGCAAGGAAATGGCTGGGCTTGGAGAAGCCCGTATATATCAAAAACTCTTCTTCACAAATCTGTGCGGTGGTATCTTTCGCCAGTGTCAAGCCGCCGTTGTTTACCAAAAAATCCCTATCCTCATCACTAAACAGCCCCGCATCATTGGGGCGGGACGGCATAGCCCCATCTTTTGCACCAAGTATTACCATTGCCTTAACCTCGCCAAAGCGGGAGCGGCGCAAGTCCCCAAGCACCAACTGGTCTATGGAAGGGGGGGCAAGCCCCAAGTCCATAATGCCCGCCTCCAAAATCTTAGCAAAATCAGCAATGGTTTCTTTTTGGCCTCCTAAAATTTCCACCATTTTATCAAGGGTGTCCATCAGCTTGCCCCAAACCTGTTCATGTTCCCGCAGGGCTTTGTTGTCGCCGTGCATTTGTGCAGTGTCCATCCAGTTTTCCAGTGTTTGCGGCATGTTGTTTGCAATCAAAAATTCATATATACCCCGCCCAAATTCTTCCAATGCAAACTTTTTCCGCTGAGTAAATTTATCGGTTAGCGGCCGCATAATATCCACCGCCCAACGGCGTATTGTGTTTATTTGAAGTAAAGCACCCTCATCACCACGTACAAAATACTCCTGCCACCCCCTGCCCCTTATGTTGTGGGCCAGTACATAATTTTCCAACAAATCAATTTCATCCCGATTTGTAAATATGGGCAGGCGCAGTAAACGAAAAACCGCTTCATAGCTCCAATTGCCGGCAATTATACCGCAGGCGGCAAAAACCATCTCCATCAGCGGGTGGGATATGGCGCTGTGCCGTGCATCCACAAAAACGGGTATGCCATGCCTTGCAAATATGGCAGGCAAAAACTTTTCATATTCCCCTAAATTTGTGGCTACAAGGGCAATTTGGCTGTATTTGTAGCCCCGCTGGCGGGTTAGGGTTGTTATTAGCCGGGCGGCATGGTCAATTTCATCAAAAACATTTTCCCCCGAAAAAATATGGATATTTTTAGGCACTTCCCCATAAGTCCGACTGGAAAATCCAAGAAAGTTTTGGCATAAAAAAGCAAGGTCGGGGGCATTTGTGTGGCGGTAAAATTCCTTGCAAATATGTGGCGTCTGCATTTGTATATTAAGTTGCTGCCCAAGGGTCGTCAGCTTACGCATGGTATCCGCCACTTCATGGTAGGCATCAAATTTGGTTATCATCTGCGCATCTTGCAGCCCGCCCGGTGCTGTAAGCGCAATTTTTACGCCGGATGCCACACAAAGCAGAGCAGAAAGCACCTTTTTCTCCTGCGGGGTGAAGCTTTTGAAGCCATCCACCCAAATTTCTGCCCCCTGCAAAAAATCTGCATCAGGAATTTTTTCCGCCAAAATATCCAGCATAGCATCGGAACAAATAAAATTATCCTCCAAATGCTGTTGATATGCTTGGTATATCAAATGCAGGTCGTTAAGCTTCATGGCAAGGGCTTCTTTGGTTGCGCCCTTCTTATGCTCCTCCAATTGCTGGGGGGTTATATGGTATTGGTAAAATTCGGTAATTGTAGTTGAAAGGCTATCCAAAAACCCCTTTGTATCCCCTGCGGACTTGAAATATTGCAATTTCCCGTCCAATCCCGATACAATTTTGCGCAACAACATATGCTTGCCGCTGTTTTCTAAAATTGCCATGCGGGCTCCACCGACCCGTCCAAAGACATAGTATGACAGGCGGTTAAAGGACAACACCCTTGCACGGGAAATTGCCCCCGAAGGTGTTGCCGCCAACAAGGCCTTTTCTGTTTGAAAGGAGGATTGCTCCGGTACAATTAAAATTAGGGCATTTTCCCCGCCCTCGGCTTGTATTTGTGCAATTTGCTGGTGGATAAGGGTTGTTTTGCCCGTGCCCGGCTTGCCTAAAATAAATTGCAACATCACAATTTCCCCCACAAAGCAAGTATAATTTTTGTGCATGTTTAATAAAATGTGTTAAACACCCCCAAAATCAAACAAGGAGGCACAGCCCGTTATGGCAAAATCACGTTTTGTTGTTTTACGAAGGAAAGATATAATCCGCACGGGGATTTTTATAATTATCGGCATCGCCCTGCTTATCACCTTAATTTGGGCAATATCACCCCGTGGCAGCAATGATGCCCATGGGCCAATGGGCAGTTTTGTACCGGGTACATACACATCTTACATCATCTTGCACAACCGCCCTGTCACTGTATCCGTCACCGTTAGCGAGGATGAGATTTTGGACATAGCCATTTCCGAAATGGAAGAAACGGTAGAGGTTTTTTACCCCCTTATCCGCCCTACTATGGCCAACTTGTCCCATCAGGTGCTAACAAACCAAAGTACGGTAGTAGAAGCCCCTTTGGAAACCCTGCATACCAGCAGAATTTTGTTAGATGCCATCAATGCTGCATTGCACCAAGCATCAACCGAAAATAGTGAGATTTAGAACTTATACCAATTCCATTCTCAATCACGGAAAAGCACATTTTGAAAACGCACTGAAACCTGCGATTTTCAAAATATCCTTTTCCATGTTTCGAATTGGAATTGGTATTAGTCCGCATCCAAAATCTGTGGCTCTTGCAACTTTCCATCTGCAATTTCTACCAAGGCATAGCTCTTCCCCATGGTCCCGCGAGGCTCTGTTATGCTTCCGGGATTTAGGAAGGTTATGCCGTTTTTTTCAAATGTAATAGGTTTGTGGCTGTGGCCGAAAAAGCAGGCATCCACCCCCATCTCGGTAGCGGCGGCGGCAATTTTGGTGTATTCCCGCTTAACGCTGTGTAAATGGCCATGGGTTAGCATTATTTTTGCGCCGCCAAGCTCCACCACCTGCACCCGCTCTTTTGTAGATTTAGGGTCGCAGTTACCCGGCACAGCGTGGATTGTTAGGTCGGGAAAGGTGTTGCGCAGCTTAACATAATCCCGCATAACATCACCTAAAAAGCACACCGCCCCAATTTGGTGCTGGTGCTTCTTGGTAATTTCTATCATCAAATCGGTTTTGCCGTGGCTGTCACTAAAAACCAGTATTTTCATGGGTTTCGTCCTTTCATATCGTGCAAAGCCAATGCTTTACTCCTTCCAAGTAACCTTAATTGTATCATTAGCATCCACCGCCGACATTAATGTGGTAACCAGGTTTTGCACAGCGGTTTGGGCTGCGGCACGGGCATCATCCATTAAATCCCGTAGCATCACCAGTGTCATGCTGCCTATCACCTGCCTATGTAATTTGTTTAGCTCTTCCGGCGTCAGCTCTACATCTGCAAACCTTAAAAAGCCCCGTTCTACGGAATAAAAGTAGGTTCTATCCGGGTGCATAGCAATAGAATGCACCGTAGGCGGCTGGATGGCTATAATCATCTACATTAAATATGTCGTCAGATGTTAGAATGGACGGGTCTGTGGCAAATTTACGCTTCCATTGTTATTAGCCGGGCAGATTCGTTAAGTCCATGCACTACAATATTCATAAGCTCCTAACACCTTGTTAGGGGGTGGACGGTCTAAATGTATCTGTTGTTGTCCACATCACCACAAGGGCGATATAACAACCGCACCCGCACCGCCAATTAAGAGGGGGGAACGTTTTTTCCTTTTGTTTTCGTTCATGTTAATTCTACTTTATATTTTAATTTTTTGTTACCTTTCAAAAGTCCAATTACGGCTGCAATTTTGCCGCTCTTTTTCCACCAGCGCATCCAGCAGGTTTATGCCAAGTTTGTTGCACACGGCAAGCAAAACCACAAAAACATCGGCAACTTCGCTTTCCACTGTGTCATAACTTTGCATTTTGTCCGCATCCACGGACATTTTTGTGTGTCCCTTGCGCACCGCCTTGGCAAGCTCGCCAACTTCTTCCAATAAAATCAGCATAGATTCTTGTATAGACTCGTCGGAAAAGCCCCGCAAATCCAGCACGGTTTTTATATATTCCTGCACCTCTGTTAGGCTGGATTTGCGTGTTAGCTTGTCAAGTAACTCAACTTGATTCATGGGGTTTCCCCCTCCTTAATTGTGTCGGGGCAATAGGCTATTGTGGCTTAACCACAAAATTAACCAACTTACCTGGCACAAATATCTCTTTAATAATTTGCTGCCCTTCCAACTTGGCAGCGATGGCTTCTTTGGCGGCAGCAAGGGCATCATCTTTTGTAGTGTCTGCGGCAACTTGCATATCACCACGAAGTTTGCCGTTTATTTGCACAACCATGGTAATTGTATCATCTGCCGCTTTGCTTTCATCATATTTTGGCCATTGGCAGGCGAAAACTGTATTGCCATGCCCCAAAATCTCCCATAATTCCTCAGCGGTGTGGGGGGCGAAGGGGGCAATCATGGAAACGGCAGTTTCCAGCGTTTCTTTGTCAATACCACCATTCCTTGCCATATCCGTCAACTTATTGGTGTATTCCATGAAGCCCGAAACGGCGGTATTTAGTGATAAGTTATCTACACGCCATGTAATGTCCTTAATCATTTTATGGCGAATCTTTTCCAGCTCCGCCGTGGCGGGTATGGTTTTATCCGCATTTTCCACCACCAAACGCCATAGCTTGTTAAGGAAGCGGTATACGCCTTCCATGCCATTATCCTGCCAGTCCGCATCCAGTTCCGGCGGCCCTACAAATAAAATGTACATCCGTAGGGCGTCTGTGCCATATTTTTCCACAACACTATCCGGGGAAACGCCATTGCCCCTAGATTTGGACATTTTTTTGCCGTCCTTACAAATCATACCTTGGTTAAACAGGCGTGTAAAGGGCTCGGTAAAATTTACCACCCCGATATCATACAAAAACTTGGTGTAAAAACGGGCATACAGCAGGTGCAACACGGCATGTTCTATGCCGCCCACATAATAATCCACGGGCAAAAACTTTTCCATGGCTTCTTTGCTGATAAGTTCCTTGTCGTTATCCACATCACAATAGCGTAGGAAATACCAGCTAGACCCCGCCCATTGGGGCATGGTGTTGGTTTCACGTTTTGCTGCTTTGCCGCACTGCGGGCATGGCACATTAACCCACTCCTCAATTAATGCAAGGGGGGATTCGCCTGTGTCGGTGGGTTGGTAGGACTCCACATGGGGTAAGCTTACAGGCAAATCGGCTTCGGGAACGGGCACAACGCCACATTTTGCACAATGTATCAGCGGTATGGGTTCGCCCCAATAACGCTGGCGGCTAAATACCCAGTCTCGTAGGCGGTAATTGGTGGTTTTTTCGCCAATACCCGCCTTTTCCAGGTCGTTTCCAATGGCTTCTTTGGCTTCATCGCAGGTCAAACCGTTATATTGGTCAGAATTAACTAAAACACCATCGCCTGTATAGGCTTCATCAAGGTCAAACTTGCTACCGTCTGGCGAAATCACCTGTAAAATAGGCAGGCTAAACTTCTTGGCAAATTCAAAATCCCGCTCATCATGTCCGGGCACGCACATTATTGCCCCCGTGCCATAATCCGCCAAAACATAATCCGCCACCCAAATTTGCATATGGCAGCCGTCGGCAGGGTTAACGGCCACCGAGCCCGTAAACACGCCGGTTTTTTCCTTGGCGGCCATCCTGTCAATATTTGAAAGGGTTGCCGCTTCCTTAACATATTTTTCCACTGCTTCCCTATTTTCGTCTGTTGTTAAAGCTTGCACAAGCTCATGTTCGGGCGCAAGGGTTATAAAGGTTGCACCGCAAATGGTATCCGGTCGTGTGGTGAACACGGTTATTTTCTCATCCCGTCCATTTACTGCAAAATCAATCTTTGCGCCGTAAGATTTTCCAATCCACTCCGCCTGCATACGCTTAACTTTTTCCGGCCAATCCAGCCCATCCAAATCATCCAGCAGCCGCTGGGCGTATTCGGTAATTTTAAGCATCCATTGGCGCAAATTGCGCTTGCTTGTTACGCCGCCGCAACGCTCGCATTCGCCGCCTGCGGCCTCCTCATTAGCCAACACCACTTTGCAGGTGGGGCACCAGTTAAGGGGCATTTCTTTTTCATAAGCCAGCCCCTTTTTGAACATTTGCACAAAAATCCATTGGGTCCATTTGTAAAAATTTGGGTCGGTGGTGTTAAGTTCCCTTTTCCAATCATACATTGCGCCAATATCCAGCAGTTGGTCTTTGAATACAGCAATGGTCTCCTCCAGTGCCTTAGCGGGGTGTATGCCATGCTCAATTGCATAGTTTTCCGCAGGCAAACCAAAGGCATCCCAGCCCATGGGGTGGATAATGTAATTGCCCTGCATCAGCTTTTGGCGGCTTAGCACATCACTTAGCACATAGCCCCGCCAATGCCCAACATGCAACCCCTCCCCCGATGGATAGGGGAACATATCCAAAACGTATTGCTTGGGCTTTTGGGGGTCATAGGGATTAATGTCAATTTCTTGCCACTTAACTCTCCACTTACTTTCCAAATTTTTGAAATTATATTTTTTGTGTTCCATGCTCCTTATTCTCCTTTGTTTAGTATTATGAGTATGCCTCCGCCAAAAGCTTGGGTATGTATTAGACAGTCATATCAGGCATTGGGTCTTATACCAATTCCATTCTCAATCATGGAAAAGCACATTTTTGAAAACGCACTGAAACCTGCGATTTTCAAAATATCCTTTTCCATGTTTCGAATTGGAATTGGTATTATATGCAGTTTTAATAGCGGCATCGTCAATACCTTTTCAAGTCCGGCTTTGTAAAACGTTTCTATTGTCATAATCTGCTAAGCTTTAACATGGTTGCCGCTTTCGGCTGATGGTTTGTCCATTATACCACATACAGCCAAATTTCACAATAGAATTGACACACAAAAGCTTTTGCTGTATAATGATTGGGTTACGAACGAAAAACTGACAAAATTTCCAAGGAGATGGATGTATATGAATTCGGTTGATTTGATTAGGGATTTAACAAGTGCATTTGGTTGCCCGGGTTTTGAGGATGATGTGGTGGCGGTTGCCCGCGAATATGCCCCTGATAGTGTGGAGATTGTTGAGGATAGTATGCGTAACCTGTATTTTTACCCCAAAGGCGGCATAAACCCCGATTTGCCCACAGTGCTTGTGGATGCCCATAGTGATGAAGTGGGTATGATGGTGCAGGCTGTAAAGGATAATGGCACACTTACTTTTATGCCCCTTGGCATGTGGTCGCCGCCTGTGCTTCTTGCCCAAAAGCTGGTTATTAAAAACCGTAAGGGCGAATTTGTACATGGTGTTGTGGCATCCCGCCCGCCCCATTTTGGCGGTAACGAATCTGACTTGAAAGTAACAGATATGGTGATAGACATTGGCGCAACCAGTAAAGAAGAGGTGCTGGAACAGTACCATATTGGCCCGGCCTGCCCAATTGTGCCCTTTGGCGAGTTTGAATATAATGAAAAAACAGGCATTATGATGAGCAAGGCATTTGACTGCCGCCTTGGATGCGCCGCCGTTATTGAGGTGATGGAGCAGGTTGCAGCCGAAAAACTGCCCATTAACGTGGTTGGTGCACTATCATCACAAGAAGAAGTGGGGATGAGAGGGGCAAAAGTGGTTGCAAGCCATGTAAAACCGGATGTTGCCATTTGCTTTGAAGGTACACCTGCCGATGATACCTTTGCACCGGCAGAGATGATACAAACCGCCCTTAAAAAAGGGCCAATGCTGCGCCATATAGACCCGGGCATGATAACCAACCCACGCTTTATAGCCCTTGCCCTTAAAGTTGCGAGGGATAAAAACATTCCCGTGCAAGAGGCAGTGCGCACAGGCGGTTTTACCAATGGCTCGGCTTATCAGGTTTCCCAAATGGGCGTGCCAAATATTATTATCGCCCACCCTTCCCGCCATGTACACAGCCCAAATTCTATTGCATATCTTCCAGACTACAAAAATGGAGTAAAACTTGCCGTGGAAATTTTACGCACCCTAGATAAAAATATTATAAGTGGTTTTTAGGGGGCATTAAAATGAATGCAACACTAGTTGTTTTAGCGGCCGGCTTGGGTTCCCGCTTTGGCGGGCCCAAGCAAATAACACCCATCGGCAGGCATGGGGAAATTATTGCGGACTTTTCTGCCTATGATGCTATTAGGGCGGGTTTTAACAAAATTGTTTTTGTAACTAAGCCCGCCATACTTCA
This sequence comes from Defluviitaleaceae bacterium, assembly GCA_009779935.1. Lineage (GTDB taxonomy): Bacteria > Bacillota > Clostridia > Lachnospirales > WRAX01 > WRAX01. Next base: position 48,464 of record WRAX01000010.1, on the reverse strand, counting down.
AGATATGAAGGATATTACCGCAAAAATTAAGGATGTGCCTGTGCAGCTTGCCTTGCAAACCGTGGATGATTTGCCAGCGGGCTTTACCGCCCCGCCAAGCAGAGAAAGGCCTTGGGGAACATCCCATGCGCTGTGGGCGGCACGCCATGTTGTAAACGAGCCCTTCATGGTAATATCCGCTGATGATTTTTATGGCAGGGGGGTGTTTAACTCCATGCACGGCTTTTTGACTGATGGAAGCGGCGGGGATTATGCCTTTGCCATGCCCGGCCACAAATTATCCCAAACTGTCAGCGAGCATGGCAGTGTTTCCCGTGCGGTTTGCACCATCGAAAACGGCTACCTTACCAAAATTAAAGAAATGCTTAATATCGAAAAGCGTTACAAGGGCATTGGCAATGTGGATGGGGACAGCTTTCAAATGCTGGCTGATGATACCATTGTAAACATGCTGGTTTTCGGCTTTACCCCCGCAATTTTTGAGGAAATTGAAAAGGGCTTTGCAACTTTTCTGCAAAACCGGATTAACGACCCCAAGGCCGAATACTTTCTAAATGCCACCGTTGGCGGGTTGATTGACACAGGCAAAGCCACCATGAAGGTGTTACCTGTGGATGACAAATGGATGGGCGTTACTTACGAAGAGGATTTGCCGAAAGCCCAAAAGGTAATAAATGAGCTGATTGAAAGCGGACATTACCCGGAAAAGTTGTTCTAAATTAGGGGTCTGCTGTAAATAATGGGTGATACTATTTATTGGATTTATTTGTTCGCCGCCTATTCCATCAGGTATTAGGCGGCATTTATTTACTGTTTTGCAAAAATCCTTTTACGTCACCTATTGCTTGTGACGTTACGTATACTCGGGGGAGGAGGTGAGGTTCTGTATCAAAATACACGACCGGAGAAATGGCTAAGCTATGTGATGTTTCTGTGCGCACGGTTCAATTTTACGACCAAAAGGGTGTTTTGCATCCATCATCTGAAAGTGAAGGTGGCAGGCGAATTTATAATGATGATGATCTAACCAAGCTACGCCTAATTTGTACACTCATACCAATTCCAATTCGAAACATGGAAAAGGATATTTTGAAAATCGCAGGTTTCAGTGCGTTTTCAAAATGTGCTTTTCCATGATTGAGAATGGAATTGGTATCAAATCAATAGGTCTGTCGCTGGATTCGATTAAAAACGTCATCGAGAGTGAGCTATCCGAAAAAATCCTAACGATTTTGCTGGACGAGCAAGTAAAAATTATGTTGGTGTGGGGATTGCAGCAACTTTGGGGTTGTCGTTTATGGTGTTACTTGTAGTGTCACGCATTTGGTGGGGGCTTGCGATGTATATATCCGTCGCAATAATCAGCCTTTTGATTTCGGCCTTTACCTTAAAAAATGCTGAGTTTATTTGCCCTAAATGCGGCCATAGGGATTGGTTTATTTTGCGTAAACAAAAGCGGGTAAGTGAGGCCGAAAACAATGGTTAAACTGTTCGTAAATAAAAAATTTAGGCTATTTACCAAGGTAATAGCCGGTATCATCAGCACATACGAACCTGCTAGCTTCTCTATCGAAGGGTTTATCTACCTTGCTCCAATTGGTGGCTGCCCCACAACATTCAACTAAGCTGGAAATACTGGTGCAGCCATTGCTGTTTAGCATAGCAGTAACCTACCAAAAAAGGGAGCTAAGTTTATGTTGATGTGGTGTGCGGTGTTTTCACAGGGAAAAAGCAATCTCCTCAATTAGATTGCGGGTGTCTGTCCAGCTTAAACAGGGGTCGGTGATGGATTGCCCATAAAGGCTGCCGCTACCGCCCATGGTAAAACTTTCAATCATCAGCCCCCGCACAAGGGGCTGTTTTTTTCTTGATTTTAGCACATCCAAAGCCACATCCCGCTGCCGCAATGGGTTTTTAGCCGAATTGCCATGGCTGCAATCCACAATTACAGGCTCTGTCATCCTCGCCAACACATCCCCGCCGTAGTTTGGAGCTTGTCCGCCACGCAAAATGCCGTGGGCAAGGGGGTTGCCGGTTGTTTGCACCTCACAATCCCTATATATAAAGTTGTGGGGGGCTTTTGCAGCATTTATGGCTGTCAGCATCGGGGCAATTTCACCCGAAAGGGGGTTTTTCATACCAACAGGGGCCAATGCGCCGCTGGCCACCAAACGATGCTCCTGATTTTCCACACTTCTTGCACCAACAGCAAAATAGCTAACCAAATCGTCAAAATATGGCATTAGGGCGGTATATAAAAGCTCATCCGCCGTGGGCAGGCCTGTTTGCTCCAAAACATCCAAATGCAGTTTGCGGGCGGTGGGCAGGCCGCCCGGTTGATGCAACAAACCCAAAAACCCACGGCAATCGGTGCGGGGTTTTGCGGTGTACACCCTTAGCGCAACCAGCATTTTATCCGCAACCTGCCCTGCCCGCTCCGCAAGCCTATGGGCATAATCCAGCACAGCAGGCGGGTTGTTAGCAGAACAGGGGCCGATAATTAAAAGCAGTCGCCTGTCATCCCCCCGCAAAATGGCGGCAATTTCCCCATCTTTGCTTGCCTTATCTGCCAAAACTTGAGGGCTTAGGGCAAGTTGCTGTTTTAATTCACAAGGCGTGGGCAGTTTTGCCATAATTTCCATTATACTGTTCCCTTTCTAAAAACATTGATGATTGGCGAGGATTTTTGTTCCAAGCATGGGAAGTGACAACGTAGTACCCCCAAAGGGGCATAAGGAGGGGCTGACGACGGATTTGGTCAAAAGACCACCAAGCGTCAATATTTTTAAGAGGGTAGCGGTATTAATCACCATCATTCAAAGTTATCATGGCACTTGGGCGGTGCCTGTCCGCCACATACAGCCCAATCGCCCCGCCCACATCAATTTTCCGTGCAAGCAATATATTTTTTATGGTTTCGTGGGCAATGATGGGGCGGTTGTTTTCTTGGCTTAAATGCCCCAAAAAAACATATTTGGTTTTGCCGCAAATAATATCCGCTAAAAATGCCCCGCAGCACACATTGGATAAATGCCCCATCGTCCCCGATATGCGCTGTTTTAGGTGGGCGGGGTAGGGGCCCCTTGCAAGCATATCTTTGTCATAATTAGCCTCTATTAAAACAATATCCGCCCCTGCAATATGGGTTGCCACATGGGGGCTAACATGCCCTAAATCTGTGGCAATTGCCACCTTGCACCCCTGGGCGTATATGGCATATCCCACAGGTTCGCTGGCATCATGGGGCAGGGTAAAGGGTGTTATTGTCATGCAATCCAGCTTCACATCCACCCCATTGCGCACAACCATTTTGTTTGCGGGGCTTATTTTGCCCAAAATCTTATATTTTTCCGCATAAGCCCATGTGCCCGCCGTCATATACAAAGGTAGGTTAAAACGGCGGGAAAGCACCCCCGCCCCCTTGATATGGTCGCCATGGTCGTGGGTTACAAAAATGGCGGTTAGGCTTTTTGGGTCAATGCCCTGCACCTGCAACCCCTCTTCAATCACCCGCCCTGCAAGGCCCGCATCCACCAAAACGGCATTGTTACCAGCGGCCACATATGTACAATTGCCTGACGAGCCACTGGCAATGGTGCAAAACTTTACAGACATTGTTAGTCCCCTTCGTTTATATGTATTTCAATAACACCCAAATCGCCCTCTTCTTTGCGTGCATTAAAAAGGTTGGGTATGTTGGTGCTGTTCAAAAAATCAAACTCCAATTCCGGTTGTATAACAATTTGTCCATACCTGTCCACAAAGCCCCAAAATCCGCCTGTTATATGATAATCTGTCCAAGACTCATCTTCATCAGCCAAATTAATCCATACACTACCGTATCTGATTGGTGTAATAACCTGCCCATTGTTAATATGCCAAAAGCCGCTTATGCTGTCATAAACAGGCGGCAGCACCCACTGCCCTGCTGTATTTATAATGCCCCATTGGTTTTGCCCCTTGCTTGCCACATATAAATCCCCGTAAAAATGCCAAAGGCTTTGAAAGTTAAGGGGCAAAACCTCTGTGCCATTCCTGTATATCAAGCCAAAAACAGCATGCCAAGGGTTTTCGGGGCATTGCAGCCATTGCATAACCACGGAAAAACCGTCCACAAACCAAGGCAAGCCGCTTCTTCCGTCAACCGCATAGGGGAAAGGCGCAATTTCCCGCCCTGTTTTTATATCGATTAAAATGGTGGCGGCATTTTCCCAATCACCACCTATGCTGGCAACGGCAAGCCCTTCCCCTGCATAATGTAATTCGAGGAAAAAGGGCGTAACCATATCTCCCGTAAAAATGTCCAAAACACCTGCGTGCCAGCCTTCATTCCACACTATGGCTCTGCCTTCCCCTATCAAGTTGATGTTGGTAAACATAGGTGGCGTAATTATTTTGCCGCCCATATCAACAATGCCCATAAGCCCATTTTGGCTGAAAGACATAAGCCCGTCCCGATAAAAAAGTGCGCTATCAAAATCAAATGGCAAAATCACTTCCCGCTCTTTATTAATAGCCCCCCACTTGCCATTGCTTTGGGCGGCAAGCAAGCCTTTTTCATGGTTAAGGATGTGCATGCCGGTATATTCCCTTCGGTGGTGTGGGTAGGGTGCGGGCACTTCTTCTGCTGTCACCACATTAATTAGGCTAACACGGGTGGTTTGCCAGTCATTTATTGGTCTGTGGTGGGCTATAAAAATACCATCCCCCACATATACCCCAATAGACATTGTGCGCAACCCAATTGTTAAATCTTTAAGGGTGTTGCCGCCGGGTAGCTCCACCAATTGGTTGCGCCCGTCCGGTAGGGTTACAGTTGCACGGGGATAGCCCTGCAAAACTTCCACATTGGTATGGGTGAAGGGTAAAATCTCCCTCCCTTCCCTGTCGATAATACCCCACAAACCACCCCTGCTTGCGGCAATAAATTCGTTTTCCAAGTTCCAAAGGCCGCTGTCATAAATTGGCGGCACAACCAAATGGCTTGTGTAAAGATCTGCTATGCCAAATAGCCCACCAAGCTCCACCCGCACCAAATTGTTTTGATTGATAGCAACCCATCCAAAATCGGGCGGCATAACCCAGCTGTAAACCGGATTAGTAGATAGTGGCAAACTAAGCGGCATTGGGATATGCGCTTGCGGCTCGGGCTTTTGTAATGGTTGTGGGGTCGTAATTGTGTTTTCGGGTTCGTGCCCGGTTTTGGGCTCATATAAATCGTCTGCCGCTTCAATGCCCTTCATGGGCGGGTTTTCGCCACCATTACACGATGCAAAAATACCCAAGACAGCCACCAGCAAAACAATGGTAAAAATTCGCTTTTTCACAGAAATGCCCCCTTTGCTGTAATTATAGCACAACAAAGGGGCGCATCCCATTAAAATTATATTAAGTATTATTGTATAACTGTTAAGATTTGTTTTAAATCTGTTATTTCGTATGTGGGCGTTGCGCCTGTTTGGTTGGCAATGTCTTTTGGGTTAAGCCAGCATGTGTCAATACCTGCATTGTTGCCGCCTGCCACATCCGCCGTAAGCGAATCACCAATTATCAATATTTTATCCCTGCCCACTTGGGGGATTCGGCTTACAACATAGTCAAAATACTCCGCTTGGGTTTTTTATATCCTACCACTTCTGACACAAAAAAATCCGATATATATTGGTTTATAGGCGAATGTTCCATACGGGATTTTTGGGTGGCAAGCAGTCCATTGGTCACAATAAAAATCAACTTGCCCATGGAAACAAGGTGCCGGCAAACCTTGTGGGCACCTTCTATCAAAAACGTGCCCCTGCCAAGCTCCGATAAGTATCCATCATTAAAACCCTCCACATTTGCTATTCCCAGTAAGTTGTGGCGGGCAAACATGGTGTGCAGAGCATGGGTTTCGCTTTGGTCATAATCATACAGGGTATCATCTGCATCAAACAAAAATATTTCGTAAGCCTTCACTTATATGCCAAGCTCTGCCTTTGCTTCTTTGAAGGCGTTAAGGGCATGGTCCAGCTGTTCCCTTGTATGTGCGGCGGACACTTGTGTACGCACCCTGGCCTTGCCACGTTGCACAACAGGGAAGAAAAAGCCGATTACATAAACGCCCTTTTCCAGCATCTTTTCCGCCAGTTGCCCCGCTTTAATTTCATCATAAGTCATAATCGGCACAATGGGGTGGGTACCTTCGATTATATCATAACCAATGTCTTTTAAGCCTTTGCGGAAATAGGCTGTGTTTTCTTTTAAGCGGCCCGCCAAATCCTTGTCATTTTCCACCATATCCAGCACTTTAATGGATGCGCTGGCAATGATGGGTGAAAGGGTGTTGGAGAATAGGTAGGTGCGGCTGCGCTGGCGCAAAATGTCAATAATAGCTTTTTTGCCTGTGGTGTAGCCGCCCGATGAGCCACCAAGAGCCTTGCCCAATGTACCTGTCATAACATCAATGCGCTCAATAACACCGCAGTGCTCGTGGGCACCCTTCAAATTATCGCCAATAACGCCTACACCATGGCTGTCATCCACAATTACGATTGCATCGTATTTATCGGCCAAATCGCAAACGGCTACAAGGTTTGCAATTGTGCCATCCATGGAAAATACACCGTCGGTAACAATAGCCTTGATGCGTGCACCCTTTTCGGTGGCATCTTTCAGGCAATTTTCCAGCTCTTCCATATTATTGTTTTTATAGCGGTAACGCATGGCTTTGCACAGGCGCACCCCGTCAATAATGCTGGCGTGGTTAAGCTCGTCGCTTATTATGGCATCTTCTGCGGTTAGGATGGTTTCAAACAAGCCGCCATTAGCATCGTAGCAGGAGCTGTAAAGGATGGTATCCTCCATACCCAAAAAGTTTGACAGGCGTGCCTCCAAATCCTTATGCAATTGGGAAGTGCCGCAAATAAAGCGTACGCTGGAATAGCCATAACCCCAGCGGCCAATGCCCTCAATTGCCGCTTTTTTAATATCTTCATTATTGGACAGGCCAAGGTAGTTATTGGCGCACATATTAATAACACCCTTGGTTGCCGTTGTGTCAATTTGCGCCCCTTGGGGGGTGGTTATAATGCGCTCGGTTTTCCACAAGCCGCTGTCTTTAATCTCTTGGGCTAATGTTGCCCAGTGTTTGTATGCTGTTTTCATTTTAACCTCCAAAATTTTTGATTAGTTGGGATGGCGTCAGTATTAAGAATTTTTTCTGACGAAGAATGGTGTAAAATCGACCGAAAAGGTGTATGACGTTATTTGTGAAGGGTGGAAATAACGCAGATAATGCTTTTTTAGCCACTTTCAAAAATCTTCCCATAAGTGCGGGGATTGACTTGGATGTTCAAAATAACAATCAATCACATTATCAAGCACAGGGCTGTCATAAATTCTAAGGCGATTGAAGTCGTTAATATCAATGTCTATTGATGTTAGAACTTTTTCTAACTCGTTGTTATCATCGACTCTATTCACAAATATGCGTTTAATTCTTGTGGTTTTATCATCCAAAACATAATCCCAATCATATCCCCATTTTTCATGGGTGTATATATCTTTATGTTTAATTAAACGGATTTCATAAGAAACCGTGTCAGCCAAGTTATTGTAATATTTCAGTTCCCTAATCTCTATAATAGGAAAAATGACAACGTATGCTTGCATTCCGTTTTCTGGGATTGTTAGTCTTGTTGCTACTTCAATTCTTTTAACGTGCAAAAATTCAAGCAAAGATTCTGGTAGTGCCATTTTCCACCTCGCTCTCACTGCGTTATATAAATTTTAAGCACGTACCACTCTTGTGGTGGTACATAAGTGCGCTCTTAATTAAATAAACAAGATGACAATCCATCCAGCTGGTAAATTTATTTTATTGCAACTTTGGTGCTATTGTGATGAAGCTATCCAAACTGCGTTATTTACACCCTTCAGTGATTACATCCTATGACGAATTAGCATCAACACGCCTTAGTTCAAATAGACGTTACTTTACCTGCAATGCACTCATTTTTCATCCGCTTACGGGGGATTAGTCCCAAGTAAGTACGGCCTTTATCACATCACCACTGGCGATGGCGGCAAAGGCCTCATCTACCTGGCTGTAATGGAATTCGTGGGTTACAAGTTTTTCGATATGGGGGGTAAGGCCGCTTTGCAGCAGTGCGGTCATTTTATACCAAGTATCATACATTTCCCGCCCGTAAATGCCTTTTAGGGTTATCATGCGGAAGATGATTTTATCCCAGTCAATTTTAACATCATCGGCAAAAATGCCAAGAATGGCTATTTTGCCGCCATTTGCCATATTATCAACCATTTCGGCAAAGGCTTCCGGGCTTCCGCTCATCTCCATACCCACGTCAAAACCCTCTGTCATGCCAAGCTCTGCCATAACATCGCTAATTTTTTCGTTACGAATATTTACGGTGCGGGTTGCGCCCAGCTCCATTGCCATTTTAAGGGGCGCATCCCTGCGGGCGGTTACAACAATATTGCGGGCACCTGCCATTTTTGCAATCGGCACAGCCATTAGACCGATGGGGCCCGCCCCTGTAATAAGCACATCTTCACCAATTAACGGGAAGGAGAAGGCGGTGTGGACAGCGTTGCCCAACGGGTCCTGCACGGCAAGCACATTTTCGGGTATCTTAGGGTCACAAATCCAAATATTGGTAGCGGGGATGGAGGCGTATTCGGCAAAAACACCATCACGGTTAACGCCAATGCCCTTGGTTGCACGGCAAAGATGTTGTGCGCCCGTAATGCACCAGCGGCATTTGCCGCAAACCACATGCCCTTCGCCTGACACCAGTTGTCCGATTTCAAAGCCGGTAACATTTGCGCCAATTTCTTCAATTGTGCCAACAAATTCATGCCCCAACGTCATGGGGGTTTGGATGGTGCGCATGGCCCAGGCATCCCATTTATAAATATGCACATCCGTGCCGCAAATGCCGTTTTTACGGATTTTTACCAGCACATCATTTGGGCCGATTTGCGGCACAGGTATATCTTTAATCTCCAGGCCGCCATGTTCGCCACGGGCTTTAATAATTGCTTTCATTGTCTTTTGCATAGATAACTTCTCCTTTATTATAGTTTCAAAATTGTGTTTGCTTCAATTATAACCCAATGCCGGCTCCGTTTCAAGATGCTTTTTTGAAGCGGGCGCAAAAATCGATAATAGGCTGATTGTCCTTGTATTTAGCAGCATTTAGCAGCATTGGTTTGCCATCTGTGGTGTGGATGGTTATTTGCATGCGCAATTTATCCTTACGTGCAAAAGTAACATACTTAATATCCTGTTCCGCCACAAAGCGGCGGCGCAGTAGGCTGCGGTACTCCAAACCATTGCCGAAAATGCGGATTTTTGTAGCCATTAAGTTTATGGCAGTAAAGCCGTAAATAATGCAGGCAAAAAGCAGGCTACCATACATTGGGGTTAGGTGGGTGGCTATTTCGGGGTCATTACTCATCAAAAGCCCTGCGAAAATTTGGGCATTAATAAAAATTAAAAATACGGCAATTGCCACATTAATGCGGTAGGAAAATACCGTGCCGGCAATTGCCAGCTCTTTTCCAAAGGCTTTTTCTTTCACATTCATCACCTCTCACGGTAAAAATTCTATAACAGCCTCCACAAGGGCGGCGGCGTTGTTGCCCATATATATGGGGATGCGCAACCCCAATACCGGAACAAATGTTAATGCATAAACAACACAGCAAGTTATGATGTAGAAAACATACTTCCTATCCCTTTCATGCCTCGCAAGGCGATAAACAGAAACACATGCGGAAAGAAGCTCATAACTTTAAGTGACGCAATGGCGATTGCTGGTAAAATCATTTTTTCCAGTGCAGGGGTTGTTTTTTTGCAATGCAGTAAATAGCAATTGCCGCAATAGATGCAATACCTGCAAGTATTATGATGTTTAGCATTGGCATATCGTCAATTATATTGCCTGTGGGAATATTTTCAATATCCAAATCAAACAATGTGGCCATAAACACACTGGCGGCAAGAAAAGCCCCGGCATGGTTTGCGTGCATCCCATCTCTGGCATAAAGAGAAATTCCGGGAATGGTCCTGTGTGCATAAACCCAAGCGTCACCTACATTTACTAAAATAATATCATTTTCATAGGCGGCTTGCTTGAACATCTCCGAAAAAATGTTATGAAGTTCCTCGTTAGGACGACCGTCCACACCCATCCATACAGTGTTATATAATACAGGTATTGCCCCATGTTCTCTTATTATCTCGGCGAAATCTCTGATATTATTAAAAAAACCATCAGTGTCAGTTATTACATTGCGCCCACGTCCCGCAGCCGGCCCTATAACAACATAATCAAAGTTTCTGTTTTGCATTTCCCTTATGGCATTATCTCCTCGTTGCTCACCGTAAATAAATCCCGGGCCATTTATAGAAACGTCTACATAGGTAATTTCAATGCCGTGCAGGTTTGCAAGTGCTTGCAATTGCCCCGGCACATTGCCTGTGCGTACATGGCTGTTTCCTACAAACAAAATCGAAACCACATCCACATCTTCCACCTGGGCACCAAAGGCAAATGTTATCGCAGCCAAAATGCCAAAAATAATCTTTTTGCCCTTACCCATCACGATAGCCTTGACCTAAAATCTTGATAGCCAAAGGTTTTGATGCACTCCATGGTGCCATCCAACCTGCGCATGGCAAGGCCGGGTAATTTTATGCCATTAAATGTATTGGTTTTTACCATGGAATAAATTGCCATATCTGTAAAAACCAAGCGGCTACCCACTTTCAAAGGCCGGTCAAAAGAATATTCCCCTATGATGTCACCTGCAAGGCAACTGGGGCCGCCAAAGCGATAGGTATGGGCTTTTTCCCCTGCCTTACCGCTGCCGGTAATATGGGGGCGATAGGGCATTTCCAGCACATCGGGCATGTGGCAGGCGGCAGATGCGTCCAGGATGGCTATATTGCCGTCATTTTCCACAATATCCACAACTTCCGCTATCAAAAAGCCGGCATCCAGGGCAATGGCTTCGCCGGGCTCCAAATAAATTTCCACATTATATTTTTTCTTGGCACGCTTGATGGTATCCACCAAAAGCGGAATATTGTAGCCTTTTTTGGTAATGTGATGCCCGCCGCCAAAATTAAGCCAATCCATTTGGTGAAAAAATTTGCCAAACCTCTCCTCGGCGGCGGCAAAAGTTGCTGCAAGCTCTTCTGCCCCTTGTTGGCAAAGGGCGTGGAAATGTAGCCCGCTAATGCCGTCCAGCAAATCGGGACGGAAGCTGGCAAGTGTAACCCCAAGGCGGGAATTTGGTGCGCAGGGGTCGTAAATACCCGCATCCTGCGTGGAAAATTCGGGATTTATGCGTATTCCGCAACTTTTGCCGCCCACATCCCCCTTAAACCGCTGCCATTGGGTGAAGGAGTTAAATACCAAATGGTCACACACCCGCAAAATTTCGGGCATATCCTTTTCCGTATATGCCGGGGAAAACACATGGTTTTCGCCCTTAAAATGTTCATGGGCAAGCAGGGCTTCATGCAAACCCGAAGCGCATGTGCCGTCCAAATATTGGCTGATAAGGGGGTAGGTTACAAACATGGAAAATGCCTTTTGGGCAAGCAAAATCTTGCAACCAGCGTCCTTTTTCACCCCCGCCAAAATCTCCAAGTTGCGCTTTAACAAGCCCTCATCCACCAAAAAATAAGGGGTATCAAATTTATTTACATCAAAATTAATCATATTTACCTCCACAATACCATGACGGCACGGGGTTTTGCATATCATCATGCCATGACAGCATATCTTGTGCCATTTTTCTCATAGTATCAATTTCACCCTGACCGAAAGGGATTGCCCAAGGTAGTGATGCAAGCGTGTTGCAAGCAACATACAAAAGCATTATGCTAAAAAAATCCGAAGGCGGCTCCCCTTCAAAATACCCCCTAATTTGCCCTGTGGCAAAGGCGGGGCTTATTCGGGCAGAAAATGGTATGCGGTTAAATTCCGCTAAGGGGTCTCCAAAGTCAAAACGGTCAAAGTCAATAATCGTAAGTTTGCCGCCTGCAAGCATCATGTTGCCTACATGGTAATCACCGTGGCTAAAACTTTGGGGGCGGTTTGTAAGTAAATGGCGGTTATCGGTGATATAGTCTATTATGTTGGTATCGTTTTCCAGGTGCAAATCACATTCCTCGTAGTTGTTGATAACTCTATCGATTTTGGCATTAAAATGGTTTGCCCAATCTTCCCGCCCATCGGGGGCTGGTATGGTGTGGATTTGGCGCAGATATCTGCCCGCATCCAGCCCAAGGGCACATTGGCGTTTTTTGGGCAGGGTGGGTAATGTGGGTGATAGGTCATCCCCGTCAACCCATGTTTGCACCATATAAACCCCATCATCACATTCCCCAAAATCCACAGGGCGGCACATGGGTATATTAAGTGCCGCAACCTGCTTCATCATTTCATGTAATGTTTTGCGGGAATCCCGCCGGGTTTCGGCGGATATGCGCAGCAAAAACTTTTCCCCGGACTCTGTTATGGCGCAGTATTTTTTGTCTGCAGACCAGCCTGCTTCGATTGGTATTTTCTTCGCAAAATTAATCATGCCACCTCCTGATTGGGGCAGGCAATGCCCGCCCCTACAATTTGTAGCCCTTGTAAAAACCTGTTTGCAGAAAGCCTGTTTTTAATGCGGCTTGGTGGGCATTGGTGCCATCATCTGCCATGTACAAAAGTTCTTTTGCGCCGTTTTCAAAGGCAAATTGGGCTGCGGCGGTTATAAGTGCGGCGTTTTGGCTGATGGTTTCCGCTGCTACCTTATAAATCTCCCAATTCCAAAGGGCAAGCATTGTATAAGCGGTTATTTTACCGCCATTTAGCACCACAAAAACCGCCCAATGGGAAAGATCTTGCACCATACGCTGGCTGTTCCAATACATATCGGGGTTAAGCCTATCATGTAATTGGGCAAATTCATCAAAATCCGCTTTTGTTAGACGCTGTACACCCAAAAATTGGGCAGGGCAAAATTGGTTGGGTACTAAGCGCATTTCCACACTATCATCCACAAGTACCCCGCCAACTTCTTCAATTAGTGAAGTTGGCGGTATTGTACTGTGGTAGCAAAGCCATTTGTCATAATCGCCATACTCACCCAAAACCAATCCCCAAATCTTACCCAAATCGGCTTCGTTTATGTCATTTATTTGCAGATACTTCTCTTCGGGCTCTACAAAAACCTCCACGCCGTTTATGGAAATCTTTTGCATCTAGGAGAAATTCGCCTTTTCAAACCTATCAATCAAACTTTCAAAAACATCCATGGCCGCTTGTATCGGTTGCGGGGTTGTCATATCCACCCCTGCTTTTTTAAGCAATTCCACGGAATAGTCACTACTGCCGCCTTTTAGCAAGCCCAGGTATTTTTCCACGGCGGGCGCACCATCTTCATGTATAGCCTTTGACAATGCCATGGCAGAGCAGTAGCCGGTGGCGTATTGGTACACATAAAAAGCCCTGTAAAAATGGGGTATCCTGCTCCACTCGTACACAATGCGGTCGTCAATCACAATATGGTCCCCAAAATATTTGGTAAGCAAATCTTTGTATAGTTGGTTAAGGGTTTCGCTGTTTAGCGGCTTGCCTTCCTTTGTCATTTCATGGGTTATCATCTCAAATTCGGCAAACATGGTTTGGCGGAACACCGTACCCTTAAAGCCCTCTAAAAACTCATTAAGCAGGTAAAGATATTTGGTTTTTTCGGTTTTTGGGTCGGTATTTTTTAGCATATGCTCCATTACCAATGCTTCGTTTACGGTGCTTGCCACCTCTGCTAAGAAAATGGTGTAATCGCCGTAAACATGGGGCTGGTTTGCGCAGGTGTAATAGGTATGCAGGGCATGGCCCATTTCGTGGGCAAGCACAAACATATCCCCAATGGTATCATCATAATTCATTAGCACAAAGGGGTGGGGCAGGCCATATGTGCCCCAAGAATATGCCCCGGTTGCTTTGCCTTTGTTTTCGTACACATCAATCCAATTTTCGTCATAGCTTTTTTGTATTAAATCTTGATATTCTTTACCAAGGGCGGCAACGCCTTCAAGCACAGCGGTTTTGGCTTCGTCCCAGTTCATTTTAACATCCGCATCTTTAACGATTGGGGCGTAAATGTCGCAAAACTCCAATTTATCCACCCCAAGGCAACGCTTGCGCAGGTCTAAATAGCGATGGAAGATGTGCATGTTTTTGCCAACAGTATCCACCAAATTTTTGTAGATGGATACAGGAATATTGTTGTAGGACAGGGCAGCTTCCAAAGCGGATTGGTAATTACGGGCATCGGCTTGGAAGTTGTCGTTTTTAACAGAATAATTGTAGGCTTCTGCTATGGTGTTTTTTTGTTTAATATAGGTGTCATAATAAAGCTCATGCACATTGCGGCGCAGGGTGCGGTCCGTACTTTGCATCAAACTGCCGAAACGACCTGATGTAACCTCGTGCTCCTCCCCATTACTGTCTTTTGCTTTGCCAAACACCATATCTGTTTGGATTATCATACGGTAGATGCTGTTTGGCGCACCGCCGATTTCGCCGGCTTTTGCTAAAAGCTCCTCTTTATCAGGGGACAGGATATGGGCTTGCTTGCGGAAAATATCGTGAAGCATGTGGTTGTAAAGCTCCAAACCCGGGGTGGATGCTGCAAAGCCTTTAACCTTATCTTCGCCAATGGCGATAATTTCAGGCTCTAAAAAGCTAGTGGATGCTTGCATTTGCACCGCTGCACCACGCATTTTGTCCCGCATGCCTTGGTATTGGGCATTTGCTGTATCTTCGTCATATTTTAGGGCGGCGTATAAGTATAGCTGGTATCCTTCCTGTTGCAGGGCATCTTGTGCTTGCAAGCATGCTAAAAGGCTTGCGCCGCTTTCGCCAAGCTTACCCTCAAAGGCTTTAACTTTGGCAATTTGTGCCGTTGCAGCCTCCAAGCGGCTTTCCCACTCCCCGTCGGTTTTACATACGGTGGTTAGGTTCCACTTAAACTCTGCCGGCACTTGCTCTCTGGTCTTTAATTCTGACATGAAATTTCCTCCTGTATATGGTTATTATACTTGTCCACTATTTACCCAAACAAAATTCCGAAAAAATCCTGTTAATCAAGTCTTCGTCCACCGATGCGCCTGTTATTTCTCCAAAAGCGGACAGGGCGGCAGTTATGTCGATTGCAATCATATCAATAAATTCCCCATCGCCTGCTGCTTGTATTGCGGCAGCAAGGTTTTGCCATGCATTTTGCAAAAGGGTGATATGGCGCATATTGGTTACAATTTCCTGACCGTATTGGATTTGGTTTACTGCAAAAATTTCTTTAATTTTAGATTTTAGCGCATCAATACCTTCGTTGTTTTTAGCAGACACCTGCACAGCTTGGGCGATGTGCAGTTTTTGCGGCAAGTCGCTTTTATTGGCAACTATAACCACATTTTGCCAGCTTTCCTGCCCTTCCAGCGGCTCGTCCGTCTCCTTAGAGCCATCCACAACCAAAAGCACCAAATCTGCATCCGCCGCTTCTTTTATGGAGCGTGCAACCCCTTCACTTTCCACAATATCATCTGTTTTGCGTATACCTGCCGTATCCGATAAGGTTAGGAAAACGCCGCCAATATCAATTGTTTCCCGCAATACATCACGGGTTGTGCCGGGTATATGGGTTACAATTGCCCGTTCTTGCCCAATAAGGGCGTTTAATAGGGAAGATTTGCCTGCGTTGGGGCGACCCACGATTGCTGTTTTAATCCCTTCCCGGATAACTTTGCCATGCTTGGCAGTTGCCAAAAGCCTGTCAACTTGTGTCAAAACCCCTTCCAGGCCTATTTTAATATGGTCTGAGACAATATGCGCCTCTTCATGGTCGGGATAGTCTATTGCCATTTCTATGCGGGCTAATATATTTAACAGGTCATCAGCGCATTTGTTTAGCAAGGCGGCAAGCCTGCCCGAAAGCTGGTTTATGGCGGTTTTATGTGCCAAATCGCTACCGGCGTTGATAATGTCCATAACCGCTTCTGCCCTTGAAAGGTCTATGCGCCCTGCAAGAAATGCCCTTTTCGTAAATTCGCCGGCTTCTGCCGGCCTTGCCCCGTGGGTAATTAGCAGTGATAAGATTTTTTCTGTAACTAACGCTCCCCCGTGGCAGTTAATTTCCACCACATCTTGCCGGGTAAAGGTGCGGGGGGCAAGCATTATTGTTGCCAGCACCTCGTCAATGGGTTGTGTGCCCTGCATAATCCAGCCGTAATAGACCTGATGGCTTTCAAAACTGTTTTTTTTACACACAAAAACCTGCCCAAGGATTTCCAAAGCCCTTGGGCCGCTAAGGCGTATTATGGAAATTGCACCGCCAGTAGGCGCACCAACGCCCGCGATGGTGTCATCCATATTAAATTTAACAAGTCTGTCCATATTTTAATTATAACCTATGCGCAGGCATTGCGCAAGCATTAAAAAACCGCACCCTCTATCGGTGCGGTTTCTCTTGTTTTGGTATTTTTGCTTCTGTACGTGTTGAAATTATAATCGAAATGGCAATAAAAATTGCCGAAGGTATCATTATCCACCCAATCCTTATGGCTAAATATAGGGTGTTGGTTGCTGGGAAGCGTTCAATAGCCCAGAAGTGATTGATTATATATAGGATAATCAACATCACAAACATGCCTGCATTTATGATGGCTACTCGTTTTCTGGATATTTTTTTGTGTCGCAAGATAAACCAGCTCCTTTATTAAGTGGGTTAGTTGTTGTTTCTAACCATTCATCACCCTGTTCCATCCGTTACTAAGTCCAAGGTTGAAGGAAATTAGACCAATAGGGCCAAGGACCGTAACAGCTGCGGCTCTCCATAGATTTGCGGTTACGCCATTAAGGCTCTCGCCGTTCTAAGCAAGGTCTTCACCGACAACCAAACCAGCGTTGTGTGCGCCAGCTGTAGCAGCAGTTATTTTAGGAAAGCTATTTTGGCGCTTGATTCTTCCACACGCAAGTCATCACCAGCAGAAATTTCTATTGGTGGGGGGCTTTAGGTGCCGGAAGACGGAAGACCTCTGTCGGATGCACTAACAGTAACCAGAACCATTGCCGTAATTTTGGACTTTGCTTTTTTCATAATAGTACCTCCTATGTATTTTTCGTGGCAAAAGCCACTAATTGTGGTAGAGGCAGGTACATCCCGCCACTCTATATCATATGATACCATCAGCAAAACAGCTCCCGCCTCTTGTCAATAAAAACAATTAGCAAAAAGTAACAAAATTCTGATTGACAAATTTGGGTGTAGGTGCTACAATGGATTTGAAATGGTGGTGGCAATAGTTATGGATAAAGAGTCATTTTTTGATATAATAGGCACTGATGGACACGACCCTTTTATAGCTCAATACATAAATTTACTTATAATCATTGTAATAATTGCATTTGTTGTTTCGTTTGCAATGCTTATGAGTAGTAGGGTGGGGGCTTGCCCCCACCCTACTCTATGCGGTTATAAAGCCAGTCTAATAGCAGCTGGCGGCTGAATATACGGTGGTTAACCGTGATGGTTTGGGGTTGCATTTCTCTTGGGGTGAAAGGGTCGGTGTTAATAGGATGTTCTGCCCACACCCATTCGGTGCGCTCTAATTGGAAGGTGGTATATGTGCCAGCAAGCTCCCCGCCGGCTATAATGTCTTCCAGTTCATCAGCATTAAAGCCTAAAAGGTTTGCTACCTGCCATTGGGTCATAAATTCACTATCCACAGGGGGAAATTGGTGTTGAAAGCCGGGGGTGTGGTGCAAATTTCCATGCCATGTGTTGGGCATACGGTTTGCAATGCTATTGCCGGCAGAGCTTATGCCTATGGACACAATAGCCGCCCCCAAGCAAAGCCCGATAAGCAATGCCCAGTTAAAGTTTGATTTGCTGCTGCTTGTGCTTGATGGTTCGTTCATCATCACATCTCCTGCGGGGCTTTGATGCCCAGAATGCCAAGGGCTGTTGCAATAATTTCTTTTGTGCAGTGGGTTAGATAAAGGCGGGCTTTTTGCGTTTGTTCATCCGCTTTTAGTATGGGGTTATCGTGGTAAAATTTGTTAAATGCTTGAGCCACAGACATGGCAAAGCGGGCTATTATAAAGGGTTCGTATCTTTCGGCGGCTTCTTTTGCCCTTTCAGGGAAGTTATTTAGGGTTTTGATAAGCTCCAATTCTTCATCTGTGGTTAGCTTGGTTAGGTCGGCATCTGCAAAGTCCAGGGTTGCCTTGGCAAGTACCGAGCAGCAGCGGGCATGGGTGTATTGGACATATGGCCCTGTTTCTCCCTCAAAACTCAAAGCCCGCTCCCAACTAAACTCCACATCTTTTATGCGGTTGTTGTAAAGGTCATTAAAGATAATCGCCCCAATGCCTACCTGCTGGGCAACCGTTTCTTTGTCTGCTAAATTGGGGTTTTTCTCCTCTATGGTTTGGCGTATGCGCTCAACAGACTCTTCCAGTACATCCTTCATTAACAGGGCGTTGCCCATACGGCTGGACATTTTGCCTTCCGGAAGCGTCAAATAGCCAAAAGGCACGTGAATAAGCTGTTCTGATGCCCATTCATGCCCCATCAATTCTACCACCTTAAAGCATTGGGCAAAATGCAAAATCTGCTCTTTGGATGTTACATATAGGGCTTTTACAAATTTATATTCATCCTTGCGGTGCAAAACCGATGTAATGTCACGGGTTGCGTAAATCGTCGCCCCGTCACTACGCAAAACAAGGCAATTGGGCATTTTATGGGCTTCCAAGTCCACAATCCAAGCACCTTTGTCCTCCACGGCAACACCTTTGGATTTAAGCTCATCTACAATAGGGGTCATTTTATCATTATAAAAACTTTCGCCGTTAAAAGAGTCGAAATCAATATCCAGCATTTTGTAAATTTTACTATGGTCTGCCATACTAATTTCTTTGAACCAACGCCACAAGTCCAGGGCATACTCGTCCCCTTGCTCCATTTTCAAAAACCAAGCACGGGCTTGGTCATCCAGCTCCGGTTTGTTTTCCACCTCTTTATGAAATTTTACATAAAGACGCTCCAGCTCCTCTATACCACCAGCTTCCACATCAGCCTTGTTGCCCCAATGCTCATAAGCGGTGATGATTTTGCCAAACTGCGTCCCCCAGTCCCCCAGATAATTTATGGAAAAACTTTTGTAGCCCAAAAAGTTAAAAATATTGTACAAGGCGTGACCAATTACCGTGGAACGCAAATGCCCAATGTGAAAGCGTTTTGCCATATTTGGCGAGGAATAGTCAATAACAACCACACCGCCGCCGCCAATATGGCTACGCCCAAATTCCTTACCTGCTTTGTAGATTTTAGATAAAATTTCTGCCGCATAAAGGCCACGGTTTACAAAAAAATTTAGGTAGGGGCCTGCCGCCTGTATGCTTTGTAAAAATGCGGGCAATTGCAAAGAAGCCGCCAATTCATCTGCAATGGCGGCGGGGGCTTTTTTCATTGTTTTTGCCAGCTTAAAGCAGGGAAAGGCAAAGTCTCCCATGGCAGGGTCGGGGGTTTCTATTGCGCCTGCAACCTCCCCGGCTTCCAAATTTGTGGCATTAGCCAAAAGTTGTGCTATTTCAATTTTGAAATCCATATTCAGCTCCTATAAAACAATATTACTGGTCCATGGGTATGGACTGGCGATTGTGGTGCAATTCATCCAACAAAGTGTTGTAAAACTTTTCCATATCACTGGATTTTTGCATTTGGGCATCAAGGGCACTTTGTAGTTTTTCATCCAACTCTCCAAAAATACTGTCCACGTACTGGGCGGCAGAAACTTTGAAGTTGCGGGCTTCTTGTTTTGCTTCTTCTAAAATACGATCGGATGTTTCTCTGGCTTGCATGGTTAAATCGTGCTCATCCACCATTTGGGCGGCTTGGGCTTCGGCTGCACGCAGCATCATTTCTGCTTTTGTGCGGGCTTCGCTAAGCTGATTATCTTTGTCGTTAAGCAGGCGGCGGGCTTGGTTAATTTCCGCCGGCAAGCCTTTGCGCATCTCGTGCACAATGCCCCGCACATCATCAATCAAATGAAAAAGACTTTCCTTTTCAAGGCTTATTTTGCCCGAAAAAGGCACTGCACGTGCACCGTCAATCACACCATCCATTTCGGACAGCAAATCCTCTATCCTATCAATTTGAGAGCTTATAAGTTCCATATTTTGCCTCCCTGCGTATATATGCCAAGCCCCATACAAGGCTGATTTTTCAATTATTTTTCATTATATCATAGTGACTTAGTTAAACACAACGAAGCCGAGCAAAAAACCTCGATGCTTCACCGAGTTTTTTGTGAAGGTTGAGTTGATGTTTGACTTATGTCATTATACCACACACGGGAGATGTTTTGCAATATTTTGTTGTAAACATTATTGGAGACCATTTTGGAAACATCCCCGCCCATCAATGCAATCTCCTTAACCGCCGAGGAGGAGATTAGGGAAAAAGCTGTGCTTGCGGGTAGAAATAGGGTTTCCATATTATTATTTAACATTTTGTTAAATTGTGCCATTTGGTTTTCGTATTCAAAATCCCGATGGTTACGCACGCCTTTTATAACCACTTGCCCATTCATTTGCTTAACAAATTCCGCAAGCATACCACGGAAGGAGGTAACTTGCACATTGGGCATGGTTTGGCAAGCATGCCGCAGCATTTCTACACGCTCATCCACCGTAAACATGGCATTTTTTGCGGGGTTGTTAAGCACCGCCACCGTTAGCACATCAGAAATTGCAGCCGCACGGTGGATAATGTCCATATGCCCCAATGTTACCGGGTCAAAACTGCCGGGGTATACTGCATTCATGCCCTTACCTCCATAAAAATAAGTTTGCTTGTTCCGTAGTTTTTTTCTTTGTAAATTTCCAGCCCATTAGGGGGCGAAAAGCTTTCGTTACCTGCAATTTCAGCAATTATTATGCCACCATCCGCTAAAATACATAGCTTTTGGATGGCGGTAATGGTTTTTTCTGCCAGTCCTTTGTCGTAGGGCGGGTCCAGAAAAACAATATCAAACTTTTGCCCTGCTAAACGGTGAAAAATGGCAGGTATTTCGCCTTTAATGATGGTGGCATGGCCTAATAACCGTGTTTTTTCCAAGTTGCGCCTTACAAGGTCGGTTGATTTTTGGGAACTGTCGACAAAAACAGCGTGGGTTGCCCCACGGCTTAGGGCTTCTATACCCACACCGCCACTGCCTGAAAACAAATCCAAAAAATAGCTGCTTGCCACATCAGCTTGGATTATATTAAATAAGTTTTCCTTAACATAGTCGGATGTGGGGCGCACGTTTTTGCCTGTTGGGGCGAGCAACGATGCGCCCCTTGCCTTACCTGAAATAACACGCATTTTATTTCTCCCGTTAACAGGCGGGGCAAGCCCACACCCTACAATGCTATCTGCTGTACTTTGGCTAGTAGTGATTTGACTTTGTTTTTTAGGGGTAGGTGGCTTACTTCGCCCATATTTATCACCGCATCCCTTGCGGCTGCAAGCACTTCCATGTCTTTATATAAATTTGCCAGCATTAGGCGGGGCAAGCCATGTTGCATTGTGCCAAAAAACTCCCCGGGCCCTCTCAGCTCCAAATCCATTTCGGACAGTACAAAACCATCGCCTGTTTTGGTCATGGCATCCATGCGTTTTTTTGTTACTTGGTTTTTGGCATCGGTTACAAGTATGCAATAGGACTTATGCTTGCCACGCCCCACCCGCCCCCGCAGCTGGTGCAACTGGGAAAGGCCGAAGCGTTCTGCATTCTCAATCATCATAATGGTGGCATTTGGCACATTTATGCCCACTTCCACCACGGTGGTGGATACTAACACATCAATTTCGCCAAGCCCAAATGCTGTCATCACGGCATTTTTCTCATCCGCCTTCATGCGGCCATGTAAAATGCCCACATTTATATCGGCAAAAACGCCATCTTTCAATAGTTCTGCAAACTTAATAACTTGGGTAATTTCCTGCTTATTTTGGGCGGCAGAGGCATCCTCGTCGCCCTCATCCTTTTGGATGAGGGGGCATATGATATAGGCTTGCCGCCCATCTGCTACCTGCTTACGGATAAAGTCAAAAATACGATTGTGATAGGCTTTTGTGACTGAATAAGTATCGATGGGTTGCCTGCCCGGCGGCATTTGGCGGATGGCAGAAATATCCATATCCCCATACAAAACCATGGCAAGGGAGCGGGGAATTGGTGTTGCCGTCATCACCAGCACATGGGGGATGGTGCCTTTACTGTTTAATGCGGCACGTTGGCGCACGCCAAAGCGATGTTGCTCGTCGGTAATAACCAGCCCAAGGCGGGCAAATTCCACATTATCTTGCAGCAGGGCGTGGGTACCGATTATCACATTAATTTCCCCTGCCGCAAGTTTTGCCTTAATTTCCCGCTTTTCTTTGGGCTTTTGGGAGCCACTTAGCAGACCACAATTTACCCCAAGCCCGCCCAAAATTTCTGTAAATGCTTGGAAATGCTGGGTTGCAAGGGTTTCTGTGGGTGCCATAACCGCCGCTTGTGCCCCGTTTTTTGCCGCAAGATAGCACAGTACCATGGCAACTGCCGTTTTGCCGCTGCCCACATCCCCTTGCAGCAGGCGGTTTAGGGCAAAGCCGCCGGTTATGTCGCCCATAATCTCATCCAGCACCTTGACTTGGTCATCTGTTAGCTTATAGGGTAAGGCTGATAAAATTGGGGTAATATCCATGTTGGCAAAAATATCTGCGGGGGCAATTTTCTGCTTCAAATGCCCTTTTGCTGTGATTAGGGCAGTTTGCAGTAAAAAAAGCTCCTCAAAAACCAACCGTTTGCGGGCTGTATAAAAATCCTCCCCGCCGTTGGGGAAGTGGATGTTTTCCACAGCAAAACTGCGCCCGCAAAGACCGTGGGCATGCAGGATATTGGGTGGCAGAAAATCCTCAATTTGTCCCGCAGTTTCATCCAAAGCTTGGCGGATGAGCCCACGCAAAATCTTTTGGGTTATGCCCACTGTTAGTTTGTAAACAGGCACAATGCGCCCGGCGGACAGGCTTTCACCCTCCACCCTGTCCCATTGGGGGTTTTCCAGTGTAAGCCCTGCAGGCGACCATGCCACCTTGCCTGATATATAATAATCTTCGCCATATTTTAGGGCTTGCTGTATATAGGGTTGGTTAAACCAAGAAATGGCAATTTGCCCTGTGCCATCACTAAAATACAAGCGGGTGATATTTTTGCCCGCCAATTGGCGAAACTGGGCATCCCCTGCCCGCTTGGCAAGTATTGTTGCCATTTGACCTTGGGCAAGCTCCCCAATAGGCGAAATCACACTTCTATCCAAATAATCCCTTGGAAAAAATTCTAATAAATCCCCAATGGTTTTAATGCCAAGTTTGTGAAGCAGGACAAGGCGAGCTTCGCCTACATTTTTCAGGGTTTCTGCGCCGTCAGTCAGCTTCATTACAATGTGTACTCAAAATCCAGTAATGGGGCATGTTGTTGTGCACCGTAAATATCCTTCTCCCCCAAGTCGCCTGATGCCATGGGGCGTATTATGGTGATTTTAACCGCCTTAGCAGGGGCGAAATATATAACGGAGATTATATCGGTTTCGGGGATATTGTAAAGCTTTGCAAAAACTGCGGGCGTCATAATATCAGCTTTTGCAAACTCTTCAAAATGGTCCGCATCTTTGAAAATTATGTCAAAAGTAAATTCATAAGGGCCTGCATTTTTGCTGCGTATAACATCCGCCATATCAAACAAATCAAAGTATTTAACCATTCCAAACACCCTCCTTACAATCAACATATTTTATTGGAAACATGTCCGCTTCCGCCTTCATTAGGCAATACAGGCTAAATTCGTAAACATCGCCGCCTGCAAAGTCTGATGGGGAAAAGGGAAAGGCCAAGTTGCCAGCTGTGGACTTGCGGTCTTCATAGCCGTAATGCAGCAGGGTGGAACGGGCAAAGGAGCATATGGTATCCGCCAGCTCCCTTGTATCCGCTACAGCTTCTATGATTATGGCGATTTCGGATGGGGGGCAACAGGTGTCGCCATCATAAAAGCTTGCGCCATTGCCTGCGCCGTATGTCTTAAAGTCCAAATAAAAATCCCTTAGATTTTCAAAATTCGCATTTACACGCTCTTTAACAGCGGATATCACCTTACCCAGCTGGGCTATCATAATGGGGTCTATGGTAGCGGCGATGGACAGGGTGCGGCGGCCAACAAGGCGGGCGGCTTCCAACTTTACAAAACCAAGCCCTTCATCTGCTACAAATTTACTGCCACGCACAATTACCCCATCCCCTGCCTGCTCGAAGGTGGTTTGGCGCAAGTCCAGCGCACCGCCAGGGCCGGGCAGTGATGTGGGGTCACTTTTTTCATACAGTGTGTGGGCGGCAACGGATGTTACAGTGCATTTGCGGGCGGGGTTTAGGGTGTTAAGCTCAAAACAATCCTCCCGTAAAATGCCCAGCATGCAATCACTTCCGCTACCGGGAAAGGCGGCAATTGCGGCACATTCCAAAATCTTGCCCATATGCAGGGCAAGGCCCGCATCAAAACCTGCACGGATGGCGGGGGCGGCAAACACAACGGGGTCATAACTGCGGCCTGCAATTATTACCTGTGCGCCTGCGTCCAACGCATCAATAAAAGGCTTTTCGCTCATTTGTGCCACAATATTGGTGCTATCTTCTATATGCTTAGCTGTGGGCATGGGGGCGGGGTGCAATTCCTTCACATCACCTGCGTTAAAGCTTTTTAGCACCACATCATGGGCTAATTGGGATGATATTACCGCCGCCTTAAAGGACAACTTCTTCTCCGCCGCAATTTCCCTTATAATGTCCACATTCCAGTCCAAATGGCTATTTGCCCCGGCACCGCCCGCCGAGCCTATGATAAGGGGTATCCCCTCCGCCACAGCGGCTGTTAGCATAAATTCCAAATCCCGCTTAACCGCCCCACGGTCGGTAAAGCTTTTGCCGCTACCTAAATAATAGGGCCCGGGGTCGGTGGAGCCTGCATCCACTGCAATGGCATGGGGTTTTCTGCGCATCCCCTCTTCAAAAGAAGCGGCGGGGAAGCCATAGCCTAAAATTGCTGTTGGGGATAAAATTCTAAATTCCTTCATTCTTGCATTCCTCCAAAATTTCAAAAAATTTGTAAAATGCTTCTTCCTCGGTTTTTGTGCCTTGCCTTGCGCTATTGGCGTGGCGTGATATAAAACTCTCCAAATCCCGCAGGGATGGGTTTGCTTTTATTTGCACGGGCACTTCAAAAACCCCGCCTTTTTGGTAGATGGGTTTACCTTCTGCCAAAATACGCTCCTTAAATTCAGAATCCGTTAATGTGTCCAAATGCACCACATCATAAAAGTATGGGGTTGGCATCACCTCATTAAGCAAGTCCCTAGCCTTCCAAAGGGCTG
This sequence comes from Defluviitaleaceae bacterium, assembly GCA_009779935.1. Lineage (GTDB taxonomy): Bacteria > Bacillota > Clostridia > Lachnospirales > WRAX01 > WRAX01. The sequence continues at coordinate 22,947 of WRAX01000010.1, read as the reverse complement.
TGCTTTCCAGCCTGCCAACCAGTGCCAAATCCACATCACTGCCTTTTTTGTGGGTTCCCCTTGCACGGGAGCCGTAGATGAGGATTTTTTCAAGGCCGGGGTTGCTTTTGCCAATATATTCAATTATAGCGATGTCGCTTTGTTTTAACCCAAAGATGCTGCATCACTCCCTAATTTCTCTAAAGGTTGAATATAGCTTTGTAAAACTCTATCAATCAAATCTTTCGCAATCCCCTCGTCGTAAGTATGGGCAACGATATTTCGGGATTCTAACATACCGGTCCATAAATGCCCATCCTTAATATAATCAGCTTCAAAAGCCTTTTTGATAACTTCTCTCGGACTTTTTGCGATTATGCCCCCCTCTTCTTCCAGAAGGTCTTTTAGCATTTTCCACCCAAGCTCAAAAGCCATTTCAAAAAAATGTATCATGGCAGCAATGTCCACATCATCAAATTCTTGCTTTTTTGAGTGGTCAACAAGCAGTCTTAAAGCCCTGTCGTATTTTTGGCGGCGTTGCTTAAAGCGCAAAAGTTTTTCCATACCCTCACCTACTTCGCCAAATAAAGATGCAAAAGCTTCCAAGTGTTTTCGGCGGCTTTGATGTGGCTGCGCTCCATACCATGGCTGGCGGCAACGCCGGGACCTATTAATGCGCCTTTCATATCATTACCTGCCCGCCATGCGGCGGATACATCCGAGCCGTACATGGGGTAAATATCCACGGCAAAGTTAAGCCCTGCATCCTTTGCAAGGGTTATTAGGCGGGTTGTTAGCTCATAATCATAAGGACCGCTGGAATCTTTTGCGCAGATGGATACATCAAATTCTGTACATGTTAAATCATCACCAATGCAACCCATATCCACCGCCACAAATTCATCCACATCTTGCGGCAGGTGGGCAAGGCCGTGGCCTACCTCTTCGTAAGTGGAAAAAACCACGCAAACGTTGTGGTTTGGCGTAATGTTGTTATCCTTAAAGTGCTTCAACAATGCAATTATAATGGCGACGGACATTTTATCGTCCAAAAAGCGGCTTTTTAGGAAGCCTGTATCGGTAAACACGGTTTTTGGCTCGTAGCAAATAAAATCCCCCGCTAAAATGCCCAATTCTTTGGTTTTATCGTCATTGTCGGTTTCTATATCCAGTTTAACGTGCATGTTGTTTGCATCCCTTGCAAGCGTACCTGCATTTTCATATACATGGCTGGATGGGGAATTGGATAAAATTGTACCTGTGTAAACATTGCCCCAACGGGTGTAAACCTTGCAATATTCCCCGTCAAGGGTAGGTAGTATGCTGCCGCCAACCTTGGAAAATGTAAGGGTGCCATCACCCTTAAAGCCCCTAACCACCAGCCCCAGCGTGTCAATGTGGGCAGATATGCCCACGGTATGGCCGCTTTTGCCTGCCACATTAACAACTAAGTTGCCTTTTTTGGTAACAGCCGTTTCGTAACCCATGCCGTCAATAATCTCTTTAACCTTGGCAACAGCAGCTGCCGTAAAACCCGTTGGACTGTCAATCCCCAAAATTTCTGCCAGAACTTTTTTGAAATATTCGCCATTAAAATTCACAATCATTCCTCCTGTGTTTATGGATATTTTTATTATACAGAACAAACAGCATTTTTTCAAGATAAAGTTGCCATTGCATTTTTATACTCATTTTGGGGTAGCTTTTTGGCATAGGGTGTGTTACAATTGCCCGTGAAAGAGGTGATTGTGTAATGAAAATGAAAAGGATTTTGAATTTTTTTATACTCGTTCCCATTGGGCTTATGTTGGTTGCCTGTAACGGAAGTGGTCCAAGCGAATCCCAAACCTTAGCGGCAGTTGATTTTTATGACGTAAAAGCAAGAATAAGCGGACGCTGGGTAATTGCGTATGGAAATTCGGGCATTACAATATCTGATGATGGCCGATATGAAGAAAATTGGGATAATATGACAATTATCAACGGTAGTTTTACAATTTCTCGTGAAAATGAAACGGATTACCGTTTAACCTTTATACCGGAAAGGGTGCGAATTTTATCAGCAAACCAACCCGAATTCGGCTATCCCGGATTTGATGATGAGCAGTATGGTGCAAGCCCTAGTTGGGCGCAAAGATATGTCATAATAAATCCTTCAAATCAAGAAAGATTGGGCTTGGTTGGTAATGATGGCACGGTTGAGTGGGTCGATATCTGGTTTAATCCTGAGGTACTTTGGTTGGATGACAGGATATAATTCATTAGTGTAGCGCATACTGCAAAATTTTACATATATGTTGCGGATAACAACAATACGCAGAAGGGCGGCGATTGGCATAAAAAAACGATACTTATTACGCAATACATTGCTGGTTATTGCAGCGTTAACCATTGCTTTCTTAATCGGAATATCGCTGGAATTTTTTAGACCAATTGTATCCCCGGAGGAATTTGTAGCCCGCATGAAAGAAGCAGGATATGCGGTTGAAGAGAGAGTGCCTGCACCCGAACAAATCAAAACCCATTTAGTTGCGGATTGTGATGTGTTTTATGTGGAGTTTATGGTGCATGAAACAATGGCAGATGCACGCCGCACATTCGCTCGGCTTAGAAATGATTTGGAGCAATTAGAGCAACAGCGGAGCATCGTGGTGTACACATGGAGCAGTTCGGGTTTTAATAGTTGGTACGGACAAATTACATCCGATGGGCAAGTTGCAAGAATGACCCGTGTGCGCAACACAATTATTTTTGTAAGCACAATAGAAGAGCATTACGATTATGTGATGGAGATTTGGGAACGTTTAGGGCAATAAGCCATTACGCCGGTACAACTAATAAGTAAACTATTGTATAATGCATTCTAAATCCCGCAACGCAATAAAGGTATTTTTGTTTTGTGCGGTGTGGGTGGTACGTAGATTTTGTATTTTCTTATCTCCCAGAATAAGATTTATGGAGAAAGCGTTGTTGGGGGGTTAAAAAATTAAGCCCAACCTATGCCCCAACGTGTTGACATATATAAACAAAAGAAAAAGAGGGGTAAGGAGGGGCTTTGCCCCGCACCCCCTCTCTCTCCACTTCATTTTGTAAAGAGTAGATTGAATGTTGGTTGCAGATGTGGTATTATTATAACATGCTCGATTGAGAGAGTTGACACAATCCTCGGCAACCTTATAAATACATTTATAATTATACCAATTCCAATTTGAAACATGGAAAAGGATATTTTGAAAATCGCAGGTTTCAGTGCGTTTTCAAAATGTGCTTTTCCATGATTGAGAATGGAATTGGTATTACAACCGCATACCACCATTTACGCTTAAATTATGCCCGGTGATGTAGGACGCTTCGTCACTTGCTAAAAATACGATGGCCTTTGCAATTTCCTCCGGTTGCCCAAGCCTGCCAAGCATGGTCTGTGCGGCAAATTTATCCAGCAAATCTTGCGGCACGGTTTTTAGTATATCCGTCATGGTGTATCCCGGTGAAACGGCATTTACACGCACCGCCGCACCTTTGCGGGCAAATTCCTTAGCCCATGTTTTTGTAAGCCCGTAAACAGCGGCTTTTGTGGCAGCATAGTTGGCTTGGCCAATATTACCAAATTCCCCCACCACAGATGATATATTGACGATTGCACCGCCCCCCTGCCGCTCCATATGGGGTCCAAAGTGGCGGGTAAGGTTAAATATACCTTTTAAGTTTACATCCATTACCAAATCCCACTGCTCGTCAGTCATTTTCGCTGTCATGGCATCACGGGTTATGCCTGCGTTGTTTATCAGGATATCAAGGCTTTCATATTCCCCGGCTGCTTGGTCATAAAAAGCTTTGCATGCTGCACTGTCCGCTACATTTAGTTTGTATGCCTTTATGCCGTCCGCTTGATAGGGGATATCTGCAATATCCACAGCGCAAACTTTTGCCCCTTGTGCTGCCAACATTTCTGCCACACAGCGGCCAATGCCTGCCGCCGCCCCTGTTACAACTGCTGTTTTGCCGTTAAATCGCATAAATTGCCCTCCTGTGTAAAATTACTTTTACATTAGCATACCATGCCGGGCTCGCTTTGTCCATAAGCAAATAAAATTCTTGACGTGCCTTGGGCTTGGGTATATAATTGTAATAAGGAGGTGGGGAGTTGCGAGAAGTTAATGTTGAACAAATAAGGGATGTGGTGGCGCAACTTTGCATAAAAGCTTGCGTGGAGGTACCTTGCGACATACGCAGCTGCATGGAAAATGCGCTGGAAAAAGAAAGCGGTATTGCCCGGGAAATTTTGCAGGATATGCTAAAAAACCAGGACATTGCCAAAACCGACCGCCTACCCATTTGCCAGGACACGGGCATGGTAATGGTGTTTTTGGATGTGGGGCAGGATATGCGCATTGTTGGCGGTGATGTTGAAGATGCCATAAACGCAGGGGTGCGCAAGGGTTATGAAGAGGGGTATTTGCGCAAATCTGTGGTGGGGGACCCCATAAGGCGCACAAATACAGGTGATAACACCCCCGCCATTATCCATTACCAAATTGTGCCGGGGGATAGGTTGCACATAACCGTTTCGCCTAAGGGTTTTGGCAGCGAAAACATGTCCCGCCTTAAAATGTTCGTGCCGGGGGTTGGCATTGACGGGGTGCGGGATTTTGTGATGGAAACGGTTAAACTGGCAGATTCCAATGCATGCCCACCTATTATTGTGGGCGTGGGCGTGGGCGGCAGTTTTGACAAATCTGCCCTTATGGCGAAAAGGGCTTTGTTACGCCCGCTGGGCCAACCCCATCCCGACCCTTATTGGGCAGGGATAGAGGCGGAGCTTTTAGAGCGGATAAACGCCACAGGCATTGGCCCATCAGGCCTTGGGGGTAAAACCACCGCCATGGCAGTGCATATAAACACCTTTGCCACCCACATTGCAGGTTTGCCCGTTGCCGTAAACATAGGCTGCCACGTAAACCGCCACGAGGAGGCCGTGTTATGATTAAAGAAATTTTTACACCGCTTACCGATGAGGTTATCAGCGGGCTTACATGCGGGCAGATGGTGCATATAACGGGAGAGATTTACACCGCAAGGGATGCCGCCCATATCCGTATGATGGAATTAATAAACAGCGGCAAGCCCCTGCCTTTTGATGTTAATGGGGCAATTGTGTTTTACGCAGGCCCATCCCCCGCCCCTGATGGTGCCGTTATAGGCTCTATCGGCCCAACAACAGCCGGGCGTATGGATTTGCATTCCCCAAAGCTGATTGAATGCGGGTTAAAAGCCATGGTTGGCAAGGGCTTGCGCTCGGATGCGGTTAGGCAGGCCATTGTGGTGCATAATGGCATTTATTTTGCGGGTGCCGGCGGCGTGGCAGCACTTATGAGCAAGTCCATCAAAGCTGTGGAATTGGTGGCTTTTGAGGATTTGGGAACAGAAGCCATAAGAAAGTTAACTGTGGAAAAATTTCCGGTAATCGTTGCTATTGATAGTAAGGGTTGCTGTGTGTACGACCGTGCGTAGGTGGCTTTTGCCCATGCTGTTTTTGTTTCTGTTCACACTTACATTAACAGCTTGCGGCGGAAGGGCTACGTTAAGAGAAAACAGGGGGTTGCAAAGGATAGTCGTCCATTCGGAGAAGTGGCGCACCTCTTCCGTAAGAACCAATTTACCAAGATTTTCCATATATCTTGATGGGCAGTATTTTGTTGTTAGTGAATGTAGGCAAAGCAGTACTTTGACTGTTTATTGCAGGGATACCGGCAGGCATCTCATGGAGATTCGTGGTAGGTCGCCAATGTTTACGCTCTCGAACCACCTTACTTCGCCCACACAAGAATCTCCCTTTTACCACGAAATGCAACTAATTCGCCTATCCACAGTACATCCTCGGGAAGCGTGGCATGAAGTGCGAACCTTTTACTACTTAGGTGAAAGGTATGGTTTTACCATCCGGGCGCAATTACGCCCAAGAGAATGGAATGGAGAGCTTGGGAGGCAAGTATTACAAGTCTTGTCCACTTTTGAAATCGTGCCGGCACCCGCTGACTTGCGTAGGTTAATAGGAATTCCTGTGTTGATTATTTTGAATATATTGGGGTTTGTAGCTTGGCTAAAAACCCCTTATTCGGAAGGTTGGCACTCATACCGTTTAACAAGACGAAATGCTTCAAATCCCAAAAAACTTTAATACACAGGAGGAAAAAATTATGTCAACAATCGTACTGGCTTTGGGGGGCAATGCCCTTGGCAACAATGTGAAGGAACAGCTGGAAATGGTAAAATCCGCCGCCAAATCCGTAGTGGATTTTGTGGAGCAGGGCCACAAAGTTGTTATTGCCCACGGCAATGGCCCGCAGGTGGGCATGATAAAGCTTTTAATGGATGCAGGCAAGGATGATATGCCGCTGGTGGAGTGCATTGCCATGTCCCAAGGATACATAGGTTACCACATCCAGCAAGCTATCCGCAACGAGCTTGCCACAAGGGGCATTAGTAAAGAGGTTGCCACAATCCCCTCCCAAACCGTGGTGGATAAAAACGACCCCGCATTCCAAAAGCCAACCAAACCCATCGGCGCATACAGCACCGAAGAAGAAGCCAAGAAAATTATGGCAGAAACAGGCAAGTTTTATATGGAAGATGCGGGCAGGGGCTGGCGTTGGGCAGTAGCATCCCCCAAACCTATTGATATTGTGGAAAAAGAAGTGGTTAAAAAGATGCTTGCTGATGATATGGTCGTCATCGCCTGTGGTGGTGGTGGCACCCCTGTTTATAATGACAGCGGCCTTTGGAAGGGCATAGATGCCGTGGTGGATAAGGACTTTGCATCAGCCAAAATGGCGGAGCTTATCGGGGCAGACACGCTAATAATCCTAACGGCGGTGGAGCATGTTGCGCTAAACTTTAACAAAGCAGACCACCAAGATTTAACCGCCCTAACAGTAGCAGATGCCAAAAAATACGAAGATGAAGGGCATTTTGCCCCCGGCAGTATGTTACCAAAGGTGCAGGCCTGCGCCTCCTTTATCGAAAATGGCGGCAAAAAAGCCATCATAGCCGCCCTTGAAAAAGCAAGGGAAGCTATTGCAGGGCAAAGCGGCACCGCATTCCAATAAGTAAGCAAAACACCATTGCAGTCAGTCCGCAGTGGTGTTTTTGTATATCGTTGGCTTTTTTAAGATAGCGCACAGGGCGTTGCCTGTCTTGGGTAGTGCTGTCGCCGAGCTGACCTTGGCCGTTCCTACCCTATCCCCACAAACTGTTGTCACGTTGGATTGCCATCGTGTGAGAAGTACCCGCAATACATGGATTACATCTTCCATAATCATGCGGGGGTGCCGCACCGATGTCCAAACCTCACCGGTACGTACCCATTTGTCCGCTGGCGTTATTTCCCCAGCCCCCCTCCATAATTTTTGTGGGGATATAACGGTTTTCCGGTGTGTCATCACCGAGGAAACCTGTTAAACAATGCTCGTGATAGTTGCCGAACCCGTGGTTAATGCCCCATCCTCATGAGCTGTTATCAGGTAAAATTGCAAAACTTGTGCCGCTTCCGGAAGTTGCGACGGCGATTGCCGTACTTCTTGCCGTAAATTCATGTCAGAGGGGTATGTCGGTGGTGGTGGTTCATAATCTTCACTATGCAGAGTTTGCCCACAAGCGGACAGCGACAGGAAAGCACAAAAATAATAAAGTAATAATTTTACGTTTCATATCGCTCCTCCATTTTCTTCGTCCGTTTACTTATTTGATTAGAGCGTGTTCGCATTAAGCTGCCGCACAGCTTTACGTGCTGATTTCCCGCCACTTGTCGTTGGCAGAACCCACACGCAAATCCGTACGACCCATTAATGTGAACACACTCTAAATTAAAAGCAAGGGGATTGGGAAGTGTTGAAGACCATTTGCAATCCAAGCATTTAGTGATATATGTACCCCTAATTTCTGTTGCAATTTATCCATTTGGGGTATAAACGTTAGCTTCCTCGCCACTTCCCACCTACATGGTAACTATGCCATAGGGCAATTGGCTAATACGGACAATCTTAATTTGTGTGCCATTACTAAAAGAATGCAGTGTGTCAAGTATTTGTTGTGATTCCGGTGACATATACAAACCATCGTGATTTATTTATGAATGTGGAATAAGCACTCACATTCATAAATAATACGTATATACTCCATAGGAACAAAGTCACCCAGGTCTATTTGTTGAGCACTTATTGACGCAAAACAAAAAACGGACAGAATTTGGAAGAATAGCCCTAACCAAAGAACTAAGGGAAACACTTGGTTGCAGATAAAAAGTAAAATCTCCGTTTGTTATGTGTATGATTATATGCTTGTTTTGAAATTAATATAAAAACGCTCCAAACATGTTATTGCGGGCAACCGCACGATGCTTAAGGACGTTCTAAATAAGGGGTTTCTGTGCGGATTATTTGTGCGGTGGATGCGGTTATATTGGTGATATGCTTTGCAAGGTTGTCCGCATTTGGCATCTCCGTCAGCACAGTGAATGTGATTTGGTCGGCATAATCCGCATTTGCGATGATGTGACCGCCCGTGCGCAACTCATGCTCCAATTTACCACCAAGATGATACGGCACAGTAATGGCGAATTTTTGATATAAAAACTTTTCCACAATGCGGGCGGCAATACAAGCTTCTTTTGCGGCGTGGCCATATGCCCGCACAAGCCCGCCCGTGCCCAACAATGTGCCGCCATAATAGCGGGTTACGATTACTAACACATTTTTCAAATCTTCCTTACGCAGATAATCAAGCATAGGCATGCCTGCAGTGCCTGATGGTTCGCCATCATCACTTTGGCGGGTAAATTGGTTTGCCATGCCCATTTGCCATGCCCAGCAGTTGTGGGTGGCTTTGGCGTGTAATTGGCGTATTTCCGCCAAATGTGCCAAGGCTGCCTCTTCATTATCCACATTAAAGGCATGGCCGATAAAGCGGCTGCCTTTTTCCACAGTTTCGATTATGGCGGGCTTATCAATGGTCTTAAAGCTTGCTATCATCATTATCCCGCCTTTCCATAATCTCCCGTAAAGTGTCGGACACCATCTTCTCCACCGCTTCTAAGTTGCGCTGATGCAGGGTTTTTATGTCAAAATACCATAGGGCAAAAACTAATAGGAAATAGGATAGAATTAGCTGTGATATCAGGAAAAAGGGCAATTCTGCAAACAGGCTTGCAGAAACACCTAAAATGCCGCCAAAAACGTTGATGGCAAGGTAAACCGCCCCATAAGCCACCAAAATAAACAATGCGAAGAAAAGCACCCTAAACCACCGACCACGCACCAAAAAGCGGCTGATGGATAAGGCATTAAAACCCCAGCGGCCCACATCCGCCGTAACATGCATAAAAAACATTATGGTTACGGCAATATAAATGGGGATGGCCACAAGAAATGTGCCGCCCGTTAAAAACAGCAAACCCACCATAATAACCGCAACAATTGCAAGGGTGGCCAGCATTGCGGGAAAACGGGGCATGGCATTGGCAAGCATATCGCTGAAATTTGGAGACTCTCCATCCAAATGGCGGGCGGCAAGGTAGGTGGTTGCACCCACCATTAGGGGCAAAAAGGCAAGCCATACGCCTGCATGCATAAAGGTGTAAATTGTCGCATCACCTTCGGCGGCTGCCATAAGGCTTGCCATATAAATCTCCCCACCCGCAAGGTAATATTGCAAAAGTGCCTGAAATTCGGCAAAAGCATATGCCAGATGGGCCGGCAAAAACAAGCGGAAAACAAATACGGGCAAAAATGACAAAATAGTCATAACAGCCAAAAATTTTGCTGATTTGAAATACAAAACGCCCGCCTGCCCAAATAGGGCAAACAGACCTTTTTCTCTAAAATGTTGGGGTGTAAAATTTTCCACGTAACTTCTCCTACTGCAGCGGTTTGGCTAATAAAACGCAACCGCTATAAAATCAAGCCAACAAGGGGCAGGGTAAATAAACAAAGGGCAGTGGTTACAAATACAGCCTTGGAGGCATATTCGGATGCCTGCGGGTTGTCCTTGGCACAGATAACCACCATAACGGCCGTAGGCATAGCGGAAAGTGTGACAATTACGCCCAGGGCGAGCACATCCGCAATAAAGCTGCGCAAAATTAGCCATGTTAGGGCAGGCAGGGCAATTAGTTTTAGCATTGCCAGAAAAAGCACGGTTTTATCACTAACCAGCTCTTTTACCCTTTGTTTGCCAATCATTGCGCCCATTATCAGCATGGAAAGGGGCGTTGTCATCCCGCCAAGGTGGTGCAGGGTTATGCCAATGGGTTGGGGTATTTGCCACCTTATTAAAAAGATGGCAAGCCCCAGCAAGGCGGCGAAAAACGCCATATTAGGGCGAAATTTTGCCCGCTTAACATCTTTTGCCATCAAACCAATGCCCAGTGAGAATAGTAGCAAATTAAAGGGTATTTGTGCTATGGCGGCGTAAAACAAGGCATCGTACCCAAAAACGGCAACAATAATGGGTATGCCCATAAAACCCACATTACCAAAAGCGATGGATGAGGCAAATGCGCCACGCCGCCCCCTTGGCAGTTTTAGAAGTATGCAGGCAAGAAGGCCCAAGCCGCAAAACACCAAAATTTGTGCAGCAACAAGCCCAAGCACCATTAAGCCGCCACTTAACAGCTCCGCCGTAAATTCCCTTTGCATGCCCATGATAAGCATGGCAGGCAAGGTAATATTTACCAAAATTTTGGACATGCCAGCAGATACATCATCACTGATGATGCCCAGCTTACGGGCAAAAATACCAATTGCCATAATAATGCCCATGGGTATTAAATTTGTCAATACTGTCGTAAACATAAGCACCCCCAAAGGGTATTGGAACTTATTGTAACTCAAATGCGTCTAAATGTCAAGAGGAGTTGAGGGAGTGCGTATTTTTATAACCGGCGGCAGCCGTGGAATAGGGCTTGCCATGGCAAACCACTTTATCGGCAAGGGCTATAAGGTGGCAATTTGCAGCCGCCACGGCAGCCTGGACGGGGCTTTGTCCCTAAACGGTGATGTTGGGGATTATGGCGATTGCAAGCGGATGTTTGACCAAATTGAAGCCAAGTTTGGTGGGCTGGATGTGCTTGTTAACAACGCGGGCATCTCCCATGTGGGCTTTTTTGCCGACACCACCCCCGATACATGGCAAAGCCTGATAAACACCAACCTTTTAGGGGTGATAAATTGCAGCCACATAGCGGTGCAGCATATGCTTAGCAAGGGCGGTGGGCATATTATCAACATATCGTCCATTTGGGGCGGGGCGGGGGCAAGTTGCGAGGCGGTATATTCCGCCACAAAAGGCGGTGTGGATGCTTTTACCAAGGCCCTTGCCAAGGAGGTTGGCGGGGCATGTATTAAGGTAAACGCCATTGCCTGCGGTGTGGTGGAAACGGAGATGAATAATTTTCTTGACCCCGAGGAAAGGGTGGATTTACTTAGCCAAATCCCACTCGGACGCTTTGCAAAACCTGAAGAGATTGCATTAATGGCAGATTTTCTTATACAATCTGGATACATTAACGGGCAAATACTTAACTTGGATGGCGGCTATATTTAGTTGACACCCATATAAAAAGCTGTTATAATGAACTGCACACCTTTGAATATATGGGCGGGCTTGCTCATATCATGGATTATAGGGGCGTACTTACGCCCTACGGGATTTTCGGAGGTGCTTTTGTGGAAACACATGTAAAATACATTATTTCGCTTTTCGGGCTAACTGCCAAAGGGGTTAACCGTGAAAAATTCGGGTTTTTGGTTGCTACCGACCAAGGCTCTGTTGCACTGCAAAAAAGTAATACCACAGAAGAAAATGTCGAGGCTATCCTGTTCCAGCATGAGGTTAAGGAGTTTTTGTATAGGGAGGGTTTTGACCAAACCGACCGTTTTTATGTTACAGAAAAAAACCTGCCCTACTACAAAACATCGGATGATGTTTACACAGCTTCCCTAACATTTGCAGCCCCCAAGGTAGACTTTGCCAAAAAACAGGATTTTTTGACGGTAGTGGAGCATTTGGGCAAAATGCACAAAATTTTGATGGGTGCAAACTTTGCCCACAAGCCCAAAAGGCGGCAAGAAGCAATACCGCCCCAAAAGGCATTGGAAAATTTGGCAACACACAGGAAAAAGTTGATGAAAGCCGGTAAGTTTTCGGAATTTGACATGCTTTTTTTAAGGGGATATGAAAAATTTGCCCCTCATATCTCTTCCGTCAGTATTGCGGGTGGTGCTTTGGGGGATAATAACTATATTTGCCACAACCTGCTAAAAGAAGAAAATATCTACATGGCGGACCGGCCAATTTTTTCCAATTTTGCCACGGCAGGTTATGGGCATTATTTATCGGATTTAACCTACATGGTTAAACGATACCTAAAAGCGGAACCTGATGGGGACTTGCCCCTTGCAGACATTTTTGGCGCATACAAGGCAGGGCATGCGGAAGCGGACATAAACAAAGATTTTTTTACAGCCAAGCTTTTGTATCCCGATAAATTTATTAAAATTGCAAGGGATTATTATAGCAAAAACCGCAGCTTTGCACCCAAGGCATATCTTGCACGTATGGAAGAGAGCTTAGCACGGGGCAATGCGCTGGATGGATATATACAAAAGCAATAGAGGTGATTTTATGGACGAAAGAGAAAAAAACAATACCAGAAAAATGCCCATACAACGGGAAGGGGTGGCGTATATACCCGGCGGCCACGCCATACCACCCGAAGCCGAGCAGGGCGAAACCAGAAAATTTAATTTTGTGGGCAATGCCGCACCAAAGCCCGAACCTGTACCGGCAGGCCCTAAATTAGCCCCCAAAAAGAAAATTGCCCCCGCCAAAAACACAAATTACTCCATCATCATTGTGGTGGCGGTGTTTGTGGCTGTTTTGGCGGCTGTTTTTGTATTTGCCACCATGTTTACATCATTCTTAAACAGCACAGCGGAAGGCGGCACAAACAATATGGTTACAGGTGATGCGGGCAACAACTTGCTGCCCGGGCATGATGGCGGCTTGCCGCCGCTGGATAATGTGGCCCCGCCCCCTATTGCCCCCGGCAATGTAACCGCAACAGGACTTATCCAGGACATACGCAGTAACCGTATTGACATATATGTGTTTGACATTGGCGAAATGCGCAGCTTTTTTGCCGAGCCCCACTCGGTTTTACGGGATAGGCTGGGCAACCCTGCTACACTGCCCCAATTTGTGCCCGGTAATGTGGTGTATATCCACCATGCGCCCAATTCCAATACAGTGGAAACGGCGCAACTAAGCGCACAGGTGCGCATGCACAGGGAAATTACGGGTATCACTGTCGAAGACGGGGGAAGGCTGCTTATCGGCAACCGCCGATATGATTTGGGTAATAATCCCATTGTGCGGCATGGCGGCCAAACCCTTGCACTAAGCTCCCTTGACCCTATTGATTTAGTGAGTGTTGGCACTTTTCAAGATACTTTCGTAACATCCATAGAAGTGCATAGAAGCCACGGTGATTTGCTTATCCCCCAAAATGAAGATATTATAGGCGGCATGGTGGAGGTGGGCACAACAATTATAACAGCCCTTGCCGATGAGGATATGCGCCTGCGTGTGCCTGAAGGGCAAAACCGCGTGGTTATCCGTGGGGAAAATATCGAGCCATTTATTTTCGATGTAACCGTAAACCGTGGCGAAACAGCAAACCTTAACTTTAATGGGTTGGAGTTTAGCTTGGGCTCGCTAACCATATACACGGAAACGGAAAATGCCGTTTTACATGTAGGTGACCGCTGGCAACCCGTAAACGAGCCATTTTTGATGGAGTTTGGTGTGCATTATCTACTGCTGGAAGCAGTGGGATACCATCCCGCATATCACACCGTTACCATTGGCCCAACCCCGCAGGAGCATACCATAAACCTGGAAGCCATAACCCGCACCCGCGGCACAACCGTAAGCACCAGCCCGGCAGGGGCAAGGGTGTATATAGACGAGGAATTTAGAGGCTTAACGCCCTTATTTTTGGAGTTAGAAGTGCGCCGCCATGTTCTGACATTGGAGCGGGAAGGCTTTTTGTCCACCACCGACAATATCCATGTAACTGATGATGGCAATACTGTTTTCAGCTATATTCTTGTTAATGACCCGGCTTGGCGTATGTTTGAGTAAAGCGACGATGATGAATAAAAAATGCCGTACTCCCTATGGGGTCAACGGCATTTTTTATTTTATTATGCTTCAACTTCGTAGGCTTCGTTTAGTATGGAATCATACCAGCTTACGGTTTCCATATAGGATTCAAAAACATCACCTGCACTGATGTCGTGGAGCATCATTGTGTTTTTAACCTCTGTCCAATCGGCGGCTTCGTAGGCAAGGATGAAGTTGAGGATTTTCATAAACCGCCCTTTGCGCTCCACTAAAGCTGTATGTATCTCCTCAGATACATGGATAAGCTTTAAGGCATCTTCCATTGGCATATCCAAAGCTGCATCCAGTATGGAAAACAAGCCAAGCAAAAACAGGTCATTTGCCTGCATGGCCAGGTGGAAGTGGCGTGCCATATTTTCCGCAAACTTGGCACGTAGAAGGGATAGGCGGGTAAGCTCTCCCGGTTTATCTTCTGCCAACAGGTTGGCTATAACGGTTGTAACCCACTTGCGCACCTCTTTTTGCCCAAGCATGGCAACAGCATGCTGTATGCTTTTAATTTTTTGGCTAATGCCCAAATGAGGCGAATTTACCAATTTTAACAAGCTAATGGACATGGACGGGTCACGCCCGACAATATCCGCTACGCTTTCTATGGCAAAATCCTCCTCCTGCACTGTGTTAAGCAGATGGATGCGGTTTATTTTAACAGGCGACATGGTGGATTGATCCTTGGATACAGGCACATTGTAAAAACGCCCTTCAAAATACTTAAAATTGGTTTTGTCCAATTGGCTAAATATTTCCAGCCCATTAATATCAGCTGCAATAAATTCCAAATGCTTGTGGGAGGCTGCCAATTGGCGAAAGGTTGTCATATTATTCATATTATACTTAAAACCAAGTATAACAAAATCACAAAGTTCAAGGATAGGGTGCAGGTGATTAACATCCCTTGGGTTTTCGATGGCAAACCTGTATCCCCGTTGTTTTAGTGCCTTAATGCTACTTAAAAAAGGCTCTTCCGGTGTTATGTCGGTATGGTTAAACAAAAATATAATTTGATTGGGAGGTTGGGTGCTTTTTTGGGACATATCGGAAAGCAAAGCAAATTTGCTGATGGGTACAAAAAGCGGCGCACCATTGGTAAACGCATCAATGCCTACTCTTTCCAAGATATCCAAGCCCGGCGGGTTTACAACCCCGTCAAAAGCACGTGCGGGGGCATGTGCAATATAATCGTGGGCAGATTCGTAGCGGAAGCAATATGCCAAAACAGTCATATCCCGCATTAATATCGGTTTTGGTACGATTAAATATTTGATAGTATCCTCCCCTTACTCGAAGCAATAATGGAATCAGCTATCATTATATCAAAGTTTTGTAAGTTTAGTCAAGTAAAATATTTGATATTGACATTTTGCGCTTTACATGTTAAAATACAAAAGAATTATATTTTGAAACGGAGGAATGTTTTGTGAGTGTGAGAATGGTATTGGTGGCTAACGCCAGCACTTGATAACCAAATACCAACCAGACTTGTAACCTTTTTTGAATACTGCCTTTTATGGGGGTACGATTAGGTCGTATCTTTTTTGCGTTTACATTGTAAATGCCGTAGATGGGTAGCCTTTCTTTAGGCCACTTGTTTGCGGTATTTTTTTGTATTATTGTTTGAAATATTGAAGGAGTGATAAGATGAACCATTTTGAGACCTTAGAATTTGATACCATATTAAACCAATTAGCCGATTTTGCCGTATCCACAGCGGCGAAGGAGAGATGCAAGGCGGTTACGCCTGCGGCAACCATTGCAGATGCAACAAGGCTTGCAAACCAAACATCAGAGGCGAGAAGGATTTTAGAGCACCAGGGCAACCCACCCATTGCTTTGATGACGGACCTTGACAAAATACTTGTTTTGCTGGGTGTAGATGCAATGCTTACGGTGGATGATATAAACAATGTTGCGGCCTTTATTGTGGCATGCGGCCGCATTAAGGCTTATCTGAAAAAGGCGGAATTTATTGGGGGCGAAATCGCTTTTTACGGCAATTCCATGGCGGATATTTCGGATTTGGATGAGGAGATAAACCGCTGTTTGCGCAATGGGCAAATTGACGATAGGGCAACCCCTAAACTGCATGATTTGCGCAGGGGTATGGAGCGCAAAAGCGAACAAATTAAAGCCAAGGCAGAAGCCCTTCTAAAAGCAAATAAAGCCTATTGTGCCGAGAATTATGTGGTGGTACGTGGCGGCAGATACACTATACCCGTGCAAAGAAAGTTTAAGAACAAGATACAAGGGGTTTTGGTAGAAATGTCCAACACAGGCGGCACTTGTTTTATAGAGCCTGCGGCCATTGCCAAGCTGCAAGACGAGCTTGCCTTGCTGAAAATTGAGGAGGAAAATGAGGTACGCACAATACTTTACACACTAACAGCCTTGATTGACAGCCACCTGCCCTCTATCAAAATAAACATGGAGGGTATGGAGGTTTTGGACTTTGTTTTTGCCAAGGCCAAGCTTAGCCTGCATATGAAAGCCGGCCAAATAAGGTTGACGGAGGAAAGGGAGATTAGGTTACTTTCCGCAAAGCACCCCCTTTTAGGGCATGATGCTGTTGCCTTGGACTTTGCTTTGGGTGGTGGCGTGCAAGGGGTTGTGATAACCGGCCCAAACACGGGCGGCAAAACTGTTGCAATTAAAACCGTGGGGCTTGCTTCGCTTATGGCACAAAGCGGACTGCATGTGGTTGCCGACGGGCGCAGCAGCATGTGCATTTTTGATGGGGTTTGGTGTGATATTGGGGATGGGCAAAGTATCTCCCAAAACCTTTCCACATTCTCTTCCCATATGACCAATATTATTGATGTTTTAGGGCAGGCAACGGACAAATCTTTAATTTTGTTTGACGAGCTTGGTTCCGGCACGGACCCTGCCGAAGGTATGGGCATAGCCACGGCTATTTTGGAAGAGTTGTTAGTAAAAGGCTGCCTTTTTACAGTAACCACCCATTATCCCGAAATTAAGGATTTTGCCGCAAGCACCAATGGGCTCGTAAACGCCCGCATGGCCTTTAACAGGGACAGCCTAATGCCCCTATACAAGCTGGAAATAGGCGAAGCCGGCGAAAGCTGCGCCCTGCACATAGCCCAAAGGCTTGGGATGCCAACCCATATTTTGGAAAGGGCAAGGGAGATTACTTATATGGGCATTATCCCTGCCGCCCAAAAGACAGGCAACATAATCCATGTCACGCCCTTGGAAGTTGCAAGCGAACCTGAAAAAGATGTGAAAATGCCCAGAAGCCAAAGTTTTAACATTGGTGACAGTGTGTTGGTGTACCCTAAAAGGAACGTGGGCATTATTTACCAACGTGCCAATGGCAAGGGGGAGCTTGGCGTGCAAATAAAAGGTAGCAAGCAGCTTGTTAACCACAAACGGGTAAAGCTGATAGCCGCCGCCGACCAGCTTTACCCAGATGATTATGACTTTTCCATTGTATTTGATACGGTGGAAAACAGAAAGGCCCGCCGTTTGATGGATAAAAGACATGTGGAGGGAAACACGGTTTTTGTTGATAAGTAAGAGCTGTATTTTCTATTCCACGAACTTTATGTTGACTTTTGCTTGCCCTTGTGCTATTGTGTATAAGTGCAAATCAATAAAGCCAAAAAGGAGCGAAAAAATGATTTCCATGACAAATATTGTCAAGCGGTTTGGTGAGCAAACCGTTTTGAACAATGTGACATTTAATGTGGGGGCAGGGGAGATTTTTGGATTGCTTGGCCCTTCGGGGGCCGGTAAAACCACAATTATCAACATACTTGCCCACCAAATAGCCGCTGATGGCGGCGAGTTTAATGTGGGGGCAAAACCCCTTGAAACAGGGCTTATGTTGGAGCAGGACGGCCTATATGCCCGCCTTACCGCCGCCGAAAACCTTAGCCTTTTTGCGGGTATTTATGGCGTTGGCAAAGCCAAGGTGCAGGAATCCCTAAATTCTGTTGGATTGGGTGAAGCGGGCAAAAAGCCTGTAAACAAGCTTTCCAAGGGTATGCGCCAAAGGCTTGCCCTTGCCCGTTCCATCATACATAAACCAAAAGTTTTGTTTTTAGACGAGCCCACATCCAACCTGGACCCCAACACGGCCGTTGGCATACATAAGTTGATTTTTGGCCTGCGGGATGAAGGGACAACTATTTTCCTAACCACCCACAATATGGATGAAGCCGTACACCTTTGCAACAATGTTGCGCTATTGCACAAGGGTGCTATTGTGGAATACGGTACACCAAGGGATATTTGCGAAAAGCATAATAGCTTCAAAACCGTGCCGGATTTAGAATCGGTATTTATCAAGCTTACGGGGCATAAGCAGGCGGAGGTGGTGGGGTAATGAGAGCCGTACAAGCTATTTTTATGAAACAATTGGTGGATTTGCCAAAAAACCTGTCCATCACCATTATGTATATCATTTTCCCGCTTTTGGCATTTTTATTTGCTAACTTTTTGGGCGGACCGGACGAATATGGCTTTGACATTGCACCGGCCTTTATTGTGCAATTTGCAACCATGTTTGCAGCAATGGTGCCTATGGTAACAATTGCCAATACAATTGCAGAGGATAACGAGTATAAATCATTACGGTTTTTAGTTACGGCCGGTGTAAAACCCGGACAATACTTAACAGGCCTTATCGGCTTTGTGCTGGTAATTGCCATTGTGCCTTTGCTTATTTTTGCATTTATTGGCAGCTTTGCAGGCATGGAATTGGTGATTTTCCTCGGGCTTTCGTTGCTTGGGGTGCTGGCATCTGCTGTTTTGGGTGCTATAATTGGGCTGTTTTCCAAAAATGTACAGCAATGCTCTGCCATTTATACACCTATTATGATGATTTTGGGATTTGCGCCTTTCATAGCCATGTATAGCGAGGCGGCTGCAAATATTGCCCACTTCACTTTCACCTTCCAAATTTTTGCGGCTCTTACCCAAATTATGGTTCATGTACCGGAAGGATTAGAACCTATGTTCGACATCCCAATGACCGAATCCGCCATAATAATTGCCGCTAATGTGGTGATTTTTGCTGTTTTGTTTGTGGTTGCCTATCGCAAAAAAGGTTTGCGGGGTTAACCGCCATTTCAACTAAGGTGGCATTTGCCGCCTTTTTTGTTGCACTTGGTGCTTGGTGCTTGTTTTTTTGGTAATGTGATGATATAATGTAGGGATAGAATTTTTTTGGAGGGGCATTATGGCTTGCAAAATTAAAAACAACTTGGGAACAATAAGCATCAACAACGGCATTGTGGCACGCATTGCGGGGCTTGCAGCCATGGAATGTTATGGTATTGTTGGCATGGCTGCAAAGTCCGCCAGGGATGGGATTGTGCATCTTTTGCGCATGGATAATATGACCCGAGGGCTTAAACTCACTGCCAAGGACGGGCAGCTGACCATAGAATTGCATGTTATTGCCGAATATGGCACAAATATCACCGCTATATGCGAATCCCTAATGTCTGCTGTAAAATATAAGGTGGAAGAAACCTGCGGGCTTAACGTGGCCTTGGTGAATGTTTTTGTGGAGGGGCTGAGGGTCCATGGATAAGCGAAAGCCGAGGATTGAGAAGATCGATGGTGCAATGCTGCGCCGCATGATAATTTGCGGTAGCAACCGCCTTATGGCGCATATGGGGCGGATAAATGCCCTTAATGTGTTTCCCGTGCCTGATGGGGATACGGGCACAAATATGTCCTTTACCGCCCTTGCAGCGGCACGTGAAGTGGAAAAGCTTGACACCACAGATATTTGCCAAGTGGCAAAAGCTGCGGCAAGTGGTGCTTTGCGTGGCGGGCGGGGTAATAGCGGGGTAATATTTTCCCAGTTTTTCCGTGGTTTTTCCCGTGGTTTGGAAGGTATGGAAGCGGCAGGCACCCAAGAAATTGCAGAAGCACTTAATCAAGCTAACAAAGTTGCCTATAAAGCCGTAATGCGCCCGCAGGAAGGCACAATGCTAACCGTTTGGCGGCATATGGCGGAGGTTTCCACTAACATCGCTTATTCAACCAATGACCTAAGTTTGTTTATGAAGGAAATTATGGCGGAGGGTTATGATGCCCTAAAACGCACCCCCGACATGTTGCCGGTTTTGAAGCAAGCAGGTGTGGTGGACAGTGGCGGCGAAGGCATTATGGTGTTTTTTGAGGGGATGGCACTTGGTGTGCGCTCCCGTAACCCGCAAATTGTTGCAGAAGGGTCCAATGAAGTGGAAGAAGGGCCTGATTTTTCCGCACTTGCGGCTATTAACCCTGATGATATTACCTTTGGCTATTGTACCGAATTTTTTATTAATGTAAAAGGTTTTAGCGAAAAAGCCGAGGGTGAGTTTAAGGTATATATGGACACAATTGGCGACAGTATTGCCGTTGTGTCCGATGACGAGATTGTGAAAGTGCATGTACATACCGACCATCCCGGGGCAGTGATGGAAGAAGCCATGAAAATTGGCCCATTATCCCATATTAAAATCGACAACATGCGTTTTCAACACCATGGGGCAGTCAGCTTTTTGGATGCCAAGGAAAATGTGGATTTATTTGCCCCATCCGCCACCAACGAAAGGCGGGAGCTGGGGGTTATTGCCATATCATCCGGCAAAGGGTTTAAGGAAATTTTTGCGGAAATCGGTGTGGATTATATAATCGAAGGCGGACAGACCATGAACCCTTCTGCCGAAGAAATTGCCAAGGGTGCCGCCCTGCTTAATGCGGACAATGTGATAATTTTACCCAACAACAAAAACATCATTTTAGCGGCGCAGCAGGCGGCGGAGCTTTGCGAAAACAGCAATGTTGCTGTGGTAGAATCCAAAACCCTGCCCCAAGGCATTGCCGCCATGTTTAACTACCTACCCGACAATGGTTTTGAAACCAATTTGGAGGAAATGCGTGCGGCATTAAGTGATGTTACCACGGGACAAATTACCGTTGCCGTGCGGGATACAGAGCTGGATGGAAAACATGTTAAAGAAGGGGATTTTATCGGAATTTTGGAAGGTAAAATCATCTGTGCCCACAAACAATTGGAGCCGGCAGCAGCGGAACTGGCAGATGCCATGATGGCAGGCGGTTATGACATGTTTACCATATACACAGGAACAGATGCAGAGTTTGCCCAAACCGCCCATATTGAGGCGCATTTGGCCGACAATTACCCGGGTTGCGAAGTTACCACCGCAGTTGGCGGGCAGGTGGTTTATAACTATATCTTCTCGGCGGAGTAGTAAAGGGTTATGACCTCTCTTATAAGGGTTGGTTGGATAATTGCGCTGCCATAAAAGCTACTGATGACAGCAAGCATAATACTCATATTATTTATACTGCCATTGTTGATTCCGACTTTATTGGCCAATGGAAGCCATCAGTGATTGCTTGCCCACTTCGGATAACGGTTCGGCGGAGAATGCTCAAACGACATCACCTGCACAAGTGTAAAAGCCTTCGGCCCGCCGGCAGCTACTGATTGCGGAAGTTATCTGGATGAGTATTATGCCTATGAGAATGGGGTCGCATAAACCTAATCCATTAGTCAATTAGAACATTTTCAAACCACCCCACACCTATAAGGGCATAAGTGTGGGGTGGTTTGATATTGCTCAATGTTAATCATATAAATATTCTGATGGTTAGTCACCATAATTATCAGACGAATCATCCATTTCTAATAACACATACCCATCACCCGAGTCATCTATATCTACTTCCGTAGATACATACCCATCACCCAATTGCTGTTCTGACGCATCTTCATTATCATGTAAATCTCCTATAAAGCCACCAACAACCCCAAACACAGCACGAACATCAAGGTTGGATTCTAAGGTAAGGGTTATTGAGCTTGGAGTGCCTCCTGTGTATCTAATGCCATTGATATACCATGCTTGTAATGAAGCTCCTCTATCGGGTGTTGCTCGGAATATTATTTCTGTTCCTTCTCTATGGGAGCTACCTGGTTGTATGGGTTCACCTTCTGCACCTATGGTTATACGACCTCGTGGGAGTATTTGATAGGGATTGGTATTTGCTCTAACCATTCCGCCTGTGGGGATAAAGCCCGGTAGTAGAGCTTCGTTAGCGTTGGGGGTGAAGGTTACTGTCCTGTATATAACAGGTTGTGGCCATGGGCTGTCACATAGGCCTGCTATGCGGGCTAAGTCTTGGATGGTTAGGGATAGGGGGTTATCGGGTCTTGTGGGTTCTAATATCATATCCTCCGGTATGGTGCGGGTTAGGATTGAGGAGATTATGGATTGGGGGTAGGATAGTTGGGGTGGGGTGCGGAAGATTCCTTGAGGGTCTGGCATTTTACGCCCTTCTGTCCATGACGGTACACTTAAAAACAGAACTATATCATCTCCAACGGTGAGTTGATCGGGTATTATGTAGCTTCGGTCTATTTCAATAATATCGCCCACCTCTTCATAGCCATAAAAAACATCTAATACTCGTGCATGATGAAAGAGGCGCGGGATGTGCGTACCGAAATTGTATATGTAGCCCGGTCTCTCATCTAGTACTTCCACTCTAAGCACACGGACGGATCCCCACGAGCTATGTTCACTGTTTGCCATTGCGTTAACAAAATTAAACAATTCACCAATAGTCAAAAAATTACGCCGTGTAGCCACTTCATCCCTCATGGAGGTTGTGCTCGTCGATGTTGCTTGGACATCAGCAGTATCTTCCGAGTTGCCACCACAAGCCACCAATACCGATGCCAAC
>WRAX01000009.1 GCA_009779935.1 Defluviitaleaceae bacterium | reverse complement strand
GTAGGCGTTTCAGGGCGTTACCCCATCATTCCACCTATCGGAATATCAGTTTTAATCCTTTTTTCACCTCTCTTTCTTGGATTAAGCAACACTTTTCACATTGCAACGTGTCGTACTGTTGGCAAACTCATCAAGGATACAGCGGACATGGACTGGTAGCCGTTGCCCTTGGTTAAGGTACTTTGTTTCCGCTCTGTCTTTAAGAGCAGAAAACATTTGGGAATATAGCATGGCGGCTATAAAGTGATATGTCTTGCTGGTAGCATCGGTGATGATGAACAAGGCAGTTTTTCTATCTCCGATGGTTTCTAACTTCATTTGGTCATGAATTAAGGTTTTGCGCACATCCATGGGATAGAATGGGGCAAGGCGTACACCACATGAGATGAGGAAGGATTTTAAGGTTTTGCCAGCACCTTGCTTGAAGGATTTGTAAGCTAACACAGCGGAATGGTTTGGGTATACATTAGCCATGGCTTCAAAGTCCTTATCCACATCATTTTTGAAATCGGGGTCATTTTCCCTTACTTCCATGCTGGTTATCATATCTATCATGGTGTTAAAGTTGTGTAGGGACTTGTCCTTTACAAAAAACTTTATATAACCTATCACGGCGGTGTATAGCAACTTTTCACCATCAACCCAGAAGTCACCATCACTGCCGCCTTCCTTTTTCTTTGATGTGCTGCCGACCAGTACATCAACCACTTTGCGTACATCATTTTCGGTTTTTATGTAATCGAAGGGATTGTATCCCATGGATGCGCCAAAGTTTTTGAGGTTTAGTACACGCACATCATAACCGCCGTATTGCTTCAAAAGCTTACCTAGTGAATGAAAAATTTCTCCTTTCGGGTCTGTTATGACATAGCTACTGTGCATTTGCAGGATATTTGGAATAACGTAAAAGCGGGTTTTTCCAGAGCCAGAACCGCCAAATATCAGGGTATTTTTGGCTCGTCCATATTTAGGATTAACAGGGCGGGGGTTCATGGTTAGCCCTTCGGTGGCTGTTAGGATGATATTTTGCCTAAAATCCTTATCCATGTATGGCTTGATATCCTCTTTTGTGCCAAAGCGAGCAGAGCCATGTTCAACACCTTTGCGGTATTTGCGCTTGTCTCTGCCCAGAACCCTAAGCATTACAGCCGCAATGCCCACAATGCCCGCCAACCAAAAGTTGTTCATGAGTACGATTTCAAAGACCGAGTTGACATAAAAACTGATAAAGGCAAATACCACAAAGACAATTAAATTTGTGATAATTTCTCTTTTTAATTTTTCATTCATTTTTAGCTACTCTCCTTATCGTTCAACTGGTTCAGGAGGCGGTGTTGAATGGTGATGCGAATCCTTGGTATCAACACCATGCTCGCCCTTGTCTGCACTACCACCCTTTTCATGGCCTTTGGCTCGCACATCATTTCTTTTGTTCACCAAGACATCATTAAAATCCTTAACAGGTCTGCCTTTTGGGTCTGGCTGGGGCGGTCGATATTCTATTTCAAATTTGTCTGGATATTTCGCCATTAACTGTTCGGCTATCCTGTCAGCACCAGCACGACCCGCCTTGTCAGCATCAAAATTCAAAACAATCTTTGTTATTTGGGGATGCTGTTCAAGGTAAGCGTGAAGCCCCTTGGGAGATACGCCGCCAAGAGAGATTCTATGTACGCAATTCCAAAGATGTCCGTTTTTAGGGTCTTGCTTGTCTAAACTGGCTTTGGAAAGAGCGTCTATGGGGGATTCAGTTACAAAAATCACTCGGGATGTGTCTTTGTATTCTTTTTGGATGGGTATCACAAAAGGGGTTGCTTTGTTGCTGTTTTCGGCTTCCATCATAAATTTTTTATCCGTAGTGCCTCTAATCGAGGCATATTCGATTTTGCCATCTTGATTAAAACCTACAAACACGGCGTTATTGTGGGATTTGCTTTGATAGATAGCTCCTTTGCTGATACAGTGGTTAACAATATCCGGGTCTATGGCTCTTTTCTCTGTCAAATATTCGCTTACAACAGCATTACTCCAATGGGACTTAGGAAGCACAATAGGCCCTTTTGGCGGGATATCATCATCAAATTTCCATACATTGGGGGCGGCTTGTAGTGGCAGTTCCTTTGGTGGTGGTGCGGTTTCTTGATTTTTACTGATTTTAGCCATCTCTTTGTCAATATAATTTGCAGTTAGTAACTTAACCGCATCTACAAAACCATAACCACGAACACTTGTAACAAAATCCAAAGCGTACTTTCCGCCTTGTCCTCGGGAGTGCCAATGCCAAGCATAACCACCTGTGTTGCTGGGGAAGATTTTCAAGCTGTCGTGGCCTTTAAGCTTGTAGGTGTCTGCACTGTGTTTGACAAGGTTGTGGGGTTCGTGGGTGTGTAGGTAGTCTAAAATGTCCACAGAGCGAGCCTCTTGTATGCGGTCTTCGCTTACGCCTTTGTTTGTATTGATTTGTCCCTCTGGCTGCTCCTGCTTGGGGCTTGATATGCCCAAATGGGCATGATGTGCATCCAAAACAGCTTTGTTGACTTCTTTGCGCAGTTCTGCCGTGGCAGGAAAGGCTATGTCATAATACTTGCCATCACTGCCTTTGCTTTGTGGCATGGCGACAAATGAACCCTTCGGGCCATCCATCACTCGTACGCCATTAATGGCAATAAGGTTGTTTATGGTGATGTTGGCAAAGGCTTGGACTTTGCCTTGGGGTTCTGGTATTGGGATTAGTTTTACATCAATTTGGTGTTGGGTCATGGGGGTTGTTCCTTTCTATAATGGTTGAATAATGGGCTATTGTGCGGATTTTATAGGGATTTTCCATCTGCCGCCCATCTTGACAGCACCCTCAATTCTTCCTTCACGAAGCCATTCATAAATCGTCATGGGATGGATTTTTACATAGGTGGCATAGTCCTTAGGGGCAAGATATTCCAAGCCCGATTCCAGGACAGGGATTTTAGGCTGTCGCCTGTTTTGCTTCATAAAGGTTTTTAGGTCAATTTCTGCTTTTCGTGACATGGCTGCCTCCTCTCGATTTTGGGGTTGCAAAGATTTTTGGGTTGTGGTATGATTTCTGTACTATGTCGCAACTGGGTATAGACATCAATGATTTTTTGGAGTTTGTTAAAAAATAATTAGCACCTAACCCTGCCCCCTTGTGGGGCTTTTCTTTTTTGGTTACCGCTCTGCACCCTCTGGACTCTCATCCTCAAAAAATAACTTCCAGTCGAAACCGAGCGTTTTGGCTATTTTTTGTGCGCTTTTTGGGGATGGTCCTCGCTGTCCATTTTCAATGAGGCTGTACTGCTGCTGCGTGATTCCAGTAATTTCCGCCAAAGAAGCCTGTGAGATACCTTTACGTTCACGCAATTTTTCCAGCCACACTCTTTCCTTGCCCATTAAATCACCTCCCTAAAACAACCTAAGGTTGTACAATAATATGACAATATCACAACCCAAGGTTGTTGTCAATACCTTTTACGAAAAAAAGTTGTAAATATTTTCTTTCACAACTTGAAGTGGTATAATTGCAGTAAAGGGGGAGATGCGTTATGCTGGGACAAAGAATAAGTGAATTGAGAAAAAGCACAAAACTGTCCCAAGCTGATTTGGGTGCTGAATTGAATTTCACGCAACAAGCGATAGCAAAATGGGAGAAGGGCGTTGCCGAACCGAACGCCGAAAACATAGTGCGACTTGCTAACTTCTTTGGAGTGACAACCGACTATCTTTTGGGGCTATCTGGTGACATAGCCAATAAAACCGACTTGCCCAGTGAAAAAGAACAATCAGAAAAATTAAGTGGTGCAGAAAAGGCGTTACTGCGCAATTTTAGAAATTCAGATACCGAAGGCAAGGAAGCTATTTTGGGCAGAGCGTTGTTAGTGTCGTCAAATCAAGGATTAACAGACGGTTTGGAAGATTTAGAAGCTTCATCAGAGCTAACAAATTTACCAATGCCGTCAAAAACATGATGAATTCATTAATAAAATAGGGGAGTTTACATATGCCAAAAAAGAACTTGTCTCTATTGCCGCAGGGAGGCCGCTTGGGAGATGAGCAAATAAAATGGTTTTCGGAACAAGTGCGCAAAATGGATGATATGAACTCGGAAGAGTTTGAAATATTTTTAGAGCAACTTTTTATTGCCGATGGATACAAGGTTTCCGACCAAGCAAGACTACAACCGACCACTTCCGATGGTGGCAAGGATATGATAATCAAGAAAAAGGGAGTAACAACGGTTATCGAAGCCAAGGCATGGCGGTTGGAACACAAACACAATGTGGGTGTATCCATTGTCGAAAAGTTGGCTGGCGTAATTGTCGGTCTAAAAAAGCCCAAATATCGTGGTGCAGTGATAACCACTAATTTTTTCACTCCACCAGCCAAAAGATATGCCCAGAATGTGCCCCATATAGAGTTGATTGATAGAAATGGTCTTTTGCGGCTCATAGCTTCCATAGAGCCGAGAATAATTACAGAGGTGGCATTCCATGAGTTGAGTAAGCATATGGGGTATTGCCCCGAATGCAATCATGTTTTGGTAAAAAAACAAAACAGCATTGATAAGTCATATTTCTTGGCTTGCCCAACCAATGAAAAACATCCGCCCGGTGGTTGTGGATACACCGAAGATATTCCCAAAAATGGGCAGATTGATACTAAAAACACACAGAGAAAAAGTACCCATATGGGCGAGGTTGCAAGTTGTCCATAGTCGAACAAGTGCAATAAACTGTTTTACGGAGAGGGATGGATGATATGTGGTGGTTTGTGTTTTTCGGCATACTAAGTATATCGCTTTTTATCGCTGGTATTAAATTCGGCTTCCAGTTCATTTTTCCGTTTATGAGCTACTTCATCATCTTTGCAATCATCCACTTCCTTGTGTTTAGTACAATTAGCGGAACAACCTTCAACGGGTGGGGGTACGAAATAGGATTGGGCTGGCACGCCTGGATTATTGAAAGGTGGGATTTGTCGCAGGAACTCGCTTATGTTCTTACTGTGCCCATCCATGTATCGGCCGGACTTGGTTGGTACTATCTCCAAAAAATACAAGTTAGGTACGGTAAGATAAAAATATATCCCGGTAGAATTTTAGGTTATAGTGCCATAGCTTGGGTTGCGTTTTACCTTAGCAGGTCAATTGTATTTACTGATATTTTTCAAGACGCTTATCATTTACCGCATTACGTAGATACATTGGCTGGGGTGGTTGTTGCCATTATCGTCTTTGGCGCATTAATGCTTTTTAAGCTGTTAGAAAGGGCTTTTTGGACTGATTGAAACGTAGTGGATGAGGCAAAACGTAGCTTCTTAATTGCAATCGCACGAGGGATATTACAAAAAAGAGGGGCGGAATAATGCCAAAACGAACCCACGGAGAAGGCACCATATACCAAGATAAAAAGGGCTTGTGGCGGGGCGAAATAACCCTTGGCTACGACCCGGGCGGAAAGCGTATTAAAAAAAGCTTTTCCAGCATGGACAGGGAAAAGCTTTTGAAAAAGATGAATGATGAGAAATTTAACCTACATAGAAATATTGTTACAGTGACCAGTGATTATACTGTGGCGGAATGGGTAGGGTTTTGGCTGGAAAACTACAAGGCGCACACGCTACGGTCAAAGACTTATGACAACTACGAAAACGCCTTGAATAGGCACAT
Organism: Defluviitaleaceae bacterium; assembly: GCA_009779935.1. GTDB lineage: Bacteria > Bacillota > Clostridia > Lachnospirales > WRAX01 > WRAX01. The sequence goes on along the minus strand of WRAX01000009.1, from coordinate 64,045 downwards.
AAGAAATGCCATTGGGGATTATAAATTAACCAAGATTAACACGGACGCAATCCAGCAGATGTACAACAGGATGCACAAAAACGGACTTTCTGCCAATTCCATAAGAATCGTGAACAATGCCTTGTCGCAGGCTTTTGACCAAGCTGTTAAAAATAAATTGATTTATGAAAACCCTTGCAAATCCACCGTGCGCCCCAAGATTGAGAAAAGCAGAGCCACCGCCATGACCACCGATGAGCAAGAACTATTTATACAGCATTGCAAGGATGAATCCACATACCACAAACTTTTTATATTTTTGCTGAACGCTGGATTGAGAGTTGGCGAAGCACGGGCATTAACTTGGGACGACATTGACTTTGTGAAAAAAGAAATCACTATCAACAAGACTGCCTCGCTGGTTAAGAATCGTGATGAGAACGCTGAAACGAAAACGAAAATCATCATAAACTCCACGAAAACAGAAAGCGGGGAACGGATTGTTCCTATGAACAGCAAGGTTGAGAGTATCTTGCTGGCTCAAAAAGAAGATGAGGTTAATGAGATATTCGTGTTTTCCTCGAAAGTTGGCACAATGCTGATGGGGCGCAATGTGAACCGTGCGCATATAGACTTGTTGGGTCAGGCAGGGCTGTCAAGGAGCATAACGGTGCATACCTTGCGCCACACCTTTGCCACACGACTACTTGAAAAAGGGGTCAACCCAAAAGTGGTTAGTGACCTGCTGGGTCATGCGTCCATACAAATCACTTTGAACATTTACAGCCATGTAATGCCCAATATTAAAACTGATGCGGTAAACTTATTGGATTGATTTAGTGCGGTAATCCATTAACCGCATATTTTATTACCGCACCATTACCGCAGTGTGACCCGCCATCATTATTACCGCACCAAGCAAAAACCCCTCATCCGAGGGGTTTTAATAATGGGAACAACTGGACTTGAACCAGTGACCTCCCGCTTGTAAGGCGGATGCTCTCCCAACTGAGCTATGCTCCCAAAACACGGTGGCGTACAACGTACGCCACTAAACAAGTATTACGACCCAGAAGGGACTCGAACCCACGACCTCCAGCGTGACAGGCTGGCGTTCTAACCAACTGAACTACTGGGCCAGAAAGTGTTGCAACCGCAACCACTTTGATATTATACAACAGCCCGCAAGCTTTGTCAATACTTTTTTTAATTTTTTTCAACAAAATTTTAATAGGTTAGATGAAAACGGCGGCAAGGTTAGGAATAACAGCCCTTCATCCATGATATAAGTTACGTGGTTTGTGGTAAAATTGCCGCTGTCGGTTTGCATAATTCGGGTAAGCCTTGCATCCAGCGGCAAGCCCGCCCGCCACGCAGGTATGGCAAGTTGCTTGTGGGTGGCGCTTACATTAAATACGGCTATTATGGCTTGCCCATGGCTAAAACGGGCAAAAGCAAGGGTTTCTTGCAGGGTAGGCAAAAATATGGTGCTGCCGTGGCGCAGGGCGGGGCTTGTTTTACGCACATTGGCAGCTTCTTTGTGAAATTCCATTAATACAGGATTTTCTTCACCCCATGGATAGGGCCTGCGGTTATCCGGATCCGTCCAACCGCCAAGCCCCGCTTCATCACCATAATAAATGGTAGGGCAACCCTGCCAAGTAAATTGGAAGGCAATGGCAGCTAACATTATTGCAAGGTTTGTACCTTCATCAGCGGCGGTTGCGCCATGGGTGTGCAACCGCCCAATGCGCCCATTGGTACGGGTTAAAAAGCGGCTATGGTCGTGGTTGCTAAGCTGGTTCATGGCGGCCAACCTTGCGGGGTGGGGCATTTTGCTTGCAAAGCGGTTTACAGCATCAGCAAAGGCTTTACCATCCCCCAATAAATGGGGCAATGCCTTTTCGCTATGCTTTTGCATCCCCGTAAAAAAGCCGCTAACAGGCTCCATAAACCCATCATAATTCATAACCGCATCCCACTGGTCACCACCCAGCCAGTCCGCAGGGTTGCCATAATGCTCCGCTAAAATAAGGGCATGGGGGTTGGCATCACGCACACGGCGGCGAAAATCCCGCCAAAACTGATGGTTAAATTCCTTGCTCTGCCCCAAATCCGCCGCCACATCCAACCGCCAACCATCCGCATTATATGGCGGCAACACCCATTTTTCACCAATACGTAGCATATATTCATATAAACCGGGGCTGCCCTCGTAATTCAGCTTTGGGTGGTTGTGGTGCCCCCACCAAGCCTGGTATTTATCCCCATCCCAAAGAAAATGGCCGGCAAACTCCCCATCTTTATCCAGCCATGTATGCAAATGGCCGCAATGGTTAAAAACCCCATCCAAAATCACCTTTATGCCATGGTTGTGGGCTATTGCGACAAGCTCCGCCAGCAGTTTGTTGTCACCAAAACCCGGGTCAATATTTTCATAGTCTGAAATATCGTATTTATGGCTGCTGGGGGATGCAAACAAAGGTGTAAGGTACACAGCCTCCACCCCCAAGCCTGCCAAATATTCCATTTTGCTAACAATTCCCGCCAAATCCCCGCCGTAGAAATTGCAAATGTCAACATTTTCCACAGGGTCGCTCCACGCCATTTTTTTGGCAGGCTTGCCAAGGTATATATATTGGTCATCCATCACATCATTGCTGGGGTCGCCATTGCAAAATCTATCAATAAAAATTTGGTACATTACAGCACCTTGCGCCCAATTTGGCACATCAAAATCAGGCACGATAATAAAGTTGCACTCCCCATCCAAATACCCCTTTGCGCCCGCCCGGTTGTAAAAGTATTTATCCACCCCGCTGTGGATGATAAAGTAATAATTAATAACCTTATCCACAGTAAGTCTTGTATGATAAAAATCAAAAATACCATGGCTCTTTTGCTTTGCCATAGGCACTTCTGCGCCATTTGCCACCAAGCAAACCTTATCAACGCCATTTTGCCCGCATCGCAAACTAACCCCCACCACCTCGCCGCTAACAGGTTGGGGGTTTGTCAAAAAATTACCCGTTTCATCAGAAAAAACTGCAGCAGGCACAAAGCCCTTGTTTCCGCCAACCATCGTAACACCCCTTTGTCATATTATATCAAAATTAAATTACCGTTGCAACTATTGACCTTTGGTAATTTTTTTGATATAGTATTATGGAATGGAGGTTACACAAATGAAAAAAATAGTAAAAAAGATGATTTTTACGGCATTTGCCACCCTTGGCGCAGTATTTTTTACAGCCTGCGCCAACGAAGATACCGAGTGGACGAGCAGGGGCGTAGCCGTTGCCACCCTAAACGGCGTCAATATTTACGAGCATGAAGCGGCGGTTTTCATCAGGCAAGCTAAGGAATTTTTGGCTTGGGACCATTTGGCAATCCATGGTGCTTTTGAAATTGATTTTGAAAACGAATATGCCCCGGGCGTTACCTTTGGGGATGCCGTTAGGGAACAGGCGGTGCGCTTTGCAGCCACCACAACGGTGTTTGAAGCCATGGCGGCAGATTTAGGCATAGCCCTAACCGATGATGATTTGGAGTGGATAGAGAATAACATAGACCTTCTTATAAGGGATATGGGTGCGCAAGGGCTGGAAGATGCCCTAAGCAGGGATCGTATCTACGGTGTTAACCACTTGCGCTCCCTACACCAAAACCAAATAATTTTTGAATATTTGGTGGATTACTTTTTAGCAAGCGAAGAAGCTTTCGCCCGATTTGAAGAGTATGTACCGCCAAACCCCACAGATGAAATTATAGAGCGTGCCGAGCAACTGCTGCAACGTGCAAGAGCCGGGGAAGATTTTAGCTATCTTGTTGCCACTTACGGGCAGGATCCGGGTATGGTATCCAGCCCGCAGGGTTATACATTTGCAAGCGGCGTAATGGTACATTCTTTTGAAGAAGCGACCAGGGAGCTGGAAATTGGAGAAATTAGCGACCTTGTGCCAAGTAGCTTTGGCGTGCACATAATCAAGAGGGTGGAGCCTAATCCCGATGAGGTAATGGGCGTGCCCGGGGAAGATGAAGAAATACTTGCCGCCAAGCATATCCTGCTTTCGTTTCCCGAACACATACCAACACTTATGGATAGGCAAGTTGAAGCCATTCTAATTGGCATAGATAATATGGTAGCGGGAGGGGAGATAAACTTTCTGCCTGCCTTGGAAAATTTACATTTAGATTAGTGTAGTGCGGCTTTGCGCATAATTTCCGCCACCTTATCCATATCATCGTCATCCGCAAGGCGGTTTCTGCCCTCAAAGCCGCATTTTTTGCACTTGTGCACAATTTGCCATCCTTTTGCACTATGGCTTACAATGCCCGCAGGGCACATAATGCCATGGCAATTATTTGCCCTGTCACCGGGCACATTGTCTATATGCACAGAATGCAAACAAAAGGGACAATGGTTTCTAATTGTCCCTTTTTTAATTGCGGCCACATCTGTACCGCAGTTTATGCACTTAAAATCACTGTTTTCTGTCTTGCGTCCCATCTAACTTACTCCGCAGGTTGGTTAATGCCCAGCATTTGGTCAAAACCGGCCATAACCGCATCAAAAGTGCGTTGGGAAATCTCCGGCAAATCCCCGCCCCAAGCACGCTCGGCGGCTGCAAAACCCGCAAGGAAAGCATCCCGCATAAGCTCAATACGGCGTGGGTCATCCCCCGCAAAGGCACGGGCAAAACCAAGTATCCTTTCGGATGTTTGCTCTACACCAAAATATCCATCATCGGCAATATCCCGCTGTGCTTGCGCCATGGTTGCCTCATCCACTTGTATCATGGACTGGCCATTAACAATAGTAGCTGTATGCCCCTGCAAGTTAAGCAAACGCTGTATCATCTGCTGGAAAGCTTCTGTTTGGCGGTTCATCTGGTCAAGGGCGGCGTTAATGCTTCTTGCATCAATCTGGGAAACAGGGGTGGTTCCACTTAGGGACAAAATATCCTGCGGCACAGTTTGCCCGCCCAAAAGCTGGTTATTTGCTTGGTTTGGGTTAACAGGCGGCACATTGCCAAGTGGGTTGTTTTGGTTGCCTTGGATGTTATTAAGCAAATTCATGCTGGTGTTGATGTCCATATCAAAAATCCTCCTTGGTGAAAATAGTCGTTACATGTATATCGGCACATGACAGGTAAAACTTAACATGCATTATCTTCCCATTAAATCTTCCATCAAATTAATGGCCTCCAACAATTGCACATCATACTCCTGCGGCAAGGTTGAAAGGCGGTTTGTAAGCTCCACATCCATTTCCACATAATGGGTGGGCACAATACCTTCGCCATTAATGCAGATGCCTGCGGGGGTAAAATACCGTGCAATGGTAACCTTTACAGCGGACCCATCTGCCAACGGGAAAACATTTTGCACAAGCCCTTTACCAAAAGTAGTCGTGCCCAAAAGCTCCCCAATTCCCGTATCCCGCACCGCACCTGATAAAATTTCCGAAGCGGATGCCGAATTACCATTTACAAGCACCACCAGTGGTATCTCTATCTGCCGTGCATCGGAATAGGCATTGGTGCGCCGCCCCCTTGCATCCTCGGTATATGTTATAATGCCCTCCGGCACAATCATATCAGCAATGGAATTTACCACATCCAGCAACCCGCCGGGGTTGTTTCGCACATCTATAATAAGCCCTTCCACACCTGTTTCTATAAGGTTGTTGTAGGCGGTTTGAAATTGGTCATAAGTTACCCTATCAAATTGGGAAATACGGATATAACCTATATTTGTATCCTCTATCACCCGGTGGCGCACGGTTTCCACCTGTATCAAATCACGTATTATGGGGATATCGAAGGTTCTATCCTCACTTTCCCGCAGTACGGTAATGGTCACCTCCGTGCCCCTGTCGCCCCGCATCATGCCTATGGCTTCCTGGGTGCGCTCGTTACCAAAAACTTCTACGCCATCCACACGGATAATTTTGTCTCCCGGCAACACACCCGCATTAAAGGCGGGGCTGCCTTCAAAAGGCGAAACCACCATAATGCGCCCGTCCACAGGGTCGGTTACAATGCTTACGCCAATGCCCACAAATTCCCCTTGTGTATTTTCACGAAAAGAAACAAAAGCATCCGCCGACAGGTAAACAGTATAAGGGTCCCCCGCACCGTATACAAAGCCTGCAAACATCACATCAAGGGCGGTTTCCAAATCAAAATCACCAATAAAATTGCGGTCGATAATGCGGTAGATATGGGTTAGTTTTTGAGCGATTTCTGCGGTGTTAAGAATGGATGAGCCGGCCTGTTGCGGGGCAGCTGCGGGGTTTATCCGAAAATCCAAATCCCTTGGTATGGCAAACGCCACCCACGCAATAACCGCCAAAGCCACGCCTGACAGCATCCCTAAAAAATAATTTGCTTTTTTTGACATAACGCCTATTCACACTCCTCATATTGACAAGTTGGGGTTTTTAATGTATATTGTCCCAATACAGCCATTATACATCATTTGCCATGGCTTGGCAACAAAAAAGATTGGAGAGCAGATATGAATCCCTTTTATGCTGATATTTACAAGGTTGTAGCAGATATCCCCACAGGCTTTGTCATGTCCTACGGGCAAATTGCCCGCATTTTAGGCAAACCCCACAACGCAAGGGAAGTTGGTAGGGCCATGGGGCATTGCCCTGCCGATTTGCCATGGCATCGGGTTGTTATGGCGGATGGCACAATTACAGGTACAGGCGGTATGCGGGAAGAAGTTGGCAGGCAACGCTTGGAAGCTGAAGAGGTGTCGTTTTTATTGGATGGCCGTGTAAATATGTCAATCAGCCAACACGAAATATAGGATATAGCCCGGTCACAGGGTCGGGGCTTGCACTGTCCACAAAAACCCCTTCTCCGCAGGGCAAAATGGCCACTTCCGTTCGCCGCAACTTCCTGCCCAGCCTTTCTTCCGCATTTTTTCGTATTCTATCCATCTGCTTTTTGTCGCCCAATTTCATAAAAAGCGGCATATTAGATCCTTTAACCATGGCAAGCCAGTCATAAATCATATATCCCCGCAACCCATCCAAGTTTACACCTTTTAAGCTACCGAACAAGCCAAACAGCTTTTCGGCATAATCATTAAGTGCCATACCGTCCTTTTGTACAAATTCCCCCAAGGTGCGGAAAATCTCAAAAGGCGTTAGACTTGTTGCGGCTTGCACATAGTTTAGGGTTTGCAAAAAGTGACCCTTGTTGTAGGTTTGTTGCAGGGCGTTTTCTGTGCGTTTTAACACTTGTAAATCCTGCCGGGACAGCCATGGGTTACTAATTATTTCATAAGGTGGCTCGGGGTTAAAAATAATGGATTTTTCATTCCTGCGCAAGGCACTGCCGTGCAGCATTTTTAGAAAGCCCAGTTGCACCTTGTGTGCCCCAATGGCATAAGTTTGGTTGAAGCTATGCGCAAAATCCACCAATGTTTCATGGGGCAGGCCCGCAATTAAATCCAAGTGAATGTGGATATTGCCCATCTGCATCAACTGCTTGATATTGGCCACAGCCTTATCCAGATTTGTTTTGCGCATACTGGCTTCCAAGGTGGGCTTAAAAAAGCTTTGCAAACCTGCTTCTATTTGAAAAAGGCCGGCGGGAGCGGTAGCGAGCAAGTTTAATGTGTGCTGGTCAAACAAATCCGCCGCCACTTCAAAATGGAAGCGGTTGTTGGTGTTTAGCCCCATAATAAATTCTATCATTTCATAAGCTCGCTTGGCATCGCAATTAAATGTTCTATCTACAAATTTTATTACACGCACATCTGTTGCCGCCAACTTGGCAATTTGTGCCTTGGCATCATCCAAGGGCAAAAACTCCACCTTACTATCCCCTGACAGGCAAAAAGCGCAGGAAAATGGGCATCCCCGTGATGTTTCGATATAAGCAATTTTGCCCCTTAGCGCCGCCAAGTATTCCGTTGTGTAGGGGTCAACAAAACAACCGTCACCACCATCTTCACGCCCATCAAGAAAGGCGGGGAAAGTTTGTTCGCCGGCACCTTTTAACACGTGGTTTGCACCATTTTCCAACCAATAATCCACATTGTGGGCAGCTTCCGGTCCACCCATCACAAAAACTGCTTGGGGCAAGGCCTTGCGTAACTTTCGCAAAATACCGGGCAACTTGCCCGCATTCCAAATATATGTAGAAATGCCCACCACATCAGGCCGGCAAGCCGACACCTGCGCCACAATTTCCTCGTCAGGCTGGTTTATATTGCACTCCAAAACAACAACATCATGCGCCTTTTGGGCAAATTGCTGCACGGCCGCCTTCAACTGCCAAACCGCCAGTGTGGAGTGGACAAATTTCGAGTTAATCCCCAACAATACTACCTTACTCATTATTCAAATCCCATTCCCAAATATTTGTTTGCCGTTGCCCTAAGCGTTGATAAAGGTCATGCCACTCGGGCGTTTCCACGGTGCGCACTAAGCGCAATCCCAATTTCTCACACACCCTTATGGAAGCCTTATTGTTCACATCATTACAAACCAGCAACTTTTCCATTCCATGGAATTTAGCGACAGAGGCAAGCAAAACAACACCCCGCCCTGCATATCCTTTTCCCCAATGGGCTTCATCAATCCAATATCCCACTTGCCCGCCGTAATACAGCCCTTCGCTATACCCAATGCGCAGGTTTACCCTACCAACACTTTCGCCGCCAACCATCACCGCAAAGCCATAACTTGGTACCCATTTTTTATCATGCACAGCAGGGTTTTTGTCAGTGCAAACCAGCGATAACTCTCCATCAGCCAAACCCGACAAATTCTCCATAAAATCACAAAAGCAGACAGGTAAGTTGGCGTAATATTCAATTTCCCGGGAAATATTGTCGAATTTCATATTAGTCCTCCAAATTCCATTCGTAAAGGGGCACATAAGTCAACCCCAAATACAACAAGCCACCAAAATAAATCCGGCGGCTTGTTTGTGGTTATTTAAGGTAAACTTTTTTTCGCACTTTGTGCGAAAAAACCGCTTTCAAAACACTGCGGCGAAACATCGCAGTGTTTTGATGCTGTTGTATTAGTCCATAATTGCAGTTACAACGCCGGAACCAACTGTTCTGCCGCCTTCACGGATAGCAAAACGCATTTCGTTTTCAATAGCAACCGGGCTGATAAGGTCAACAATCAATTCAACGTTATCGCCGGGCTTGCACATATCAACGCCTTCCGGCAAAGTTATAACGCCGGTTACGTCGGTAGTTCTTAGGTAGAACTGTGGGCGGTAGTTGTTAAAGAATGGGCTGTGGCGGCCGCCATCTTCTTTGGTCAAAACATAAACTTGACCCTTAAACTTCTTATGACCTTGGATGGAGCCTGGCTTAGCAATAACTTGGCCACGTTCAACCTCATCACGGGAGATACCACGAAGAAGAACACCAATGTTGTCACCGGACTGGGCTTGATCCAAAAGCTTTCGGAACATTTCGATACCGGTTACAACATATTGGCGTGGCTCGTCGGTAAAACCAACAATTTCAACCGAATCAGATACTTTTAGGATGCCTCTTTCCACACGGCCTGTGGAAACTGTACCACGGCCGGTAATGGTAAATACATCCTCAACCGCCATAAGGAATGGCTTGTCATCTTCACGGGCCGGCTCTTCGATGTACGTGTCAACATGCTCAAAAAGCTCCACAATTTTGTCGCCCCACTCACCGGCTGGGTTTTCCAAAGCTTCACGGGCAGAACCTTTGATGATTGGGGTATCGTCACCAGGGAAACCTTGTTTGTCCAAAGCTTCACGGATTTCCATTTCAACAAGCTCAATAAGCTCTTCATCAGCGATATCGCACTTGTTCATAAACACGATAATTTTTGGTACACCAACCTGGCGGGCAAGTAGTATATGCTCGTTGGTTTGCGCCATAACACCGTCAGTAGCCGCAACCACAAGGATTGCACCGTCCATTTGGGCAGCACCGGTAATCATGTTTTTAACATAGTCGGCATGGCCTGGGCAGTCCACGTGGGCGTAGTGGCGTTTGTCGGTTTCATACTCAATGTGAGTGGAGTTGATGGTGATACCACGTGCCTTTTCTTCCGGCGCTTTGTCAATTTTATCAAAATCTACAATTTCGCCTGTGCCGTATCTTTGGTTCAAAGTCTTAGAAATAGCAGCAGTCAGCGTGGTTTTACCATGGTCAACGTGACCGATAGTTCCAATATTAACATGGGGTTTGTTTCTTTCAAACTTAGCTTTCGCCATTTGTACTTCCTCCTTAAAGTGGGCAATGCCCTTGTTAATCGTTAAATATATTATAAATCTTTATCCAAAATTTTGCAAGCAAAACTTTTAGCTGTTTTTAAGCGTAGCTTTCTCCATAACACTCTTTGGCACTTGCTCGTAATGGCCCACCTCCATGGCGAAAACGCCACGGCCTTGGGTCATGGAGCGTAGGCGGGTGGTGTAGCCAAACATTTCGGCCAGCGGCACAAAAGCATGCACAACCACAGCACCAGAGCGGGATTCGGTAGAATCAATACGGCCACGGCGGCTGTTCAAATCGCCAATAACATCGCCCATATAGTCTTCGGACACGGTAACGTCCACTTTCATAATAGGCTCCAAAAGCACTGCATCACCTTTGCGCATCGCTTCCTTAAAGGCCATAGAACCGGCAATCTTAAAAGCAATTTCAGACGAGTCCACATCATGGAAGCTGCCATCATACAAGGTGGCTTTTACGCCAAGCACAGGATAGCCACCAATTATGCCGCTTTCCATAGCTTCTCTGATGCCCGCCTCGATGGGCGCAATAAATTCCCTTGGGATTGCACCACCAACGATTTTGTTTTCAAAGACAAAGCTGTTTTCACTGTCATTGGCATCAATTGGCTCAAACTTAACTTTACAGTGGCCATATTGACCTTTACCGCCGGACTGCTTAACATACTTACCCTCAACATCCGTCGCCTTGCGGAAGGATTCACGATAGGCAACCTGTGGCTGGCCCACATTGGCTTCCACCTTAAATTCACGCAATAAACGCTCAACAATAACTTCTAAGTGCAACTCACCCATGCCAGCAATTATGGTTTGACCGGTTTCTTGGTCGGTATACGTCTTAAATGTTGGGTCTTCCTCCGCCAATTTAGCAAGGGAAAGGGACATTTTGTCACGTCCTGCCTTGGTTTTTGGCTCGATGGCAATGTGTATAACGGGCTCCGGGAAGTTCATGCTTTCCAGCACAACAGGGGAGTTTTCGATGCACAGCGTATCGCCTGTGGTGGTGGACTTCAAACCAACAGCGGCGGCAATTTCACCCGCAAACACCTTTTCCACTTCCTCCCGTTTATTGGAGTGCATGAGGAAAATACGGCTAACACGCTCTTTTTTATCCTTTGTGGCATTGTAAATATAGTTGCCGCTTTCAAATGTACCGGAATACACACGGAAAAACGCCAATTTGCCCACATGCTGGTCGTTTACAATCTTAAACGCCAAAGCGGAAAAGGGTTCGGAATCGCTGGCTTTGCGCTCCACTTCCTCTTCTGTGCGCGGCACGATACCTTTAATGGCTTCGATATCCGTTGGCGCAGGAAGATATTCCACAACACCATCCAAAAGCTTTTGCACGCCCTTTTTCTTGTAAGCAGAGCCGCAGAAAACAGGTGTTAGCTGGGTGGCAATGGTGGCTTTGCGAAGGGCGGTTTTAAGCTCCTCCACAGTAACATCCTCTTCCATCAGTACCTTTTCCATAATACCTTCATCCGTGTCGGCAATGGCATCAATTAAAGCAGAGCGAGCCTCCTCGGCCGCATCCTTCAAATTAGCGGGAATATCCCCTTCTATAACATCTTCACCCAAATCACCGCCGAAGGTATAAGCCCTCATGGTAAACAGGTCAATCATGCCCTCAAAGGTGCTTTCCTGGCCGATTGGGATTTGCACAGGTGCAGGGGTTGCACCCAAGCGGTCTTTAATCATTTCAACCACATTCATAAAGTCTGCGCCAAGTTTGTCCATTTTGTTTACAAAAGCAAGGCGGGGAACTTTATATTTGTCAGCCTGTCTCCAAACAGTTTCGGATTGGGGCTCAACGCCGCCTTGGCCGCAGAAAACAGCCACAGCACCGTCCAAAACACGTAGCGAACGCTCAACCTCCACGGTAAAATCCACGTGGCCGGGCGTGTCTATAATGTTTACACGATGGTCATTCCAAAATGTGGTTGTGGCAGCGGAAGCAATGGTAATGCCACGCTCCTGCTCTTGGTCCATGCTGTCCATGATGGCGGTGCCTTCATGGGTGTCGCCCATTTTATAGGTTTTACCTGTGTAATACAAAATTCTTTCTGTGAGAGTTGTCTTACCCGCATCGATATGGGCCATAATGCCTATATTCCGGGTCCTCTCCAGCGGGTATTCTCTCTTACTCAAAATACCATCTCCTAATCTCTAAGCACTATTAATCACCATACATCTGCGCAATTTTTTCCTTAACCCAAGCGACCTCTTCTTGACCCATCTTGGTTTCAAGTGCATTTATTTCCTCATCTAAGCCGGCAATATTAATGCCCTTGTTTATTGCGCGAATCTTTAACAAAGTGTGCAAAGCACCACGTTGCCAAATTTGAATCTCAGTTTGTGTTGCCATAACATCAACCCCCAATTACCATTTGAAATGGCTAAAGGCACGGTTAGCATCAGCCATTTTGTGCATTTCCTCTTTACGGCGCACAGCACCGCCAGAATTGTTAATGGCATCCAAAATTTCATTTGCAAGGCGTTCTTCCATGGTTTTTTCGCTTCTGCGGCGGCTAAAATTAACCAACCAGCGCAAACCAAGGGCTTGCCGTCTTTCCGGGCGCACTTCCATGGGTACTTGGTATGTGCTGCCGCCCACACGGCGTGCTTTAACCTCCACAGAAGGCATTATGTTGCCCAAAGCCTCTTCAAAGCTTTCCAGCGCATTTTTACCTTCACGCTTGGCTTCAACAGTGCTAAACGCCTTGTATACAATACCTTGCGCCACACCTTTTTTGCCATCCAGCATAATGGTGTTTATCAGTTTTGTCACAACCTTGCTTTTATACAGCGGGTCCGCCAAAACATCCCTTTTTGGGACATGTCCTTTTCTCGGCACGTCTCTTCCCTCCATTCCATTAGGTACTCAAGCCCTCAACTTATATCATAATACACTGAACCGATTTATTCGGCGTGGTAGCGCCAGTCATTTTATGAAATAAATGACGTTAGCCAGCGTTGAAAAATCGTGTGAAGTGATTTCGAGATAAGTTTACATTGGCCTGTGGTGCCTGTTCTTGAGGCTAAAACCCACATAAAATATGAGCTTTGGACTCAAGAACAAGCAACTTGTTGTTGAGTTTTATTTCTTAGGTCTTTTCGCTCCGTATTTAGAGCGGGCCTGCATGCGGCCGCTAACACCGGCGGTATCCAGCGTGCCACGCAAAATGTGGTAGCGCACACCGGGCAAATCACGCACACGGCCGCCACGGATTAGTACCACGCTATGTTCTTGCAAATTGTGCCCCTCACCAGGGATATAGGCTGTAACCTCCATGCCGTTGGAAAGGCGCACACGGGCAATTTTACGCAATGCAGAATTAGGCTTTTTAGGCTTTTCTGTACGTACGCTGGTGCAAACACCACGCTTAAATGGGTTAGAAGTGTCAAAACGCTGCTTTTTAAGCGTATTTAAGCTCTTCTGCAACGCAGGTGCAGTTGACTTGCGAATTTTCTCCCCACGGCCCTTGCGAACCAGTTGGTTAAATGTTGGCATATTTTCTTTCACCTCCTCAATAATCTTGAAAACAATGCAATGCGCCACCGCATTGTTTTCAAGGCGGTTTTTGCATAGCAAAAAATCTTCAATTTACTTAAAACATACCATGGCATTATACCACCTTTATTATACATTGTCAAGGAAAATTTAACAAAACTTAAAGGGGCAACCAACACGGTTGCCCCTTTGCAAAAACCCACTAAACGCCCGGGTTTGGGAAGTTTTTTGCCATGTCCACTAAAAACTTCACCTGCTGCACGGAAAGTTTTTGGGCGTATCCATTCAACAATGATAATTGGGCATCCTTTTCGTTGCTAACGCCTGCCGCCTCTCCATTGCCGTAAAAATAACTAACTTCTACGCCAAAAAAATTACATATTTTGCCAAGGGCGTATGCAGAGGGGCTGCGCTCGCCCCTTTCCAGCATCCCCACATAAGGCAAAGATAATTCCACAGCCTTGCCAAGGCCTGACAATGTCATCTTATGCTCTTTGCGTAATTTTCGCAAATTTACACCAATGGTTTTGGCAAGCTGCTTTTTGCTTACATTGCGTTTTTGAAGAAAAGCGTATTCGCTAACAGTTTCTTCCAGTAGCCTGTAAACCCCATGTTCGCCCATGCGCTTTAATTCACTAAAACCTTCGTTTTTCAAGCTTTCATTTCGATGAAACACGCCTTTGCGAATTATGGTAGCCGCCCTATGCGGGGCAAATTCGCTGCATTTTTCACTAATTTCCATGATAGCATCAAAATATTCGGAAAAATTTTCTTCCAATTCCTCACAAGCAGCTAAATTGTCCGCTTCAAGATACTTTGCCCTTAACATACGGGACATGGTGTTCATATACACAGCTATCTTGACTTTGTTGTAACGCTCTTCATGGGAATAGTTTTCAAGCTTTTCTAAAATATTTTCCGAAAGCTCGTATGTTTGTCTGTATGTTCCGGCATAATCTACAATTCTTCCAAGGATTCTAAGGTCATAAAAATCCCATTTTTCAGGGTTTTGGGACCTCTCAAAAACGGGAGATGTTACTTGGCGACACGCCTCAAAATCGTTCCTTTCCGATTCCAGCAGGAAGGACTGAATTACACAAAGAGTGTTTTCTATTTGAACGTCGTTGCCTTCTTTTTTTAGGTAATCTTGCAACCTGTTTTTGACCGATTCTAAAACCTCTTTATCATCATTGAAATTTGTTGATAATGCCTCATCTAATAACTTGTATTTATCCATCTTTTCCTCACTTCAATGATATTAAGAATCAGCCGCCAACTTTAAGGTCGCAACAAAGTGCCCTAACCACCGGTTCACATACAAAGTAAAGGGCGATTAATTGTGAAAACAAATATTTCATAACAAATACCTCCTTTCCGCATGCAACTTTTTGTATATAAAATCATAGCACAAGCATGCACGAATGTCAACACTTTTTTCAAAAAAATTCAAAAAAATTTAACTAAACTTGGATATTGACTTTTTCTAATAATTTAGGTATAGTTAAAAGGTGTGGGCAAACCCCGCCAGTGCTTTGGAGGTGCAGCTATGAAAATATCAAAACCTACAAAATATATAACTTTGGCATTTGCTGTTTTGGCGGCTTTGGTTGCTGCATCTTTTTTGATGGCTGACCATTTTTCAGGACAGGCACGGCAATATTTAGATGAAAAGCACACCCTTTCCGTAGCTTTACAGGAACTTAGTGCAGCTTCCGTTTCAAAAACCCGCCTAATGCGTGTAGTGGCAGTTACGGGAAACAATTTACAGTACACCGCCTACCATGAAATTTTAGAGACGGATTGGCAAAAGAAAACCATTGATGCATTTAACAGCTTTAATGCCCCGGAACGGGAAATTGAGCTGTTAGAGGAGTTTTTTCGCCGCCAAGCTTTGATGGATGAAATTTCTTCGGAAGTTTTTCGCCTGCGCTTTCAGGGTGACTATGAAGCCGCAATAAACCTTGCCCATAGCAGGGAATTTGCATATCTTGGCACCCCCCTTGGCCCGAAAATTGAAGAGCTTTTAAGTATGGTATACAACCGCACCACAGAGCCACGTGAAACCGCACTACGGTACACAGACATATTTGCAGGCTTGTGCATCGCTTTTTCCATCGCACTTTTGGCGGCGGTTTTATTTAGCGTGCTAATAGCATTCAGCCTGCGCATATCTAATCTTATTAGGGTTCTCGCAGTTGCTCTTCTTGGGGTTTCCGTGGCAAACCTTATTTTTGTAACCGGAGCTGCACAGCGTTGTCAAGAGGCACGTGAGGCACTTAATGATAGGCATACCCTAATTTCCGCCGTTTATGACTTGGGACGCAGCACAGAAACCCTTACAAGGATTTCCCGCATGTTTGTAGTAACGCAAGGGGAGATTTATTGGCAAGCCTATCACCGAGAATTGGAGCGGGGCATTGCAAGCCACGCTTTGGACGTTTTTGTGTTATCCGGGGCTCCCGATAGTGAAATGAAAATCCTTGTGGACAGCGTAAACAGACATGCTACCCTGCGAAACTTGGAGCTAAGTGTTATGCAGGAACGCATTGCCGGCGTGAACACAGATGTGCTTGTGGAGCGGGTTTTTGGACAGGCTTTTGTGGAGATTGGTTTCCCAATGAACGCCCTTAGGGCGGAGTTGCGTGAAATGGTTAACCAGCGAACCAACTACACAGCCCAGTCTGTTTACCAAAGTTATCAAGCCTTACGCAATTTATCCCTTTCTTTTACCATCTTTATGTTTTTGGTTGGCGTTACAGGCTCAATTTTGAAATTTAGGCGGGGCGTCACCCACGACAAAAGGGGCGCATCTGCCCTTGTCACAAAAATCCAAAGTTTAGGTATAAAGGTCAGCCTGTATGCTTCCTTTGGTGCAATTATCCTTATTTTTGGAGCACAAATTGGCTCCAATGCTATTTTAGCAGCCAACATAAGAAGACTTAACCAATATAATATAGACTTTGCCCTGCTACACTCGGAAGTGGTGCTGGAATTTCATCAGGAATTTACTGAAATGCGGCGTATTTTAGCCAATTCGTTTTTGAGCCCTACGTGGCTGGAAACCGCCGACGCAGCCTTGTGGAGTAGTTTTGAAAATCGCCTTACCGCATCTTACAACAACCTTAACAGGCTGGCAGAAATTTACAAAAACTCCATTGCCAACGACCCTTTGTTTCCCCAGCAAGAAAATGATTTGCGTATTTACGTAATGTCCACAGTAATGGGTTATGCACGGGACACTTATAAAAATTTTGCTGACAACTTTTTCCTTAACAGCAACATGACCCTGCAACAAAGCGATATTGACTATACCGAATCTGCTGAGATTATGCTGGGTGTGTTGCGCAGGCTGCATGACCTTAGCCAAGATGTGGTAGCAGACAACATAGAGCGATATTCTGCCGCTTCTTTGGTTGCCAGCGTTATTACTTTTGTGTTTGCATTTCTTGTGGCTTCGCTTTTGGCTTATTTGGCAGTAAGGCGTTTTGACGGAAAAATGAAACGAATTAGGGAAAGTGCATCCATGGTGATGCACGGGGATTTTCGCCATGTTTTAGAAACGGAAGAAGCTGACGAAATTTCCCAGTTGTTTAAGGAGATTGTTGCCACGCTCGCCAATGTAGTTGACAAAATTAGCCAAGTAGTTACCAGCCATGCAGATGGGGATGTACATAGGCGTATTGATGCAGGTCCGTTTGGGGGCAGCTCCCTTGCCATGGTTTTGTCAGTTAATCAACTACTGGACACGGTAAACGAAAGCGTGCAGGATTTGCGCTTGGCGGAAGAACGCAGCAATGTGATGCTAAACGGCAACCCCATCGCCTGCTTTCTTGTAAGCGAAAGCTTTGAAATTGTTGATTGTAATAATGCGGCAACTGTTTTGCTTGGGTATTCTTCCAAAGAGGAAACCCTGCAAAAATCCCCTGAAGTTTTTGCTGCACGGGGCGCAGATGTGCTTGAAAAAATCCTTAAATCCACCCTTGAAGGTGGGCATGAAGAATTTGATTGGGAGCTGATGCATCCAAAGGGCCACTTTGTGCCTGTACGCATCACCTTAGTGCGTTTTGATATGAAGGACAAACGCCTTATCACCGCTTATGTGCAAGATGTTTCTGCCGTACGGGAAATGATGGAAAAACAGCAATTAGTGGACATTGCCCAAGAAAACAGCATGGCAAAAAGCAAATTTTTGGCAAGGATGAGCCACGAAATTCGCACGCCTTTAACAGCGGTGCTGGGTATTGCAGAAATACAAATGCACAGCAAAGACCTGTCCCCACAGTTAGATGAGGCTTTTTCCAAAATATACAGCTCTGCCAGTGCCCTTTTGGGTATTGTAAACGATATTTTGGATCTTTCTAAAATCGAGGCAGGCAAAATGGACATTGCCGACGGGGAATATGACTCCGCCAGCCTGTTTAGTGATGTTGCCCAGCTTAACCTTGCCTATCTGGGCAGTAAGCGGCTGGACTTTGTTGTGGATATTGATGAAAATGTACCTGCCTTGTTAAAAGGTGACGAATTGCGCATTAAACAGGTTATGAACAATGTGTTATCCAACGCCTTTAAGTATACGGATGCAGGAAGGGTAAACCTAAGTGTGCGGGTGGAAAACGGCGATTTGGCAGGCTTTGTCAACTTAGTTATCACAGTAGAAGATACAGGAAGGGGTATGAGTGAGAGCCAGCTACAAGCCCTGTTTGATGACTACATCCGCTTCCACAGCAGAAATGATACTTTTGATGTGGGTACGGGGCTTGGTATGTCCATCACCCACGGGCTATTGGCCCGCATGAATGGCACAATAGCTGTTAGCAGTGATGTGGGCAGCGGCACCAGCGTGGTAATTGTTTTGCCGCAGATGATAGCTTCTGCCCAAACTTTGGGCAAAGCCACATCCAATTCCCTTAAAAACTTTTCCACCAGCGCAGCATCTACTGCCAAAAGGCTTGCTTTTAAGCCCGAACCCATGCCCGGCGGCCGTGTGCTTGTGGTGGATGATGTGGATGCCAACATTTACGTGGCAAAGGGGCTTTTGGATCTGTACAGCATCAGCGTAGATACCTGCACAAGCGGAAAAATGGCAATTGATAGGGTGGCAGACGGCAATATTTACGATGTTATTTTTATGGATCAGATGATGCCTGAAATGACAGGGATGGAAGCCACCGCAAAAATCCGTGAAATGGGTTATATCCGGCCAATCGTAGCACTTACCGCTAATGCGCTGGTTGGGCAGGCGGATGAGTTTTTGAAAAGCGGCTTTGACGGCTTTTTGTCCAAGCCCATCCAAACAGCGCACCTTAACGCTATTTTGCATAAATTTGTTAAGGCCAAGCACAGCCCCCGCAATGACGGCGCAGCCGCTGCTGAAAACAAGGATATCGAAAGCTTCTTTGATAACCATATGCGCTCCTCCGGGGTTATGGAAAAGGTTGCAAGAGACTTTTTGGCAGGACAAAAGTATGTTGTAAGCGATATAAATTTTGCCCATTCCACAGGTGATACCCAAACGGCAGAGCGGCTTTCCCACACCCTGAAAGGTTTAGCAGCTTTGATTGGAGAGGGTGCCCTATCCGCTACCGCCGCACAGGCAGAAAAAACCTTCCGTGAAGGGGGCGACCCCACAGAAATTATGAGCCGCCTTTCCGTCCAGCTGGTGCTTGTGCTAACAAAGCTGTCTAAGGATTATCCTGAGGAAGCAAAGAAAGAGAAAAAACCACCAAAACCCTTTGACAAAGCCTTTGCAGAAGATGTCTTTGGTAGGTTGGAGGAATTATTGAAAAAGCGCAGCTTTGATGCAACCGAAATAGTAGGGCAACTGGCGGAAATACCCGAAACCGAGGAGCTTGTCACGGCCGTACAAAGGCTGGAATTTAGACAAGCCCTAAAAATCCTTGCGGATTTGCAGGAAAAGCTGGGCTTGTAAACACCAACAATACCCCCCTTAGCAAACAAATTATCGAGGTGAAAGTATGGACTTAAAATTATTAGACCCAATTTTAACAGCAACAGGCCGTGATGAAAGCCAGCTTATCAGCGTTTTACAGCAAGCACAGGAGATTTTTGGATACCTGCCCATGGAGGTTATTGAATATATAGGCCAGGGCATGGGGCTGGCGGCCGGCAAGGTGCTTGGCGTTGCCACTTTTTACGCCCAATTCCGTACCAAGCCCATTGGTAAAAATTTGGTAATGCTGTGCCAAGGTACCGCCTGCCATGTAAACGGCTCGGGTGCAGTAGAAGATGCCATTAAAGCCCATTTAGGCGTGGAAGAAGGGGAAATTTCCGATGATGGACTGTTTACCTACAATAACATGGCATGCCTTGGTTGTTGTTCCCTTGCCCCCGTTATGATGGTGGGCAATAGGGCATTTGGCGGGCTTTGCAAGAAAAAGGTTGTGGATGATTTAGAAGCAATTAAGGAGGCAAGCCAGTGAAAATATTAGTTGGACGGGGCAGTTGTGGCAATGCGGCGGGTGCCGGTGAGGTTTTTGATTTTTTTACCCAACAAGGGCTGGATGTGCACCCTGTGGGTTGTAATGGAATGTGCTTTTTAGAGCCCATCGTGGAAACATTGGGTGCCGATGGCGTAGCCCGAATGTATGTAAAAGTCGACATGACGGCCGCTGCCGAACTTGCCAAAATGGCAAAGGGAGAGCAAAACAATGCCAAAGCTTTTTTAATTAGCGATAAAGACAACAAAATCTTGAACAGCCAGCAACGGATTGCGCTGGCAAACTGCGGCAAAATTAACCCGGAGTGTATTGATGATTACTTGGCGGCACAAGGTTACGAAGCCGCCAAAAAAACCATTACCACCATGGCACCCAAAGCGGTTATTGACGAGATTAAAACCTCCGGACTGGCCGGCCGTGGCGGTGCAGGTTTTCCCACTTGGTTTAAGTGGAATGCCTGCCGCAACAATCCCGGTGACATTAAGTACATAATTTGCAATGCTGACGAGGGTGACCCCGGAGCGTTTATGGACAGAGCCATCATCGAAGGGGACCCCCACGGGCTTATTGAGGGTATGATGATTGGCGCATTTGCCATGGGTTGTGCCGAGGGCATTGTTTATGTGCGTGCCGAATATCCCCTTGCCATTCAGCGGCTGGAAATCGCATTGGAGCAGGCTCGTGAAAGGGGCTTTCTTGGCAAAAATATCTTCGGGGCAGGCTTTGGCTTCGAAATTCGCATAAAAGCAGGCGCAGGCGCATTTGTTTGTGGTGAAGAAACCGCCCTTATCGCCTCCCTTGAAGGGGAGCGGGGCATGCCACGGCTTAAACCGCCATTTCCTGCCCAAAAGGGTTATAAGGGCAAACCCAGCAACATTAATAATGTGGAAACACTGGCAAATGTGCCATGGATTTTGCGCAGGGGCGGCGGGGCTTTTGCGGCAATGGGTACGGAAAACAGCAAAGGAACAAAGGTTTTTGCGCTGGCCGGCAAAATAAACAATGGCGGCCTGGTAGAGGTACCCATGGGCGCAACCCTGCATAATGTTATTTTCGACCTTGGCGGCGGCATTAAAGACGGCAAGGCGTTTAAGGCTGTGCAAATGGGCGGCCCCAGCGGCGGTTGTATCCCCGCCCATATGGATGATACCATTATCGATTACAAGTCATTAGCCGCAACGGGCGCAATTATGGGCAGCGGCGGCATGGTGGTGCTGGATGAAACCGCCTGCATGGTTGACATGGCAAGGTTTTTCCTCGACTTTACCTGTAAGGAAAGCTGCGGAAAATGCACCCATTGCCGCATTGGCACAAAACGTATGCTGGATATTTTACAACGTATTTGTAACGGGCAAGGGCAAAAAGGTGATATCGAGAAACTGGAAGAGCTTGCAAAAATCGTCAGCGAAGGCTCCCTTTGCGGATTGGGGCAAACCGCACCAAATCCCGTACTAACCACCATAAAATATTTCCGTAATGAGTATGAGGACCATATTATAAACAAAAAGTGTACGGCTGGCAGTTGCAAGGCTTTGTTAAACTATACCATCGTGCAAAACAAGTGCATTGGTTGCACATTATGCCACGCAAACTGCCCGACAGGGGCAATTGTGTATAATCAAGACCGTGGCGTGCATGGTATTGGTGTGGAAGAATGCATCAAGTGCGGCATTTGCGTGGATATTTGCCCTGTTGATGCAGTGGTTGTAATATAGGAGGTTACTAGGTGGAAAAAATTGTATTGAAAATAGATGGAAAAACTGCTGAAGGGCAACAAGGGCAAACCATTTTAGAGCTTGCCCAGCAAGTAGGTATAGAAATACCAACCCTTTGCCACAGCCCGCTTTTGGATGTTTACGCATCCTGCGGCATTTGCACGGTGGAGGTGGAAGGCGCACCCCGCCTTATGCGAGCCTGCTCCACAGCGGCGGCGAATGGTATGGTGGTTTTTACCCGCTCCCAGCGGGTGGATGCCAACCGCAAGGCGGCTCTTGACCTAATGCTAAGCAACCATAGGGGGGACTGCCGCCCGCCCTGCCAGCGTGCCTGCCCGGCAGAAACCGATTGCCAAGGTTATGTAGGCCTTGCTGCCAATGGGCTGTTTGAAGAGGCTTTGAAGCTAACCAAGGATAAAGTGCCGCTACCTGCCAGCATTGGGCGGGTTTGCCCCCGCCCTTGCGAGGATGCCTGCCGCCGTGAGCTGGTGGAAGAACCTATCGCAATTGGTAGTATTAAAGAATTTATTGCAGACCGTAATTTGGCAGCCGGGGTCGCTTATACACCCGAAGTTGGTGCAGGCACAGGCAAAAGCGTAGCCATAATTGGCGGCGGACCCGGTGGACTGTCCATGGGCTA
Organism: Defluviitaleaceae bacterium; assembly: GCA_009779935.1. Classification (GTDB taxonomy): domain Bacteria; phylum Bacillota; class Clostridia; order Lachnospirales; family WRAX01; genus WRAX01. Next base: position 41,474 of record WRAX01000009.1, on the reverse strand, counting down.
CTTTTTGCGCCGTTTAGGGCACAAAGCCACCATTTTTGAGGCAATGCCCCACATGGGCGGCATGTTGCGCTATGGCATCCCGGAATATCGCCTGCCAAAAGCGGTTTTGGATGCAGAAATTGCCCCAATCCAAAAAATGGGGGTGGAGTTTCGTAATAATATAAAAATTGGCGTGGACATGTGCTTTGATGATTTGCAAAAAGACTTTGACGGGGTGGTTATTGCCGCTGGTGCGTGGAAAGCCACACCGCTGGGCTGCCCCGGCGAAGATTTGGATGGCGTGCTTGGCGGCATCGACTTTTTAAGGGATGCGGCGCAGGGCAATGCCCCCGATTTTACAGGCAAACGTGTTGCAGTTGTGGGTGGCGGAAACACCGCCATGGATGCTTGCCGCACCGCTGTGCGCCTTGGCGGCGAAGTTTACAATATCTACCGCCGCACAAGGGAGGAGATGCCCGCCCAAAATATTGAAATTGTGGAAGCTGAAGAAGAAGGTGTAAACTTCAAATTTTTGGTAAACCCCATGGCCATTGTTGGCAATGGGGGCAAGGTTTGCGCCATAAACCTGCAAATTATGGAACTTGGCGATGCAGATGACAAAGGACGCAGAAGCCCCGTGATTGTGCAAGGTGCCAAAGAAGTGCTGGAAGTTGATGTGGTAATTATAGCCATTGGGCAACAAGTGAATTTGGGCGGCTTTGGCGGACTCAACCTAACCCGCAGCGGCCATGTGCAAATCTCCGAAAACTGCTATACAGATACTTGTTTTACCACAAACTTAAAGGGTGTTTTTGCCATTGGTGATGTGACAGGTAAAGGCAATGCCATAGCCATAAAAGCCATTGGGGATGCCCAAAAGGCAGCAGTCTCCATTGACAAATTTTTTAAGGGAGAGCCCCTTGACCCCCACCGTCCGTTTTTGGTAAAAGATGCTGTAAAAGCAGAGGATTTTGCCCATGTGGACAAAATCGAACGTATGAAAATCCCCCATCGTACACCGGATGTGCGACGTAAGGATTTTGAGCCTGTAAACCTACCCTTCTGCCCCGAAAATATTAAAGCAGAAGCCCAGCGTTGCCTTGAATGCGGCTGTGCTGATTATTTTGGATGCAAATTACTAAAATACTCCAACGACTACGAAATGAAGGCGGAAAAGTTCAAAATTGCCCCGCCGGCCAAGGAACGCACCCAGCACCCCAATATTTATTACGACCCGTCCAAATGCATCTTGTGCGGCCAATGCGTAAGGGTGTGTGACCAGGTTGTGGGCGCAGGTGCTTTGGGGCTGGTAAACAGGGGTTATGACGCTGTGGTGTCCCCCGCCCTCGCAAGGCCGCTGGCGGAAAGTGACTGTATCAGTTGCGGCATGTGTGCCCACCTTTGCCCCACAGGTGCGCTAATGGCACGCACAAACCTTGATAAACAAGTACCCCTTAACGAAGATGGCACCTTGGAAGCCAATTGCCCCAACTGCTCCCTCGCTTGCCCTGTGGTGATAAAAACCCACAATGGCCAGGTTTTGCAAGTATCACCGGCGGAGGGTGGCTTGTTATGCGAAAAAGGCACCTTCGGCATCAAAGCCATACCTGCCGTAGCAACTGTTGACCAAAAATTAATAGATGCCATTGCGTCAGCCGACACAATCATCATCCACCAACCCGCCGCCCTTATAAAAGAATGCGGTGTGGCAGCAATGCACATAAACATGGCGGCGCAAAAGGGCACAAAGTTAATTTTGAAGGAAAGCGGCACATATCTTGACAGGTTTGCCGCAAATACCGAGCACAACGGCAAAACCATAGAAGTTAGTATCACAAAAAACCAACTGACCATAAAATAATCCCCACCACACCAAGGAGGAATCCCAATGAACCAGCCATTTTCTAAACGTGTAGAATCGGTTGCGCCCGCATCAGTTTACGAAATTTTGAAGCATTGCGGCCCGGGTAAGGCCATCGCATTTGCGGCAGGCAACCCGGGGGCAGATGCCATCCCGCAAGAAGCCATTGCAAAATATTCCGCAGAAGCCTTGCAAATGTCCATCCCCACGACCTTGTTATATGCCCCCACCGAGGGCTACCCGCCGCTACGTGAAAAATTAACTGCCCACTTGAAGCAAAACGACAACATGGGCGGTGTTGATGATGATTTAATAATCACATCAGGGGCAACGCAGGGTATTGAGCTTATAACAAAAGTTTTTTGCAATGAGGGCGATGTGGTTATCAGCGAAAATCCCAGCTTTGTCGGGTCTTTGTCCGCTTTCCAATCCTATGGCGTGGATTTGGTGGGTGTAGATATGGAACATGACGGCATGTGTATGGAAGAATTGGAGCATGCCCTGCAAACCAATAAAAACGCACGCTTTATCTACACCATACCCAATTTCCAAAACCCAACAGGATGGACCACAAGCCTGGAAAAACGCAAAAAGATATATGAATTGGCAAAAAAATATAACACCTTGATTTTGGAAGACGACCCTTACGGATACCTGCGCTATTTTGGTGAAAGCATACCCAATATAAAGTCTTTTGACACTGATGGTATCGTGCTTTATGCAGGCTCTTTTTCCAAAACAATTTCCCCCGGCCTGCGGGTGGGATACCTTATGGCGCACAAAAATTACATGGCAAAGCTTGCCGCCGCTAAACAGGTCAGTGATGTGCATTCCCCCTCCCTACCGCAAATTATTGTGCATAAGTTTATGGAAGATTTTACAATGGAGCAGCAGCTTGCTGATATTTGCGCCATTTATAAAAGACGGCTACAACTTGCCTGTGATTGTATTGATAAATATATGGGCGGGCGTGTAAGCTATGTAAAACCCGAAGGCGGCTTGTATGTTTATGTGCAACTGCCTGATGATGTGGATACATCGGCGTTCTGCAAGCAAGCCCTAACGGACGGCGTTGGCGTTATCCAGGGTTCATCCTTTGGGGTGGATCCAACCCGCAAATCTCCATTTTTCCGCATAAACTTCTCATCCCCGTCAGATGAGCTTTTGGAGAAGGGAATACAAATTTTAGGCGAAACCCTAAAAAAGTTTTAACAATATGAAACTTTTTTGCCACAATGCTCGTATACATTATGGGGGGCATTGTGGCAAATCCATATGCAAACACCAAAACACCATTGCGAACCCACTCGCAATGGTGTTTCAAAAAACAGGGGGTGATATATTGAGCGACAAGCCGGAAATTGTTATACAACTAAAAAATGTACAAAAAGTTTATCCAACGGGCGGCGAGCGGGTTGTGGCACTGGATGATGTTAGTTTGGAATTTGAAAAGGGTAAGGTTTACTGCCTTTTGGGCGTATCGGGCTCGGGCAAATCCACATTACTTAACATTATTGCGGGCTTGGAAAAACCCACCAAGGGCGAAATCGTCTTCAAAGGGCACAATATCCATAAGATGAGTGAAAAAAAGCTTGCCAGCTTTCGCCAGCGGTACATTGGCTTTGTTTTCCAATCCTATAACCTTATGCCCACACTTACGGCATTGGAAAACACCACTTTGCCGCTTATCTTCCGCAAAATACCCAAGCGGGTGCGCAATAAAAAAGCCCACCAAATGCTAAAAGCAGTGGGGCTTGGCAAGCGATACCGCCACAAACCTAGTGAGATGAGCGGCGGCCAACAGCAACGTGTAAGTATAGCACGTGCCTTTGTAAACAACCCCCAAGTGGTGTTTGCAGACGAGCCCACAGGTAATTTGGACACCAAAACAACCCAGGAAATGATGGATTTGATTTTGGGCATGGCAAAAACCCACAACCAAACCCTAATACTTGTTACCCATAATTTGGAATTGTCCAAATATTGTGACAAGGTGATACACATAAGGGATGGTAAAATCGAAAAAATTGATGATGTGGTTGCCGAGAAGATAAGTATTGATGAAGCAAGGGCTGACATTGACGGCCCAACGGAGGGGGATATAAATGAATAAGAGAAAATTTTTGGCGGGTTTGCTGGCCTTTATTATGGTTTTTGCGGCTATGCCTGCCATCCAACCAAATGTTTTTTACGCAAACGCAAACACCGTTGTTGCAGGCGTATTTACAGAAATCACCGCCGCACCCACAGGCGCAACAATAACATCTGCTTTTTCAAGCGAAATTGAAGTGGTGCCCATGGGCAACAATATGCTTGGCATAAACACCGAAGCCCAACATGCCGGGCGCACTTTTGTTGTAACCGTCCACTACTTTATACCCGCAACTGATGACGACCCCGCTGTCGTGGGCAGCCGCAACGTATCCGTAACCGTACAGGCGGCACCGGCGCAAAATGCCGCATTTACCTTAATGCAGCATGCGGAAATTGTGCTTGTGCCCGGTGTAGCACAAACAGTAACCGCAACCTTGCGCAACACAACGGCGCATCCGGCACAAAGTGTTAATTTGCTGCCCCGTGCCAACCCAAACCCCAATTTTACCGTGGAAACAGTGGGCACATCCAATTTTGCACTTGGCGGCAATGCCCAACGGGATATCCAGCTACGCATCACGCCAAACGCAACTATAACGGGTACACCTGCACCAACCAACATCCCTGTGGAGCTTTCCTTCCGCAACAATAACAACGATTTGCAATTTGCCACCGTAAACCTACCAATCCGTGTGTCGGACGGGCAAAGCAACGAGCCACGTGTTGTGGTATCCAATTTTACCGTAAGCCAGCAAAACCTTGCCCCCGGGCAAAGTTTTAGCGTAACAGCAACCCTGCAAAACATTACGGCGGCAGAAGCCCGCAATGTACAGTTAAGTGCCGGTGGTTTTGCGCCCCATTTAATGATTATTGGCAACGCCAGCAGCTTTGTAGGCTCCATCCCCGCAGGCGGCACACGTGATGTTACTTTTAACTTCACCAGCCCCAGCAGTTTGGAAAGCGGCTCCCGCTCCATCAACTTGGTTTTAACCCATGATGATGCTGCGGGTGAGGCAGTTTCCGCCACCATCCCCCAATTTGTTACCATAACAGCGGATGGTGCGTTGGCTAACGAGCGGGCGCATTTGGATATGGCAATAACTGCACCAACAGGCAACTTTTCCCCCGGTGACGAGGGGAGATTTAGCGTAACTATCACCAACAACGGTAATCACGAAGCCCGCAATATACAATTAACAGCCGCAGCATCCATGCCCGCCGGCACTGTGCCACGCACCCCAACCATCCACACCGCACTAACTTTGGCTGCAGGGGCTTCCCAAACTTTTGACTTTGTTTTTTCGCCAACCATGGCTGCCACATCCGGCTTCCACAACATAGGTTTTACTTTGGCATATCATAATGGCGGGGAGAATCGTAGTTTTCAACAATTTAATGGCATGAATGTGGTTGCGGACGATGATGAAGCATTGCGTGATATTGCCCGCCTGGGCATCATCAGCATTGTATCCCCAACGGCACAATTTATGGCAGGCGAGCAAGCAAGGTTTACCGTAACCATTGCCAACAACGGTGATGCAGCCGCCCGCAACATACGCCTTACTGCTGCACCGGAAGCCGGTGTTGTAAACAGCCTTGCCAGCATACAAAACCTACAAACACTGGAAGTGGGCCAAACCCATACTTTTGAATTTGCCTTTACACCCACTGCAACGGCAACCAATCGCTTCCATAATATAGGCTTTACCCTTGCCTATGATAACGGCAGCGAGCGACAGACATTTGAGCAATTTACAGGCATGTCCGTTTACGCCCCGGATGAGGATGAGGAAAACCAATCCCGTCCCCGAATTATCATCAGCGATTACACTGTAAACCCATTAGTTGTTATGGCAAATAGTGAATTTGATTTGTATTTAACCATACAAAACACCCACCCCACCCGCTCTGTACACAATATCCGCATTACATGGCAGGTTATGGGGGTTGCCACAGGGCCAAACCAGCAGGCCACACCATCAGCGGTGTTTACCCCCGTTGGTGCGTCCAACACCTTCCATATACAGGAAATTGGCCCCCGTGGCACTTATGACCATCATTTGCGCCTTTTCGCCATACCGGATGCCACAGCTATGAATCACATAATATCCTTCCGTTTTGATTATGAGGATGACAATGCGGCACAATTGGATGCGGCAGAGGATATTGGCGTAAATGTGCGCCAAATTGCAAGGCTGGACTTAGGCGACCCGGGCATTCCCGCTGATATGATGATGAACTTCCCACATCACGTTAGCTTTAATGTGCATAACACCAGCCGCTCCAACCTGTACAACTTACGTGTGCGTTTTGAGGGTGAAGGTTTTAACACCAACCAAGCTGATGAAATTTTTGGTAACTTCCAATCCGGCCACTTTGGACACTTTTGGGGCTCTGTAACCCCGGAAATGCCCGGGATGACCACATTGTACATGATAGCTACCTTTGAAGATGCCATGGCAGAGCCGCACGAAATTCGCATACCTTATATCGTTAACATAATGGGCGGTATGGGCGGTGATTTTGGTGGCGACTTTGGTGGTGATTTTGGAAGGCCACCCATGGGTGATTTTGATGACCCCTGGGGCGACCCCTGGGCGGAGGAAGGTGAAGGCCTGCAAACTTGGGTAATAGTGTTGATTATTGTGGGTGCCGTGGGTGCCGCCGCGCTAACATTCTTCCTAATCCGCCGCCACATCAAGCGCAAAGGGCAGTTTGAAGATGGCGATGATGATTTCTAAATCTAAACAGGGGGTGAGCCCATGCGAATAACCGATCTTTTTACCATGGCAATACGTAACCTGTTTAAGCGCAAGTTGCGCACCTTTTTAACAGTGCTTGCAGTAATTTTTGGTGCAACCTGTATAATTGTTATGATAAGCCTTGGTGTTGCAGTTAATATGAATTTTGAGCAACAAATTGCCGCAATGGGGCACCGTGCCCTGCGGATAAATATCCACCAAAACTGGTCCCCACAGCCGGGACAAATTGCTGTGCTGGATGATGATGTGGTGGCAAGGATTAATGCCCTGCCTTATGTGGAAATTGCCACGCCTTTTTTTCACAGCAACCTAAACATTGTGTCCGGGCGGTATGTGGCACAGCACCTATCGGTTATCGGCATAAAACCGGAGGCTATGGAGCCATTAGGCCTTACCGTTATGGAAGGGCACAACCTAACTGATAGTGAGGAATTGCACATTGTCTTCGGCTCCCAAGCCCGTTCCCGTTTTATGAACCCCCGCAACCAAGGGGGCGGCAACTGGTGGATGATGGGGGCAATGCAGGTGGAAAATACTGTTGACCTGTTATCCCTACCCTTGCGTGCCTCCTACCGCTGGGAATTTGGGCAGCCACAACCCCCGGGCGGCGCACCCCCCGGGCAGGGTAGCGGCGGTGCAATACGCCCCTACATAATTGATGGTGTAGGAATACTGGACCCCGGCGATGGTATGGACTGGGAAGCCCTTAATTCCGCATTTATGCCACTTGCGCAGGTGCAGCGCATAGAAGCCGACCGTGCACGCTGGCAAGAGCAACAAGGCGGTGGTGGAGGCGGTGGTGGTATCTGGATGGACCAATGGGGCAATGTAGGGGTAATTAGTGACGAAGGGTATAGACAAGTAGTTCTTTTGGTACACTCTTCATCAGATTTGCGCCCGGCAGTTGCCGCTTTGGAAGATATGGGTATTAATCCGGATGTAATTTGGTACGAAGCCATGTGGGTTACAGCCCAGCAAGATACCACCGACAATTTGCAAAATATGCTGCTTGCCATTGGCGTTGTTTCCCTTATCATATCCGCCATCGGCATAGCCAATACCATGGTAATGTCTATTTACGAGCGGACAAAAGAAATCGGCGTTATGAAGGTTATCGGTGCCACCGTTAAAGATATCCGCCGCCTTTTCCTGCTGGAAGCCAGCATGATCGGGGCGATTGGCGGTGTTTTGGGGCTTGGTATGTCCGCCCTAATATCCTTCGGGTTAAACAGCGTAGAAAATTTTGAACTTTTTGCCACCACCCCGGCATGGATGCCCGCCCAAACCGCAGGTGATATCAGTTTTATACCATTGTGGTTGTATGGCTTGGGTTTTGTATTTTCCGTAGCTGTCGGGCTTATATCAGGCTTTTTCCCGGCAAGGCGTGCCACACGCATATCTGCCCTTGCGGCAATCCGCACAGACTAGTAAATGATCACAATATAAAAATACCATTGCGGGCACAAACCTGCAATGGTATTTTTATATTGTGCTACACTAATTACGCAAAATTATTTCTAAAATCAACACAGTGTCACCCCAGAGCATTTCGCCGTGGGGGTTTGCTGTCGTTCCACTGATAAACCCAAGTGCTTCGGCATTTAGCATGGCTTGTTGCAGTTGGGGTGTGGCAGTTGCAATATCTGCAAAGCTGGTGCTTTGCAATGTTGGGGCACCTGCTACACGGCGGCCTGTGCGCACCTCGTAAAGGCGCACAAGGGCGGCAAGGGCATCCTCCCTTGCTACGGTGGCACCGCCCGGCACAAGCATCCGTCCATTGGTAAGGCTGTGCATTTCCTGCTCCGTTAATGGATCCAGCATATTGATGGGTGCATGGGTTGCCCCTGTGGCAATTGCCGCAATAATGCGGTTTATTTGCCACGCATCCACGGCAAATTCCGGCACAAACCACTCCATATCGGTAAATGTGATTTGGGTGTTTACAAAATACATAGCATCCCGCTCGCCAGGGGTGGCTTCAAATGGTTGCGGTATGCCCGTGGCAATTGCCGCAAAAGTTGCCGGGCGGGTGGTGGATGTGGATATTGTGCCCGCAATTTCATCCAAACCACTACCTTGCCTTCTCCAATCCACATCGCCGCCGCTACGCACATATGCACCGATATTGTAGTCCATAACAGCAGTGCGGTTAATGCTGTGGGTGGCAGTTACAGGTGTTGCCAAAGCTGTTAAATTGATGGTGGAATGGGGGTTTGCCACACTAACACTAACACTTTGGGGTGTGGTTAAATAATGCCTGCCAACCCCAAGGCCGGGCGGCTCCGGCGCATCATTAATATACATACGCAAGCGGCTTGGCACACCAAAGCCTACATTTTGCGGTGTTTGCGCAAAGCCGGAGCTGAATGTGTAGGTGGTGTTGCCTGCTATCACCCTAAAATCAATGCCGCGCTGGTCAAAAGCCGTGATGATGCTGTATGGCAACTCCACCACCCTATTGCGCACAGGTAGGTGGTTGTAATGGGTCATATCAATGGTGTATTCAAATACCCGCTGCTGTATCAAGCGGCTGATAAAACGCTGGTCCACCAAATTATCCCGATGCCCATCCGCACCCACACCCGTGGAGCGGAAACGCCATGTTAGGGTTTGGGTTGCGTGGTTGTAAATAATCTCAAAATCACGGCTTGGCAATGGGAAAAGCTCCGCAATCACATCTCCGTCAAACTCCCCGTCATCACGGCTTGTCCAAAACATCATAGGCCCTGCCCATTCGGAAGTGTTCATACGGGTATGCAATCCGTGTCGTATATCCTCCGCATCAGGCATTGCATAAACGGTAATTGCATCCAAAAAGTCCGGGTTTGTGGCAAATTGCACCACAAAATCTACCCTTTCTGTAATTTCGCCTCCAATGCCATCACGATGTACACTAAGGATGGTTGCCGCCCGTACCCAATAGGCTGTATTTGGCGTTAAATCAGGGAAAAGCACCATATAAGCAAAATTAATCATAGGACTGCCAAGGATTGTTGTGCCCATCGCCCCATCCTCAATGCCTTCAAGGGGCAGATGCACATCATCAGGCATACCGGGAAAACCACGGATAGGTGACCAGGCTATAACCATATGGTCACTACCCACCCTGGACAATTCCAATTCATTTTCCAAATTAATTACATTAACTTCGGAAGGGCCTGCAAGCCCCAATCCGCTGGGTGGTGGCGGCTGCATCAAAGGTAGGGTTGTCATACTAATCGGGGCGGACCATGCGTAATTCTCACTACCGCTGGCAATGGAGCGCACCCAGATATAATAAGTGGTTTCCGGGAATAGTCCATCGGCGTGGAAAATGCGCCGTTGCAAGCTTGTTCCGCCGCCGGGGTAGGTAAACATGCGGGAACGGTCGGTATTAGGCTCAAATTCCCAAGCCGTTTCCCTGTCAACAAATTCGGAAATCCAAAATTCGTAAGTGACAGAGCCATCAGCAGAAAATGGGCGCATGGTAAATTCCAACCACCTATCCCCCTCCTCATAAGGGGCAAGGAAGGCGGCGGGGGGTGTAATATCCAGGTCGGGGCGTTCGTTGCCTGTTGTTCCCATTATCAGGGTTGGCCACCATGCCTGCCCCGCCGCATTTACAGGGCGGAAGAATATGGCATAGGTGGTATCGGGCTCAAGTCCTTCAAGGGTTGTGGTTAGGGTTATTGGGCACCCGCCCGCTTCGCCGTCGGTTTGCAAGGTAACGGTTTGCCATGGGCCGCCACCATGGTGCAGGGCATACATAAACGCCTCCAAATCTCCCGTTGGCGGTTCAATTTGGGTTATAATCTCACTTAACGGGCGTATGTGTACCTGATAAATGGTGGCAGGATGGGGCAAACGCTGGGTACGCAAAGGTACTTGGTTGCTACCCAAAGCTGCACGTATTGCCGCCTCGTCCCCCAAGGGGTGCAGGGCTGTTACGCCCGGATTAATTGTTACACGGTTGGGCGCAACCACATCATCGTCAAAAACCAGTGTGCCGTTGCGCAAACCAAAAGCGGAATGCCAAATACCCGGCCAATTGGGGTCGCTGGTGTCAGTTATCACCTCAAAAGCCTCCACCCAGCAATTTTCCCAAGCAAGCTCCAAATAATCCAGCCCTTCATTTTCCACACGCAGGGGTGGGCGGGGCATTACGGGTGGGGTTACAACCGCCTCCCCAAATATGAAATGGGAAGCATATGCAGCAACCGATTGTTGTTCATAAGGCACTGTGCGCCTTGCTACAATGCGGATATAGTACACACGGTTTGCCGCAATGGGCGCAAGAATGTCATCAATTGTCCTAAATTGGTTAAAGGTGTGCCGCCATGCGTTATCAGCGGCAAGGAATGTGTTAATTTGATCCTGCGTCATTCCCTCCACTAACGGGGTGATGGTTGGCACATTGCCTTGAAAAGCAGCGGCATTATCGGTTATCCAAATATCATACACAATATCAGGGTCCAAAAACCAGGTGTTGGGCGCACCTTCCCCTGCATTAAAAGGGCGGCGCATAAAGGCTTCCCAAGTTACGGTTATGCCAAGGGGTGGCCCTTCTGCTGTTTGTGTTTCAATAATATTGGGGCGTGTTGGCATAAACTGTGCAAGGGCGGGGTCAAAAGTCCACTCCTCGGGGGGCTCTTGCCGCTCCCCGTCAATATAGAAGATAATACGGAAGTTGGTTGCCACATCGGGTCGGTTTATAAGCAAATAATCCAAATTACCGGCGGCAGGTGCATCAAAAATTGCAATATCCGTCCAGCCGCCACCCACACCTTGCTGTTGCAGGCGCACATGGGTCGCCCCTTCCGGCGCACCCCAATAAAGCAATAAATAATTCATACCCACAGGCGAGCCGCTAAGCACGGGTTGGATAAACACATTGTCTGCTGTAAAATGGTTCATGGTATGGGTTAGTCTTTTTTCATTATTGTTTGCGGCAAAAGCATCCGTCAAGCCGCTTTGGCTGGTGGATGATGGGGTAAAACGAGTGTCACTGCCAATGCGTGGCTCCACACGCACGGTAAACACACGCCCGGCCACAAGGCCATCCGCATTTTCGATGATAAATTGGTATCTGCCATCCACAACTTCAAGGGCGGCTGTTGGTACATCCACATGGTGTAATGTGCCGCCGGCACGTAGTTGATAGTAAATACGGTAACTGTCAAAAGGGTCTGTGCCGCCAAATTGGGGGCGTGTCCATGTTATGGTTAAATCCCGCCCACGACCTGTAGCTTCCACTTCCAAATCAGTCATAAAATACACTGCATTGTCGGGGTTTGCGGGCCCTTCCACCCGTTGCCATACCTGCGGTGGTATGGTGCCTGCCGGGTTATTCATCAAATGGGAATGCCATGCACGTATTTGATATGCCCAAAACTGCCCCGGCATCAAATTTTGGGCGATGGATTGGGTGACAACGGAAGCACCCGAGGCAATGTTGGCACCTTGCTGCTCCCAACCGCCCCAACCTGCGGGAATGGCCGCGTTTGTAGCATTAAAGCGCATAATTTCGTAGTTTGGGGAATGGTTGTTCCATGTATCCCATGTGCCTGTGTAGTTGGCAGGCGGCATGGTGGGCGTGGGCGGCAATGGGCGTGTCCAAAACATGGAAAGTGTGTAATTGCGCCCAACACCTGTGGCTGATGAAATTTCAAAACCTTCCACGGGGTTTTGGGGGTTTGCACGAGCCTCCACGGGCGGTATTAAAGCCAGCACAAACAGTGCCGCCAAAAAGCCCGCTGTTATTCTTTTGAAAAAATTGCGTTTTGTCATTGGTAGCACCTCATTATTAAAGTCCGATTCTCTGGTCAAGCACTGCAAGCAGGCGCAAAAACTCCGCCGTTGTCATGTTGGCTGTGGGCTGCATATTTGCGGCATTAAAAATATTAAGCTGCACTGCCGCATGGATATAAGGGCGATAGCGGCTGTCGATACCATTTATGCCATTTAATGCGTTAAAATTGGTGATACGCAAAGCGGAAACATCCGTACCTGTGCGCATTTCGTACAATGCCATAAGCATATAAACTGCTTCTTGCACCTGCACGGGGGATGCTACCCCACGCACCGGCACAATATACCCCTGCTGGCGTAACCAGTTTTGTGCATTTGCCCCCGAAGGCGCACCACCAATACGGGCAACAGTGCCCTGTACAGCATTTAGGCTAATGGGTGCATTGATATTAAAGTTATCTCCCGCCCCAAAAAACTCCCCAAGGTTATGGCGGGCTATTAATGCGGTTAGCCTGTCATGCCCTTGTATGGTGTTTAGGCCGGGCATGGCCAACAACCTACGTGTAAAGGCGAACGAGCCGGGTACGGATGTGCGGATGGCTCTTCCTGCGCCGGTAAGCTCCGCATCACGGCGTGTCCAGCCGCCTGATGCAAATTGGAAACCGCTTACAATATCCGATGCCGCCGCATTATTAAGCGTAATGCTAACGGGCTGGCTAATAAAGTTAAAGCTGACGGCACGCCCGTAGGTGGCACGCAAGCGGGTGTTTACATATGCGCTCATCTCATGCTTAATAACTTCCGAAATTTCGTGCAGGCGGCGCACTTGATACAGGTGGGCAATGCCATTTGCCACCATATTCTCAATTTCCTGCCCAAAGGTAAAGCTGCGGTCACCAATAACTCTGTCTATAAAATGGTCGGTTTCGATGGCGTAATGCAGGGTACGCATTAGGTTTTCATCCAACTGGCGGATATTTGTGTTACTTTCCACCAAATCCATACTTAAAATCACCTGTTGTCCCGCTACCTGCTCGCCTTGTATTTGGGCGACCCCGTGGGCACGCACATCAAGCACAAGGCGGATGTAGTAATCTTCCACGCCACGCACATCCCGCAGGCGGCGCACCGTGTCTAAAACGGGTTCTGTATTAATGTTGTTAATGGCTTGGTTGGGTATTGTAACCGTCATATCATTACGCTGGATGGTAAAGCCCTGCCCCCCATCCCAAATGGCAAGGAAAAGTGCCTGCGGCAGGTAGAAGGTGCTGGTAGGGTGCACACTGTCCGCAAGGCGTATCATTTGCCCGTTTTCCCCCAGCAAATAGTCAACCATAGTGGGTCGGTACAAGCCGATAAAGTGCCCGTTTTGGTTCATGGCAGTCCAATAAGGTTGGCGCAAAAACTCACGAAGCAAATCCCGCAGGTAGCGGCGCAAATTCTCACGGTCCCGCTCTCTATCCATATAATCCTGGTCAACATCCGTGCGGGTAGTTACAATATTGGACCATTCGGAATAGGCCTCCCCAAAGGGGTCACCTAAGGCACTATTTACCACATCAAAAGTATGCACACGAATTTGGTAGGTTGTGCCCGGGCTTCGTCCGCTAATTATATAGGTAAATGTATAATATCCGGGCATATCAGGTGTTGGATGCCGCTCGATAAGCACTGCACCCATATTGCTGGGCAGCATAACAGGTGCTTGCCACTGCCCCGTGCCGGAACGTAGGGAGAAGCGGAAATCAAACACCGTACCATGGTCACCGGCAACGGAGCTTCCTTCGCCCACAAGCCCGCCCACGGGCGCATCAAAACGTATCACAAACTGGGTTTGCGGGTTAATGTTTCTGGCAGGGAATGCCCGATGGTCCACCACACGCAGGTTAATTGGCGGCTCTACAATAGTAGTTGTAAGCGACACACCCACCCATGATGAGAAGGTTTCGCCGCTATCGGTTATCCAAACCGTACGCACATAGTAAAAGTATAGGGTATTAGGCGTAAGCCCTGTATTTTCCAGTTGCAAGCGGCCGCCGCCGGGCATATTTAACCCAAAATAGTTATTGGGATCGCCCCCCGTCATCCCTTCGGGTATGATAAGGGACATTGTGCCGTCCTCACGGTCAGTACGCACACCCGCTTCAAATCCCGCACGGGAAGCTTCTTGTAAGGAATCCACAAATTGCGCCATGGTTTGGTCACGACGGTTAAGCAAGTTGTCCGCAAGGGCTTGTATACCGTTAAAGCGCACAATTTCAAACTCTATGCGCCCGGCTTCTGCAAGGGGCGGTATGTCCAGCCAAGATATTGTTCCGCTGTTTAGGGTCACTTCATCCACTTGCAAATCTTGTGGAGCCGGCGGCACAATCTCCCCCGGGTCCAGGTCGGGCAGTGGGTTGTAGGTGGTAACGCCTTGTATATCTGTATTATTGGAATATTCACGGCTGGCAGGATTTACCAATTCCGCATGCACCCGCACACGGTTGCCGTCAGCATCATACTCCCAAAACTCAATCCACGAATCCACCATAATATAGTAGGACCAGTTAAAATCCAACCCTTCAAAACGGAAAATTTGCTCAAAATCCGCAGGGGTGCCAATTGGCGGGTCAAAAGGTACTTCTATTACCACAGGTCCCGCTCTAAACTCCTCAATCCAAGGGGAAAGGTCAAAAACCCCTTGGGTTGCCGTTGCTGTATCCCATGGCTGGGGCAGGCTGTTTACAAGCATTTCATGCTCGCCGTAGCCAACGGCGGTTCTGCCGCTTACCCTTGCGCCGCCTGCGCTTGCCGCCAATGGGGCAGTAAGCCCGGAAGCATTCATAAACTCAAAGCCCGTTAATGCGGCTCGCCATTGGGCGACAACGGAAACGAAAGCCGCTTCATCCACCCAAAAAGGAGCCACGGAGGAGTCCCATAAAGGATTGTTAATCACATGCCACATGGCTATTTCTTGATGGGCAGGGGTTAAATTTGTTTCGAGTCCGCCTGTGCCTTCCAGCCATTCCAAGAAAGTTGCTGTGGTTGCCACACCAAGCTCCGCCGCCAAATGAGTGACAAATGCGGCGTTTAGGTTGCTGATTTCAGCAGGGTCAAAAGCATCTCTAATGCCAGATCTTAAAGAATCAAAAACATCTAAATCGCCAATGGTCTTCATAGAGTGAAACGTCCCCCGGGCAAAATGGAGGTTTGATGGGTTTGATATCCATCTTGTCACAGTAAACGTTATCGAATTGCTTCGCTCTGAGTAAAACGGCGGACCTCCCACTGGGTGAAAAAACTGTATATTAACTTGATGCTCTCCCGGTAGCAGTCCAATCGCATTCAAGTCCACTGATGTAGACCTTGTGCTTGCAGGGGTATTCCACACAGTATTGGCGCCGGGCGTGGTGCTGGAAAACACATCCACATGTTGCGGTTCTCCGCCTTCCCAAGTCAAAATCCCTGTATCACTTATGCTAATCACAGGCGTTGGCAAGCGCAAAAACATAAAGGGGCGGAAATCAAAACCTTCTTTGATGCCGTTCCACAGATCCACGGTGGCATTAAAGCGGTCTTCATCATCCCATATAGTATCCATTGTGCTTACATCCCAAGCAGTACCGTTTACAATGATGCTCCAAGCATCATTCAAGTTGGCACCAGCTAAAATGTGGTCTAAACCATTAAGCCAATCCTCGAAAGTATCCGTATCCGTCATATCTAAAATATCGCCCACATGTGCCCTAAAAGCATTGTTGAGGGCAGTATGGTTTGCTGGGTCATTAAGATTCATCGTTAGGAAAGTTGGGGCAACATTAAAGCTTCCAAGGGTTGTGCCAATGGGAAGAGAGCTAAAGTCGAAATCACCCGGGTGCGAAGGTCGAGGAGGTAGTGTGACATTGCCGTTTCCGCCACCTCCATTACCGTTCCCCGGCGCACCCATCAAAAAGTCAGCATTAACAATCGGGAAGATGCTCCAACGCTGCGCCACATTAAAAGGCATAATAAGCCCGGATGCCGGCCAAATTCTCGCTGTGCGCTCCTGTGGGGTTTGGCTTGCAAGCCCCTCTGCATCGCCCCTTTCGCCAATGAAAATGCGGTACATTATGGTATGGTCATACCCTGCATTGTGGAAAGGCGAGCGGTTAAGATATCTATCAATTTCGTACCACGGCACCATAAAGGACATGTCAAAGAAGCCGCCAAGCCGAGTCTCGGGGTCAATGCCGTCTGTCCACACCCTTAAATCATAAGGCGGTGGAAATTCCCGCATATCAGGGCGGGATAGGGCTAAAAAGCTACGGTTGTTGTGGCGGGATTCGTGTAAATAGGTGGGGTTAAACTGTACAGGGTCTTCCCCTTCCACGGACACAGAAAGCAGGGTGTTGGTTAAAAAGTAAATACCTTCAAATGAAAGCGGTGGATAATCGCTGCTTACCACAAATTCCATAGGCAAACTGATGTTGATTTGGTTGTATCTACTGGCGGTAGGCGGGATAATGTTCGCCACGGGCGGGTCGGGCAACGCAAGCCCTGCTTCTGTAAAGGCGGGGTTAAAATCTGCATCTCCAAAACTCCACTCCAAACTGCCATCGGGGTGGCGTACAAAAATTACTTCAACCATCACAATACTGGTCACGTCATCACTTTGGTCGGGATAATCACGGGAACGTATGTGGTAAGTGAAGGTGATTTCCCCATATTCGCCCGTGTTAATAAGGTCATCAATCGGTCCAAATTTCAAGTTAAAATAATCCCGCATGGTTCCAACCATGCCCATATCCCAGCTTGCAGCAATTTCAAAGCGGGCATAACCCTCGTCATCAAGGATATAGCCTAATTCGGGGTGATTTGGCGTAATGGTAAAATTACCAGGGGCCGTCATTATCATACGGTCAGGGGTGGCACGGAAGTGCATCCACTGGGACGGCACATCCTCAACCCCAATCAAATCAGGTTCAAACACCACATTAAAAATCATTTGGTTGTCGGGCGCAAGTAAAAGGGGGATAAATACAGCAATTTCGTTCCCTTCTGCCCGTACAAAAGCACCCGCTTGCGGGTATGGCGGCGGAATATGAAAGTCAAGACGGTATCTGCCCGGTACGCCCACAAAAGGCTCTATGCGTACATGAAACTGTCCGTCAATAAACACCACATTATAATTTAAGAATGTATGCAAACCACGCAGGTGCATGGGCATAGCCTGCGTAACACGTGAAATGTCCACGACACTGGGCAATTGACCACCCAAGAGCATGGTACTTTGGGTAAAAATACGGGATGCAGGTAGGCTAAATGGGTTTGCCCCATCCAGCAAAATTCCTATCCTATCTTCATCGGGAAAGTTTTCGACGGGGCTTATGGTAATGCGCCCGTTGTTGGGTTGCCCAACCAGCGGGTCTGTGCCGAAAATATCATTTATGTCAAATGTAAATTCCAGCCCTGTGGGGTCTGCCACCCTAAAATGAAATGATGTTTGCTCAAACCAATCCGCCGCATCGTCCGGGTCTATTATCTCGAAAACACTGCTGGATGCCACTTGTGCGGCAGAAAATGTGCCATTTGGCCCGGCGGGCTCGGCACGTTGCGGTGTAAGTATTATAAATTCCAACATATTATCGGTTGCAGGTTCGCTACCGCCGGCCACATGGGGCATAAAACCGCCGGGATACCAATCATTATCCGCATGCCCCACCGGATTGTCGTGGCGCAAGCGGTTATTTGGATCGTTTAGCGGGTGGGGGGTGCCGCCGGGTATGGTGGTAAACGGGGGCAAGTCCCAATTTGTCCAGCCATTGGGGAAAGCCTCATCATTAGGCACAGGCGGGTCTTCAATACCCCAAGGATCTCTGCCGAAAAGCAGGTCATCTGCCATTGTGTACCATGGGGCGGTGCTTGGCAAGTCTCTTGGCTCTTCTCTATGGCGTGCCACGGGACGGGATTCGTATAAAAAGCCTGTAAAAGCTACTTGTGTGGACACATCGGCCGCAGTTGCCGCATTGTTTGTGGACAATACAAAGTCATAAATGCGCCCCTGCTGCATGCCGCCTGTTACAACATGGAAATCCGCTCCATCCCAAAGAAATGACACTGCATTTGCTTGGTTCATATTCGGTGCAGCCCCGCCAACAGGGGCAAAGGAAAAGCCCGTGCCTTGTTCGATACCAAATTGTGGGGTGGTTGGCGTGCCTAAATAAATGTAAACATGGGGATTGGGGGTGTATGGGTCTAAATAATGCCTGCCCGGGAAAAATCCCGCCATAATAGTACCTGCATTTATATGGTCATCAGGATAAACAGGATAATTCTCCTCAATAGCATCGCTGCCTATTTGCACAAAATTAGCATTGGCAGGGGAGCCCGGATTAACACCACGGTTTACAAAAAATGGCGTTACCGCCCCGCCTGCATAGAAAACTTGGGCGGTGGTTTCCGATGTCAACACAATTTCAAAGGTGCGGATGGTGTTGCCCATGGGAAATTGCAGGGTAAAGGTATTTTCGGCAACCGGTGCCCCCGCTATATAACTTATTGGAAATTGTAAATGCACCATACCATCCGGCAACGGCACGGATGTAAGGTTTGGGCTGGGGTCTATAATAAACCCGGCGGGGGTAAGCCCGCCTGTAAAGCTGGCAGAAAGCAAGTTACCCGTGGCGGCCCGCACCCATAAACCCTCAAAAACTGTCATATATCCAAAAACCATTAAAAAAGCTAAAAATGCCGCTGTAATTTTTTGTCCGGCTCTTTTAAGTCTTGCCATCGTCATAACAAACACCCTCCGCAAACTTTATATTAAGTGATTAATGCGCAAAATCAGCTCTTTTATTATACCACACTGTGGCAGAAATTTCAACAAAAAAATATTGAAAAAACACTTGCAAAAAAAATCTGTTTAGTGTATTATAATATAAGGAGCTTTGTGTTCATTTCGGACATAAACCCAAAAACCTTAACAAGGAGGTACAACCATGGCTTATAAAATCACAAACCTATGCATCGCTTGCGGCAGCTGCGAGCCAGAGTGCCCAGTATCTGCAATCTCCTCAGGCAACCCATATGTTATCGATCCTGATGCTTGCATTGACTGCAATGCTTGCGCAAATGTATGTCCAACCGATGGCGCAATCGAGTCGTAATTAACCGTTGCCATCCCTACATACTAAAATAAAAAGTCCTTGTTATCAGGGGCTTTTTTGTTTTATCTTGTATTATTATTGTCATCATAATGTAATATTATTGATGCGCCAATTAACCACCTACGGACAGCCTGCATACTATGTACTAAGCTGACAAGTAGAAAAGGTGGTGAAATTATGTTTGGAGGTCCATTTTGGGGCGGCGGCTGGGGCGGCTTTGGTCGTTGCGGCTGGGGCGGCTGCGGTTTTGGTAGGCCGTGGGGTGGCATGCCCTTTTTCCCACGCAGGCGTTTTTGGTGGTAAAATCGTTAAATAATGGGTGGGGGCTTGCCCCCGCCTTTTTTTTGTGATAATATATGTAAAGGTGATTTTATGATATTTTCGTGTAAAGACATAAGCCTATCATTTGGCGCACAAACAGTGCTTCGTAATGTGGGTTTTGACTTAAAAGATAAAGAAAAAACCGCCCTTGTGGGCGTTAATGGCGCAGGCAAATCTTCCATGTTTAAGGTTATTTTGGGGCAAATACCCCCGGATGGCGGCACATTGGCTTTTGCCAAGGGTGCTAAAATCGGGCACCTTTCCCAGGAAATGGATTTGAATTTTGGCAATACCATCCAGCAAGAGCTTTTATCGGTTTTTGACCACCTTGCCCAATTGGAAGAAGAAATACGAATAGCAGAGCTTGAAATGGCTGATTTGTCAGGCATTGACCTTGACCGTGCCATGGAAAAATATGCTAAGATGACCCAGCAGTTTGAGCAAAGCGGCGGTTATGAATACAAAAGCCGTGTGCGTGGCGTTGCCAGCGGCCTTGGTTTTTCGGAGGCGGAACATATCCTGTCAATCGCTAACCTATCCGGCGGCCAAAAAACCCGTGTGGGGCTTGGCAAATTACTGCTTTCCAAACCGGATCTGCTGTTGCTGGACGAGCCGACAAACCACCTTGATATCCGTGCCATCAGCTGGCTGGAGGAATATTTTTTGCGGGAATATGACGGTTGCGTGCTAATAATAAGCCACGACCGTTTTTTCCTTGACAAGGTGGTTAAAAAGGTGGTGGAAATTGAGCATGGTGTTGCAAAAAGCTACAATGGCAACTATTCCGCCTTTGTAGATAAAAAGGCAAAGGATTTTGAAATTGCCGAAAAACATTACTCCAACCAGCAAAAGGAGCTTGAACGGTTGCAGGCATCCATTGACCTGTTGCGGGCTTTTGGGCGGGAAAAACATATAAAACGAGCCAGAAGCAAAGAAAAAGCCCTTGCCAAGGTAGAGCGGCTGGATACGCCCAAAAAAGCCCCAAACCCCATGCGCCTTGCCCTTGCCCCCCGCACCGGAAGCGGCAACGATGTGTTAAAGGTGGTGAACGGGCAAAAAAACTTCGACAACACCACCTTGTTTCGCAATGCCCAAATGGATATTAAAAAGGGTGAGGTTGTAGCACTTATCGGGGAAAACGGCGTGGGCAAAACCACCCTTTTTAAGATGATTTTAGAAGGGGCGGACTGTGTTAAGATAGGCAGTAACGTGAAAATTGGGTATTATGACCAAATACTGGATTTTGAGGATAAGGACAAAACCATTTTTATGGAGATTTCCGACACCTATCCCCGCATGAAAAACCAGGAGATACGCTCGGCATTAGCGGCATTTTTGTTTGTGGGCGATGATGTTTTTAAGGCCATTTCGGCACTTTCAGGCGGCGAAAAGGGGCGGGTGGCCCTTTGCAAGCTTATGCTGTCCGATATAAACTTCCTTATGTTAGACGAGCCCACAAACCATCTGGATTTATTTTCCAAAGAGGTGCTGGAAGGTGCAATAAATTCCTATGACGGCACGGTTTTATACATTTCCCATGACCGTTATTTTATCAACAACACAGCCGACAAGATTTATGAGCTAAAATCGGACAAAACAACAGCCTACCACGGCAATTACGACTACTATGTAGAAAAATCCGCTATGGGGACGGAGATTGTTTCGCCCGCAACCCGCAATGACAGTGATAACAAGCAGGCGTATCTTGACCAAAAGGAGCAACAAGCAAAAGAGCGGCAGTTAAAAGCGAAAATTGAACGGCTGGAAGTTCAGATTGAGGAAACCGAAATGGCAATCATCCGCCAAGACGGCATATTGGCGCAGGATGATGTGGCAACCGACCCCGCTAAGGCGCAGGAGGCATACCTAATGAAAGCCGCACTGGAAGCCAAATTGGAGAATCTTATCACAGAATGGGAGGAGGCAAATTCTCAATGAGTGAGATAAGCAGATTAAATGAATTGGAAAAACAAGGCAAAACCATTGTAATGTCCATAGTTGGTATTATACTGACCTTCGCCCTTATAACCTTTATTTTTGGGGACAGTAATACACGTGCATTTATTTTGCTTGCCATGGCATTAAACCTTATGAATGGCGCAAAATGGGCAAAATGGCTATGGGCTGTGCTTGCAGTGCTAACCACGGTAGTATCTGCCGCTATCATTGTGACGTATATGGATTTATTTGAATGGCTGGATTATTTGTTGATTATACCGGAACTGCTGTTTGTAATAATAAGCTCCATTATTCTGTTTATCAGCAAACCCGCCAATGCTTATACGGAAGCAGTGCGCCGGCAACGGAGAGTGAGAAGAAGCCCGGAAAGAAAGGACGAAGAGGATGTTTAGTGGTTTTAATCAAGAAACCATAGATTTTATGTGGGGCATACGCCTAAATAACAATAAAACTTGGTTTGAAGCCAATAAAGATGCTTACAAACGGCATTTGCAAGAACCAATGAAAACCCTTGGCAAAGATGTGTTTGAGCGCATTGTGGCAGAGTATGCAGACCGTGGATTTATCCATAAAGTTTCCCGTATACATCGGGATGCCCGCCGTGTACGGGATGGGCAGCCTTATAAAGACGGGTTATGGTTCTCCATCGAAAAACCTGCAGATGATTGGGAGTTTGTGCCCGTTTTCTGGTTTGATTTGCACCCGGAAGAATGGGGATACGGCATGGGTTATTACCATGCAAAGCCCCTAACCATGGCTAAATTAAGAGCAAGGATTGACAAGAACCCCGCAGCATTTGAAAAGTTAATAGCCCCGTTGGAAAAACAAGGGGAATTTGTGCTGGAAGGCGAAGAGTATAAGCGGCAAAAACAAGCCCCCACCCCCAAAACGGCGGCGTGGTACAATAAAAAGAACCTTTCCTTAGTGCACAGACAAAACAATGGGGATGAGCTATTTACAGCAGATTTGGCAAGCCGTTTAGCGGCAGGGTACAAAGCACTGATGCCTTTTTATGATTATTTTGCCACCCTTGACAATGACCCCGACCCAAACAATTAAAACGATTGGAGAAAATATGCGATATATAGAAAATTTTCAGGAAGGCGAACAAATTGTTGCCCACTACCTTTGCAAAAAACGGGAAACATTAAAAACCAAAAGCGGCAAAAATTACCTGTCCCTTATTTTAGCAGACAGGACAGGTGAATGTGTTGCCCGTGTTTGGACATTAAATAACGACATACAAAGTTTTGAAGCGGGAGACTTTATTAAAATAGAAGCCACCGTGGATGTTTATAATGACCAATTGCAGCTTAATGTGCGCAAAATCCGCAAAAGCGGTCAGGGGGAGTTTTTGCCGGCAGACTACATACCCACCGTTGACGGGGATATTGGTGAAATTTACAAATCCATTTGCGGGTTGATTGAAAGCGTGGAAAACAAGCATTTGCAGGCATTGTTGCAGGACACCTTAATCAATAACACGGAAGTTAAAGAAGCGTTTTTAAGCCATTCTGCCGCCCGCAACATGCACCATAGCTATATGGGCGGGCTGGCGGAGCATAGCCTTAATGTGGCACAAATTTGTGACTTTCTTGCCCCACGCTATAAATTTGTAAACCGTGACTTACTGGTAACAGCGGCACTTTTACATGACATTGGTAAGATTTACGAGCTATCCCCCTTCCCTGAAAATGATTATACCGACCAAGGCAAACTAATTGGGCACATTACCATGGGGGCAAATTTTGCTTCTGAGCAAATGGGGCAAATTGCGGGCTTCCCCAAAGATTTGCAAAATTTGCTGGTTCACTGCCTGCTATCCCACCACGGCACGTTGGAATACGGCTCTCCCATCGTTCCCAAAACAATAGAGGCTTTTATTTTAAGCAATGCCGATACATTGGATGCCCACACAAAACAATTTGAAGAACATTTAGCAAAAGCCCCTGCAAACAGCCCTTGGGCCGGCTTTATGCGCAGCGGCTTTAATCGTGATATAAGAAAATCCACTCCTTAGCAGACTTTTTCAAACCACCGCCGTATATAGTCTTGAAAACAACAAAAACGTTAAACGGAGGACATATTATGAGCAACGACAACAACGACCAAAAAGATTTTATCGACATGCGGGAGGGTGATTCAAAGTCCCCTATCCCACCCGAACAACAAGCCCCAAGACACGAAACGCCAATAGCCCCACCAAGCCTTGAAAAACGCAAAAGGCGTTTCCCCGGCTGGGCAATTGCCTTAATATTCCTTGCTATTGGATTGGCCATCGGTATTTCAAGCTTAAATTTTAACGGCTTTCACTGGAACTTAAACCCCTTTTCCAGCAGGGACAGCGGCTTTATCCGCCAACCCAGCGACCGTGACCTGACCAACCTAACCTTTGCTGTGGGCGACCTAAACAGCATGGAAGTGCGCCTTAGTATTGACGCCATTAATGTGCGCACCCACAACGGCAGGGATATTCGTGTGGTGTATGATGCGCCACGCTCGGGTAATTACAACCGCCCTGTATATAACTTTAACCAACGCACAGGGCATTTGGAAATTTTTACCGAGGGCACGATAATGGGCGTTAACATCCGCTCGGGCAACCTACGTATTTACCTACCAGAAAACAGCAATTTAGGCGACTTAGCCTTGCGCACATCTACGGGAAATATTGAAATAAGCATGTCCGGCGAAAACATCGCCGAAACACTTGATTTGCGCTCCACCACGGGACGCATTAATGCCCGCAACTTCTCGGCGGGCAGAATTGCCGTCCAGTCCACCACAGGGCGTATAGAATTAGAGAGTCTACAATCCGGCAACAACCTTACTGCCAATTCTACCACAGGTAATATCGACGGCACAAACCTGCAAGCAGGCGGCGATTTACGTATTTCTGCCACCACAGGCAGGATTAACCTTACCGATGTTAATGGTGCTGATGGGGAATTCCGCTCCACCACAGGCAATATCACCCTAAACGCCCACGACCGCCCTTTTGATAATGTGTCAATTACCGCAACCACAGGCCGCATTAATGCCCGCAGGTTTTATGCCGAATCTGTTACCATACGCAGCACAACAGGTAATATTGATATTAGCAATATTACAACAACAAGCAACTTTACCGCATCCGCATCAACAGGGCAGATTATTGCAGACAATTTGGAAGTTGAAGGCGGCCTGTCCCTTACCACAACAACTGGCAATATTAATCTTGATGCCTCCGGAATTAGTAGGGATGCCAGCTTCCGTGCCAGCACAGGGCGTGTTGTAATAAGTGATACCGGCATTGATGGGTTGCTGGAAGTGCGCACAACCACAGGCAATGTAAACCTAACCCGTGTAAACACGGATATGAACAGGGCAGACATAACCACAAACCGCAGTGCCAATGTAACCATAAATTAACCAAGTGGGGGAATTTACAATGAAAAGGATTTTGTTGACAGCATTTATTTTAACGGCAGCTTTGTTGGTATTTGCAGGTTGCAATATAAACGCCACAAACAGCATACGTGGCACGGGCTCGATGACTACCCAAAACATCAACGCCACCGATTTTGCAGGTATTGATATAGGTGGTAGTTACGTTCTAAACTTTCGCCAGGCCGACCATTTTGCTGTAACCTTGG
Source organism: Defluviitaleaceae bacterium (assembly GCA_009779935.1). Lineage (GTDB taxonomy): Bacteria > Bacillota > Clostridia > Lachnospirales > WRAX01 > WRAX01. The sequence continues at coordinate 16,009 of WRAX01000009.1, read as the reverse complement.
AAATACAAGAAAATTTGTTTAGATATGTGGACGCAACTGTGCGAAACGGCGTACTTCGCATAAGCTCGGATAGGAATTTTAACACCACATCCGCCAACCGCCCACGCCTATATGTATACGCCCCATATTTGGATAACCTGCGTGTTTCCGGTGCAGTAGATGCGGATATGACCTTGGACGTGGAAAGGCTTGAAATTGACATTGCAGGTGCGGCGAATGTAAACCTGACAGGCAGCGCAGACAGGCTTAACATAATCTCATCAGGCGCATCAGACTTAAATGCTTTTGATTTTATCGCAAGAGATGTTTTTGTTAATATATCAGGCGCAGGCAATGCGGATGTTTATGCAACAGATGCCCTTGAAGCCCGCATTAGCGGTGCCGGCATTATACGTTATGACGGCAACCCGCAAGTAACCCGTAATGTTTCGGGTGTTGGCAGTGTGCGTAGCAGAAATTAAGTCATTATCACCACATCTAAGTTTTGCTGTGTGCACAATATAATTCACCCAAGGGATGGTCAAAGGCGGCCATCCCTATGTTATTACTTGCTCTGACATGGCATTTCCTATAATTACAGAAACTGACGCACCAACGCCTTCTATTTCAAATATGGCTATCACCTCTTCGCCACTTTCTATCTTGCCCCTCAGGCAAAGCACGGGCGTCTTCACTGCAAAACCCTTTATAGCATCCTGCTCTTGCCCGTCTATTAGCAGCATAAGCTTGTACAAAGTGTTTTTAACCACAATGGTATGTCCACCATATTCGTATACCCAAGACCTCATTCCGCCTGCGGTGGCTATATCCGTTTTTTGTTTTTTCGCTTTAATAACAAGAATTACAAGACCCACCAAAACCGCCACACCAAAAAAGATAGGTTGGATTAAAGAGTCCAGATTATAAGCAATCCAACCATCACCAAAATCGATGGAATCCAAAATAGTGCCCACGGCAAACCCTATTGCAATGCATGCAACCGTCAGTAAAAAAGTTGACTTCTTTTTCATAAACATTCCCCCTTGTACAGATAGAGTATAGCACACCTGAAAGCGAATGTCACCATAAAAAGAAGTGTCAATGCAGCTCTAATTCAATCCAAAATTTGTTAAAAACATCCCCTCCGGCACTTCCCCTGCAAAAACAGTGTTTACCAAGGGCACACGGCGGGATACGGGCACAACCTCCTGCTGCAAAGGTATTACAATGCGCATTTGGGTTTCCACATAAAGCCAAACTTGGAAGTTAATTTGGTTTATGCCGGCAGATGTAAAGGATGTGCGGTATTCCACCCTCGCCTCCCCCATGGGGATTATGTTTACAGCAATATCAGGCCCAACACCCGCAAGCATGGGTATGCCTGTTAACATACCCAGCGGCACACGGATGGATTCGGCATCATCACTGGCCAGCTGTCGGGAAATGTCCACGGCAAGTAGTGCTGCCACTTGGTTTATCAAAATGGTATCCACGGCAAGGTGGGACAGTTGCCCGTTTTCCTCGGTGCGCATGGTAAAAAAATCCTCACTTACAAGGTTAAATTGGGCAATGGTGGCAAGCAGGCTTTGGTTTATCACCTCATTAACCAGCATTACAGAGCGTTGGTTGGCAATCACAATTATTGCGGGTATTATGGAGCGGTTGGCAACCATGGTAAACAAATACACCACACCAACCAAAGCTATTAAAGACAGGGCGAAGGCCCGTTTTACGGACTTTTTTCTTGTTTTACGTGGCCTTGGCATTGCCCTTTCTGCACCAAAATGGCGTGGCGGCGGGCGTTTTGGGCGGCGGCTGCCCATGGCAAAATATGGTCTTGGCATATCTCTTGTCCTCCAAATGTTAAATATTTGCTGGACCTGTTACAATTTTGTAAATTTGCTGGATTTTGAGAGTAATCTCTGGTACAATATAGTCTACTATGTAAAAGCGAGGTGTAGAAATGAATTATTCACAAGAAAACAACAAAAAACGTATGAAACAATATAAAGCAGGGGCAAAAAAGGTGCGCAACAAGGTGGGTTACACCATTTTGCGTGTGGTTGTGGCATCTTTGCTTATTGCGGTATTTGCCGTTGGCGGCGCAGGTGTTGGTTTTTACCTGTCCATCATAAACTCCGCCCCTGATGTGCGGGAGTTGTCCCGGGGCATTATGGGCATGGAAAGTTTGGATACCATTGTGCTGGATGCACACGGCAATCAAATTGCCGTGCTGGATGCAGGCGTAAACCGCATTTTTGCGGAGTGGGATGATATTCCCCAGCACCTAAAAGATGCGGCCGTCGCAATTGAGGATGAGCGTTTTTTTGAGCACAACGGCATTGATGTGCGCTCCATGGGGCGTGCCGTATATATGACCCTGATGCACGACAACAGGCAGGGCGCATCCACCATAACCCAGCAGCTTATAAAAAACCTTATCGGTGTACAGCGCAACACTGTTGAAAGTAAGCTGCAAGAGCAACATATGGCAGTGCAATTTGAAGCTATGTTAGTGGAAGAACTTGGAAGTGTTGAGGCTGCCAAAAACCAAATATTACACGAATATTTGAACATAATTTATCTTGGCCACGGCAATATGGGCGTACAAGCCGCCGCCCGTTTTTACCTTAATAAAGATGTTAGCGAGCTAACCATAAGCGAATCGGCCATGCTAATTTCCATAACACGCTTTCCTTGGCAAAACAGCCCCATCCGCTTTCCCGATCATAATAGGGACAGGCAAGTGGCCACCCTGGAAGCCATGTTGCGCCTTGAAATGATAACGGAAGCAGAATTTATATATGCCTATAACGACCCGGTTTTTGACCGTGTTGCCGCCCACCGTGGCGATATTGCCCCCGATGCCCACATTTGGCATTACTTTGTTGATGCGGTTATAGACCGTTTGTATGAGGATTTTGAAGAGATGGGCTTTACACAAGAGCAGGCTCAGCAGCATATTTTCCATGGCGGCTTGCGTGTATACACCACCATGGACCCCCATATACAAGGCATTGTGGATGCAGCCTTCCTAAACGAAAACAACTTCCCCACAAACCCGCAGGATTTTGAATATTTCCTTGAAATGCGCATAAGTGTGCGCAATACCGTTACAGGGGCGCAGCGCCACTACACACGCACCAGCATCCACTACGGCACACGTGTAACCAGCCGTGATGGTTTTGAAGCCTTCCAGCAGTGGGCGAGAAATGATGTAATAGGTATGGGGGATGAGGAGATCGCCTATCGCTTTATGTACCAACCCCAACCCCAATCATCCATGGTTATTTTGGATCATAACAATGGCCATGTGGTTGCAATTGCAGGCCAGCGGGGCGAAAAACAAGGCAACCGTGCCTTTTGCCGTGCTACATACGGCACACGCCAGCCGGGCTCTGTTTTCAAAATATTTGCCGCCTACGCCCCGGGCATTGACTTGGAAATAATGACAGCCGCAACAGGTATTGATGATGTGCCCCACCTGCGTTTTGATTACGGCACACGCCGCTACAATGTGTGGCCCCGCAACTGGTTCGGCGGCTACCGTGGCTGGACCCATGTGCGCCGTGCCGTGGAAATGTCCTATAATGTGGTTGCCGTGCATGCTTACAATATGGTGGGCGGGCAAACCGTATTTAATTATTTACAAAACTTTGGCTTTACCACCCTTAACCCCCACGAAGCCAGCCACGCCGCCGTTGTGCTTGGTGGTTTGGAAGATGGTGTAACCAATTTGGAAATCACTGCCGCCATGGGCGCAATTGCCAACGGGGGCATCCTTAACCAATCTATTTTTTATACCAAAGTGTTGGATAGGGAAGGTAATATACTAATCGATAACCGTGCGCTGGATATTACACAGGTGCTAAGCCGCAATTCGGCATATTTGTTGACGGATATTATGCGGGGTGTTATGACGGGGCAAGGAACGGCCGGCGTTGCCCGCTTTCCCAATATGGATATGGCAGGCAAAACAGGCACCACCCAAAACGGGCGCGATGTGTACTTTGTTGCCTACACCCCCTATTTTACCGCCGGCGTATGGGTTGGACACGATCGTACCAGGGACTTGTCCAGCCATGTAACAAGCGCAAGGCCCGACACCCGCTTATGGCGTTATGTTATGGAACAGGTGCATCAAGAGCTGGAAAATCAAAGGTTTGAGAGGCCACCGGGCTTCACCCACCACACAGTTTGTGCCCGCAGCGGCTTTTTGGCCACCCCGTCCTGCACAGTTACCAGAAGCGAGCTTTTTGCTCCGGGCACAGTGCCAATCCGCCATTGCCATGTGTGTATTAGTGTGGAAGTGGAAATCGAAACAGGGCTTTTGCCAAGCCAGTGGACGCCCGCATCAAGCCGTGAGGTGCGAAACTTTATCACCCGTGACCGTAGTTGGATGGATGTTGCAGGTAATATCGGCATCGGTGATGCCCATTTAGAAGCACCTACCGCTGTTTCCACCTTCTTTAACCCCTTTGTGGATAGTGAATATAATTTTGATGACCCACCCGCAGATTACCATTATTATGATGACCAAGGTGACACGCAAGATGGCCTTTTCATGCCGCCGACAGGCGAGTTGCCGGCCTATAATCCGGCCAGCGGCGAGCAGGAATATGCCGCAGGGGGACAACCACCACAACAGCAAACACCCCCCGAAGATAATTTATTGCCACCCTTCCAGCCGCCGCAAAACGTGCCGCCCCCACCACCAACCCATGATGATCGACCACCAATAAACTGGCCGACACCATAATATAAAAAACGACCCATGCGGGTCGTTTTTTATATCGACCGAAATGTGTGTGGTGCCACGATTCCAAAATGTCTTGACATCTTTTGCGGGATTAAGTGTACAGGCACTTTTTTATTTGCCTCTTCTTGCCGGTTTAATTATGCAGTTAGTCAAGAGATTTTTCCATTCCACATCATCATGCCTAAAAACGCCATTGCGGACTTAGCCTGCAATGGCGTTTAGGGGGTGCGTCAACATTAATAGTGGGGTGTTTTTTATTAAAACTGTGGGGATAAATTTGGCCCCAAAATTATGGGTACATCTATTATCTCCGAACTGTTTCGCACTAGGGTAAACACAATCTCGTCCCCTACCTGACGTGCCTCCATAAAGGCAAACAAAGCTTCCATATCTTCCAAGTATTCCCCGTCCACAGCGATGATAATATCACTTCGCATCATGCCTGCGGCGTAGGCGGGCGTGCCTTCGATAACATTCAACACCAGCACCCCGTGGTTTGGTACAATCACCTCTTCATCAGGGTATCGCCGGGTTAGCTCTTCTAAAAAGGCTTCCGCCAGCTCGGCGGTCCAGCTGTCGGGGTTTATGCCAATCATAGGGCGGCGAGGTGCGGCACCTTCCCGCATAATGCCCTCCAAAATAGGCTTTGCCACGTGGCTGGGGATAGCATATCCCATACCTTCTGCCAAAGTTTCAACAAATTTGGCGGTATTTATGCCGATAACTTCGCCGTAAACATTAACCAGCGGCCCGCCCGAATTGCCACGGTTGATGGCGGCATTGGTTTGTATCACATCCAAAAAAATTCCATCCACAAAAATGGTGTTGTCGGTGGCGGAAATAATGCCGTTGGTAACGGAAATACCCTCACCCATAGCATTGCCTACGGCAATTACAATCTCACCCACCTGTGCGGTGTATGAATCCCCAAAACGGGCAAGGGTAACGCTATTAATGCCCACGGCAACCGCACTGGCCTTGTATACGGCAATAACAGCCAAATCGTTATCATCATCCCGCCCGATGGATACAGCGGGCATTTTTGCACTGCCGTTTATGGATACAGAAACGGCGTTTGCGCCCGCAATAACATGGGCATTGGTGGCAATATAGTAGCGGCTGGTGGTTTCGTACATTAAAATACCCGTGCCTGCCCTTTCCTGCCCTTGGTTTATGCCGAAAATGCCCGTGCTTGGCAATGTTGCCGTAATAGTTACAACGCTGGGTTTTACAATATTAACCAAATCCACATAATTTTGGCGGCCAACCAGTGGCATTTCACCCGACCTTAGGGGGGTATGCACGTTGTCAAAGGTAAAGTTTTCCCTTTGGTGGCTGTCATTTAACAGTTGGGGCAAAACATAGGCGTTCATAAACCTTGTGGCAACACCAAAGCCGGCACCCGCCAAAGGTGCGGCCACCAAGGACAGGATAAGCACAATGGCAATAATTGCACCCACCTTGCCGGCTTGCCGTTTGTGGCGTGCTTTTTCAACTTCGTTTTGGGCATAAAGCATTTCCAAAGGTGTGTGCTGGGTAACACCCGCTTTTACAGGCAATCCATCCACATCTGCGCCCGATTTTCTATACTGGTTAAAGTCCATCTAATCAACCTCCGTTAAGCTCTCTGCCTTTATTATATCACCAAAACCCGCAAAAATCAATCAACTTTTTCAAATTGCTTTTTGTTTAGCTTTGTGGTAGAATGATAGTATGGGGGTGTGGTATGGATAAAAAATATACATTGCAAATTTTAGGTGAAAAGCTTCCAATAACCAGTGACCAAGGGGATGATTATGTGGATGAGTTGTACAATACCATAACTGCAACCCTCAACAAAATTGAGGAAGCGGACAAAAACTCATCTATGAGCAAGATGACAAAATCCCTTTATTTAGCCATATTTTTAGCTGACGAGTTGCTGAGGTCGCAAAAACCCGCACGCAAGAAGAAATCCGGCAACAACGCACAATAAATACAAGGAGGTACATTTTTATGCTTGTTACAAGTATTGCTTTTCAAGGCAATTGTGATGAAGCCATTGCTTTTTACAGGGAAGCAGTTGGCGCAGAGGTAAAGGGGATATATTATTTTCGAGATGCCCCGCCAAACTCCGGTATGGATGAATCTTTGCCGCCAAATTTTGTCATGCACTCGGAGATAATGATATTTGGAACACTTATTACCATGACAGATGGGGGAGAAGCCAAAATAAAGGGTGAATATTTCTCCCTTGTGCTTTCCCTTGATACAACCGAAGAAGTGGCGGATGTATTTAGCAAACTTGCAGAAGGCGGACAAGTTGTTGCCGCCCTTGCCCAACAATTTTGGGCCACCTTATGCGGTGATGTTGTGGATCGTTTTGGGGTGCACTGGCACATCAGCACTAAGGATTCGGAATAGAAAAGGTACATAACAAAAATTGAGGTGGCACAAGTGTTTGGTCTCATCTTTATAGGTGGAAACAGAATCCGTTAACAACACAAATCCATTATGGCCTATGTTTTGTTAGGCTTTGTTGTTATGCGAAAAAATGCCTATACGGAGATGATTGAAATGCAGATAAATAATCTTTTATTAAAACATTATTTGAAAAATGTAATGTTTATCAACGGAACTTCTTATGCCGGCAAATCCACCATGGTGAAAATGCTGGCTGATAAATATGGGCTGGTGCATTGCGGCGAGAATTATGATTGTGTTCCCAAAAACCTTATCAGCCCAAAAACCCACCCTAACCTTTGCTACTTCCAAACCATGGGGGATTGGCAAGAGTTTGTTAACAGAACACCACAAGAGTATAATGATTGGATAATCGGAACCCAGCGAGAGCTTGTAGAGTTTGAGATAATGCACCTAATAAGCGTATCCCAAACACAAAAGACGGTTGTTGATACCAATATTCCAATTGATGTGTTGCGTGAAGTTGCAAGCTATAATCAGGTTGCCATAATGCTTTCTCCCCAATCCATGTCCGTTAAGAAGTTTTTTGACCGTGATGATTCAGATAAGATATTTCTGAAAGGCGAGATAATGAAAGCGGACAACCCCGAAAAAACCATGCAAAATTTTCTTAATTGTATGGCAGAGGTAAATAACAAAAAGGCCTATGAAGAGTTTGCAAGTAGCGGTTTTTTCACACTCGTCAGGGAAGATGCAGAAAAGGACACAAAATCCGAAATACTTAACGCACTATCAAAGCATTTTGGCTTGTAATGGCACACTTTTTTATCCTGCGGATAAAAAACCACTGCGTACAACTCTACAACTCTGCATTGAAGCGTTGCAGAGTTGTACTTCGTTGTGGACAAATTAAAAAAACCCAAAATGCCGCTACCCAATTTTGAATCCTAGCTGCGCTAGGTGGGTTTCCTGTTGACGGCTTCTGACTTCCCCTGTGGAGCAAAGCTCGGTATAACTTGGGGCCTGTCATAGGCAGTCAAACTTAATCCGGAATCCCATAAAACAAATGTAGGTTCAAAATATGGGCTGGCGCACATCCCAGGAATTTTTGTTAAGGTCGCTTTAATTCATTTTTTAAGTCTTCCACAAGGGTTTCAAGATCTTTGTTTTGGACATTCATAGCTTTCAAATCAGCCAAAATCCTCTCCAAGTCCCTTAATAGTCTAAGTTGATATGAATCAAACTGCCTATCAGTCATCCCCATGGTCAAGCACCCCTTGTCTTAGTAATTAGTTATTCATAACTCCATTATACACAAAACCTGCATTCCCGTCAACAGTTACTGTGATATTATTGTGGATAATATCCGTTACCATTTCGTTGCTGATGATAAGGGGTTTTTTTAGGGCTTTGCAGGCAATTTCGGCATGGGTTTGATCCATATTTTGGTCGCTGCCCACCACAACCGCACCTGCTTTGCGTATATAGTCCATTAGGCTGTCATCGGTGGTGGTTGCTACAAGTATATCCCCTTCCACAAACTTCTTCTCATTGCCCTCACAAGGGCGGAAGATGACAGATTTGCCCACAACCACACCACTGCCCACGCCACGCCCACGGGTTAGCACATTGCCCAAAACATGCACCTTTATCAGGTTTGTGGAGCCGCTAACGCCCACGGGCACACCGGCCACAATCACCACTGCATCCCCATTTTTGGCAAGCCCCGCATCCTTGGCGTTTTGGGCAGCAAGGTCAAATAATTCACTGTCTTTGTGCACAATATCCGTGCGGGCGGCGATAATACCCCATAATAATGACATTTGCCGCCACAATTTGTCACTTGTAGCAACGGCGATGGCCGGGCAGGCAGGGCGAAATTTCGCCACCATGCGGGCAGTAAAGCCCGATTTTGTTACAGTAGCAATACAAGCTGCACCCAGCTCCGCCGCCATGCCCACGGCGGCGTGGGTAATAGCATTGGTAATATTTACCACATGCCCCCCACTCCACTGTTTTAAGCTTTTGGTGTAATCCACGCTATCTTCAATTTCACGTGCTATCCTATCCATCATTTTAACGCTTTCCACGGGATATGCACCCTTGGCAGTTTCGCCCGAAAGCATGATGGCATCTGTGCCGTCAAAAATGGCATTGGCAACATCGTTGGCTTCTGCACGGGTTGGGCGTGGATTACTTACCATAGATTCCAGCATTTGGGTGGCAGTTATAACGGGCTTGCCCACCTTATTCGCTTCTTTTATCATGTATTTTTGGATAAGCGGCACTTCTTCCGGCGGTATTTCCACCCCCATGTCGCCCCTTGCAACCATTATACTGTCCGCAACCTCCAAAATAGAACGAAGATTGTCAACGCCTTCACGATTTTCGATTTTGGCAATGATAAGTATGTTGTTGCCCCCATTATCCTCCAAAACCTGGCGTATTTCCAGCACATCTTTGGCTGTACGCACAAAGCTGGCAGCAACAAAGTCCAAATCATGCTTTATGCCAAATTTTATGTCCTCAATATCCTGTTGGGTTAGCGAGGGTAGGGAAACATGGGCATCGGGCAGGTTTATACCCTTATTATTGCCCAAAATACCGTCATTTAAGGTGGTGCATTCCACATCGCCCGCATCTGTGATATTTGTCACACGCAGCTCCACCAACCCATCATCCACCAGGATTTTGGAGCCGACAGAAATGTCACCCGCAAGCCCTTTGTAGGTGATAGACACACGGTTTTCGTCCCCTTCCACATCCTCGGGGGTTAATGTAAACCTTTGCCCCTTAACCAACTGGGCTTCACCGGCCACGAAGGTTTTTATGCGTATTTCGGGGCCTTTTGTGTCCAGCATGATGGCAAGGGGTGCGTCCAGCTCCTCCCTTGCTTGTTTTATTTTGCCAACGGTGGTTGCATGTGTTTCATGGTCGCCGTGGGAAAAGTTGATACGTGCCACATTAACACCAGCATTTATCAGTTGCTTAATGGTGTCCACTTCCCATGTTGCGGGACCTATGGTAGCTACAATTTTGGTTTTTCTAAGCATATTTACCTCCTTGGTTTTCAAAAGTAAGTGCAGGTTTACTCCAATCCAATTTCACCGGCCAGAGAATCGGCAGCTTAATGGCTTGGTTTTAGCCATTCAGCGGTAGATTCCAGGAGGGTGAAATTGTGATTTGGAGTTAATCCGTGGTTTCAAAAATCTTTCTCTGTATTTCTAAGTAGTGGTTTAAGTTGATAAATGGGTCTTTTGATGTGGTGGCAGTAAACGCCCTTACCTCTTGCCTTGCCCCCTCATTGGCTTTAACCAACTGTTCTGTATAATCCAACAAGCATTTTTTAAGGGCATTAAGAGCCCTGCCCGAAAAGTTGATTTCTACTTTTTCAGATTTTACAATTTCCTCCAACTTGCCCAAATCTTCTATCAAAGATTTTACAATTTCCCTATCAAGCCTTTGATTGTCAATAGCATCCAAATACATTACCAGCGAGATATTATAATCCCCGATAATCTTTTGCGCCTGCGCCTGCCGCTTGCTTTTGATTTTTTTCGCAAGGTAAATGGAGCCGCAGGCAACCCCAGCTACTGCCACGCCAATGCCGGCAGCAACCAGTGCCTTGCCCGTAACCGCACCTGCCACGAGAGCAGGTATAGCCTTGATTTTCAAAGCCTTTTTCGCAAGTGCCGGTAAATCACTAACTTTAACAGGCAAGTGGCTTGCAAAATTTTTAGCATTGCCCACAAATCCTAATTTATCAACCCCAGCTTGTTCTTCCGCAACTTCTTGCTCGCAAATAACACCGTCACTTCCCAAAATTTTGTCGATACCCAGTATTTTTATTAAATATTGCGGTATTTCAAATTTGGGCTGAATAACCATTTTATCCCTCCTCGGCAAATCATTTTAATATAACATGCCGCTCGCCCAGCAATTGCCGCAATTGGTTGATTAGAGTAAAATTGTCAGCATTTATCCAATGTTGGGGCAGCACCCGCAAGGGTTTACCTGCCTTTTCGTCATAAATCACCACAGGGGTTGTGCCGCCGTAACGGGACATTGTCTCCAATAAATCCTCCGGCAACACTGTGCTTTCTTCCGGTATTTTAAGCCACAGCGTTTTTGTGTATTTTGTGCCTTTTGTGGTTTCTAAACCCTTTTCTAAAAATCTCAAATTTTCACATATAACAGAGCTTGCCTGCTCCTCCCGCGCGGACACTTTGCCCTCTATAATCACCGCACGCCCTTCGTGCAATTGGCCTGCAAGGGTTGCAAATGCGGCGGGGAATACAATAACTTCCAAATATCCATAAATATCCTCAATGGTCATAAAACACATGGCGGTGGCATTTTTGCGGGTATATGTTACCTTTTTATGGGTTATTAGTCCGCCAACAACCACCCTTTGCCCATCGTGCAGGGTTTGCTCCTGCTCTTCATCCTCATGGCTGCCCTCATCACCCTGCATAAAATCACGGCTGTATGCGGTTATATGGGGCTTCATCTGGTCTTCATATGCCAAAATAGGATGTCCGCTAACATAAATTCCCAACACCTCTTTTTCATCCGCCAATAACTTTTCCGTAGAAAATTCCGGCAAATCGGGCAATTGGTCGGCAAAGGCATCTGTATCGCTTTGGCTGGACATGTCCATAAGGCTAATTTGCCCGCTCATATTAAACCTGCGGTTGGTGTTTACGGCATTTATAAGGCTTTCATGCACAGCCATATACTGGCTTCTGCGCCCGCCAAAACCCGAAAATGCGCCCGCCTTAATCAACGCTTCCAGTGACCGCTTATTAATCTCCCCATCAGGTAGGCGGGTCAAAAAATCGGTTAGGCTTTTGAATGCGCCATGTTTTTCACGGCTTTGTGTAAGTGCTGCCACGGTGGGCCTGCCAAGGTTTTTTATGGCATTCATGCCAAAGCTTATCTGCCCATCCCCCGCCACGGTAAAATGCCCAAAACTATGGTTTACATCGGGCGGCAACACCTTAATGTCCATACGCTTACATTCGTTTATATATGCCGCCACATTGTCCAAATTGTACATAACACTGGTTAGCAAAGCCGCCATAAACTCCGCAGGATAGTAAATTTTTAGCCACCCCGTCTGGTAGCCAATGGTGGCATATGCCACAGCATGCGCTTTGTTAAAGGCGTATTTGGCAAAATCCGCCATCTCGTCCCATATTTCCCGGGCAATATTTTCCGGTATGCCATTTGCTATACAGCCTGCCACCTCACCGGGTATGCCGTGTACAAAAAACTGCTTTTCCCTTGCCATTACGGCTTCTTCTTTCTTGCTCATGGCACGGCGTATTAAATCCGCCCGTGCCATACTGTATCCTGCCAAGTCCCGCACAATTTGCATAACCTGCTCTTGGTAGACAATACAACCATAGGTTTCCCTTAAAATAGGCTCCAACCGTGGGTGGGTATAGGTGACAGAGCCACCATTTTTTGCTTTAATATACTTTGGAATAAAATCCATAGGCCCGGGACGGAAAAGGGAGATGCCCGCCGTTAAGTCGGCTATGCTGGATGGTTTTAACTCCTTCATAAACTGGGTCATACCACGGCTTTCCAGTTGAAACATGCCGTCAGTGCGCCCGGCAGAAATGGTTTCAAATACCCGCTTGTCTTCCATATCCATGGTTTCCGGACTTAATTTTACCCCGTGGCGGCGATAAACCTCGTCCATAGCGTGTTTGATGACTGTAAGCGTGCGCAAGCCAAGAAAATCCATTTTAAGCAGCCCAAGCTCCTCCAAAACACCCATGGAAAACTGGGTGGTTACCACACCATCACTGGCGTGCAGGGGCAGGTAGTGGGTTAAGGGCGCATCGGAAATAACCACCCCAGCCGCATGGGTGGAAGCATGGCGGGGAAGCCCTTCCAGGCGGCGTGCCATATCAATTAAATCCTTTGCTCGCTGGTTTGTTTCGTATTCCTGCCGCAGGGCGGCATCCCGTTCCAAAGCCTTGTCTAATGTTATACCAAGGCTAAAGGGTATCATTTTAGCAATTGCATCCACTTCGCTATACGGCATACCAAGCCCGCGTCCCACGTCCCGCACAACGGCTTTTGCGCCCATTGTCCCGAATGTGATTATTTGCGCAACATGGTCCTGCCCATATTTGCCCACCACATAGTCAATAACCTCCTGCCGCCTTTCCACGCAAAAATCAATGTCAATATCAGGCATAGAGATGCGCTCGGGGTTCAAAAACCGCTCAAAAAGCAGGTTAAACTTCAAAGGATCCACATTGGTAATTTTTAGGGCATAGGCCACAATGCTGGCGGCGGATGTGCCACGGCCGGGCCCGACCGCAATGCCATTTTTCTGGGCAAATGCAATAAAATCCCATACCACCAAAAAATAGTCACAAAAACCCATGGATAGGATTGTGTTAAGCTCAAAATCCGCACGGGCAGTTATGGCTTCGGTTAATTCGGCGTATCGGTATGCAAGCCCTTCGTAGGTTATTTTGCGCAGATACTCCCCTGCTGTAAAGCCGTTTGGGCAGTTGTATCTGGGTAATTTGTGCCCTTCAAAATCAATTTCCACATTGCAACGGCGGGCAATGTGCATGGTGTTTTCCAAAGCCTGCGGCAAATCCTTAAAGGCAATGCACATCTCCTCGGCGGTTTTTAGGTAGTATTGGTCACCTTTATAGCTCATGCGGTCCGTATCCAGCATGGTTTTGCCTGTTTGTATGCACAAAAGCACTTCATGGGCTTTGGCATCATCCTTTTCTAAATAATGGATGTCATTGGTGGCAACCAGCTCCAAATCCAGCTCATGCGCCATTTGCACAAGTGCCTCATTTACCGCCTTTTGCTCGGGCATGCCGTGGTTTTGTAATTCCAAAAAAAACCTTTTTTTGCCAAAAATTTCCTTGTAAATCTCAGCTTCCTGCTTGCCCCGCTCGTAGCCCACCCTAAGCACATTTCTGGCAACAGGCCCTGATAAGCAAGCGGAAAGGCAAATCAGCCCTTCATTATACCTGCGTAACAGCTCCAAATCAATGCGTGGCTTGTAGTAAAAACCTTCGGTATAGCCCAAACTAACCAACTTCATCAAGTTTTGATAGCCCAAGTTATTTTCCGCCAGCAAAACCAAGTGGTAATAACCGTCATCCTGCCTGCTGCCCCTGTCCAGACGGCTGCGCACCGCCACATAAACCTCACAACCCAAAATAGGCTTAATGCCCGCCTTTTTCGCTGCCTTATAAAAGTCGATAACACCAAACATATTGCCGTGGTCGGTTATGGCCATAGCCTCCATGCCCATTTCCGCCGCTTTTGCTGTAAGTTCCTTAATTTTAGCGGATCCATCCAGCAGGCTATATTCTGTATGCACATGTAAATGGGTAAAGTTTTGCATCAAATCCCACCCTCTACCATTCTAAAATAATCCAGCCCGCCGGTTAGGATGCGGGCTTTGTAGCCCCTTTCGGTCAAAAATCGTGCGGCATCCTGCGCCCTTTCCCCTTTGCCGCTTATTGTGATAATATCCCAGGCATTTTCCAACAAGTGGGTGGCATACTTTATATCCGCAACGGGTACGTTGATGGAGTTTGCCGCATGGCCATCCGCAAATTCCTCTTGGTTGCGCACATCCAGCAATATTGTGCCATTGCTTGGCTCGGCCACCTCGTCCGCATAAGCCATGCGTATTTGGCGGTTTATGACAGCAAGGGCGATTTTGCCTAGCTTTACAAGGGCTCCAAAATTGCTTATAAGCCCGGCATTTGCCAAGGTGTGCACGCTACCACCTTGGGTGATTATTGTGGTCATAATATCCACAAACCCCTCCGCCCCGGAACCGATGGCAGAAAAACCGTAAATTTTGCCGCAAGCACCGTAAATAAGCTTGATAAAACCGGCATGCACGGGCAAAACGCTGTAAATGTAGTTAGTTGCAGTTTTAACCAACCGCCCCTCATTAGTCCCCGTTGTTGCCGCTTGCAAAAATCCGGCGGACACGGACAAGGCCCCTTCCTTGCTCTGTGGCACAAGGCAGCGTTTTACCGTTGCCAGTACCGCCAATGCTCGCTCGCTCCCAAATTTTTCTACCAATGCAGGGGCCAGCACCCTATGGGTTTGTCTTTGCTCTGCTAAATGGTCACCAAAAAACAGGGTTGCCCTGCCTGCCTCTTGGGGCAGATATGGGTGATATGTGTGCTGGATGGCGATGCCCCAGCCTTTAAGTTGTTTGCTAAAATAGGTTGATATGTCCCTGTCAAAACCTTTTGGAAAATGAGATGTTGTAGTAACGATAGTTGGCATCACGCCGTTTGTATAAAGGTTAATTGCCGCCTGCGCCGATGATATACAGTCCCCCGCAATGGTTGCGGCGGCGTAGCAACCGGCTCGCAAAAACCTCTCAATCCGGCGCCATTGAAGCTTTGGGCAGCCCCCTTCCTTCAATTGCAAAACATCCCCAAAATCTCCACCTACCGGGAAGGGTTGTACAGCAACCAAAATATCAAATTGTTGGTGGCGCAAACGCCCTGTGGCCACCTCTTCAAGCGTGGCCGTGTTGCCATCGATGGCGGCAAGCTTTTCCATGGCTGTGTCCACCAAAACAATGTCAGCACCCTGGATATTGCGGGCAAGGATATCCTCATGGGCTTGCCCTGCAGTTTTTTCATCTATAATTAAAATTTTCATTTCATCAACTCCTTGCCCCACCATTATAACATGGATTATACGGAAAAGGCAAGTGTAAGCCCCCAAACAAAAACACCGCCCAAAGGCGGTGTTTTTAATATCCTATATAGGAAATTATCCAAGTAATTGTAGGATAGATTGTGGTGCTTGGTTGCCTTGTGCAAGCATGGCAGTTGCAGCTTG
>WRAX01000008.1 GCA_009779935.1 Defluviitaleaceae bacterium | reverse complement strand
ATTTTTAATTCCTACTTTTTCAGCGGTTTCTTTTGCGTGTTCTATCATATTTTCGGCAATATCAAAGCCAAAGCCAAAACTTGCACCACCACCCATCAATGATAGCAATTCACGACCATCATGACAGCAAAACTGCGCAATTGTTTTACCGCTAAAATCAGCATTTTCAAGCATTTCTTTTAAGTCGTCACATAAGAACGGAAACTTTTCTTGCTTTAATCGAGTGTCCGAATTTTCGCCCCACCAAGAGCGGCGGTTGTCATATGCTTCCTCCCAAGCCTCTTTGTTGTTTTTGATATAATCCATATGAAACCCCTTCCAATTGTTTGTGCCGAAGCTCTACCGAGCTGCGTTATTTACACTCTTTACAGGTTACATATTACTTACTCATAGCATTTTTTACAGTTTCGGATATTAGGGTTTTATCGGCCAAATAGGGCAAGGTTATATGTCCGCCGTGTTGCTCGTTATATTCTCTGGCTGTTTCTATGGCGTTGGGGTTTTTTGCCCAGCTTCGGCGGGCAATGCCGCAGGTTACATCCCACATCATAGCGGATTTTATAATTTCATCCACACGGGTGCTACCGTCCAGCACAAGGCCAAAGCCGCCGTTTACAGACTTGCCAATGCCCACGCCGCCGCCGTTGTGTAGCGCAACAAGGCTCATCCCCCTTGCGGCATTGCCTGCAAAGCTTTGGGTGGCCATATCTGCTGTCATATTACTACCGTCTTTAATATTGCTGGTTTCACGGAAGGGGCTGTCGGTGCCGCCTGTGTCGTGGTGGTCCCGCCCTAACATTATGGGGCCAATTTCCCCATTGCGCACCATTTCGTTAAATTTTAGGGCAATTTTGGTGCGCCCTTCCGCATCTTGGTACAGTATGCGGGCGTATGTGCCAACAACCAGCCCATTTTTTTCTGCATCCCGCACCCAAGCGTAGTTGTCCCTGTCGGCTTCCCTTCTGGTGGGGTCTATACAATCTTGTGCGGCTTTGTCGGTTTTGCGCAGGTCATCCATATTTCTTGAAAGGCAAATCCAGCGGAAGGGGCCGTAACCATAGTCAAAAAGCTCCGGCCCAAGTATGTCCTCCACATAAGATGGGTAGATAAAGCCGTCCTTTTCGTCCGCGCCGTTTTTGCTGATGGTTTTTACGCCACAGTCATACAAAGCTTTAAGGAAGGAATTGCCATAGTCAAAGAAATATGTGCCGCGTGCCACAAGTATTTCGATTGCCTTATGGTGCTCCAACAGGCTTTTGTTCACCAATTGCTCAAAACCCGCCCTGTCTTCGGCGAGCAACCTTGTGCGCTCTTCAAAACTGATCTGGGGGCAATATCCGCCGTTGTACACGTCGTGGCAGCTGGTTTGGTCTGTTAGTAGGTGTATGTGGGTGTTTGTCATCACGGCATATTTAAGCAAATCCACAATATTGCCTGCGTAGGCGATGGAGTAGGGCTGGCGTTTTAGCATATATTCTTCAGCCAAATCAAAGGCTTCCTGTGGGCTGTGGCACACAGCCTTTACCCATCCCTGGTTATGCCGGGTTTCTATGCGGCTTGGGTCCACTTCCGCAATAATGCCTACGCCGCCTGCAATTTCTATGGCTTTGGGCTGTGCGCCGCTCATGCCGCCAAGGCCTGATGATACAAACAGCTTGCCTGCCAAATCTTCCCCCGGTTGCAAGCCAAGCTTCATACGGCCTGCGTGCAGTATGGTGTTGTATGTGCCGTGTACAATGCCCTGTGGCCCAATATACATCCAACCACCTGCTGTCATTTGCCCGTAGTTGGTAACGCCCAGTTGGGCGGCTATTTCAAAATCACTCATATTATCAAAAATGCCCATCATCAAGCCGTTGGTGACGATTACACGAGGCGCATCCGGCTTGGACGGGAATAAGCCTAG
This sequence comes from Defluviitaleaceae bacterium, assembly GCA_009779935.1. Taxonomy (GTDB): domain Bacteria; phylum Bacillota; class Clostridia; order Lachnospirales; family WRAX01; genus WRAX01. The sequence goes on along the minus strand of WRAX01000008.1, from coordinate 76,462 downwards.
GGGGTGCCCGCTTTGCACCACCAATGTTAAATCGTGGGTAAGGTGGCGCAAATATTCCATAATAAGCTGGTATTGCAGCCAGTTTTGGCACACTGCGCCCGTTTCGCCGTATGTAACAAGCTCATAAGGGTACAGTGCAATTTCAAAATCCAAGTTATTGTCAATCATTACTTGAAACGCTTTGCCTTCCAAGCATTTGCCCTCGTACTCGTCCACAGGCTTGCCCCATAGGCGGCCTTCCGGGCGGTAGCGGTAGGCGTAAATGCGCCCGTATGTTACCAATTCCTCCATAAATTCGGGGGCAAGGGTTTCGTGTAGGTTTTCCGGCACATAGCGTAGGGCGTTGGCAAGGGCCTTTTCCGCCTGCGCAGGTGACAGGCGGAAACCCCGCTTGGGCGCACGGCGTATGCCGTCTTGGAACTTAGGGTATTCGGGCAATTTGTCGGAAAGTTTGATTTGCATATTCATCCATCCTTTATGTTTTTTGTTTTATATTAAAATACCATTTCTAAGCATGTCGGCAACCCCATCCCCCAACTGCGCCGCAATTAGTTTGATGTAAGCATCGGTGGTTTTTGGGGTTAGCCGGTTAAAAAGTTTTAACATTGTTTTTACGGCATCCTGCCCGTACTTTTTATAAATTTGGTAGAAAAGGGCAACGCCTTTGTCATGCACAGCATCCGGGCGGCTTCCGTCGGCAGTTTTTATTGGCGGTGCGCCCTGGGCACGTTGCACCCTTTGTGCGATTATGGAGTTAAACTTTTCCTCATCCCCTATGTGTAGCTGAAACAGCAATGCTGCCCATTCTGCCGTGGTTTCGTTTAACCAAGCCTCCCAAGAATACACATCGGCACCGTTGCACCAAATATGGGCTATTTCGTGGGCTAACAAATGGCCAGCAGCAGATATATCGGGGTTAAAGCCACCCAGCACAATTAGGGCTTTTCGGCAGTACCCATCACGCACATTTCCTTTGGGCAGTACAGCAACGGTGTTTTTAGGGATTTGTGAACTCTCAAACAGCTCCATACAAAATGCGGCGGCTTGGTTATAGGCATCAAAATGCAGCTTTGCGGCATGGTCATTTCCGCAGGTATATAGCAGTTTTAACATATCGCCCCCAACCACCTTTGCATTTTTGAAGGCAAGTATATTGCAGTCAAAATCCATGGAGACATATTGCCAAAACTGCCCGGTGGTGTCGTATTCGGCATTAACAACATGATTATAGCAGGCATTGTGAAATTTGACTGCTAAGCCTTTGCAACCAACACTTATATGGTCAGGATACCACGCAGAATAGTAGTTTATGGCAAAAAAGTCATCACCAATGGTGGTATGATAACCCTCGGGAACACCCTCGTAGCTAATTTGTAAGCTGGATGTGCATTGGGTTAGGTCAACAACAATGCGGTTGGTTTGTCTAAACGGCTCTTTGCCGTCTAACACCTCAAATGTAAGGTTTTTACCGCAAGATGTTGAAATGGATTTGATATCCATTTTCGGGGCTAATAAAAACGAAAATTCGCCGGCAAAGGGTGCTTCAAACACCATTTCGGCATCAACCGAAATGCCCTCGCCTTTGCGTTTCAGGTTTATGTGTACAGATAGCATATCCGCCCCCGCTAAGATTTTTGCTTTATGCCAATACCAAGCTCCTCCAATTGGTCGGGGAAAACCGTGTTGGGTGCACCCGTCATAGGGCAGCTACCATCCTGCTGTTTAGGGAAGGCGATAACATTGCGTATATTATCCGTATTTGCCAACAGCATTGTTAGGCGGTCCAAGCCAAAGGCAATGCCGCCATGGGGCGGTGCGCCGTATTTTAGGGCTTCCAATAGATGGCCAAAGTTAGCTGTGGCTTCTTCTTTGGTATAACCCAGCAGGTTAAGCATTTTTTCCTGCATATCTTCACGGTGGATGCGGATACTGCCGCCTGCGGCTTCATAACCATTTATTACCAAATCATGCGCCTGCGCCCTTGCGGATTTGGGATTGTTATCAAGCAGGGTAATATCCTCGTCCATTGGGGCTGTAAAGGGGTGGTGGGCGGCAAAAAATCTGTTTGCTTCCTCATCCCATTCCAGCAGGGGCCAATCCAGCACCCAAAGGGGGTGGAAGGTGTTTTGGGGTATTAAATTTTCACGGCGGGCAATTTCCAGGCGCAGGGCACCAAGTGCATCAAATACAATATTGTCTTGGTCAGCACAAATTAGGATTAAGTCGCCATCTTTACCGTCAAAGGCGGTTATTATTTCGGCAAGTTTTTCTTCGCTAAAAAACTTGCTTATGGTTGTTTTAATTTCGCCGCCGTTTAGCTGTATCCACGCCAAACCCTTGGCTTTGTAGGTTTTAACATACTCAATAAGCCCATCAATTTGCTTGCGTGATAAATGCCCGCAACCCGTGGCATTAATGCCACGAACAGAGCCGCCCGCATCCAAAGCACTTTGAAACACGGCAAATTCTGATCCTGCAACCACATCAGAAATATCAACCAACTCCAACCCAAAGCGGGTGTCCGGTTTGTCGCTGCCAAATCTTGCCATGGCTTCTGCATATGCCATGCGAGGGAAGGGGGTGGGCAGGTCTATTCCCGCAGTTTCCTTAAAAACAGTGGCAGTTAGGGCTTCGCAAAGCTCCAAAATATCATCTTGCCCAATAAAGGATTGTTCAATGTCGATTTGTGTAAATTCCGGCTGGCGGTCTGCACGCAAATCCTCATCCCGCAGGCATTTGGCAATTTGGAAGTATTTATCCATACCCGCCACCATTAGTATTTGTTTGAGAATTTGGGGGGATTGGGGCAGGGCATAAAATTTGCCGGGATGCACACGGCTTGGCACAAGATAATCCCTTGCCCCCTCGGGTGCAGAGTTGGTAAGCACGGGCGTTTCCACTTCCACAAACCCTTGGTTGGATAAGAAATTGCGCACGGATTGGGCAATTTTGTGGCGAAGGCGCAGGTTTTGCTGCAACCCATCACGGCGCAGATCCAAATAACGGTGTTTTAGGCGCAATGCTTCCGATACATTTTCGTCCCCTACTTGGAAAGGAGTTAATGCCGCCGCCGACAAAATAATTATTTCCTCGGCAATAATTTCTATTTTTCCCGTGGGCATGTCCGGGTTAATGTCCTTTTCACGGCGCAAAGCCACCTTGCCTGTTACAGCGATTACATATTCGCTTTTTAGGCTTTCTGCCTTTGCGAACAACCGGCTGTCCGCATTTTCATCAAGGGCGATTTGTACAAGGCCTGTATGGTCCCTTAAAGTTACAAAAACCAATTGGCCCAATTTGCGCACACGGTTTACCCATCCCATGGCGGTTACGGTTTCGCCTGCGGCAATGCCGCCAAATTCGCCACATAGGCAACTTCTTCTATATTTTCCTAAGTTTTCCATAATTTCCTCCTATAAAACTTTATCGGTATCAATGCAATCCAAAATAGTTGGGGATGGAATCCAGCTCCAACTCATGCTCCTTGCCGCTTGCCATGGATTTTACCATAACTTTACCGCTTTCCAGCTCCCCATCACCAATGATAATGGCAAGTTTTGCGCCTATCTTGTTTGCAAATTTCATCTGGGCTTTTATATTGCGCCCGGCCAGATCCGTGATGGCAGAAATGCCGTGTTTGCGCAGATAATTAGCGATTTGCAGGGCTTTTTCCGCCCCCCCCTCACCTATATTGCCGATAAATAGCTCAATACTATCATCCACAACGGGCAGTTTGCCTTGGTTTTCAAGGATGATTAGTAGCCGCTCTATACCCATACCAAAACCCACAGCCCCCGCAGGTGCGCCGCCGTTTTTGGCAATAAGGTCATTATACCGCCCGCCGCCGCATACGGTGGCCTGGCTGCCCAAATCTTGCGATGTAAATTCAAACACTGTACGTGTGTAATAATCCAACCCCCGTACGATGGACTTGTCCACCACAAAAGGTATGGCAAGTATTTCCAAATTTTTCTGTAATCTATTAAAATGGTCACAAGCATCGTCCGAGAGATAGTCCAACGGAAGGGGGGCATTGGCAATTTGCGCCTTGCAATCCTCATTTTTACAGTCCAACACTCGCATGGGATTTTTTTCCATACGATCTCGGCACAAGCCGCATAGGCTCTCTTCTTTTTCCCGCAAAAACGTCAATAAAGCTTGGTTGTATCGCTGCCTGCATTCCGCATCACCAATGGAATTTATCCGCAGGGTTAAATCATCCACACCAAGCTTGCTAAGGAATATATAGGCAAGGTTTATCAGTTCTGCATCCGCTGTTGGCTCATAACTTCCAAAATATTCTGCACCAAATTGGGTGTGCTGGCGTAAACGCCCTTTTTGCGGGCGTTCTGCACGAAACAGGCGGGTAATATAGTAAAATTTGGCGGGCATTGCCAAGTCATGCAGGCGGTTTTCCAAGTATGCCCGCACAGCCCCCGCCGTACCCTCGGGTTTTAGCACATACTCCCGCCCGCCTTGGTCGGTAAAATTATACATTTCCTTTTGCACAATATCCGTGGTTTCGCCAACGGATTTGCGGAAAAGCTCGGCATACTCAAAGGTGGGTGTGCGCATTTCCTGTGCGCCAAAGGTTGCGGCAATTTCATGGGCCGTGTTTTCTATATATCGCCAAAGTGCGGCATGGTTGCCATAAACATCCGCTGTGCCTTTGGGTTTGGTAATTGCCATGCTATCATTCCTCACTCAATATTTCCAATAATTATAACACAGCAAATTAAGTAGCGCAAGAAGTGATTTTGTGTTGACAAAATGGGTTGAGATTGGTGCTTGCTTTTCTTTTTGTTGATATAACCAAGCAAAGTTACAATGGTAAAATTTATAAATTTCGAGTTGATTTATTAACTGATTTGGACTATAATTAAAGCATGGATAATTTGATAAGGGAAATTTTGCCAATTGATAATACCGATGCCCGAATTGCTGCCATTAGCTTAGGGGTTTTACTTGTGTTACCCCTAATTTTGCGTATTGTGCTGACAATTAGTTACCGCACAGCCACGGCACTTGCAACCCGTGGCGGCAAAGTGCTTAAAATGAAAACGGATATAGAAAAGCTGTCAAACGGGGCTTTTGGGCGGGCAGTTAAGGAATTTGCCGCAATGGCGCAGGGTGGGGCAAAGGTGGATGGGCTTGCGGTTGCATCCATGTCGCTGCACACAAACAGGCTTTTGTTTTTTAATTTTGACAGTGCAGGACGGCTGATAAAGGCTTTGGATCGGGTATTTTTCCCAATTGCCATATTGCTGGGATTGGCTCTTGAAAACGTACATTTATTAGAATTTGCAGTAATTGCCGGCGGGGCATTTGTTGCCATGCAAATTTTTGCCGCTATTTTTGATGTGGAAGCCGCCAAAAACCGCTACATAACCGTGCTTGCGCAAGTGCTGACAAAGGATGTTGGCAAATTTTTCCCGCAGGATGCGGCGGGGGCGGTGTACACCTTAGGGGCAGATTTGAAGGAGTTTTTGGCACGCCAATCCGCTATGTACAGCGATATTTTAATTAAAATTAACGGGGAATTTACAAATGCCATAAAATCAAACATAGCCACTATGACGGATAGCGTGGAAGCCACCTTAAATGCCATAACCCGCCATGATGGCCTGGAAGATTCTGCCAACCAAATTAAGGCACTGGGGGCGGCGGCAGAGGTGATGGCCCAGCGCATGGAATTTTCTGCTAAATCCAATGAGGTGTTGGAGCAGAACCAAAAGGCCTTATCCGCATCCGTTGCCCAATACGAAACATCGCTAAAAGATATTACAGCGCAAATGGGGGATGCCATGGGCAAAATTGTGGCCTACCACATGTCCGCCGCCAACAGCCAAATTGCTGACAGTATCGGGGAAAACCTTGCACTTGCAAAATCCTCCAACGCCAATCAACTGGAAGAAGTGAAGGGGATTTTTGCGCAGCTTTCCGAGCAAACCCGCCAGCAAACCCGCATTTTAACAGCACTTTTGAAAGGGGAGCGTGGTGATGAGGATGAGTAGCCGAACAGCTTTTTTGGAGCAATACCCACCGCCCAAATTAACCGTAAGCACAGAAAAAGTACACCACAAAGGGGCGGGAGTGATTTACGGCACATTGGAAATTGAAAATGCCACCGAGGGGGAGCTTGCAGGCACAATCTCATCCATGGCTGATTTTATCACCTTTTCTCCAACGCAGTTTTTGGGCAATAAGGTGCAGATTGAGTATACATTGGATTTGGTTGGTTTGTCCGGTGAAGTTACCACGGGTGCGGTGATAACCACCAATGGCGGGCAAAAAACCGTGGATTTTCATATAACAGTAAACCCGCCGGATGTGCTTACCAAAGATGACCTGATTTTGGCGGATTTGGATGATTTTGCCACCTATGCCAAAACCCAGCCCATTGCCGCCCGCCAGCTTTTTACCCGCCATGATTTTATGGCCTGGTTGCTGGGGATGAATTATCCAAATATGAGCATTTACGAAGCCTTTGCCGCCGATCCCAATAAGGAGCGGGCGGTGGATAACTTTTTGGTATTTAATGGGAAAAAGTACAAGGCAAAAATAATACCGGAAACTGTGGATTTAAGCCACTCCATTGGTATGTGGGAGGATACAGTTACAGGCAGCATAACCCTGCGCCGCACCACTTGGGGCTATGCAGAAGCCAATTTGCAAGTAATTGCGGGAGAGCAGTGGTTTAAGCTTTCCAAAAACAAGGTAGTTAGCGGGGATTTTGATGCAGAAAATGGGGCAGAGGTGCATTATATAATTTTGCCTGCCGAAAGCGAAGGGCGGGATACTGCCATTGTGCTGGTGGAAGGTGATAAAGACCATAAAATACACATCCATGCCACATCTGCCAAGCCTTTTGATGCACGGCTGGACAAGGAAAGCTTTTTCTTTGAAGATAAAGGCAAATTGATAATAACCAACAACACGGGGCAGGATTTGATGATTGATATTGCCTGCGAGCCTTTTGTTAAATTTGATGCACGCCGCTACTTTATTGGCAAAACGGCGGAAATTGATTTTGATATAAAGTATGGAAGCATTAAGGCGGCAAGCCTTGCTTTTAAGCGGCAAATGTATGCGGAATCTCATATACACGTGGTCGCAATAGATTCTGGTAAAAGTTATGGGCGGCGGTTGCCGTTAACGCTTTGGGGAGGTTAGAGCGTGGCAAATAGGGCTATCGGCAAAATTTTGCGGTTTGAGCGGATTTACAACCGTAGGCGTGATGCAAAATCCACCCATGCCATGGCTTTAACCTATTATATGGGTTATGGCATCAGCGGCCAGCGGGATTTGTTGCATAAAGCAAATTTTGTGCTACAAACGGCGGATTTTTCTGCTGATTTGGGGCTTGCTTTTATGCGCTGTTTCATTGCCTGCGAAATGGAAAATTTTGACCTTATTGACGAAGTATTAAATAGCATGAAAAGCCGCCGAAATGCCATGAAAAACCACGAACCTGCCTATTATGCCCATTATCTTTATTTTACTTGTTTTTACGCCCTTGCAAAAGGCAAGGAAAGGGCTGCAAGCAAGCAATATCGGGCTTTGGTAGATTATTGTAAACAAATGGAAGTGCATGAAGGGCGGCTTTTGCTTGCCAACTTAAGCTTGATGATGGGTAACCACGCCACTGCATTTTCATACCTGCATAAAGCCTATAAAAACGGGGAAAACAGCCCACTTTTCTTTATATGCCTTGCCCGTGCCTTTGGGGAAGCAAAACCCGCAGGTGAAGCGGGAGACTTGCTGTTGCCCCTGATTTTATGGGCTTTGAACAGCGGCTGTTATATTAATGACATTATAAGCGGCAATGAAATGTTAGCGGAAAACCTGCTGCGCCGCCGCCCCAAGGTGGCAGAAGCTCTGTATAAGGCGCACCCGGCCAATTGGACGCTGCATATAATCGTCACCGCCCGTATGATTGATAATGACTTGTCAAACACCGCCTTTACCTACTATCGGGAGGCGGAAGCCCGCCAAGTCCACTTTCCCCAGCTTTACGACTTTCTTCTGCGCTCTGCCCATAAAAATGGTAATGAGGATATTAGCGGCTATGCCCTTGCCCAATATATACAGCAAGAAGGGGAAATTACCCCGGAAATGCGCCCTTTTGTGTACCATTTAGTGGTGCAGGGCAGGCTTGGCGGAAGGCATGATGAGATTATGGGGCAAATTGTCGGGGATATTTGGAACTTTGCCTGCCTGTCGCTTGAAAATCATTTATATGGAAAATATTATTATAGCTTATATAAATTTATGGTGGACACACGCATTTCCGGTGGCCGCTTGCCTGTGGAGCGCAAATATGTTGCGGCGGCGGAAGAAGTGATAAAAAACCTGCTTTTTGCCTATGAAATTGTGGTGGACGACCCCCGTGCAGGGCGCATTTTGGTGCAGGAGGATTTTAAGAGAGGGCAAGAAGCCTTACCCTTAAAAGATGGGCGTGTGCGGGCAAACTTATGGTCCCCTAATGTGCGGATTACCTGCTTTGACCCTGCCCTGCGCAATATTATCGACAGCAGACATACGCTAACTAAGCTTGTGGAGAATGTTAGCTTTGAAATGTGCCTTTGGTTTTATGAGCAAAACCACCATTCATTAGAAATACTTATATTTCTCGCTGACTATTATATGAAGATGGAGCATATGAGCGACAAAGCCGTAAAAATTTACGACAAAGCCGTAAAAGCGGCAGGGGTGAGCCGCAATTTTGTGCGTATGATAAACGCCGCCATGGGCAACCATTTTGCCCAAAATAAGGATTTTGTGCGGGCTGTGGAATATTTCAAAGGGCTGGATGAAACATCTGTAAATAAAAAGTATTTGGAACAGATGCTAACTGCATATCTTAATGCGGAGGAGTTTGGTAGGGCGGCAGGGCTTTTGGCACGCTGGGCGCACGAAATTGGTGATAAAACCCTATTTGCGGCACTAAAACAACTTGCGCCCCACATGGAAAAGCTTGACAGCAAAAAGGGCATGGCCAAGGCGGCGGCGGATTTAATTGTGCGTGGCTGGCATGATAAGGTGCTGATGAAAATGGTGCTTGCCCACCACACAGCCCCCCTATCCGGGTGGGTAGAGCTTGCAAAAACGCTGTCAAACCTTGGTGTTTTCGAGGAAGAGTTGCTTGTGTCAATCATAGATACGGCAATACTTGCCAAAAATTGCCACAAAGGTGTGCAAGGCATATTCGCAGAACTTGCTGTAAGATTTCCCAAAAGCCCCATTTTACAGGATTTTGCCCTGTACCTGTGCTACGAAATTATTATGGGGGATTTGATACCCGAAGCCACCGCCATTGAGGTGTTGGAGAGTTTTGTTAAGGAAGATGGCCTGCAAATCCTCACCTTCGCCCTTGCACATGTGTATATCCGTGGGGGTGCTAACCGCCCTAAATCCAAGGAAATACTAACAAGCGCCCTAACGCTTGCGCAGGATGCCGATATAATTTTTCCAATTTTCAAAGAAATAAAAGACAAACAAATGATTTTAACGTATATAGATAAGAATACGGCTTTTGCCCACCGCAGCCACAGCGGACATGCTTGCACCCTGCACTATAGGGCGGGGTTAGGAGAATTTAGCCAAATACCTATGACTTATGTGGCTTTTGGCCTGTGGCTTGCCCACATCCCCCATTTTTACGGGGAGGAGATTGAGTATTATTTCGCCGAAACACGGGGAAGCGGCAGTGTTAAAACCACCCCCGCCAAAACCACCAACAACACCCCCCATTTGTTGGAAAAAGGCGGCGATTTATACTACACCATCAACAACGCCTTGATTTACGAGCAAATGTTTAAGTATGAAAAGGTGGAGGAAATTGTGACGGCAAGATTAGCAGAAAAGCCTGCGATTAGGGCAAAAATTATGTAAACCAGGAGAATGTAAAATGAGCAAACTGAAACTATTAAACATCGGGCTGATAATCTATGCCATCTACTATGTTATCATGGTAGTGGAGGTGGGCAGGCGCAATATACCCTTTGGCATGGTTTCAATTATTACAGTTGTTGGCCTGTACCTTGTGGCATTAGCCCTTTTAGCCGTGGCCATTTTTCAAAAAAGAAAATGGCTGGCCATGCCATCCGGGGTGCTGTTTATTGGATGGCTTGCGTTTGCCATTACCCAATCCACCACCTCAGCAAATGAAGATGCTGTGCTTCTTGCAGTTATTTATGCTGTTGCCGGCTTGCTGGCTTTGGTGTTGGGCTGGTTTCGCCGTAAATTGCAAAGAAAATAGGGGGTTGTAGAGGGATGGATGTTCGGGAATATTACGAAAACCAGTATAACGAAGAAGTCCGCCTTTTTCGGGATAATGCCAATATGGTGGAATATTTGACCACGGTGCATTTTCTGGACAAGTATCTGCCGCCAAACAGCCGCATTTTGGACGCTTGCGCCGGGCCCGGGGTTTATGCCTTTTATTTGGCAGAAAAGGGGCATAAGGTGATAGCGGGGGATTTGACCCCTGCCCACGTGAATGCCATGAAGGCCAATCCCAAAGCGGGGATGCTGGCGGATATCCGCCTTAACAATGCCCTTGATATGTCAAGTTTTGCTGACAATGGTTTTGATGTGGTGCTGTGCATGGGTGCGCTTTACCATTTAATGGATGCGGATGACAGGCGTAAATGCGTTGCCGAATGCTTAAGGGTGGCAAAGGTTGGCGGGCTTGTCATGTTTGCCTATATCCACCGCAATGCCAGCTTTATTAGCCTTTTCGCCAGAGGGTTTGGAGATGGGGCAGTCCGTAAGCAAATCATGGAAACAGGTATGTTTGAGCCGTTTTATGGTATGGACTTTGGGGAGATTGACGAGCTTTTCGGTGATTTTGCTGTGGAGCAAATTGCCCATGCCGGCGTGGACGGCCTGCGCTACACCAATAGACCGACAACTTAACGAAGCCAACGAAGCCGAATTTGCTGCATTTATGGAATATCATATAGCCACCTGCCAGCAACCGTCCATTTTAGGACATAGTGCGCATGGTTTGTGGATTGGTAAGAAAATAATGTAGAGGGCATGTATGCCGCAACGTAAATTACTTACTGTACTAATACCAATTCCAATTCGAAACATGGAAAAGGATATTTTGAAAATCGCAGGTTTCAGTGCGTTTTCAAAATGTGCTTTTCCATGATTGAGAATGGAATTGGTATGAGTGCATTCCATGTGATGGTAAACGCATTTTACTTAGCTACATTTTACATTGTGCAGTTTTGGAAAGTTATTTCAAAAAATATTAAAATTAAACCATAAAACATTTAGGAGGAAAGAATTATGGGAACTTTGGGACTTGATTTAGAAAGAGGACTATATTTGGGTATTGACTTTGGTACAACAAATTCGGTGGTAAGTATTTACAATTATAAGGATGGGGTGGCACAAACCATTCCGCTGGATGGCAGCAACATTTTCCCAACAGCAATACAATTTGAAACCGACCCGGAGGACGAGAACAAACTTGCCCGCATTTTTGGTGTGCAAGCCAAGGAGGCGGCTGTGATTTACCCACTGTCCACCATTTTGTCCATTAAGCGTTATTTGGGGGCTGACGAAAAAATCCCCGTTATTGTGGATGAAAAGGAGCATCAATTTGCCCCCGAGCAAATTGCGGCGGAAATTTTGGGGCATTTGAAGCAGAAAGCCGACCAATATGCACAGGATGAAATGAATATAGACGGGGAATTTTCGGGCTGTGTGATTACGGTGCCTGCAAACTCCACCGACAAGCAGAAGTCAATGACCAAGCAAGCGGCCATTTTGGCGGGTTTTGACCCGGACAGCATTTATCTGCGCTTGGAGCCTGCCGCTGCGGCAATTTCCTATGCTGTAAACGAAACTAAGGATAAAACCGTGCTTGTTTACGACTTTGGCGGCGGTACATTTGATGCGTGCATCCTTAAAATCGAAAGCAGGGATGACGAGCCAAATATCTCCATCGTATCCACTTTTGGTGACAATGATTTGGGCGGTAATGATATTGACAAAATTATCATCGACATGATTTTGGAAGAGTTTAAGAAACTAACCGACGGGGAAATTGACCTGTATGATGAGGATGCGGACGACGGTGTAAGCAAACGCCAAAAAAAGGTTGCCCAGGTGCGCCTGCAACAAGTGGCAAACCAAGCCAAGGAACGGCTAAGCCAAGCAAAGTCCACAAAAATTGTGCTTGCACCCTTTATTCAAGAGCCGAAGATTGTTAATATCAACATGGAAATAAACCAAGAGGATTTTGAGAATTACAAGCGCAACAGCCAGCAGGGCGACCATGTGGACCTTTTTGAAAAGTTAAAGGATAAAAGCCTTAATGACCTTGTTGATGCAACCCTTGCCTGCATTGACAAATGCTTGGAGGCGGGCAGCTTAAAGGAAAGTGATGTTGATGAGATTTTCCTTGTGGGCGGCAGCTCGTCCATCCCGCTGGTAAATGCCAAAATTGCAGAAAAGTTTGGCAAAGAGCCGTTTAAGTCTAAAATTAGTCCCGCTTTGTCCATATCCCAAGGTGCGGCCTATTATTGCAATATGATAATGATGCCAACCGTAAAAGGGCCAACCGTACAAGAGAAAACCATCCACCCGCTGGGCTTGGAAATTGCCGGCCGCCGCTTTATGGAAATTGTAGCCGCAGGTGTTGATATCCCACGTGAAGGGCTGGTTGTGGAGGCGGGCGAGCTTCTAACAACAAACCACGACAATGTGCCGTCTATGGCGATTGTGGTTTATGAAAGCACGGAAGCTGTGGGCGAAAATCCACTTGTGTCCCAGTCTGGCATGAAGCGTTTGGCGGGTACAAGCTTGCGTGGCATTCCCCAAGCCCCTAAGGGTACGGAGAAGGTAAAGGTTATCTTTACCGTTGGGCAGGACAATATGTTGAAAGTTACTGCAAAATCCACCAGCACAGACGGGGCAACCACAGAACTATCCGTTGATGCCCTGTACTCGTAGGGTGGGTGCTTGCCCCCACCTGGGGCTTCCCCCGCCCAAGGGAGGATTTGTATGGAGATGAAACCGATTAAAATAACTGATAGGACTTATGAATTAACGGTTAAAGAATCCCACGAAGCTACTGTAAACTTAGCGTTGATATGTGGTGATAAGCATAACTTTTTAATTGACACGGGGGTGGGCGCAAACAGCCCACTGCCTCTATTGGAAATTGTTAAGGGCTGCCCAAAACCCCTAATCGTCATCAACACCCACGGTGATTGGGACCATGTTTATGGCAATTGCGCTTTTGAAAGCGGTTTGATTATTGCCCATTCGCTGGCACGCAAAAAGATTGACCAGGGTTGGGAAGAAGCTGCAAAATGGGTGCTTGAAAAGGGTTGTATTACTGACGGCGCAGTTCGCAAAACCTTGCCAAATGTCACATTTGAAGATGTGATGTACTTTCCAGAAGATGGGTTGACCTTGCTCCACACTCCTTTTCACACCGAATGCTGTATAAGTATTTACGACAGCGTGGACAAAATTCTGCATATTGGTGACAATTTTGGTTTTGAGGATGGCAAGGCATATCCTTGGGGCAAAGATGTTGTCAATTTCCATAAAGTGGTTAATACCTACAAACAGTATGATTTTAATATTTGCCTTTCCGGACACAGTAAGCCGCAAATAGGTGGAGTGATTGCCATGATGGAAGCTTCTTTGGAGCCTTGGCAAGAGTATTTTTCTGCTTGATAACCTGCATGTTGATGAGAAAATGCCACCAAAGCCCATTATAGCTCCCTAAGGGCGGCATCAAAAACCGTTTTGGCCGGATTGCACAAAAAGCAAGGGGAATACCTTGAACACAAGAAACCAACAAGAGCTTCGGATGATTCTGTCAAGCCGAAATTGGGGAGGGGCTACATGAAGCCAATTAGAATAACCGGCAGGCATGTAATGTTTAGCCAGCCCATTGTCCGGTGGGGCTTTGACCTTAATATGGGGCTAATTTTGGGCAAGCACCGCAATTACTTGATTGATACGGGATTTGGCAGCAACAGCGTTGCGCCTGTTTTGGAGTATTTGGCGGGGGATGATAAACCCATAATTGCTATAAACACCCATGCTTGCTGGGACCATGTTTGGGGCAACCATGTGTTCGAAAAAGGCTTGATTATTGGGCACAAGATAGCGCAGGAAATGCTTGCCAAGCATTGGGGTGATGTGGTTGCTAAAAATGCCGAATATGTGGATGGTGATGTGCGAAAGTGCCCGCCAAACCTAACTTTTGAGGGTGAGATGCACTTTGCCGATGACGGTATAAGCATTTTTCACACACCGGGGCATAGCCCGTGTAGTATCAGTATTATTGATACAGTGGATAAGGTGCTGTATGCCGGTGATAATATTGGGGACACCATGGACAAGATTATACCCGAAATTTATGGGGATATGAACGATTTTCGTGCCACGGTGGATTTTTGGAAAAAGCTGGATTTTGAAATTGCCATATCAGGGCATAACAAGCCGCAAACCAAAGCGGTTATTAAGAATATTGAAGCAGAATTGGCGAAGCTCGAGGGGTAAATCCTCTCGGGCTTGCGCCCCGTAAAGGTGTTGAAAATTTTGACAAAGAAAAACAGCAAAAACACGGGGCTTGCCCGTGAAAATGCAATATTTGGAAAATGGATGGGACTTTGCGCCTTTTTGGATAGATTTGTTTTGGCAAGGGAAGATGAGTTTTTTCGGCGCATAAAAGCCGCCGTTGGCACGAAAATTGCCGAAGATGATGGCGGGGAGCTGTCCCTGTCCGCTTTTGATGTGGAAATTTTTGACTGCTATACCAATATAATGCAGGTGTACAGGCAGGTGGCGGATCGCCATCTAAAATCAGGCACAATTATCACAACCCTCGAAATTAAGGGTATTTGGGAAGGTATTTACGACCTTATAATGTCCCGCCTAATGCTTTGTGATAATGATTTGGAAATTAATCCCATTCAGGCGGAAAAAAAGGAAATTGCCGCAATGGTCGCTACCCAAGTTGCCGGGCAAATGGGTGAAATTGTAAAGGAATACCGGGATTGGGAAAGAAGAGCAGGGCTTTTGCTGGATATGCGCAAGGTTTTACTGTGCCACGATATTGGATTTGATGATTTGGAAAAAAATGTTTTTAATATAACAAAAGGCTTGCAAGATTTTTGTGAAGAGCCTTTTTACGGCGTTTATCGCCGTGGGCTGGAAACAAAGCTTACAAACCTTAATAATTTGGAGCTTCGCCAGCAAGTATCCACCTACCACAACCTGTTGAAGGAAGAGATTGAAATTTTGCGCCAAATTATTGTGGTGCAGGCCATGGCATTGGAAAAAATTGCTTGGGATGGGGGCGCAACACCCGAAGAAACCGCATTTTTAGATGAGGTGCTGGGTGCATTGCGGGAGTGTTACCAGCAAGAAGGGCAGGTTGCAGGGCGCATAAACCGTGCGTTTTTAGAAACTGCCGCCCACAATAAGGAAAACTTAGGCAAAACCCCTGTGGATGCAGAAACCTTTGAGGGTTTTGGGGAGATTTATGAAGAAGCTGCTATTTTCCCTGATTTGGCCGTTATTTTTGAACATTTTAAGGCCGCACGCAAGGAAAAGCACACACCTTTTGCGGAAGCAGTAGCAACTACCCTAAATAACCGCTTGGGAGATTTTGACAAAAAGCTTGCTGTGCAACGGGTGTATTTTGCCAAAAAAACAGCCTTCCAAATTAACCAATTAGCACAGGAGTGCGCCGGAGCCTTTGCCGAAATCGTGACGTTTTTTGAGGATGGAAAGGAGCACTTTTTGGCACAGGACGAGAAGGATATAATCAAAGGCGTGGCGGAAACTGTGAGCATTAAAATTGATGCTATTAAAGACGGGGCGGAGCAGTTAGGCGAAGAAATATCAGCCATCATTGAAGGCTTTCCCGAGGAAGTGCCCCAGGCCTATGGGGAAGGGTGTGGTGAAGAATTTGTGGCAAACCGCCTGCTGGAAGGGGCTTTTGGCGCAAAATTTGTTAAAGAGGTTTTGGATGAATTTTGCACAAGCCAGCAAGAAGAAGCCCGCAAAGCTTGGGCAAAACGGGAGGAGCCGCTGGACAAAAAGGTACTAACCTTTAAGCGGGACAACCTTTTTTTCGAGCTGTCCACTTTCGAGGAGATTATGCACTATTCCGTATCCCGCCTGCGGGAAGCATGTGATGTGCAAATTTTGGAATTTGTGGTGGAAATTGACAAACAACATAAAAACCTTGAGCAAATACTTATCCGCCATGGCATTGAAAAAATTGCGCCAAAGGCCCACGAAACCTTTAATGCCAAGGAGCATGAGGTGCTAATGGCAGAGGTGCAAGAAGGCTTCAAAAAAGGCGAAATTATAAAAACCATGAATAGCGGATACAGGCAAGGGGAGCGGATTATAACCCGCGCCAATGTAATAGCTGCAAGATAGGGTGGGTGGCTATGAAAGTTAGACCAATAAGAAAAGTAACAGCAATACTTGCCATATACAACAAGGGCAAGCGGCGGCTTAACCGCCTAAAAGATGAAGGTGTGCGTTATGATGCCGAAATTGTCGGTTTTTACAACGGTGCTTGGTATGGCAGCTATTCCCATGGGGATTTTGCCAGTGGGGCAAAGGCGGAATGTGCTTATATAAACCAAATGGGCGAACGCCAGCTTGTGCGCAGCAGATTGTATGTGATGCGCATGGGGGACGGGGCAGAAGGTTTGCACGCCATGGTTTATGTGGACAGGGACGACCCCGATAAATATGAAGTGGAAGTTTTTCGCAAGGGCGTGGATAAAGCATAGCTTGACAAGGATTACCGCTAACATAGATGATTATGGAGGAAACCAATGAAACCATTAACAAGAAGCGAACCCGTGGTAATCATAACCGCCTTAATTGGCAGTGTGTTATTCTTTTTTCTGCTGGATGACTGGCTTTTGTCCGCCATTTTATTGGGGCTTGGCGTGTTTTTTTGCATCATGTTTTTGCGGGCGCATATCAAATTAATAAGGCTTAAAAACCACGGTAAGACTTACAATGCTGTGCCTATGGGCATACGTGCTAAGGGTTTTAACATAATTGGCTCGGGATATATTATCGAATTTGCTTATACAGACCAAGCCGGGGTGCACCACACAGTAACCACCAAAAGCCACATGCTGGGCGGATTGCGCAGTATTAACCATTTGCACGGGCTGGTACATGTGGACTTGGAGGATCCCCGTAAGTATATCATGGAAGTTTTTAGGCAACAAGATGCGCATTAAAACGGGGATTTGCGCCCGCAAACATTAAGAGCTTATGTTCAATAAGCTGTTGCATATCTTTTCGGCTGATTTTCCGCCGTTCTGCGTCAGACAAATCTTTGTGTGACTTAGGGCATGGCGGACTAACCTTCTTTGATTGGTAAAAAATCAGGCTCGAAAATTTGCACAACCCATTATTGAACGTAGGTTATAAGGATAGGAGGTGTGGTATGGACTGGAAAAAACACCGGGAACATTTTATAAACGGAAAAATGGATGAGGATTTTTTTGTGCTGGGTGTGGATTTGGGCGATGCCACATCTGCCATTTCTTATTTTGACCCATTGCGGGGCGCCCCGGAGATTTTGGACATTTCGGGGGGTTACGGCAAGCCCTGCCCGCCAACGGCTTTGCAGCACATCACCGCAGGCAGGGAGTGGATTTTTGGCGAATATGCCATATTAAACGCCAATGGCTCGGATGCCCTGCTTACAAATTTTGCGGGCAGGCTTGGGGAAGCCGCCTACCTTGATATTGGTGATGGGGGCAAGTCGGTTATAGAAATTGTAAGCATTTATTTGCGGGAACTTATTGGAAATTGCCGCAATATTAACCCCAAGGCTACGGTTGCAGGTATAACTGCTGTTGTGCCGGACTTTATTGCAAGTGATGCAAGGGATGCCCTAACCGCCGCATTTGGGCGGGCGGGCTATGCAAGCTCCCTTATCGGGCTGATTGAGGAGCGGCAAGCCGTGCTGTACTATTGTGCAGCAAATGGAATTGGTAAACCCCATGGCAACATCCTGTGGCTGGATTTTGGCAGCAGGGGTATGCGTGGCGGATTATACGAAATTGGTGCGGATTTTGCGGGAATAACTTGCCTTGCCTCGGACTTTAACCAGGAGATGGGCTGTGCTGATATTGATGAAGCCATTTACAACCTGCTTGCCATCTATTATTGCAAAGAGCAGGGCGTGCAACCGGATAAAATGACCAAGCGGGAGCGGGAGCAAATTTTTACCTTTGCCCACAGCTACCGTGATATGCTGCTAAACCAAGACGGGGGAAGGGATACCAAGCTTTATTATAACTTTGTACACCCACCCTTTGCAAAAACGGTTACCCAGGCGCAAATTAAGGATATGACCAAGCCATGGGAAAAACGCCTTGCCGAATTTGTTAAAAAACTAACCACTGGCACGGATGGGGCGCATATTGATGTGATTTGCACGGGCGGCGGATTTGAAATGCCCTGGGCAAGGCGTGTTGTTGGTGAGATATTCCCCGCCACCCATTTCCATAAAAACCCAAAGGGTATATTGGCCGGGGGGGCAACCCTATATGCCGCCAACCAGTTATCGCTAATAAAACTACCAAACATTATCATAGAAGATGGCAATAAATTACCCTTTGATGTGGGCATTAACATTGTGCAGCAGGGCAAGAGCAACTTCCACACCCTAATGGAGCGGGGCAGCTGGCTGTGGCAAAAGCCCAAAACCGCCCACCTTATCGCCCGTGGCGAAGATGCGGAAGTGGAATTGCTTTTGCGGGACGAAAAGGGCAAAACCCGACCCCTTGGCACGGCGGCATTAAAAGGCCTGCCAAAACGCCCCGCAGGCACAACCCGCATTGCCCTTGATTTGGAAGCCAAAACCGCCGAAACCTTTGCCGTGCGGGTTAAAGACCTTGGTTTTGGGGAAATTTTTCCCGCTACGGGGTATGTAGAAAATTATACCTTTGATGCAGATGTGGCGAGGTAAGCATTATTAAGAGGTAATGCTTGCGAGGTACGTGCGTAAAATTTACATTTTCGGGGGTTATATTTTTGGATAAGTACAATTTTCAAATAAGAGTAACAGGTATATTGATTGAAAATAAAAAAGTTCTTTTAGTGAAACAAAAAGTAAATCCGAATAGACAATGGTCATTACCAGGCGGACGGGTAGACGCTGGCGAATTACTCGAAGAAGCGATAAAAAGAGAATTGATAGAGGAAACAGGGCTTGTTACAGAGGTTGAAAAGTTGTTGTATATATGTGATAAAATTGACTGCACTCCACCTGTTTTACACATTACATTTTTGATGAAAAAGATAAGAGGGGATATAATTTTACCTACCAATGAGTTTGAGGAGAATCCAATAAGTGATGTTGAATATGTTGATTTTCACAATCTTATCGACTTTGGATTTTCCGAAAAATTTATTGATATTATAGATAACAACTTTCCAAATGCAGGTAATTATATGGGGTTAAAGGAGAATATAGGATTGTAAAGACTATAAGCATAAGCCTTTATAGCACTATTTCATCTTTCGCAAATTACGCTCTACAACATGTTCACAAGCTTTAGATAAAGCATTTGGATGAAAAAGGTAACAGGATAAGGAGGTACTAAAATGAACTGGGAAAAATATCGGGAAGAAATAGCCGGCAAGGGCAATTTGCCAGAGGATTGGTATATTTTAGGCATAGATTTAGGCACCACCAATTCCGTTATAAGTTTTTGGGACGGGGGCAGCAAACGGCCGGAACCCATTGACACCAGTAATGGTTTTGGTAAAATACCACTGCCTTCTGTTGTGCAGTATCGCCCCGAAGATGGTGGCGAAGGTGAATGGGTTGTGGGTGAGGAAGCTTGGCGCAGCATTAAAATTTACCCCGAAACCACAATACGCAGCATTAAGCGCAAAATGGGGACAGACGAGCGTGTGGAGCTGGGCGGGCAGGCACTGCTTCCCGAGGAGATTTCTGCTAAGATTTTAACAGAGCTGGTGGATTATTGCCATAGCCTAAATCCCAAGGCGGAGATTGCGGGACTTGTGGTTTCTGTGCCTTATGATTTTGACGATTCGGCTAAAAAAGCCACCATGCGGGCGGTGGAAATTGCAGGGCTTGGGGACAAGCTTATTTGCCTGATGGAAGAGCCAAAGGCCGCCGCACTTGCCTACAATTTCCGTAGGGAGCTGGCACAGGATGAAAAAATACTTGTTTTTGACTTTGGCGGCGGCACGCTGGATATTACCCTGTTTCATGTGGTGGAAAAAAATGATGCCAAAATACGCCTGCAAGTGATTTCGGAGGGGGGCGAGGCGCAACATGGCGGCGATAATATTGACGACATTTTGCTGGCCAAATGCCTGCGGCTTATCGAGGAAAAAAATGGCATAAAGCCGGCGGATATTGCCCCGGAAAATGGCGCAGAGCTTGTGCTAAGGGCAAGGGAGGCCAAGGAGCGGCTAAGCGGGGTTAAATCCTTCCGTATACCTTTCACCTTTTGTATACCGCCTTTTGTGGAGCTTTTAACAAGGGAGCAGTTTGAGGAGCTATGCAGTGACTTTATTGATAAAACCCGTAAGCTGGTACAAAAATGCCTACGGGAAGCTTATACAGGGGCGGTATACCCGGATCAGGTGGATAGGGTGCTGTTGGAAGGCGGCAGCAGCCAAATGCCCTGGATACGGGATATGTTTATCGAAATTTTTAATGATGAAAATAAGGTTTATGTAAGCGAGCGGCCCGCCCTTGATATTTCGCTGGGGGCGACGTATTATGCCGCCATGAAAATGGGGCTTTTGCATAGTGCTGATATGGAAGCCGAAGATGCAACGCCGGAAGTGGAATTTGAAGTAACCGTACCCCACGATATTGGGCTGGAAATACACAATGGCACAAAACGGTCATTTTTCCCTATGATACGCCGTGGTACACCCTATGCGCTGGCTAAGAAAAGTCATGCTTTTACCCTGTCCGGGGATTTGCCGGAGGATATGACAGGGCTTGACCTGAAAATTATGGAGCGCATGGACAAAAACGATACCATTGATGATTGCAAGCTGATTGGCGAGGTTGCCATTGTTGGCCTGCCCCAAAGACCCAGCGGCAAAACCCGCCTAAAAGTTACACTTTTGGTGGAGGAAGAGGGCGGGCTTGTAAAAGGTGCCGTGGAGGACATGGGCTTTGGTGATGGATATGAACCGTCCGGATATAACGAAAGCTTTGA
The DNA here is from genome assembly GCA_009779935.1 of Defluviitaleaceae bacterium. Lineage (GTDB taxonomy): Bacteria > Bacillota > Clostridia > Lachnospirales > WRAX01 > WRAX01. Next base: position 55,217 of record WRAX01000008.1, on the reverse strand, counting down.
CCCGTCCCGTTTTAACAAGCGTGTTGTGGGCAAATAATGGGCTTTGAAAGGTTGCATTCATTTTTGCACTTACTTGTCAGCGAATGGGAGCTTACAGCCGCCATTTTTGCCATGCTTATTGTGTTGCTTATTGTTGTTTGCGTAAAGCTTAAACGTAGGCGGCTTAAAAAGGCATACAAGCGCATTGATAGGATGGACGGGCATGAATTTGAGTGGTTTTGCGCCGAAATGTTGCGCAGGGCGGGTTTTGGTAAAGTGGAGGTTACAAAGGGCAGCGGCGACCAAGGCGTGGATATTTTGGCGCAAAAGGGCGGCGATACCTATGCCATACAGTGCAAGCGGCAGGCATCCAATGTGGGCAACAGAGCCGTGCAGGAGGTTTTTGCGGGCAAGGCTTTTTATGAGGCGGATGTGGGCGCAGTGCTAACCAACCAACACTTTACCCAAAGCGCAAAAGAAGCGGCAGGGCGCATGGAAATACTTTTATGGGACAGGAATTGGTTGGAGAAAGCGATAAGAGGTGGGGGTGGATTATGAAGCGTTGGTATTTCGGAATAATATGCTTATTAGGGCTATTTTTGGCGGCTTGTGGCGAGGAAGAACTGCCATTGCCTTACGAGGCAGAAGTGCAATACGAGGTGCATCCCCAAGCCCAATTTTTAGAGGATTTGGACTATTTATTCCACATCCTGGAAAACAACTTCCCCCTACTTAATGCCGCACAGCGCAACTTGGGTATTGATGTGGATGAATTAAAGGCGGATATGCACCAACGCACGTATAATGGACGCTGGAATAACCGCCAGTTCCAGCAAAACCTACACAGCCACTTCGTAAACCATTTTGGGGGTTTTGGACACTTTTTCCTTTTGGATGATTGGTTTTATCACCTTATCCTACATGTTTTGCCGGATAGCCCATGGACGGATGTGCTGGACAACCCTGCTTCCCGTAATATTTTTGGCATGATGGAAGCCGATTTTGGGCAACAAGGGGAATTTGTTGCACAAGAAAATGTGCACGCCGAAAGTGTGGAAGAAGGGCGCATTGCCCGCATTGCGATTAATTCCTTTATGCGTGACAATATCACGGTTGACAGGGAAATTATACTGCCCTTTTTGGAAAGTGTGGCAGATTATGAACATTTGATAATTGACATAAGGGGCAATGGGGGCGGCAGTTCGTCTTACTTTCCCCAAAACTTTATGCAGTATTTGATTGACCAACCATTGACATATCACTATCACTTCTTCACCATGGATGGTGACCATGTGCGGCGGTTTTACAACGCCAAACCCCTTCCTTGGAATGACATTAGTTTTAACCCAATTTCTTATGGATTTGTGGCCGAGTTACCTTATTTGCATCCCGATGATGCGGGATTTTTGAGATATTATGCCACAATTGAATCCACTATACATCCTTCGGACTATGCCGTGGGCTTTAATGGCAAAATATGGCTGTTGGTGGATGGCCGCAACTTTTCTGCAGCAGATTATGCTGCGACCATTGCCCGCCAAACAGGCTTTGCTACTATTGTGGGAGAGCCAACGGGCGGTGCGGGCATTGGTGTTGACCCCATAGTGTTCGTTTTGCCAAACACAGGCATTGCAGGCCGCTTCCAAGGCGTGTATAGTACAGACAGTTTGGGCCGTAATGGTTATGAATTTGTGACCCAGCCAGATATCTTAAACCGCCAAGGTATGGATGCGCTGGCGACTGTGCTGGCACTTATCGAAGAAGGCGATTTTTAGATTGTGCATATTGTTAGGTGGGGGTATAATCCAATGAAACGTATGTATATTGGGCTAATGTTATTGCTTGGACTGGTTTTGGCGGCGTGCAGCAGTGACGGGCAGGCGGAATATTATGAACCCCAGCACCACCCACAAGCCCGATTTTTAGAGGATTTAGACTATCTATTCCACATTCTTGAAAGCAATTGCCCCCTGCTTAATAGTGCAGAACGGGCATTGGGCATTGATGTGGGGGAGCTTATGGAGAATATGCGACAAATGACTTATAACAGACGCTGGACAGACCAAATGTTTTACGCTAATCTGGAAAGGCATTTTTTCCAGCATTTTAGGGGGTTTGGGCACTTATCCCTTTTTGATGTGGATTGGTATTATATGCATCTATGGCCGGACACGCCCTGGGGCGATGTGCTGGACAATCCCGCATCACGGGAGTTTTATGGCAGTGCGCCGGCTTGGATTGGTGATAGTGGCGGATTTGATGTGGTGCGGCAGGGCAATGTGCGCACCGAAAGTATTGAGGAGGGGCGTATTGCCCTTATTACCATCAATTCCTTTAATCATGGCAATATTGAGCATGACGGGGAGATTGTTTTCCCGTTCTTGCAAAGTGTTGCAGGTTACAGCCACTTGATAATTGATATTAGGGGCAACGGCGGGGGTAGCTCCGGTTATTTTCCCATTGTGCTAATGCAGTTTTTGATTGATGCGCCCGCTACATACTCCGCCAACTTTTTTATTATGGATGGGGAGCATATTGGGTTGTTCCATGGGGAGCAAACAGGCTTTGCCCCGGTGGCGGCGGAGGTGCTGGCGGGTTTGCCCTATCTGCACCCGGATGATGTACCCCTGTTTACCTACCACTTCCATGCCGAAAGCACCATATACCCATCAGAGGATGCTGTGGGATTTGATGGCAAAATATGGCTGTTGGTGGATGGCCGCAACTTTTCCGCGGCCGACTTTGCGGCGGTTGTAACCCGGCAAACGGGCTTTGCCACCATTGTAGGCGAGCCCACAGGTGGGGCAGGCATTGGTTGGCAACCCATTGTGTTTGCCCTGCCAAACACAGGCATTGCAGGGCGTTTTCAGGGGGTGTACAGCACGGACCATCTTGGGCGCAATGGCTACGAATTCGTAACCCAACCGGATATTTTTAACCGTGAGAACATGAGTGCGCTAACAACAGTGCTGGCACTTATCGAAGAGGGAGGCTACTGATTATGGAGATTATATTTTATATATTAGAAAACGACTTTCCTCTTAATAGTTTTGGACACTTGTTTATGCTTGATGCTAATTTCTTCCACTCCTTCCTCCAACCCTATGGGTTGCAACCGTGCATGGAAACTTTGCCATCCCTGTAAAACCCCGTCCCGAGTTTGCTGCTGGCTCTTTATACCAATTCCATTCTCAATCATGGAAAAGCACATTTTGAAAACGCACTGAAACCTGCGATTTTCAAAATATCCTTTTCCATGTTTCGAATTGGAATTGGTATTAATGGCAAACTATGGATTATTGTGGACGAGCATAATTTTTCAGAGACAGAAACCGCCACACAAATAACTTAACGAACAAAATAGGCCGCAACGGCTACGAATTTGCCACCCAGACTGATATTTTTTAACTGCAAGGCTTGCAACGGTGCTGGTGTTGATTGAGGGAGGGGACTTTTAATGACCTATAAAAACATAACCTTGCGCCCTATGCGCCAATCGGATTTAGCGGATGAAGAGCGATGGCATTCGGTGGAGACGGAGTGGCTTAACTGGGATGCCCCCTGGGAGGATGACATACCCGTGGATGTGCATATGGCGCAACAGCGTATGTATTTGGAAAGATTGCAAACCAACCCCCCGAAGGTGTACAGTGCCTTAAAAATTGATGATGAGAATGGGCGGCATATCGGCGGCGTAAACCGTTATTTTATTGACACAATGCCCCACCTGCTGGCCGTGGGCATCGGCATACCGCCGGCGGATGCAAGGGGTAAGGGGCATGCTGCAAATGCGCTGATTTTATGGATACACTACCATTTTGCAAACAGTTATGCGGATGAGATTTATTGCCAAACCTGGTCGGGCAATTTGCCCATGATGGGACTTGCACAAAAGATTGGCATGGAAGAAATTGGCCGCATACGGGGCATACGGCGGGTTGGCGGTAAGCGTTATGACGATTTGACCTTTTCCGTTACCAAGGAAGAATTTTATAAAATGCACCCCGATGTTTTGGCGGCGGGGATGGAGGGATAATATGAATTTTTGTGAGAAACTGGAAACAGAAAGGCTAATTTTGCGCCTTGCAACATTGGATGATGCGGATGCCTTTTACTCTTGGGGGTCCTGCCCGGAAAATGTGCGCTGGATGGCTTGGGGGCCCAATACAATGGAGCAGACAAGGGACTACCTTAAAACCGTGCGCAAAGGTATGGATTTTGCTGTTGTATCAAAAGAAAGTGGCGCAGTTATCGGCAGTTGCGGCATTTACCCTGATAGCGCAGGTGATACGGGGGAGCTGGGCTGGGTTTTGCACAAAAACCACCACAAGCAAGGGTTTGGCACAGAAATTTGCGCCAAACTGATTAGATACGGCTTTAAGGAGCTTAATTTACGCCGCATAACCGCCCCCTGCGCTGCTGTAAATTACGGTAGTTACCGTATTATGGAGCGCAACGGAATGCGGCGGGAAGCCCTGCATATTAAAAAGTTTTGGGCAAGGGTGGATAAAGAATGGGTAGACGAAGCCGTGTATGCCATTTTAGCAGAGGAATATAACGCATGAAACGTTTGTGTGTAGGTGTATTGCTGATGATTGGGCTGTTTTTGGCAGCTTGCGGCAATAACAGTCAGCAAACCACGCCTGTAACCGTAGATGCCCGCCCGGCGGAAAACTTTGTGGATTTTGTTGTGGATTACGCTTTTATTGCAGGGTTGATACCCATGGCAGCTTGTGAGGATTATCTTTGGGCGGCGGAATTTCGCACGGGCAACCTAATAAATTCCAACAACCACGGGGAAGACTGGCAAAGCGTTTATGCCTTTGCCATGCCCATACAGGCTGTGCATGTGGATGATGCACGAAACATCTTTGTTTCCGTTGCAGAAGACCGTTGGGCGGAAATTGGAACAAACCAACTGTTTAGATCAGAAGATGGTGGCGAAAGTTGGGAAAAGGTACTTAATGTCCAGTCCGGAGCGGTGATTTGGTGGAATATAGCAAGCCAAAACGGCACCATGTTCGTTTCCGAATACGGCTATAAAGGCTATGGTGATAATGCTCGACGCATCTACCATTCCACAGATTTTGGTAAAAATTGGGAAGTTGTTTTTGACCCCGGCCGACAAATAGACCATCATAACCATAAGTTAATAATCGCCCCCGATGGTGTTGTTTACCAAGCCATAGGGGATGGGCAAAACGCCCGCATCATCCGATCACAAGATTTGGGTGATAGTTGGAAAACTGTGATTTACGGCTTTTTACCCACATCTGCCATTGCTTTTGAAAGCCATATACTTTGGGGGCTGGATGGCGGCCCATGGATGGGCATTGCCCACCATAACAGACAAACGGGGGAATTTAACGTATCTTTGAATATAGAACCAAAATTTTACGGCCCCGCTTATGATATGATTTATGCCCACGGGGTAGTTTATGCCATTTTCCTGTCATACCAAGGTTATTACCGGCCTGCATCCATCTTTTACAGCACCAACCAAGGCGATAGCTGGCAACTTTTAGGGTATATCGACAAATTACCCCAATATGGCGTGGGCATGTATCAAATAATCCACGATGGAAGATATGCTTATATAGACTTTGGCGCACCCCTATACCGCAACGGATATGGGGAGCTGTTTAGGGGCACTTTGCGCTTTGAACTGCTTATTCCGTAGAGTGGTGAAGGAGGAAAACCAATGAAGCAAAGGTTAATTGGAACATTATTTGCAATTTGCTTGTTTTTTACAGCTTGCGGCAATTTGGAACAAGAATACCAAGGGGCATCCACAGTAGTGCCAGTAGCTGCCCCTCCGCCAAACTTGGGGGCAACCAACTGGGGGCAACCCATCCATCAGGATGTGGCAAGGGGTGCTAATGACTTTGCCTTTCGCCTGTCCGCCGCACTGCTTGCAGATATGGGTGACGAAAACTTTATAGCCTCTCCCTTCTCTGTTTGGATGCCTTTGGCGGCACTTGCCAATGTTACAAACGAAACCCATAGACCCGCCCTGCTGGAAGCCATTGGGGCCAAGGGAAGCGAAGCAGATGCGGTAAACCAAGCCGCCGCCCGCATGTTGTTCGACCTAACAAATCAGGCTGCACGCCGCCATAACCCCGATTGGCCAAACCCCCTGCACATTGCTAATGGCATGTTCGCCAGCCAGCGTGTTACCATAAACCAAGCCTTTGCCCAAATTTTTGCGGACTATTACCAAGGTGGTATTATGAATGTGGACTTTCTGCATTACCATGCAGCATATGCCATAAACCGCTGGGCTTATGATAACACTTATGGGCTGATATACCAAATGGTATCACCGAAGGATTTTGATGAGCGAACCGCCGCCGTCATCGCCAATGCCATATATTTTTCTGACAGCTGGTGGCGCAAATTTGACCCTGCTTTAACCCAAAGGGGTAACTTTTACGGTATGCACCTAATCAATCAAGCCTATCTAATGGAAATGGCTTGGCAAGAGCATGACCCTGTGTTATACTTTGAGGATGACGTGACACAGGCTTTAACATTAAACTTTGAAACAGGCGGCGGCATAACCATAATGCTGCCAAAAAATGGGGATGCCACAGGCCTATTGGCATCCATGACCTTGGAATATTTTGAGCATATGTTAGCCCGGGAAAACAAGCAACTGGCCCAAGGTAGGCTGGTATTGCCCCGGTTTAGCATAGAAAACAACCACAACAATTTACCATATGTGTTAACCAACATGGGCATACCACTGTTTGATGAGTTTGCCGCACCCCTATCAGGGGAAAATGGTTTGCTGGCAGTTGGCCCACCCCGTGTGTGGCTAAGTGATGCAATGCAAACAGCATTGATAGAGCTGGATGAAGAGGGCGCAACCGCCGCCGCCGTAACCCTAATGATAGCCGTTGCCGAAAGTGCGCCGCCACCAGCCCAAACAACCTTTGAAATGATATGCAACCGTCCCTTCGCCTTCATACTGCACAAAAACACCATCGATGGCGGCAACCAAATACTCTTCACAGGCGTGGTTAACCAACCGTAGGGTGGGGGCTTGCCCCCGCCTAAATAAACGTGAAAATAAGGAGGAAAAAAATATGAGCTATTTAGGAATAGATTTAGGAACAACCAACAGCGTTGCCATCATCTACAAGGACAGCGGCGATGTGTTGGAGGTTGTGAAGATTGACGGGGCGGATGAAATTTTGCCGTCGGTAGTTAGTTATATGGAAGAAGGCACCGTTGTTGGGGCGGAGGCGAAAAGCGGGGCAATAATTTACCCGGAAGCCACCGTAATGTCCGTTAAACGGATGATGGGCAGCGACGAGCGTGTGATGATTGGTGAAATTGAAAAAACCCCTGAGGAGATAAGTGGGGATATTTTGCGCAAGCTAAAACTTGCCGCCGAGGAGCAGGCAGGCGAAATGTTTAGCGAGGTGGTTATAACCCACCCCGCCTATTTTAATGACAGGCAAATTTTTGCCACCCGCCAAGCGGGGCTTTTGGCTGGCTTTAAGAATGTTTTTTTGCTTAGCGAACCCCTTGCGGCCGCTATCGAATACGGTTTTCGCCAGGGATATGCCCAAACCCTGTTGGTTTATGACATGGGCGGCGGTACATTTGATGCTTGCGTGCTACGTGTGGGAAAGGATGAAAATGGGGAAGAAATTTTCCAGGAATTGTCAAATGTGGGGGACATGTCCCTTGGTGGCGACGATTTTGATTCGGAGCTTATCCGATGGATGAAGGAAAAGTTTAAGCAACAAAACAGCCTTGATTTGGATGGGCTGGACAATGCCGAGCGCAAGCGCGTGCTGCAAAAGCTAAAATTTGAAGCGGAAAGCGTTAAAAAGAAGCTATCAGGCACAAATAAGGCACAGATACGCATAAATCCACTGGTTATCCATGATAGCGTGCCGCAAAACTTGTCCCTGGAAATTAGCCGGGAGGAGTTTGAAGCAATTATCCGCAAATATGTGGACCGTAGCCGGGATATTATTGAAGAGGCGTTAAAGCGGGCAAATTGCCATGCGGATGAGATTTCCAAAGTAATACTTGTGGGCGGCAGCACCCTTATCCCCATGGTGCGCCGCATGGTGGCAGGCTTTCTAAAAGAGCCGTACAGGGCAACCGACCCTGCCAAATCTGTTGCCATGGGTGCGGCAATTTACAACTATTTAATACACCTGCCCAGCAGTAATGTTAAGGTTGGGCAAATAACCCGCCAAATTTTTGGTACAGAGGCGGTAATTAATGTTGCCACCAAGGAAAAGGGGCTTATACCTATTATCCCCATGGGCACAGCCATACCCGCTAAAATTTCTGATGCCAATTTTGCCGCAACGGGCGCACCCACGGTTAATGTGGATGTGTACCAATGGGAAGCGGGGTATGAGGATGATAAGAAATACATGGGAAGCGTTGTTTTAACAGGGCTTACAGGTGCTACCCAAATTGAGATAACCTACGCCATTGACGAAAACAACCTTTTTGAAGTGTATGTAAAAGACATTGCCACAGGCAACGAAAAACGGGCAGAATTTGACCGCACCAAGTTTACTGCCCCGCCAACCAGCCGGGAAACGGGTGCGGGCGGCGGCAATGTTAATGTGGTTTTCTGCATTGATACAACAGGCAGTATGGACACATATATTAATGGGGTTAAAGACCGTGCCATAGAGTTTTCCCAAATCCTTGCCAGCAAGGGGGCAAGCTTTAAGCTGGGCCTTATCGGCTTTGGGGATTTGAATGAGAAAGAGAAAATGAGCGTTTACAACTTTACCAGCGATGTGGTTAAGTTCCAAAAACAGGTTAAAAATATTCCGCGTACCTATGGCGGGGACATACCCGAATCCGCTTTGGATTCGCTGGAAACTGCGGTGGAGCTGTTAAACACCGGCGGTCGGGAGGCCGGCACACAAAGCATTTTTATACTGATTACCGATGCGCCGCCCCATGTACCAACCCATTCGGGAAAAAGTGTGCAGGATATTTGTGACATGCTTGCGGCACAAAATGTGGTGACATATGTTGTGGCTCGTAAGGACAGGGAATCCATCGAGGCCTATGACCCTGTAACCAAGCCCTATGGTAAATTTTATGACTTATCAGACAAATTCCATGATATACTTGATAACATTGCCGCCAGCATTGCAGAGCTTGTGCGGCTGTAAACCAAAAACACGCCATTGCGGGTAAAGCCTGCAATGGCGTGTTTTTGGTGATATTTTGACAGGAAGTGAGTATTATGCTATTTGCCTAAACTCACCAAAAGTTTCCACAAAAACCGCATCAACTTCGTGCTGGTCGAAATTGATTTCTGTTTCTGTTGTAAAGGATACGCATGTGCCGCAAGAAGAGCTGACCTTTCTTGGCACGGGCATCATTTTGGCTGCCACGCCCTGTTCTTTCAAGTGCTCACAAAACATTAGGGCATCAAAATGGCTAAAAAATGTGGCTATGTAATTATCCATTGGCTTTGATATGCAACTCATACTCATCACCCTCGGTTTTGATTGTTACTGTACAGTTTTGCTTCTTGGCATACTCCTCGCAGTTGGCAAGGGCATTTTTGCTGTCCAGCATCAAGGTTAGCTCCCTTTGGTTGTTTAGGGCTTGTTTCAGCATCACCATAGGTTCCGGGCAGGAAATGCCCCGTGCATCCAAAATTGTCATATTAAACCTTCCCTGCTTTCTTATCTTTGTTAAAAAATGTGTTGTACACGGCAATACCAACCATAAGCACGGCGGCAACGGCAAAGCCTACCGGGCCCCTTTCGCTAACCCCTGCTGCGGAGGAGGCGAGGGAAAGGTTGTGGGCAAGGGCTGCACCGAAAATCATCCCAAACACTGCGGTTACCGAATCTGTATTGCCGCCGCCTGCCAATACCACTTGGCGGAAGGGGCAGCCGCCCAATAGTACAGAGCCCAACCCCACAAGGGCAAGCCCTAAAAAGTTCCATAACCCATCTGTGTGGGCAACGGGATGCCCTTCCAAACCAAGGTTAAAATTACCCATGATAATATTACCAACGGTGGCAACCACCAATAATGCCACAAAAGCAAATAGCATGGAAAAGTTTTTGAAAAACGCACTATCCCTAATACCTGCCACAAAACACAAACGGCTGATAAAGCCCACACCGCCCATTACAAGCCCTATGCCAAGGGCTAGGAAAATTGGTGCACGCATTGCCCCGGGCCCCGCCTCGGAAAAATTAAGAAGCATGGGGAAAAACAGCAAGGCAACTAACAACAACAAAGACATGACAGGAAGGGCAAAGCCATCTGTTTTGGATATGGTGTATGTACGTTTTAATGTAAAACCCTTGTTTAAGAAGAATATGCCGCCGAAAATACCTGCCGCAAAGCCGAAAAGGCCTACGATTGCATTAAGGTCTCCCCCTGCAATGCGCAATACCATGCGTGTAGGGCAACCAAGGAAAATTAGTGCACCAACCATTACGCAAGCACCCAGCACAAAGCGGGTTATAGGGGCAGAGCCGCCTTTGGAGGAAAATTCCCGTGTTATTAGTGATACTATCATAGCGCCAAGCACAATGCCGATTATTTCAGGCCGGGCGTATTGCACCGCCTCTGCCCCGTGCAAGCCGAGGGCACCTGCCGTGTCCCGTAAAAAGCAGGCAACACAAAGCCCCATATTGCCCGGGTTGCCGCAAGCTACCAAAATAAGAGAAGCGATGGCAAACAGCGCACCAACTGCAGGCAAAGCAAGTTTTTTAACCATAATGCAATTCACATCCTATCCAAGTTTTATATTAAAATTAGACCTTTCCACGCATACCGGGTGAAAAATAAGTCGGAAAGATGACAAATGAGGTTAGTGGACAGGTCTATTATAGCATGTAAAATTTATACTTGCAAATAGGGATTATTTATGTGTATAATAAAACCCATTAGGATTTTTGATGGAACAGGGGGTAAGGTAGTGTGAATAAGGTATATGCAGATAATGGCTCCACATCATTCCCGAAGGCACCGGGTGTGGCTGATGCTGTTAAGGATTTTCTGGTGAACGGTGGCTACAATGTGGGCAGGGGCGGTTATGAAGCATCCTACAACATTGGGGGGGAGGTTTTGCGAACAAGGCAGCTTTTGTGCGGGTTGTTCAAATTTAACAATCCCAGAAATGTAATTTTTACGCCAAGCATTACATATTCCCTAAACATGATTTTGCAAGGCTTTTTGAAAAGTGGTGACCACGTTATTACCACAACAATGGAACATAACGGCCTTATGCGCCCCCTGCACAGGCTGGCGCAGGCAGGCGTTACTTATGATATGGTTACGGATTTGAAACAAATAGAAAAAATGATTAAACCGGCCACAAAAGCTGTGGTTATGACCCACGCATCCAATGTATGCGGCACAATTTTCCCGATAAATAAAGTTGGGGAAATTTGCAAAAGGCATGGTGTGCGGTTTATTGTAGATGCTGCACAAACGGCCGGGGTGATGGATATTGATATGGAATTTATTGATGCCCTTGCCTTTACCGCCCATAAGGGCTTGCTTGCGCCACAGGGCTTGGGCGGTTTTCTTGTAAAAGATGATTTTGCCGGGCTTATCGACCCAACTATAACTGGCGGCACGGGCAGTGCTTCCCACCAGCTGGACCAGCCCCACTTTTTGCCTGATAAATTTGAAGCAGGCACAATTAACCTGCCCGCCATTATGGGACTTAAAAAATCCTTGGAATATATTTTGGAGGTAGGGGTTACAGCGATTTTTGAAAAAGAGATGGTGCTGGTAAAAAGATTTATAGAAGGCGTAGATAAAATATGCGGCGTGGATATCATCGGCAAAAAGGATGTGGTTGGCAGAACCGCCGTGGTTTCCCTTAACTTCAAAGGGCGGGATAATGCGGAGGTTGCCGCACTTTTAGATGGCGAATATGGCATAATGACCCGTTGCGGCCTGCACTGCTCTCCCAATGCCCATAAAACGCTGGGCACATATCCCCACGGCACGGTGCGCTTTTCTTTTGGCCATTTTAACACCTTGGAAGAGGTTGGTTATATCATCCGCTGCATAAAAGGAATTTGCGCTTGATGTCACAATAAAAAACTTCTTGACTAATACCAATTCCAATTCGAAACATGGAAAAGGATATTTTGAAAATCGCAGGTTTTAGTGCGTTTTCAAAATGTGCTTTTCCATGATTGAGAATGGAATTGGTATCAGGTCTATTTGTCAAGCACTTCTTACACCCGACAAATAATAGACAGAAAGGTGGGTATTTTTTATGGAAAGATACAGCGCAAGAACCATTGATGAGCTTGGAAAGATAGCCTTTCACATTGAACTGAGGGAAAGGTTGGGGCTTGAAGTTGGTTCGGGATTAAGCTTAAAGCCCTTGGATAATATCTTAATACTGCAAGTTGAAACTAAAAATGATGACCCCACACAATACTTTGAAGCAAAAGTTGATGAGATTGGTAGGATAACCCTGCCCAAAGAATTGCGGGAAACACTGGGTTGGCATATAAAAAGCAAAATTGCTGTTTATTATGTGGATGATGGTATGCTTATTTTCAAGTGCGCTACTATGTCGGCATAATTCTAAAAGAAATTTGTTGCGATGTGCGCTGTGGCGTGGTATAATAGGGTTATGGCTGATTTGTATCTTTGTGTTTCGCAAGAGGAGAACCGCAATCCCTATGAATTTAATATGACAGGCATAAAAGTTTATTCGCTGGAAGAGGCTTTGTACCACTGTTTGCACTACTGGCGACAGTCTATGGAGGATTTTTTGGCAACCCCTTTTGTGCAATGGGTAGAAGGGCTTGGATTGCATCATATTGCTGTCAAAATGCGGGATTTGGCTGTGATGGAAAATGCCACCATGGCTTTTTTGTCATTTTTATCCACCACGGATTATCTGCCCCAAGATGCCCTTGCCGGGCTGCAAAAGGAACTGACAGCATGGGAAAAGCGGCATATTTGGGAGAAATATAAAGAACAGGGCGATTTTTGGTTAGATGCGGGTGACGGAGAGCGTGCTTACGGTTTTTATGCCAAAGCCCTAAAACACCAGGAAAATGTGCCTTTGTGGAATAATGCGGGCATTGCGCTTTTGCAGGCAGGTGATGTGACCACATCAACCCAGTATTTTGCTAAGGCATTGTCTGCGGACCCCAAATCCCAGCAATTGCGCCTTAACCTTATCGAAGCTACCATTTTGGCAGGCGACTTTGATGGGGCTAACGAACTTATTTTACAAGCGGAGGACCGCAACCACCCCGAAATGCTGTATTTTCAAGGGGAAATACAATTTCACCAGCGCAATTATTTTGGGGCTATGAAGGCATACCAAGCCGCCCTTGCACAAGACCCTGCACATGCCTATATTTACCGTATTAGCGACTGTTTTATGCGGGTGCGCCAATTTGATAAGGCATTGGGCAATTTAGCACAAATACCCGAAAACCAGCAGGGGTTAGAGTTTTTGAAAAAACAAGCGGCATATCACGCACAGGCGGGTAACTTGCCGGGGGCAATAAAAGCATTGGAAAAGGCCGTGGTGACAGAGAAAAATAAGGCGGATTTATGGACATTGCTTGCCGCATACCACCGGCAGGATTATGATTTGGTAAAGGCGCACTGGGCAATTTCCCGTGCTATTGCCATGGCACCAGAAAACCCCGCAGTTTTATTGGAGCAGGCACGCATACGCAAAGCCCAAGGGCGCACCAAAGATTATCAAGATATTTTGCATAAAATTTTAACCCGGTTTAAGAAGGATTATCGCAAAATGGGATAGTGGTGTGAGCGTGATGGCGTTTATTGTGATACTTTGGGCACTTAACCTACTTGTTTTTGTACTGGGGGTGGCGGGTGCCATAATAAGAAAAGGCAAGGCAAAAAGCAACGCCCCGGCGGGCGGGGATTTTAAGGTAAAATCCCTTGACCAAATAGAAGGGGATTTTGATAAGGGGATTAGTGAAGAGATTGTGCGCAGTAATCCCGCAATGGGTAGGGGCGTACTTTTTACCGCACTGTTTCTTTCGCAAGGTTATATTATTGGCAGTATTTTTGCTATAAACCATATACTTTTCACCTTGCTGTCTGTGTTGATATTTTTGATTGCTTTGATAGATATGGTTCGCAACAAGGACAAGCTGCACCGCGCCATGGGCGGGGAAAGGGTGGAGGAGGAGTATAAACTAACCACCCACCGGGCATTGTTGATGATACATTTAGTATATTTTGGTAATTTTGTAATTACGGGCAATTCTTTATTCGAAATTTTGATTTAGAGGGATGGAATATTATGAGATTGCGGCCGCACCACCTGCTATGCATACAAGGTTACGAAGGCAAAGGGTATAGCGAAGAGTTTGTAAAGAATATGGATGACGTTGTACAGCTTTTAAGCAAGGACAGGGATGCGATGGTGGATATTGTTTTTTCTACCGACGATATTTGTTGTAAATGCCCGCTAATGCTGGGGTGCGACCTTTGCCAAACCAATGACAAGGTAAAGGCGATGGATAGTAAGGTTATAGAATATTTTGGCTTAAAGGAAAAATCTTATATGTACCACAAACTGATAGATGGAATTAAAGAAAAGATGACAGCGGAAATGATGGATGATATTTGCGGCGATTGCAGCTGGTATGCGTCCAGCAATTGCAAAAAGAATATGCTGGGGCTTGGAGGTTGATGATTATGACACCACATATAGAAGCAAAGGTTGGGGAAATTGCAGAAACCGTATTAATGCCCGGCGACCCCCTTAGGGCCAAGTTTATTGCGGAAAACTTTTTGGATAATGCGCATAAATTTAACGGCGTGCGGGGCATGCTTGGGTATACAGGCGAATATAAGGGCAAAAGGTTATCCGTCATGGGTTCGGGTATGGGGATACCATCCATAGGGATTTATGCTTATGAGCTTTTTAAGTTTTATGGGGTGGATGCCATCATCCGTGTGGGCACAGCGGGAGGAATTGCCGATGGGGTTAATTTACGGGATATTGTTATTGCCCAAGGGGCTTGTACGGATTCTAATTTCATAAGCCAATACGGCATAAATGGCACATTTGCACCCATTGCAGATTTTGGACTGGTTTTGGCTGCCGCAAAAGCCGCAAAAAGCACGAAAAGTGCAGTGCATGTGGGCAATGTAGTTACCAGTGATGTATTTTACGGCGATGACCCGGATGCCTTGAAAAAGTGGCAAAAAATGGGGGTTTTAGCGGTGGAAATGGAAGCGGCAGGGCTATATGCCACCGCCGCACGTATGGGCAAAAAAGCCCTTGCCATCCTTACCGTTTCCGACTTGGTTTTTACCCACGAAGCAACCAGTGCCAAGGAGCGGCAGGAGAGTTTTACCGATATGATGGGTATTGCATTAGAAACAGCGATTAATAGATAGACTATACCAAAACCCCAAATAACCCCCGACAACATTTGTCGGGGGTTATTTGGGTCAATATTATTTCAATGCTTCCAATACCGCCACCAAAAACTGCTGGTTCTTAGCAACGCTGGAAATGCTAACACGCTCATCAGGCGTATGAAGGTCAAAAATATCGGGCCCAAAAGAAATCATATCAAGCCCGGGCAGGCGGCTGTCAAAAATCCCGCATTCAAGCCCTGCATGGATTGCCATAACCTTGGGTGGTGTACCAAACTGCCCCTCCCAAACCCGCTTAAAAGTTTCACGGATAGGCGAAACGGGGTTGTATGCCCAACCGGGATACCCGTCAGACACGATACATTCCGCCCCCATAAGCTGCCCTAACCGCTCAATCCTTGCGCATAGGGATTTTTTGCGGCTTTCTACACTGCTACGCACTGCACAGGTTATCACCACAAAATCATCCTTAACAGTCACAACCCCTAAGTTATTGGATGTTTCCACTAAGCCGGGCAGGTCCACGCTATAATGGGCGGGGCCGAAGGGGATAAGCAAAAGCAAATCAATCACCGCATCATGGGTTTGTTTGGAAAAAACCGGCACAGCCTCCTCTACCTGCCTCACATTAATGAATTTAATGGATACATCGGGGTCGGATGTGGCAAGTTCGGCTTTATAGGTGGCTTCTATATGCTCCAATTCCACCCAAAGCAAATCAAGGCAGGATTTGGTGACAATAAGATTAGCCCATGCCTCCCTGGGGATGGCGTTATCCTTGCTTCCCCCGCCGATTTCCGCAATTTCAAAGGGGCTTGTTAGGCTGTGCAGCACCTGCCCGAGGATTTTATTGCTATTGCCCCGCTCCAAATGCACATCGGCACCGGAATGGCCGCCTTTTAGCCCGCTAACAAACAAAGTGACAGATGTGTTGGCCCCTTCGGCAGATGTTGTGCTTTTAATAGGCAGTTTTACCGTAACCTTGCCGCCGCCGGCGCAGCCACTGCAAAATATCCCGTCCTCCGAGCTATCCAAATTAATCATCCGCCGCCCTTCCAAAAGGTTAATGTCCAGGCCTTTGGCTCCGTCCATGCCGGCTTCTTCCACAGTGGTAAGCACTGCTTCTATGGGGGGGTGCTTTATTGTTTTATCTGCTAAAACGGCCATTATCATTGCTGTGCCAATGCCATTGTCCGCACCAAGGGTGGTACCATCTGCTTTAACAAAATCCCCGTCAATAAGCAAATTAAGCCCTTGTGTCTTAAAATCAAAGTCCACATTAGCATTTTTTTCACAAACCATATCAATATGCGCCTGCAAAATAACGGGCTTTGCACCCTCAAAACCTTCGCTTGCGGGCTTTTTAATAATCAAATTAAACACATCATCTTGATGCACCCAAAGCCCCAAATTTTCCGCCCAAGCCTTAATGGCATCACTTAACGCCTTCTCGTCTTTGGAGCCGTGGGGTATGCCGCAAATCATCTCAAAATATCCAAAAACATCCGTTGGTTGCAAATCTTTCAAAACGCTCATCACAACATCCTCCTGCATAGTCAAAGTTACATCTCAAAATTATAACACAACCTGCTAAGTTTTGCAAGGTTTTCAAAATCTGACATTTTTTGCAGCGGGTGATGTAATACATGTATTCCAATCCGAAATTTATTGAAAATTATGCGAGATTATCAATAAACAAATTATACCACCTTGCACCGCCTGCCAACACCATTTGCAAATTCCCCGCAGGCATGCTATAATAGTACCAAGCGGGTATTATGGATATGACCAATTTCGCTTTAAGGAGTTGCCCTTGTGGATATTAATATTAAGAACGGAAAGCTATTAATCGGCACCGAAGGGTATCCAAACCTTAATGCCGTTGAACGAATAGGAGGGGGTGCCAACGGCGAAGTTTATCTAATGCACAACCCCATGCTGGATCGTTGCGAGGCACTCAAAATATTCACTAAAAGCGGGGATGTAAAGGGAGAAGAGCAAGCCGTTAACGAGCTACGCAGAACAGTTAAAGCTGATGAGAAATATGCAATTAAAGTATATGCTGCTCACATGTTTCACGGATACACCATCTCCTGCATGGAGTATTTTGAAGGAGAAACCCTATGTGTTCATATTGCCGATAAAGACCCTTTATATATTTGCTGGATATTAAGGCGTTACTTGCAAGCCATCGAAGAAACATCATCCATTAACGCTTTCCACGGGGATGCGCATGCAAAAAATGTACTGATAAAAAGGAGTATGGGAAATTTGAAAATAAAACCGTGTTAAAACTATGTGATTTCGGCTCTTCAGTTCTCATGGGAAGGGATTATTTGTTTGATAGGCATTGGAGGGTTGTTCGTGATACAATAGTAAGTTGCACCAAAGGGCTAAATTCCAGAAAACCAGCAAAAAAATTACTTGACGAGTTTGAGGGATTTCTTAAACCAATTACAGAACAGATGAAGAATTTAGCTTTAATCCAAAACACCTTTTATGATGCAAGGGTGTTTACCGCACCTTTTAAAGACTATCTTGAACGCATAGAGAGCAGCTACCTTGTAAAGTAAGATGAAAATAGCTAATAGGATGTGCGCTGTGTTGGGCGGAAATAATGCAATCCGAATAAACTGGCAACAAGCATCATTGATGTGATATAATATCTTTACTGGCTGAGGAACTAAAACAAAGAGCGCACTTATGTAACAGGTTCTAAGGACGATCGCCCTTTATCGCATTTATGTGCAGCAAAAACTCCGCAAGTTTTTCTTGCGTTGATATAGATATTCTAATAATTGAAAGGGGAATGATTTATTATGATAAACAAAGCAGCTGCCATCTTAACACGGAGAGTGATTTCAACATAACTTTCCGCAAAAATTTAAGGAGAGTGTTTATGATAAAACAACCAAAAATAGTGATAAAAAAATTCACTGATTCAGATTTTGACGCTTTTGCACAGATGGTTGGGGTGTATTTCATTGAAGATTTGAAAGAACCACTCTATAACAACCCGCCTATTAGGATGTGCAAAGCAATGATACAAAGCGTTAAAGATGCCATCACCTATCTTGACATCTTGCACATAGATGGCTCCCCGATGGGTTTCATTATGTATCAGATAGATAGCCCAAAAAGTGATTGGTGTGAAAAAGAGGGTTATGGTTTTATAAGAGAGATGTACATTCGCAAAGACTGTCGCAAACAAGGTTATGGCAAAACCCTTGTTGCTCATGCTGAGGATGAACTAAAAAGATTGTCTGTTCCGTATATTTACCTAACTTCTTCCAATGATGCCTTTTGGTTAAGTATCGGGTACACCGGCACTGGTGAAATTTGCGAAAAAAACAATAACCATGTTTTAATCAAGTAAGCGTAAAATGCAACACAAAAGCATATGCCATAAAAAATATCTGCTTTTGTGTTGCCTACCGTTATCTCCGCCCTTGCGGCTAATTTTACGTTTTTCTGCGTCGCACCCTCTTTATGCGCTTATGGGCATATGGCGTCCGGGACGCTTCTTGTACCAATTCCATTCTCAATCATGGAAAAGCACATTTTGAAAACGCACTGAAACCTGCGATTTTCAAAATATCCTTTTCCATGTTTCGAATTGGAATTGGTATTGAAAGACGGAAGACCGCCCCACAAATCCGCCGGCAAAAAGATGCTAAACAGGCTCTAAGAAACAGTGGCAAATAAACTAACGACAGGTATAGCGAACGTACCTGAAAAGCGTGATTGTGCGTTCGCTGTATAACCTAATTTTTGGAGGTGGCATGTGAAAATTTTCCGCTGTCCCGTACATGATGTTATTAACCTTGACATGGGTGATGATGTTGTAAACAACCTAATAATCGATTTAATAGACAGCAAAGAATTTCAGCGGCTAAGGCGCATAAAGCAGCTTGGTATGGCGGATTTTGCCTATCCCAATGCCACCCACACCCGCTTTGCCCATTCCATTGGCGTGGCATACCTTGCCAAGCGGGTTATTGCCCAAATTTTGGCACTGGAAAGTAAAACGCAACCCTGCCCTAAAAAAACAGCCTTTTTTGCAGAAATTAGGCGGGATGCGCCTTTGGCGGTGGTTGCTGCCCTGCTGCATGATATTGGCCATGGTATTCTATCCCATGTAACGGAAGAGCTAACCGGCATCCACCACGAAACGTGGACGAAGCAAATAATACTTGGTGATACGGAAATAAACCGCCTGCTAACTGCCTACAATCCGGATGCGCCCATAATCGTCTGCAATATTCTAACATCCCACCCTGCCCACAGCCATTCGGGCAGGATAATTGACAGCACAATTGATGTGGATAAAATGGACTATCTTTTAAGGGATAGCCATATGACGGGCTCCGGATACGGGCGTTTTGACTTGGAATGGCTGTTAAATATGCTTACCGTGGGCATTTATAACGGGCGTGTGGTAATTGGGTTGGATGAGGGCAAAGGCACATCGGTAGCGGAAGATTTTGTTATGGCAAGGATTTATATGCTTAAAAACGTGTATCTGCACAAAACCAGCCTTGTGGCACAACAAATGCTTAAACTACTCTTCACCCGCCTTTGTCAGGTTGGAAAATGCTGCTACCCATCCATCGGCATGGGCAAGGTTTTTGCGGGAAATGCTGATTTACAGGACTTTTTGTCCGTATCGGACGAACATTTTTATATGTTACTGTCATGCCTTACAAACTGCGGGGACGAGGTGCTGGAAACCCTTGCCGGCGGGCTTTACCACCGCAAGTTGTACAAAGAAATTACCAAAGATAAATACAATGCCTTACCCGATGCTTTTAAGCAGTATTATGCCTTTGAAATTAAAGCCCATGGGGCGGAGGAAAAGCTTACATACCGCCTTGGCAAAGATGAAATTTTTTTGTTTGACAAGCAGGGCAATGCCGGCGAACTGCTTACAAAATCCCTTATAACCCCGCCAAACATGGGTAATTATGATTACCACATGGGCTATTTTGCAAAGGAGGATTTTTAATGAACCAGAACCCCAACACCTACCCCCACCCATCCCGACGCATGGTGCAATATGCCCAAAAGGGCATGGTGGCCACCAGCCAACCCCTTGCCGCACAGGCGGGGCTGGACATACTAAAAAACGGCGGCAATGCCATAGATGCAGCCATAGCCGCCGCCGCAACCCTAACGGTGGTAGAGTCCACAAGCAACGGTATTGGCGGCGATGTTTTTGCCCTAATATGGATTGAAAAAGAGCGCAAACTACATGGTCTTAACGCCAGCGGAAAGGCCCCCATGGGTATAACCTTGGAAAAAATGCGGGATGCAGGGCATGATACCATGCCAAAAATGGGCTATGCACCCGTTACCGTGCCCGGCGCACCATCTGCGTGGGCGGATTTGTCCGCAAAATTTGGCAATTTACCTTTGACCGATACCTTAAAGCCTGCCATAAACTACGCCCGATATGGCTTCCCCATCTCCCCTGCTGTTGGGTATTTTTGGGAGCGGGCAGCGGTAGCATATGCAAAAAACCAAGGGGCAGAATTTGATGGGTGGCAAGCCACCTTTACCAAAAACGGCAAAGCCCCCCAAATTGGCGATATTTGGAAGCTGGAAGGCCACGCCAATACCTTGGAAGAACTAAGTAAAACCAATGCCGCAAGCTTTTACACAGGCGCACTGGCAGATGAAATTGCAACCCATGCCGCCAAACACGGCGGCTATATTACAAAAGAAGACCTTGTAGCCCATAAAAACAGCTGGGATGCCCCAATAAGCGTAAACTACCGTGGTTATGATGTATGGGAGATGCCCCCCAATGGACAGGGCATAGCCGCCCTTATCGCCCTAAACACCCTAAAAACATGGGATTTTACCCACAGGGACTGCGAGTTGAGCCTGCACCGACAATTTGAAGCCATGAAGCTGGCCTTTGCCGCCACAAAATACCATGTAACCGACCCCGCCCATATGCAATTTGACCCGGCGGACTTATTAAGCGAGACTTTTGCTGAAAAGCTTCGCTACCAAATAACAGATACAGCAGGCGAGCCCCTTGTGCATGCCCCAACCCCCGGCGGCACTGTATACCTTTGCGCCGCCGATGGGGAAGGTAATATGATAAGCTTTATACAAAGTAATTATATGGGTTTTGGCTCGGGTATTGTTGTCCCCGGCACAGGCATTGCCCTGCAAAACCGAGGGGCGGATTTTAGTTTGGACCCCACCCACCCCAATGCTCTAAGCGGTGGTAAAAAAACCCTGCATACCATCATCCCCGGCTTTATGACCAAGGACGGGCAGGCCGTGGGCCCCTTTGGGGTTATGGGCGGCTATATGCAGCCCCAAGGCCACCTGCAAATGGTGATGAATACGGTGGATTTCGGCTTAAATCCCCAAGCCAGCCTGGATGCCCCCCGCTGGCAATGGATGGAAGGCAAAAATTTTACCATAGAGCATGGCTTTCCTATGCACATCGCCCAAGGGCTTGCCCGACGTGGCCACAACATAAGCGTAGCACTGGACAGTGGCGGCTTTGGGCGTGGTCAAATCATCTGGCGCAACAGCCAAAACGGTGTGTTAATCGGCGGTTGCGAGCCCCGTTGCGATTCGTCTATTGCTTGCTATTAGTTCGGTATAACTAACGTGCATAAAAATTATAAACTTATGTTGACAAAATTGTGTGATAGTTTCATAATGGTTTTAATGAGAAAGCTCTCACTTTTTCACCTCCTTTCCAGTGTAATAACCCCATTTTCACATACCCGACATTTTTCGTTAACGAAACACATATTATTAGGTTAGAATTTTGGCGAAATTTGCTTATAGTTCTCCTTGACATAGTGTATATATATGTATATAATATTAGTATCACGTGATGTGAAGGGGCTGGAATGTACAGCCGCCCCAAAAGCGGGATTGCGGATATACCGCAACACACTAAATACATAGGAGGAATTTGTTATGCGAAAGAGAGTTTTATCGTTATTTATGGTAGCTGTTATGGCTTTGGGTTTTGCCGTTCCTTTGCAAGCCGAAGAATTTTCTAATGAATTTCAAACAATCGATGAATTTAGCGCATCTGCATTAGATTTTTCAAAACTAAGCAGTATACCATTATTCGTTGTGGAAGTGGATCACTTTAATGGGGTGGTATTCGATGAAATTGCTGGATACCTCGTGGAAGCATTCTTCGGTTGTGATTATGATATGCACACTCAACATTACTCACCATTCAACGCTTTTGATTTACAAGACAATACTCAGCTGTTTAGTGAAATAGGGGTGCTGGAAGCAAGGCAACTGGATAGTTGCGAGGCTCTTAATCTATTAAATAATGATTTATATGCCCTTGCCCTGCACAGGGTGCAAATGCTTATAGATGATGGTTTGGATATCCCCGGCATTATATTTTCAGTGCCACCATCAAGCCGAACTAATTTTGAGCCCTTTGTAGACACTTCTCGGTATGGCCATTTCTTTACTACGTATAGAGGTTTTCAGTTTAGATTTATTGATGTTGCAATACCTATAAACACACAACAGGTTATGAATAATGTTCATTCTTCTGTAAATTGGTCTCAGTTCGCTTGGGCGGTTGCTCAGGTTGGTTTTGAAGTTATGGGTGGACCCGTTTCTGCTATATCCTCTTTTTTAGGAAATATCCAAAACCTTACAAGTGGGTTTGTTAATGCACCTTTTAATATCAGAATAGGTAATGTTGCAGGCAATACAATATCAAATCAATTTGTTGGATACATAACCACAAGAACCATTTTAATGGAAGATGTGAATAATAGGTGGCCTGGTCGAGCCTTCATTCCAATGGCTCAAATCGATAGAATTGCTGGTCGCACACAAGGATGGGTGCAATTTCCAACACAAATGTCAGGAAATATAGTCACTTCATGGGATTCCAGGTCGTTTAGCAGCAACCACTTTGCTTTACATAGCGAAGGATGGCATCACGCTGATTTTAGGTTTCTGGATACACTCATTCACAATTATAGTTTGGTGTCTCTGCCTCTACATGTTACTATAATAAGACCAACAACATATTGGCTTCAAGTCTGGTAGCATAATGATAGTATCAACGTATGGTAACCCGTGGGCTCCACCAACAAAAGCCCAACGGATATTCAAAATTGTTATACTCACACTTTTCATTATGTTTTTAGTGTTTGTGCTTGCCATTATAGTTATATCTAACATCTCCATACCAATAGACATAGAAGCCGCTTCCATAGAAATTGCTCGTGACGACCCCAACCACATAGAATACAGAACCGTAATGATTAACGGCAGGTACAGCATAAATGTTTTTTCTATGAGTACTACATTTAGCGGCACAATCAAGATTTTGGAATATCCCGAAACACATAGGCCGTTAAGTTGGGATTTGGTGTTTCAAAATCCATCGTCACAAGGCTTTCGTATGGCATCGCTGTTTTATCCAAGAGAAGGCGAAAGCTGGGCTGACATGAATGTTTTCGGTTTTATCTCTTCAAGATTTTTGATGCGGGATAGTATAATTGTGGTTCATGCTCCATACTTGGGTGCCGGCGCTTCATCACGCACTATTGCAGTTGGTGCATCCACGCCCGAAGAGGCGAGAGAGCGAATACAGCAACACTTTCGGATTGAATAATTTAGTATATTAAACCACGTCTTTGGCGGCGTGGTTTTTATCATCAATCCAATCCAAATATTGTGGTTGAAATTTCCATAAGCTTATGATATACTGTTATATAAATACATTCTAAGGAGTGGTGTAAGTGCCATCTGGTAGTACGGGGCAGGTGATTTTTGCTTTTGTCCTTTTGTTATTTGGTTTCCTGTTTTCTATGAGCGAAACCGCCCTAACCTCCGTTAGCAACGTAACTGTGCGCAGGCTGAAAGAGGAAGGTAAAAAACGGGCAAATGCTGTGGAAAAGCTTGTTGGTAAAAAGGATAGGCTTTTATCATCTGTTCTCATCGGCAATAATATGGTTACAATTTTACTAACAACCATTGTAACCAGTTTTGCCATCCACATCTCCACTAGTTACGAAACCGAGGTGCGCAATGTGGCCATAGCCACAGCTATCACATCTGTTGTGGTAATTGTTTTTGGTGATATTATGCCAAAGGTTATTGCCACAAAAAACCCCGGGCGTATAAGCCTTTTTGTGTCCCGCCCTATTTCTTGGGTGGTTTTTATCCTCTCCCCTATTAGTAATGTGCTAAATGCTGTAATAAACAAAGTTTTTTCGTTTATGGACAGTAAGGATGATGCGGAGGAGCAAGAACAAAAGAAGCAAGAGCTTAAAACATACATCGAAATGTCCACTGAGGAGTCGGTTATCGAAGAAGAAGAAAGCGAAATGCTGGAAGCCGTACTGGGATTTAAGGACGGGGATGTGCGGGATATTATGACCCCCCGTGTGGACATGGTGGCCGTGCATATAAACAGTAATTATAACCAAGTTTTGGAAGTTTTTAAGGAAGAGCGTTTTTCCCGCCTGCCTGTTTATGATGAAGATGTGGACGATATTAAGGGCACCATCAACTTCAAAGATTTTATCTTGGAATCGGACAGGGAAAATTTTAAGCTGGAAGATTTTATGCGCATACCCTTTATCGCCATGGAATACCACACCCTTTCCTCCCTTTTTGCACGTATGAAGCACGAAGGGGCAACCATTGCCATTATAAAAGACGAATTTGGCGGCACACAAGGGCTTTGCACCATAGAAGATTTGGTGGAAACCATTGTGGGCGATATTTTTGATGAAGATGACCAAGAAGAGCAACAAACCAAAAAAACCGAAATAGCCCCTACGGGCAACCAAGATGAATATATCATTGCAGGCACTGTGCGCCTTGATGATTTTAATAAGTTTTTTGAGCGTGAACTGACCTCCGAAGATTATGACACGGTGGCGGGTTATGTGATGGGCCTACGGGATTACATACCCGAAGAAGGCGAGGTTATTGAGTATAACGACATGTCCTTTACCGTAGAAACCTTGGAAAGGGGCATAATAGCCAGCCTGCGGGCAAAAATACCCGCCCCCGCAACTGATGAAGAGGAAGAAGATGCCCAAGACTAAAACAATTTTTACATGTAGTGCCTGCGGCCACGAAACGGGTCGGTGGCTTGGCAAATGCCCCGCCTGCCATGCCTACAACACCTTTGAAGAATCCGTTGCTATTGCCAAAAAAACCATAGGGCGTGGACACGCAGGCGGTGGCCGATTTGCCCCCACCCCATCCACGGGCACATCAACCCGCCTTAGCGAAATAAAATCCATAGCAGACGAAAAATTCCCCACAGGCTTAACGGAGCTGGACAGGGTGCTGTCGGGCGGCATCGTCCCCGGCTCTCTAATGCTATTGGGCGGGGAGCCCGGTATTGGCAAATCCACCATCCTATTGCAAATTTGCCAAAACAAGCCATTTACCATCCTATATGTATCCGGGGAGGAATCGGCAGGGCAAATAAACCTGCGTGCCGCCCGCCTTGGGCAATTTGGCGAAAATACCTATATATTAGCGGAAAGCGACCTTGCCGCTATCGAAGGTGAAATACACCGTTTAAGCCCCCATTTGCTTGTAATCGACTCTATTCAAACTATGATGCACAGCGACCTTACGTCCGCTGCGGGCTCTGTAACCCAAGTGCGGGAGGCAACGGCGTTTTTTATGCGCCTTGCAAAAGAGCGGGGCATGGCAACCATCATTGTTGGGCATGTTACCAAAGAAGGGGCAATTGCAGGCCCTAAAATTTTGGAGCATATGGTGGACTGTGTGCTGTATTTTGAGGGCGAACGCCATGGGGGCTTCCGCATTATCCGTGCGGTTAAAAACCGTTTTGGCGGCACCGGCGAAATTGGCATTTTTGAAATGGACGAAGGTGGCTTAAAACCCATTACCAACCCATCCGAATATATGTTAACAGGCCGCCCGCTGGATGCGCCGGGCTCCATCATCACTTGCGCTATGGAGGGTAGCCGCCCTATTTTAGCGGAAGTGCAAGCACTTGTTGCCCCTACCAAAGCCCCCAACCCCCGCCGTGTGGTAAGCGGCATGGATTATAACCGCATTAATATGCTGCTTGCCATGCTGGAAAAGCGTTGCAGGTTGTATTTAAGCCAAGCGGATAGTTATGTAAATGTAGCAGGCGGTATGAAGTTAACCGAACCTGCTGCCGATCTTGCCGCCATTGCCGCCATTGCATCCAGTTACAAAAACAAGCCCATAAACCCCGAAACCCTAATTTTTGGCGAAGTGGGGTTAACAGGCGAAGTGCGTGCTGTAAACCATACACAAAAACGTATTGACGAAGCCGCAAAATTAGCTTTTACAGAAATTATTATCCCACAAGCCAACTTAAAGGGTATTAAACGCCCGGGTGGGGTAAAAATCCTCGGCGTTGCCAATATTGGGGAATTGCTTGCCCTAATCCTTGCATAAAAACCAACTTGCAACCACCGGTTGCGGCCATGCCAACCAAACTTGGTTGATTTTTTTAATATAAACACATAAAATGGTAGGGTGGGGGCAACGCAGGCGACGGCCGATTGCCCCCACCCCATCCCACAGGAGGCGATACCATGAAACTTGGCGAAAAAATCCAGATACTGCGCAAACAAAAAAACCTGTCTCAAGAACAACTTGCAGAACAATTAGGCGTATCCCGCCAATCCATATCCAAATGGGAAACTGATGAAAGTGTGCCCGACCTGCCGAACATGGTGGCTTTAAGCGAAATTTTTAATGTTACCACCGATTATTTGTTAAAAAACACCAATGCAATACCTGCGCATGCCCCTGCCCCTGTGCCTGCAGCGGCACACACCGTGCGCCGCCGCCTGCCCGACGATGACGATGACGACGACGATGATGATGAAGGTGATTTGATAATAACCACCAGAAGCGGTCGCAATATAACCATCAATGTATGGTCTGTGGCAACTATCGTTTTTCTTTTGGCGGGCTTTATTTGGGGTTTGTGGCACCCGGCTTGGATAGTTTTTCTAATTCCCAGTGCCGTCAGCATAACCACTGCAACCAGCCGCAACCGGTAGGGTGGGGGCAACGCAGGCGATAGCCGACTGTCCCCCTGCGCATGCAATCATATCAAGGACAAATTAATCCAACTCAAAAAACTCCTCATCAATATCATATAGATGATAGGTGCGCTCCACACGCACACCAACGCCGTATTGCAGCATAAAATTCGTTAACTGTATACCGTTAATTGTGACGATGGAAAAGTCCTTAGCGGCTTCCTCGGCATCCTTAGAAAAACCGGAAGATGTGATAAATACACCCCTGTCAGCCCGCTCCCGTCTTAATGCACCATAAAACGCATCAATATCAGGGCGGCCGACCTTGTTTGCCCGCTGGTATCGTTTTGCCTGTATATATACACGCCCAATGCCTAAGGGGTCTTGGTTGATAACGCCGTCAATACCCCCATCCCTGGTGGGTGATGTTACTTTTGCAAGGCTGCCGGTACCTTTATATCCCATCGCCTCCAAAAGTTTAACTGCTAAATGTTCAAAAAAGACGGGGCTTTCGTTGTAAATCCGCTCCAATAGCTGGGTTGCCACCTCATCTTTGTGATGGGTTTCCAATGCGGACATGACTTCCTCAAAACTTTCCGCATCATCATAAATGGGTGCTTGGTCAACGGATTCGTTGTTATTTTTCCTTTCCTGCAACATCTGGTGTCTTTCTATAAAGCCCTTTTGCTGGCGGGCGATATTATCATCAAGCTTATCGCCATGTTTTTCATATAGTTGTCGCCCTAAATCCGTCACTTCCCCAAAACCACGCCGGGGAATATGCAAAAGTCCGGCAACTCTTAAGCGGCTCATTGCCCAGCCGGCTCTGTCTTCTATAACGATGCCGCTTCCATTTTCATAAGTCTTGTAGCGCAAATTATCGGGCAGATTAATGTGGTCTGCCACTTTTTGCCTAAACTCCCGCCCTTTCCAACTACCTTCCTGCACGGCAAATGCCATAACCACAGGTATAAGGGAATCCCAAGTGGGCATCCCGTCAGGACTTTTCTTTAAATCTTCATATTTCAGCATTGCCGCTCTCCTTCCTATAAAACGCAACAACACGGGCAAACATGGGGTCATCCAGTGCTGCTTTGCCCGCATCCGACAGGGCATAGGTTGCCTTGCCCACCTTCTCAAACCATCCATAAGTATTCATTCGCAAAATACTGTATGTATTATCAGGACAACCCAACCCCCGTAGGGTGGGTGCTTGCCCCCACCCTAATGCATCCAATGCACAAGCCACCTGCAACGCTTTTTCCCGATAAACGGTCAAAAGCTTTGTTTTAGCGGATCCACCCACATTATCATCAAAATTGCGCCCTGCAAACTCCGCCAGCAAAGCCTTAGATGCCTTGGAATTGCGTCTGCTGGTGATATTTGGCATTAAGTGTATGTCCACCAACTGCGCAGGGCTGTCCATGGCTACAGTCACCAATCCCAAGGATAATTTTTCCAAAATATGCAATATATGCCCACGCCTGCGCATAAAAACATGGCGGGGAATGGCCACAAACACAGCATTTACAGCCTTTTGCCGGTTTAGTGCTTGATATAGCAAGGTGGTGTTAAAGCCCTTTTTCATCTCCACTGCCCACATTTGCCCATCCCGCATTAATGCCGCATCCAACCCCTTAACTTCACCTTTAACGGCAAAACCAAGCTCTTCAAAATGGGCTTTTATGGGTGGGTACATATCCAATTCTTTGAAATTTTGCATGTGTCTAACCTTGCCCTTTTTCAAATAATTTTAGGTGAGTGTAGGGTGGTGCAGCCCAGGCGATAGCCGACTGCCCCCGCCCTATTGCATCAAAGGTATTCTCCATTAATTATACGTCTTTCGGACTGGGTGGGGTCAAGACCCCACCCTACGTAAATGATTCTCAATCCATTGTGCTATGCCGTCATCATCATTGCTGGCGCATACAAAGTTTGCAACTGCCTTGGCTTGGTCAATGCCATTAGCCATAGCAACGCCAATGCCGCAATTCTCAATCATTTCCACATCATTCCAATCATCACCAAAGGCGGCGATATTTGCCGTGTCAATGCCCAAATGTGCCGCCACTGCTTCAATTGCCCTCCATTTTGTGGCATCTTTAAGGGCGAAGCGCACCCAGGATTCGCCTGTGTAAGCAATCATCCCAACCTCGGGATGGGCTTCCAGCACTTCCTTGGCTTTGTCAACATCCACAATCGCCCCAATTTTATGCAAAGGTGGCAAAGAGGTATTACCTGGGTCGATTTCCGCCACTTCAAGCCCAAGCCCTTCAAGAAAGTCGGCATAGCTTATTCTTTCACCATAATAAAAATACCCTTCATCACTTTCGCCAGAAAATCTGGTTGCCCCACGCTTTAATATGCTTGCCATAAGTTTGGTGGCAAGGTCCGAATCCATAATACTTTCCCGCAGTTTAACCCCGTTTGCCATAGCCACCGCCCCGCCGTGGTAAATTAACACATCTGGCATAACTTCATCCATTACCTTCTCCAAGTTAAACTTAGACCGTGCCGTGGCCACGGCAAACTTAATGCCACGTTGCCGACACTTTGCAAGCACATCCAGGGTGCGCTCCGACACGGTTTTATCCGACCGCAAAAGCGTCCCATCCAAATCACACACAATCATTTTTATGTCCATGACAAATTCTCCTCAATCCATTGTGCTATGCCGTCATCATCATTGCTGGCGCAT
The DNA here is from genome assembly GCA_009779935.1 of Defluviitaleaceae bacterium. Classification (GTDB taxonomy): domain Bacteria; phylum Bacillota; class Clostridia; order Lachnospirales; family WRAX01; genus WRAX01. The sequence continues at coordinate 25,130 of WRAX01000008.1, read as the reverse complement.
ACAAAGTTTGCAACCGCCTTGGCTTGGTCAACGCCATTATCCATGGCAACACCTATGCCACATTTTTCTAGCATCTCCACGTCATTCATGTCATCACCGAAGGCGGCAATGTTTTCTGTGCCAATTTGTAAATGGGCAGCTACTGCCATAATCGCCTGCCATTTGGTGGCATTTTTATTTGCAAAAGTAACCCAATGCTCACCGGTGTAGCCCATTGCCGCCACATGGGGAAATTGCACAATAATATCCCTAACTGCTTCTGGTTTAGGCATTTCGGCTGCGATTTTTGGGGTTTTGCCAAGGGTGCCTTGGGAAAAGTCTGCAACAATTGTGGACTCGTAACCCTTCCATTGGGGATTGCTGAGGTCTATGGGCTTACTGACGAAATGCCCATCCGCCGTTTCTATGTTAATATATCCGATGCCGTCCACTTGAAGCAGCTTGGCAGCTAGTGCATTTGTGTCATCTGCGCTTAACATGGCTTCGTGTATAATGCGCCCATTATGCCTTGCCAAGCCGCCCCCTGCTGTTATCAGCACATCAGGTCGCAGGCTTTGGGTGGCGTATTTGGAAATTTTTCGGAACGTGCCGTGGCAATGGCAAATATAATGCCCTGCCCACGGCACCTCTCTATTGCTTCCAAAGTGCGTTTTGACACGGTTTTGTCCGTACGCAACAAAGTGCTGTCCAAATCGCATACAATCATTTTGATGTCCATAGCATCCTCTTTACCAACCCCCGAATGGCGGGAAATATTATAAATGGGCAAGGTTTCCCCTGCCCATACGTTATTTATACCAATTCCATTCTCAATCATGGAAAAGCACATTTTGAAAACGCACTGAAACCTGCGATTTTCAAAATATCCTTTTCCATGTTTCGAATTGGAATTGGTATTAGTTACTTTGCATACTCAATAGCCCTTGTTTCTCTAATTAAGTTTATTTTGATATTGCCCGGATATTCAACCTCAGTTTCGATGCGCTTTGCCACTTCACGGGCAAGCAGGGTCATGCCGCTGTCATCCACAGTTTCGGGGACGACGATAAGGCGCAATTCCCGCCCGGCTTGTATGGCGAAGGTTTTTTCCACCCCGTCAAAGGAATTTGCAATTTCTTCCAGTTTTTGGAGGCGTTTGATATAAGATTCCAGCGTTTCACGCCTTGCACCCGGGCGTGCGGCGGAAATGGCATCGGCTGCCATAACCAGTACGGACATGATGCTGGTAGGTTCCACATCCCCATGGTGGGCTTCGCAAGCGTTTATTATAATTTCCGATTCACGGTATTTTTTAAGCAATGCCGCCCCAAGGGATACATGGCTGCCTTCCTGCTCATGGTCTATGGCCTTGCCAATATCATGCAAAAGTCCTGCACGTTTGGCAAGGGTGATATCCAAACCAAGCTCGCCTGCCATTAGGCCGCAAAGGTGGGCAACTTCTATGGAATGGCGCAACACATTTTGGCCGTAACTTGTGCGGAATTTCATCTTACCCAGCAGGCGTGTAAGTTCTGGATGCAGGCCGTGTACGCCCACTTCCATACTAGCGGATTCGCCTTCCTCGCGGATGGATGCTTCCACTTCTTTTTTGGCCTTTTCCACCATTTCTTCGATACGGGCGGGATGCACCCTGCCATCTGCTACCAACTTTTCAAGGGCGACTTTGGCAATTTCACGCCTTACCGGGTCAAAGCCCGATAAAATTACCGCTTCCGGTGTATCATCAATTATCAAATCAATCCCCGTAAGGGATTCCAATGTGCGGATATTGCGCCCTTCACGCCCGATAATGCGCCCTTTCATCTCATCATTAGGCAGTTGCACCACGGATACGCTGGTTTCTGTAACATGGTCCACAGCGCAGCGTTGTACAGCAGTTGCAAGTATTTCTTTGGCCTTTTTATCCGCATCCAACTTGGCTTTTGCTTCCGCTTCCTTAATCATTTGGGCGGCTTCCACCCTAACCTCGTTTTCGATATTGGATAACAAAAAGTCCTTAGCTTGCTCGCTGGACATGCCCGAAATCCGCTCCAATTCCTGTTGTTGCTTGGCAAGGGCGGTTTCGGCTGCCACCGTTTTTTCATCAAGGCTTTCAATTTTTCTTTGCAGTTGCTCTTCCTTTTTCTCGAAAGAATTGGCTTTTTTATCCAGCTGCTCTTCCTTTTGAATCAGGCGTTTTTCGTGCTTTTGCACCTCTGCACGCCTTTCTTTCACTTCTCTTTCAATGTCGTTTTTGGTTTTGATGCTTTCTTCTTTGGCTTCCAGCAAAATCTCCTTTTTCTTGGCAGAGGCTTCTCTGTGCGCCTCTTCCTTGATAAGTTCGGCCGCTTTTTCGGCTGCACCCGTCAGTTTTTCAGCGATATTTTTGCGATATATAAAGCCCAGGAGAAAGCCAACAACCAAAGCCACAACGCCCGCAATAATGGGTATTACAAACTCCACGTCAGCACCTCCTACTAAGGTCTTATCCTTAGCAAATTATTTATTATTGGTGTAAACACACCATTCTTTATTATAGGGCTTTTGTGGCTTGCTGTCAAGGGTTGTTTATGAAAATTTTAACAAAATTTTTGCTTGCAATTTTTGGGCATGTATGGTATAATTCTTGTTTGTAAATAATTCACACGCAGGCTTGCCGTTCCAGATGGGAAACATTGGAGAAACAAAGCCTGCGGAGGGAAAATCTGGAGGTGCCTTATGGGCGTAATTTCGATGAAACAACTGTTGGAGGCGGGTGTACACTTTGGACACCAAACCCGCCGATGGAATCCCAAGATGGCGGAATATATTTTTGCCGAGCGTAATGGGATTTACATTATTGACCTGCAAAAAACCGTAAAAATGGTGGACAAGGCTTACCATGATGTGGTGGAGCTACTAAACGGCGGCGGCACAATTTTGTTTGTGGGCACAAAAAAGCAGGCCCAAGACAGCATCAGGGAAGAAGCCCTACGTTGCGGCATGTACTATATTAACGAGCGTTGGCTTGGCGGCATGCTTACCAACTTCCAAACCATACAAAGCCGTGTTAAACGCCTAAAAGATTTGGAAAGAATGGAGCAAGACGGAACCTTTGAAGCCCTGCCCAAAAAAGAAGTTGCCAAGCTTTTGCATGAAAAAGAAAAGCTGGATAGAAACCTGGGCGGCATAAAAGATATGAAGAGAATACCCGATGCCCTTTTTGTGGTAGATACCCGTAAGGAGCATTTAGCGATTAAAGAGGCCAATTCCCTTGGCATACCAATTGTTGCTATTGTGGATACCAATTGCGACCCGGATGAGGTTGACATCATCATCCCCGGTAATGACGATGCAATACGTGCAGTTAAGCTGATTGCAGGCGTTATTGCCGATGCTGTAATTGCCACCCGTGAGGGTGTTAGTAATGATGCAGGCGAAGAGAGTGTAGAGCCTGCCGATGTAATTGGTGACGAAGCACTTATAGGTGAGGAGAAAGGGGAATAACAATGGCTGCAACACCTGCGTTGATTAAAGAGTTGAGAGAGCTTACAGGCTCGGGTATGACAGATTGTAAAAAAGCTTTGGAAGAAACCGGCGGCGATATTAAAAAGGCTGTGGAGTTTTTGCGGGAAAAAGGCCTTGCGGCCGCCGCAAAAAAATCCGGCCGTATTGCGGCGGAGGGCGTTGTTGCCATTAAAATGGCGGACGATGGCAAATCTGCCGTTATGGTGGAAGTAAACTGCGAAACGGACTTTGTTGCCATAAACCCCGATTTTAAGGCCTATGTGGACGAGGTTGCAGAGCAGTTGTTCGCATCCGCCGCAGCTGATGTGCCTGCCTTTATGGCAGAACAGTGGACAAAAGGCGGCGGTACTGTGGAAGAGGTGTTAAAGGGCAAAATTGCCACCATAGGCGAAAACCTTAACATACGCCGCTTTGTGCGCTTTAACACAGATAAGGTTATTACCAGCTATGTACATGGCGGCGGCAAAATTGGTGTGCTTTTGGAAGTGGACGGGCCAAGCAATGATGCTGTTAAGGAAATGGGTTACAACCTGTGCATGCAAACTGCGGCACTTTTCCCCCGCTATTTGCGTGTGGAAGATGTTGACCAGGAGTATTTAGAGTCCGAGCGCAAAATTTTGGATGCGGCGGCGAAAAACGACCCTGCCAATGCCAGCAAACCACCACAAGTAATCGAAAAAATGGTGGAAGGGCGCATTAACAAGCAAATGAAAGAAGTTTGCCTGTTGGAGCAGGAATATGTTAAAGACACCAGCATGACCGTTAAGGCTTATGTGGAAAGTGTTGCCAAAGAAGTTGGCGCAACCGTTAACCTTGTAAAGTTTGAGTGCTTTGAAAAAGGCGCAGGTATCGAAAAAAAGCAAGAGGATTTTGCAGAAGAAGTTGCAAAAGCCATGCAGGGGTAGCATATATGAAAAACAAATTGCGTATTGTTGTACTAATGCTGACAATATTGCTGTTTGTTGCGGCAGGGTGCGGAGAGAACCAATCTTCGCACCCTGTTTCGACTGACGGGATTGCAGCGATTTATGAAAGTGCAAGGGAAGCCATAACATGGTTTCAAAAATCCACCATGGAGGTGGATTGGCAAGCGGACGGGGGCATATATGCTTATGATAATTTCTGGCATCCCGTTATCCATGAAACCATAAGCACACTTGCGGATTTGGAAGCCCATTTGCGCCAACTTTTTGTTGCAGATTTGGCGGATGATTTGCTTTTTGGAGAATTTGTGCGTTATCGGGATTTTGACGGGGTTTTGCATGGCATTGCCGCTGATAGGGGCAGCAATATTTTTGCAGGGGAAGAAACCCACGAAATCATCCATATTAGTGATTATGAGCTGATTTACCGTGTGTCGGTTAATATCCACACCGAGCCGCCTTGTTGCGGCCCCTTGTCGCCTGTGGATTATGTGGATGTGCATGATTTTTATATGATTTTTGTTGATGGTAATTGGATTTTCCAAAACTTTAATTTAGTAAGATAAAGGGATTATAATACTGGTACCAATTCCAATGCGAAACATGGAAAAGGATATTTTGAAAATCGCAGGTTTCAGTGCGTTTTCAAAAATGTGCTTTTCCATGATTGAGAATGGAATTGGTATGGGAGGCTGGCATGGAAGCTTACGAGTTGGTAAATTATGACATGACCCTGTTGCAGGCAATAATCCTTGGCATAATACAAGGGCTGACGGAATTTTTGCCTGTATCATCCAGCGGGCATTTGGCTTTGGGGCAATATGGCTTTAACATTGGTAACGACATGTTGTTTACCCTTGTGGTGCATATTGGCACGCTGGTGCCTGTGGTTGTGGTGTTTTGGAAGGATGTTTGGGCATTAATACGTAAGCCCTTCCAAAAGATGACATATTTGCTGGTTGTTGCCAGCTTGCCCATTGCGGTTACAGGGCTTTTACTGCGTAATGTGGTGGGCGAAGCCTTTGGCAGCTTACCCGCCCTTGCCGCCGGTTTTGTGGTGACAGGTACAATACTACTTATTTCTGACCGAATTAAAAAAACCAAAAAAAATACCGAAGATATAACCTATTTTGATGCCTTATGTATTGGCGCGGCCCAGGCGGTTGCCATTTTCCCGGGCATTTCCCGCTCGGGCTCCACCATAACGGCGGCACTTGCACGGGGCATTAACAGGGCGGATGCGGCAAAGTTTGTTTTCCTAATGTCCATACCCGCCATTTTGGGGGCTTTGTTAGTGGAGACCATAGGCCTTGTAAGGGATTATGATGTGGTTATGGCGGATATAAATTTTGCCAACTTGGCTGCGGGGCTTTTCGCCGCTATGGTTTCTGGATATGCGGCGGTTAAATTTATGATGGCCGCAATTAAAAAAGCCAAACTGCGCTATTTTGCTTTTTATGTGTTAATTTTGGCAATTGCCATTGGGGTTTATTTACTTGCATTTTAATGGGGGATAAATATGGAAATGTGGGATGTGCTGGACGAAAACCGCCAAAAAACAGGCCGCCTGCACCGGCGGGGGCAACCCCTGCCTGCGGGGGATTTTCACTTAGTTGTCCATGTTTGGATTTTGGATGGCCATGGCAACTTTTTAATTTCAAAAAGGGCGGCGGGCATCAGTTTGCCCTTGCTTTGGCAATGCACGGGCGGTTCGGCGGTGGCGGGGGATGACAGCTTAACATCCGCCCTAAAAGAAACGCAGGAGGAGATTGGCATTAACCTTGACCCTTCAAAGGGTGAGCTTTTTCACCAATTCATAAATTCGGATAAAACTGCATTTGTTGATGTTTGGGTTTTTAGGCAGGATGTGGACATTAATGATGTGGTGCTGTGCCCCGAAGAAACCTGCGATGCAATGTGGGCGGATGAAGCAAAAATACGCCAACTAATAGATGGTGGGGAATTTATTCCCCTGCACCATTATCCCTATTTGGACAAGCTGTTTGCAGCACACAAGGGGGCTTTTTAATGTATAACCGCAGAAAATCAAGGGTGGTGCGCATTGGGGGCGTTCCCATCGGCGGCGACAGCCCTATCACCATACAATCCATGACTAATACAAAAACCGCCGATGTTGCCGCAACTGTGGCACAAATAAAGGCATTAACAGATGCGGGTTGCGAAATTGTGCGGGTAACAGTAAACACAAAAGAGGCGGCCGAGGGTTTTAAGCAAATACGCAGACAGATAGACCATATACCGCTGGTGGCGGATATACATTTTGACCACCATATGGCCATTGCCGCCATAGATGCAGGGGCGGACAAAATACGCATAAACCCGGGCAATATTGGTAGTTTGGAGCGGGTAAAGGCGGTGGCGGATGCCGCCCGCAAAAGGGGCATACCCATTCGTGTTGGTGTAAATTCGGGTTCTTTGGAGCAGGATTTGGTGGATAAGTTTAACGGCCCATCTGCGCAGGGGCTGGCAGAATCTGCCCTGAGAAATGTGCGCATTTTAGAAGATTTGGACTTTGATAATATTGTAATATCCATGAAAGCAAGCAATATCCCCATGACATTATCGGCCCACCAAATACTTGCCCCGCAGGTGGATTATCCCCTGCATATCGGCATAACCGAGGCAGGCACCCTATATTCGGGCACAATAAAGTCCACTGCCGGGCTTGCGGGTTTGCTTACACAAGGCATGGGGGACACATTGCGCATTTCCCTAACCGCCGACCCGGTGGAGGAGGTGCGTGCCGCCAAAGAATTGCTGCAATCCCTGCGCCTGCGCAATTTTGGGCCCGAAATAATATCCTGCCCCACCTGTGGCCGTACAGAGGTGGATTTAATACCCCTTGCAGAAGATGTGCGCCGCCGCATTGCCCATATAACAGCCCCCATCAGCATTGCCATTATGGGCTGTGCGGTAAACGGCCCCGGCGAAGCAAGGGAGTGTGATATAGGCATTGCCTGTGGCAAAGGCAGTGGCATATTATTCAAAAAAGGGCAGGTTGTACGCAAAATACCCGAAGCGGATATGGCGGATGTGTTGTTGGAGGAAATTGAGAAAATGATAGGGGGAGAGTAAATTGAAAAGAATTATCCCCTTTTCCGACTGTTGAGACGGGGTTGATCGATATACGTGAAATACCAATTACATCGACCCTAACAATCCGCAATTAAGAAATGATACCGATTTTGGTGTGTTTATGCCATCCGTTATGCCTGATATCAATCCCTATTTTCCTTACGAAACAGTGTTTGTAATAGATGAGATAACACCGAGCCTTATAAGGTCACAGATGGGGGATTCTCCTATGCCTATACAGGCAGCCTATTCATCAGAAATATGGATATATTTACAAATGACTAAGGGGGGTTACTGATGTGATTTACCCGAACCCAAACCGGAAAAAAATACGTGGCAGCCATGTTTTGGTGATAACCTGCGCTGCTTGCAAAGGTTTTATTGCCCATTACCAAAAAGTGGGGGAAAGTGGGCTGGTAAAGATGTATAATGACCGTATAATTGACGGGGCTGTGGATTTTTCCCGATTTCACGGGGCAATATTTTGCCCCGCTTGCGGTGAGCGCATTGCAACACGCTATATCACAAAACAGGATAAAAAAGAGGCTTATCGCCTTGTGCCATCGGCATTTAATAAGAAAAAGTTGAAATAGAAAAAAGTTGAAAGCCCTAAGGGTTTGTGCTATAATATAATTTGGGACAAGGGCAAGCCCAAATTTTTTTGGTTAATTTAATAAGCAGCGGTTGGTGAAGCCCCATGAAAGGGGGTGAGCCTATGTCAACTTTTGAAATTATTATGGTCATTTTCGGCGCATCAACATTATTAATTGCGCTGATAGGGCTGATGGTATACATAGCTGACATAATTTCCAAAAAGAAATAACCGCCTCCTCACTACAGTAGCCGGTTATTTTGATTATGCACTAACCTAAACGCCAACCGCTTAGTTGGCCAAGAAATTGGGTTTGCCCCCAACTCTTTTAATGAGTATAGCACAAATGCGCCCAAAGCGCAAGGGGTGGACATGGAAAACAATAAAAAAATTTCGCAAGTTTTTGAAAAGTTGGATTTACAGCTTAATGAAGGGCTAAAAAACGCCTATGTAGAAGATATTTACTGCCACAGCCGTGAAAAGTGGCTGGAAATTAGGATAAAATTGGAGCAAGGCACAAGTTTGGATAGCATTGCAGGGTTGGAGGCGGATTTATCCGCCCGTTTTGGCATGCTTTCCGCTGTTAAAATTGTGCCTTCTTTTGTTGCGCCGCCAAGGGTGGCGGAGGCGGTGCCCCGCCCCGCCCCTAAGCCCGCCGAAACGCCAAAACAAGCCCCAAGGCGTGCACCCGCCAAAATAAACGGCGAAACCAAGCCCCTTAACAGCCAGTTTGAGGATGAAGAGGATGTGGTGGTTTGCGGCCGCATTTTCCGTACGGACAGCAGGGAGGTTAGGGGCGGCAAAATGATGTACACGCTGGATATTAGCGACAATACCAGCTCCATTAGCCTTAAACATTTTTTGGCAAAGGATAAAATTAAAGATTTTGAGCATTTGTTAAAAGTTGGTGCGGTGGTTAAAATTGCCGGCAAGGTAAGCCGTGATAAGTTTTCGGGCGAGCTTAATATAATGGTAAACAAGCTGGGTGAAGGGGAAATGGTGCAAGAGCAACGTGTGGACAATGCCCCGGAAAAGCGGGTAGAGCTGCATATGCACACTAACATGTCCCAACTGGATGCCTTAACCCCTGTAACCGACCTTATTAAAAGGGCAAAGGAATGGGGGCACAAAGCCATTGCCATAACCGACCATGGTGTGGTGCAGGCCTTTCCCGATGCTATGGATGCGGCGGAAAAAACAGGCATTAAGGTAATTTATGGGTTGGAGGCCTATTTGGTGGATGATATGGCGGTAACAATCGCCCAGCGCCCTAAAAATGCCAAGTTAAGTGATGAATTTGTGGTGTTTGACTTGGAAACAACAGGCCTTAACCGGGAAGCCAATACAATAATTGAAATTGGTGCAATTAAGATGAAGGATGGCAAGTTTGGTGATGTTTTCCACGCCTTTGTGGACCCGGGCGTGCCCCTTGCCCCTAAGATTGTGGAGCTTACAAGTATAACAGATGATATGCTGCGGGGCAAGCCCACCTTGGATGCGGTTTTGCCCCAGTTTATGGACTGGGTTGGCGATTCCATACTTGTGGCCCACAATGCCGATTTTGACATGGGTTTTTTGGAGCACCTTGGCTTAAATTATGGTTATGAGGTGGATAACCCCTATTTATGTACCTTGCAGCTGTCCCGTGCGCTGTTTCCCGGCCTGCACCGCCATGGCCTGGCGGCAATGGCAAAGCACCATAATGTTACCTTGGAAAACCACCATAGAGCCAGTGATGATGCAAAAGCATTAGCGGAGATTTTTGCCCAGCAAATAGAAATACTAAAACAGCGGGGCATAGAAACGCTGGATATGATAAACTTGCGCTATTCCAAAGAAATTGATGTTAAAAGCCTGCGCCCCAAGCATGCCACCATTTTGGTTAAAAACCAAGCGGGTATGCGCAATTTATATGAGCTTGTATCAATATCACATTTGGAATTTTTTAACAGATACCCCCGCATACCCAAAAGCCGGCTAACCGCCCTGCGGGATGGGTTGATGATAGGTACAGCCTGTGAGCAGGGGGAATTGCATACAGCAGTGCGTGAAAACCGCTCCATAGAACAAATTGAAGAAATTGCCCATTTTTATGACTATTTTGAGATACAGCCCCTTGCCAACAACGAATTTTTGTTGCGCAATGATGAAGTGGAAAGTATGGAGCAGCTGGAAAATATCAACCGCAAAATTGTGGAATATGGCGAAACATACAGCAAACCCGTGGTTGCCGCAGGGGATGTGCATTTTATGGACCCGGGGGATGAGATTTACAGATGCATTATCCAAACAGGCAATGGCTTTAAGGATGCGGACAACCAACCCCCCCTATACTTCCGCACCACCGAGGAAATGCTTGCAGAATTTGCCTATCTCGGCGAAGAAGTTGCCCGTAAAGTGGTTATCACCACCCCAAACGCCATAGCGGACAGTATTGAAGAGGGCATCCGCCCAATCCCCAAAGGCACATACCCCCCCATTATCGAAGGGTCGGATAAAGAGTTGGAGGAGATGGTGTGGGGCCGTGCCCGTGAAATTTACGGCGACCAGCTACCACCCGTTGTGGAAGCCCGCATACAAAAAGAGCTGGATTCCATCATCAAAAACAACTTTGCCGTTATGTACATAATTGCCCAAAAGTTGGTAAAACGCTCTATGGAAGATGGGTACACGGTGGGCTCTCGGGGATCTATTGGTTCCAGTCTTGTTGCTACCATGTCGGGCATTACAGAGGTTAACCCCTTGGAGCCCCATTATATCTGCACCAGCTGTAAATATTCCGATTTTGATTCGGTGGATGTTAAAAAATACGCCGGCGGCTCGGGTTGTGATATGCCTGCTAAAAACTGCCCAAACTGCGCCGCACCCCTGAAAAAGGAAGGGCATGCCATACCCTTTGAAACCTTTCTTGGTTTTGACGGGGATAAAGAGCCGGATATAGACCTTAACTTTTCCGGCGAATACCAGTCCCGTGCCCATGCTTATGCGGAGGAGCTGCTGGGGCAGGGTTATGTATTTAAGGCGGGCACCATAAGCACCATAGCCAACCGCACCGCCTTTGGTTATGTTAAAAAGTATTTGGAAGCAAAAAACAGAAACGAGCGCACGGCGGAGATAAACCGCCTTGCAGTGGGTTGCGAAGGGATAAAACGCACAACGGGCCAGCACCCGGGGGGGCTTATGGTTGTGCCAAAGGGGCGCAGTATTTACGAATTTACACCAATACAACGCCCTGCTAATGACCAAAAATCCGATGTAACCACAACCCACTTTGACTATCATTCCATACACGAAAACCTGTTAAAACTGGACTTGCTTGGGCACGATGTGCCGACGATTCTTAAATTACTTTACGACTATACAGGTATAGACCCTATGGAAGTGGATTTGGGGGATAAAAAGACAATTTCCATGTTTAGCAAAGCCACTGCCCTTGGCCTGCCGGAATTTGGTACAAAATTTGTGCGGGATATGCTGGGCGACACCAATCCCAAAAGCTTTGCGGATTTGGTTTGCGTGTCGGGCTTGTCCCATGGTACGGATGTTTGGCTTAACAATGGTGCGGATTTGATGAAGGATAAAAAGCTGTCGCTAAAAGAAATTATTTCCACACGTGATGATATTATGTTGTATCTGATTTCCAAGGGGCTTGCTGATAAGGATGCCTTTAACATAACGGAAAAGGTGCGTAAAGGGCGGGGGGTTAATGAGGACGAGGAGAGACTTATGCTCTCCTGCAATGTACCTAAATGGTATATCGAATCCTGCCGCAAGATTAAATATATGTTTCCCAAAGGGCATGCTGTTGCTTATGTTTCCATGGCGGTGCGCATGGCGTATTACAAAATACACCACCCATTGGCCTTTTACGCCGCAGCCTTTTCTGCTAAAAGTGATGAATTTAATTATGAAGTAATGTGCAAGGGCCCGGATGTTATCAGGAATGAGATGCAGCGTATACAAGAGCTTGGCAAAAACGCCACTACTAAGGAAGAAAAGTCTATCAACTTATTGGAATTGGTGAGTGAGATGTATAGCCGAGAGCTTAAATTTGCCCCGCTAAACATCTACACCGCCAGTGAGGATAAGTTTATCATCACAGATGGGGGGCTGATGCCGCCCTTGTGCGCTGTGGCAGGGCTTGGCGAATCTGTTGCCCAGCAAATTGTGGAAGCACGTAAGGAAGGGGAATTTTTCTCCATAGAAGACTTAAAAAGCCGCACCAAGGTTAATAAGAATGTGGTGCAGCTGTTAAAAGACAATGGGGTGCTGGACGGCATACCGGAAACTGAGCAACTGACCCTGTTTATGTAGCGGCCACAATGGCTATATTTATTGTGCTTCTTATCCATTGAAAAAAAGGGGCATCTGTACCAGGCTTTTTGCATGCAGCAGAAAAGCTGAATAATGAGTTTATTTCTAAACAAAAGGGTTATGTGGGTTATGTTTCCTGGAAGCAACCCCAAAACAGTATCACTAAACTTGTCTTTTTATCCGATTTACTGCGTCCCAAGAACCCGCACATACCTCTGGGTATGCACGGAACCTGGCTCCTTGCAATCGAATAAAAATCATGCGTTTTCTGATACTGTTTTGGGGTCGTTTGAGTATAGGAGGTAGATTAGAATGGATTTATTTGCGAAATTATCAGAAGTATATAAGGGATACGAAACGAAAGTAGAGGCTATTAACGATATAGATTATTTTGCAATTGTCAATCCGTTTTGGGATGGGAATATACGGGTTTCCAACGAGGATCTGGATGGCATTATTTTCTTTTTCTCGTTCCAACACGCCCACTTTGATTATGGTGATGACATGAATGAGAATATCAACTGTCTTATTGAATATATCAATGATTTTTTAGGCGGAAAACAAGTTGCTGTTGAATTTTTTCAAGAAGGCATCGCCATTGGTGGCGGAAGTAGGTATCTGGGCGATTTGGATATGTCTTCGGGCGAATCTTTGCTAAGAAGTTTTGCGGGTGATAATGTTGTGTTTTATGAAAGCGTGTACAACGATGCAAAAGGCTTAGCTTGTTGTTGCTCAATCCGTGGTTGGAATAATGCAGATAATAAAGATGTTGATTTTATTTTGTAAACGTACCGACATTATAGAGATTTTCGCAGCAGAAGCATACGATAAACTGCGAGCTTTGAAACGCTGTATACTGACGAGGTCGGGCTTGTAACAAAAAAATATAACGGATTTTGAAAAAGTACTTGACAGAAATTGCGTGATGGTGTATAATGGGTGAAGGAGGTGAACTATGAAAAAGCTAAGATTTGCAGCCTTAAAATTTCTGGCTGTGGCCTTCGTAATTTTAACGCCAACTGCCCTTGCGGCCGCCCCCGCCAACCCACGCCCCATACAGGAGCAACAGGCGGATGGCACGCCCATAACCCTGCATTTGCGTGGGACAAGCTCCTTCTCTTGGTGGGAGGATGTAGAGGGTAATGTGGTTGTTTTTGATGAGGATAGCGGCAACTGGTACTATGCACGTGCAACCCACAATGCATTGCTGCCAACACCCCATTTGGCCGGTGTGCCATTTGATGGTGATGCCCATGTACGTATCCAAAGAGGTGATATCCGTCACCTTATCACAGGCGCATGGCAAGTGGATGTAAACGACCCGACCCTGCAAGGGCCGGCGGGCGTTAATGGCCCACTTTTACCTAATGGCGGCAGAACCCTGCAACCGGGGGATATGCTACCAACGCCAAACAATCCAATCCAACAACCACAGGCACCACAAAGGCCAATTATGCCACCGGGACAAGGACAAAGCCCCGATACGGAGCGCCCGCCAATCCTGCCCCCAACAATTTCCAATGTGGGCATGATTCGTGATTTACAAGCGGCTCCGCCATCTACACAAAGCATTGTGCCATTGGGAGCAACCTCATCCACCACGGGTGGGGTCTCCTGGGCCTTTGCGCCGGGCGTTCCTGGCTTTCCCGGCCAGCCGGAAGCCCCAAGGGACGGGATTATGCCCGGCCAGCCAAGGCAGACTATTACACCTGCCATACCCGGCGCACCACGCCAGTCCGCACCGAATTTGCGTGCGCCTGCCGTGACAGCGGACAACCAACGGCTTTTGGTTGTGATGATTGATTTTGACAATGTTTCCATGGCGGAAAGCCAGGCTTTCTACCACAACAAGTATTTCGGAAGAGTTGCCGGAGCAGCCACTGTTGCCAACTTTTTCAACGACATGTCGGGCGGGCGTGACATTTTTGTACCTGCCGGCTCTGTAACAGGTGGTGGTAGAGTTGCTTCCCATGGCAGGGATGTTACCGTGCGGCCATCGGAGCACCCCGGTGTGGTGCATGCAACCGTACATACGCCCCACCATATGCCTAATTGGGCAAGGTATTCGGGTAATGCCCATGTTAGTACACGCTACATCATAAATTCTGTAGTTGCTGCTGTGCATGGTACAGGCTTTGATTTTGCCGGTGTTACCGTTGCTGCCATTTTTGCCGGCGGCGAAGCGGCAGACAATTACAATGCAGGCGGACGTGGTCAAGTTTGGGCGCATGCTTGGAGTTATGCAGGCTCCTATGTAGGCCAGAACGGCTGGATGCGCTTTATGGCATACGGCGAAACCCAAGCCCGCAGCATAACTATGGGTATTGGAACTGTTGTACATGAGCTTGGACATATACTTGGTTTACCGGATTTGTATTGCTTGTTTGGTGACAGTATGGGTCTTGGTCCATATAGCATTATGGCCCACGGAAACTGGTCTATGTCACCGGGCGACCCTGCACCGGGACATACCCCGGCACCATTTGATGCATGGAGCTTAATGCAGCTTGGTTTCGTAAACCCAATTGTGATAGAAGCCACCGATTGGCAAGGGCAAGTGCGCTCTGCCACTTTGAATGGAAGCACAGCAAATCAAGACATTATCTTGGTTGCCAGCCGCACCTGTAACTACCAATTCTTCATCATCGAAAACAGGCAGATGAGCACCAGATGGGATATGGGCCTTTATGGTTGGTTTGGCTTCCCTGCAAATGCGCCATTAGCGACAGTTGCCGCACCGGGCGTACCGGCAGGTGCAACCCGTGGCACAGGTGGTTTGCTAATTTACCATGTGGACATACGTGGCAGTGAGCACACCGTAACCTTGCGTGAAGCGGATCAGAGCCAGTTTTTGGCCAGTGTAAATTCCAATTGGAATAATTTTGGGGACCATTTCCATAGCGCACCTAACTTCCCCACATTACTTTCTAACCATTTTTACAATGTGCAAGGCGTTGCCCAGCACACAAATGTGGGTATTAGCACATCTTGCGCAAGAGATTTTACAATGCAGGTAAATATCAACATGGCACCAGTGGTACCCAATGGGGACCGTGGACAGGTACAATTGGCATTGTAACCATTGCCTAACAATAATCTGCATACTGTGTAATGCAGCCTCAAAAGATGCCGACGGGTAAGTGTGTCGGCATTTTTTGGTTGTGTGGAGAAATTGTTATTACCCGGTAATGAGTGTATTTGCATAAGGGTGGGGGCAAGCCCCCACCCTACTTACTTAAAATTTCGTGGGCGAAGGGCCACATGGCAGGCAGGGCGAGGCCTTTGCGCCACCACACTACACCTGCAAGGTTGTGGCGGCCTATTAGGGACAACTTTTCCTCGGTGCTGTTTAGGTCGTTTAGCCAGGCGGATGTGCGCAACTCTACCCCATTGTGGGTGTGGTATACATGGGCAACGTATTGGCGCAGGATGTAATCCCATTCAAACTGCCCGCCCATGCCACGGATGATATTGTAGCCAAACTGCATGCCCACGCTGCGGGTGCGCCTGTATGGATAAAATTCGGGTAGGGGGTTGCCGCCGGGACCGGGTGGCAGCAATTCCCAGTTGCCTGTGGTGGTGTTAAACTGCTCTGTCCAAACACGCATATAGGTTGGCAAACCAATTACGATTTGATGGGGTGCTACGCCCCAATCCAACAGGTTTAGCAGGCCTGTTTCCACAAAAGGGAAGCTGGACACACTGCCGGGGGTGGCGGAACTGCCATAATGCTCGTCATACGCCATTATTGTTAAAAAATCCACAGCAGCAGCGGTATCGGGATAATTGCGCCATTGGTTAAAGTGTAGGGGGTTAAAAACCGCTACGGAAAGCACCGCACCTGCCTGGCTCATAGGCACGGAAAGCTCCCTTAGGAATTGGATAAAATGGTCAACTTCGGCTACTGTCCACGCTTCATAGTCCACATTTACACCGTCCCAATTGTAGCGATGTATCATTTCCATAATTTGGTTTATAATAAAATCCCTTGTTTCGGCATTCATTAGGGCAAGGCGGGCGGCTTCGTTTGTAAAAACTTCGGGCCCTGTTTCGGGGCTAAAAAAGGCATCGGAAATCATAGGCCACACTTCCATGCCATTGGCATGTGCCCATGTTACATACTCCCGATTACCAAAGTTGATAATCGTACCGTCCATACTGGGGCGGCAAAAATATAGCCATGTGGGGGACAGTACATTTACGCCCTGCATGGTGTACCAGTTATCACGGTTGGCGGCGGAGGCCGGGCTGGTTACAAGATGCCACACCATGTTAATATTACCTTCAAAGCCGGGGCGGGTTATTTGCCTGCGGGGGCGGGGCGGGGCGGTGATTGGTGCCGTGGTGCTGTGGTGCATTAAATGCTCCGAAAGCACATAGCCTGTTAGCCCATTTTGGTTTTGCACAAAGGCAAATGCGCCCGCATGGCGGATTAGTGTTACACGCTCATCCTGCACAAGCCTTGCTATTATGGGGTGTTGCAGCCCTGATGCGGTGCGGATTGGTGTCCATTCCAGCGGGTTTTCGTCGTTTGCGTCATCATCTGCATCTGTTGCAAAGTTTGCAGAATATGTATGCCTAACTTTTTCTAAGGATTCTATTATAAGTATATTATATTCCGGTTGAAAATTAAGGATTAGGGGGTAGTTGGCCGCCACCATATCTGCCGGCACAAATGCCATATCGCCCACCCTTTGGATGGGGCTGACAATTTGATGCTGCACCCAGTTTGTGGTAAATGTGGCGGCGTTTGGGGTAAAACGGTGTATTTCGGTGGGACTGGTGATGGTTAGGCGGTTTGTATCCGCTTCCCAAAATATGTATCTATCCACATGGGTGCGCAAAAAATCGGCGGGCAGGTAGATATTGCCGTTAATTAGGGCGGGCGGGGTTGGTACCCCTATAAACTCCCCATCCATGGTGATTAGGATATTGGAGGGGTTTAGATGGGTAAAGTGCTGGAAAAAGCCCACTTCTGTCATATTTACAAAATCACCCTCATCCCCATTTTCGCTATCTTGGAAGAAGATGGTAAAAATTAGCACGCCCACGGCGATAAGGGCTATCGCCGCCACAATGGATATGGATATAATTGTTTTTTTATTCAAGTTATCACTACCTTTCTATGCACTGTTGCATGTGGTTTATAATAGCACAAAAGGGCAGGGGGCGCAAGGGGTGTTTGACATTTTTTGCGGTTGGTTGATTTGTTGTTTTTCATTCCACATGAAATTCGGTAAAAGATATGCGTGATTTTTATGCTCATATTTCATCAAGGGTGGGGTGATTTGTTAGGGTTAATTTGACTTTTTGGGCTTGGGGTGGTAGAATGGTGTGGAGGTGATTGGATGAGCCATGTTAAGATGGGGCTGTTTGTGGTTAATTTTGCAATTTGCTTGGCTGTTGCGGGGTTTGTGGGCTATGCAAATGCCCGACCACCTGTTTTTGCCAAACAGCCAATACCTGTGGAGATTGTGGAGATTATTGATGGCAGCAGCTTCCATGGCCATGCACCTTTTGGGCTTGATTTTTTAACATATCTTACCATTTCCCATTGGGATTTTTATGGCATACATAGGCAGGGGCATATGATTGTAGCGGCGGAAATTGGTGAAGAGGTGCTGGAAATTTTTGAGGAGATTTGGGAAGCCCGCTTCCCCGTTGCACAGATGCAGCTTATTGATTTTTATGGGGCATTGGACTATTATTCCATGGCGGCCAACAACAGCGTTGCTTTTAACTTTCGTACAATTGCAGGCACCAATGTGCTTTCCCGCCACGCTTTTGGCATGGCAATTGATATAAACCCCATACAAAACCCGTATATACGAGGGGCCACCATTTGGCCTGCGGCAGGTGCCGCCTATTTGGATAGAAGCCATGTGCGCCCGGGGATGATTGTGCGTGGAGATGTGGTTTACACCGCATTTATCAGCCGTGGGTGGATTTGGGGCGGCAATTGGCAAAGCCCAAGGGATTACCACCATTTTGAGCGGCGGTAGATGGGGGTGCTTTGAACCGCACTTGACTTTTTTGGGTGATTATGTTATAATTACCCATAATACAGGGGGTTGATTTATGCCTAAATTTATAAAATATTTTACGGCAGTGGCTTTGGTTGCCCTAATGGTTTTGCCGGCAACCACCGTTTTTGCTGTACGTTTTGGGGATGTGGCCGCCGTGCCCCGTGGGTTTTGGGCGGTGCTGGCCCCCTACACAAATGCGTTGGATAACAACAATTCTGCCGCCATAACAGCCGCCGGGCGGGGCGTTATCAATTTTTGGCTGGATGGTAGGGATGCCGCACAAATGGCGGAATATTGGGGCGGGGACGTGACAGGTTACGGCTTTATCATCAACAATATTTGGTCCGTTTCCAATATGGTTGCCCGCCATTACGGCTATCTGGGGGACGGGGATGGTTTGCGCTGGGCATATACCATGGCATACACATTTTTGGATGCCTACCAAGCCTTAACGCCCCATATCGGCGGCAACCCTGATGATATGGAGTTTGCACGCACACGTATACGCAACCGCTTAGATGGGCTTAACACCCACATCGCTGTTTTTGCCGAAATGGCGGGGGATGGTGGGCATACCATATACTTTGGGGCTTTACACGAACCCGCCCAAGGCATTTTATTTGGGGAGCAGGTGGGAAATGCCACTGTGATAAGCGGTATGCACCGCCCCAGTGCCGTAACCATTTATGTGGAATTTGAGATTGAAGATATGCGCAGCCGTGTGCTTTATGACCTTAATACAAACCAACACATACACGGCATAAACCCGGAAGATTATGCAATTATACAAATTGCTTGGAATTTTTTGTATGAAGGGGCAACCCTTGCAAATGTGCCGGGGCAGGAAGCCATGGTGCGCCAAGCCGCCCGCTTTTTAGAGGAACTTAATCTACCGATCCTGTTGCGGGTAGGGGCGGAAATGGATGTGTGGAGCAACCCGGCAAACCCGCAGGAGTTTATTGAGGCATTCCGTTTTATCACAAAGATAATGCGGCAGGAGGCACCCAATGTTGCCATGGTATATTCCGTCAACTTTATATCCGCCTTTGGGATGGATTGGCAAATGTTTTACCCCGGGGATGATTATGTGGATTGGGTGGGCATTTCCCTTTACACCACAAGGTATTTTATGGGCAACCCATATACAGATGATGCCACAGCCGCCTTGCGCCGCACAGGCTATCACGCAAACCCCCTTGCCTTTGTGCACCAGCTGGCGGAAGAATTTGGGGACCGCAAACCGCTGATAATAACCGAAGGGGGCGTATCCCTTTACAATGTGCAGAATGGTGAAGATTTAACCCATTGGGCAATGCCTGTGATGCGCCATATATATTCCTACATACCACTAATGTTTCCCCAAGTTAAGGCCATGTTTTGGTTTAACACCCATGTTGCGGGGGAAAACCAGCATTTCCATTTCGGCAGCTTCCCCCAAGCACGCTATCTTTATAGCCGGCTTACGGCACAGCCGCCTTTTATACCCATGGGGCAAACCCAATCACATATCAGCTTTGCCCGCCTTGGATGTGAAGAAACCGCTACAATGCCTGCAAATGCAGTGGTTTTGCTAACTTATGTGCCCCATCTTAATTTGGGTGATTTGCTTGTGGAATACCGCCTTAACGGTGATTGGCTTGGTAGCTCCCGCTACGCACCCCATAGGCGCAGTTTTGACTTGTCCCATATAAACGATGGGGGGCATGTAATTACGGTGCGTGCCATAAATGACGGGAATGTGCTGCATACAGTGGATTTGATGCTGAATAAAAATGGTGGGTATATTACCATACGATAAAAAAGGGCGGCCATACGGTTGCCCTTATTTTTTTATGAATAATGTAGCGGGATTGGCTAATGATATTGTTGATAGAAAATATTGTGAAGGAGGGAATGAGATGGCTGGCTTAAGTCAAATGGAATTTAATTCTATTAGAGAGATTGCGGGTGGGCATATTACTTGCGCCCATAAACTTAACGACTATGCATCAAAATGCACGGACCCGCAAATTAAACAAATGTTTGAAAAGGCCGCAAAGGATGCTGCCAATAGCGCACAAAAGTTGGCGGGAATGCTGTAAACCAAATTAAGAATAAGGAGTGTGAAAAGAATATGCAGGAAAAAGATATGGTAAATGATGTGCTGGCCGGTGTAAAATCCAGCCTGGGCACATATGCAAAAACCATTGTGGAATGCAACAACCAAAATCTGCGCCAAACATTTCAACAGATGCGGGATGCGGATGAAAAGTTTCAATATGACTTGTATAAGATTGCCCACCAAAAGGGGTATTACCAGCCTGCACCGCCGGCAGATTCGGCAGCATCTTCACAACTTAAAACACAACTTACCCAGTCATTTAGTTAGAGGTGTATTCACATTAATACCAATTCCATTCTCAATCATGGAAAAGCACATTTTAAAAACGCACTGAAACCTGCGATTTTCAAAATATCCTTTTCCATGTTTCGAATTGGAATTGGTATAAGCTGTGCGACCCATTAATGTGAATACACTCTAACACAAAAAACGCCCGCTTAGGGCGTTTTTTGTGGGCGGGGGCTACCCACCCTATGGCTTTATTAACTGGGTTTGGGGGTAGAAGTGGGCCAGGATGCTTGCAAAATCATAACCCGCCCTTGACATGCCATATGCGCCGTGTTGGGACATGCCCACCCCGTGGCCAAAGCCGCCGCCATGGAAGGTTATGCTGTTTGCGCCCGCATCAAAGGTTAGGAAGGTGGATGGCAGGATGAAATGGTTGTTTACAGGGGCGGCACCTGCGTGGCGGTGCAGGGGTATACCTTCGGGCAGGGACGGGGTTAGCAGGCGGCGTATTAAATATTCTGTGCGCACGGTTATTGCGGCTTCTGTACCATTTATTTGTATATGCCCAATATTGCCGCCACGCCCACGGTGCAGCACTTCCAAACTAACAAAATCCCCTATGGTATAGATGGTGTGCGGGGGATATACCGCCGCTTGCCCCACCCGCTGAAAATGCTGGGGGCTGCGGGCGGATAGGGCGGGTAGGTTTTGGTTTATAATACGTGCCAACTGGTAATTTGTAAGCGTAAAATGCCAGCGAAACCAGGGGGACTGACTGTCGAAAGCGGTTAGGGTTGTGTTGGTGAAAAACGCCCTTGCGGCCTCCTCCTCCCACAAGTTGCCTGTTTCGATGGATAGGTTTTGGGGCATACCCGCAAGATATACGGGCGTTTGGGCATCCAGCAGGCCTGTTTCAAAATTTACCCAAACATCCCCCCTATCCGCTGTATGCCCTGCGCTGGTGGAGAAATAGTTGGTGCTGACAACCTGCCCGTTATGGGCAAGCACCAACCCTGCCGTGGCACGGGTGGCCTGCCTTGCCAGCTCCGTTTCGGGGATATTGTTGTAAACCTGCGTCATAACCGAATCACATATATTTGCGCCGTAGCGGTAAAAACGGTTGGCAAAAAATTGGTTGTAGGCATAACTGCGGGCGGTTACGGCTTGGGCTTTGGCGGGCTCCAAGCCAAAGACGGTGGGCATTTCGCTGGGGATTACGGCATACAGGTATTGCTCCAAGGGCAGTTGGTTTACAATGGTAAAACCCCCATCCCTGTGGGTAATTTCCAAAATACCACGATATTGGGGGTTTGCGCCCCCGGGCCAGTTGCGGGTTATGGTTAAAATCTCAACCCTATCATCTGTTAGGGGTTTTATGGTTAAACGCCCGCCGCCCAGTAAATAGGCATTGTGATAGGAAAGGCGGAAAATTTCCCCCGGGGCTAATTGGGTTATCCCATCATGGGCGTGTATTTCCAAACCGCCTGCACTGCGCAATTCTACCACCTCGTGTATGCGGGAATGAAAACCTGTGGTGGACAACACCACACGTATTTGCCCGGGCACAGGGCGGCGCAGGATTATGGCGGCGGCTATTTGCCCATCCCGCTTAACAAATTCCGCCACATCGTAGCCGATGGTTATTTGGTGCGGGCGGCCAAGGCTGACGGGGTTGGATAATAGGGAGTAAATGGCAAACCCTTCATGGATGGACAAACGCCCTAGGCCCTCAATCTCCAAAAAACCATTACTTAGCTCCAACACTGCACCTGTTATGGTTTCGCTTAATACATACACCGCTAAGGCTTGCCCGCTGCTTATGGTAATATCGGCTATTTGCCCTTGGGGTAGGTTGCGCAGCATGTTGCGGTCTGCATCAAAGGTGCGCCCTATGCCGTGGGCAAATATGGTTATGGTGGATGTGCCACGCTCTGCAATAAAAGCATTTTGCAAGGTGGGTGCGGGGTTTTGTACGGCGGATGGGGCAAGGATGTTGCCGCCAATGAGCAACAAAGCAACTTCATTATCCAGATATGGGGTAAAATCCAGCAGGCCGGCGTTAAAATGCCCGTGGGTGGTTACTATATGGCCGGCCGGCAGGCTTGTATTAATATCAGGGGTAGCAAGGATTACTGCATCCAGTTGGCGGATGCCGAATTGTGCCAAGCCGCCCATATTTTCCAGTAATTGTATGTAAAGGCTTGTCCACAACGCCAGGGATATGGGCATGTGGGCATTTTCGTCCGTTATGCCAATGCGTATTGGGTTTGCATCATGCAGTTTATCCAGCAGGGTTTGGGCATCCCTTAATGCAAGTGGTTGGTTGTGGTTTTCATGTATTTCGTGGTTTTCAAACCCTTCAAACACAAGGTTTATCATTTGCGCCACAAGGGCGTGGGTGGCGGCTATATGGTCCCCTGCGGGGGTGGAGGGTGGGGGCGCATCCCGCACAAAGGCGGCACCATAGCCTTGGTAATAATCCCTAATGGCTGTGCCGCAGGCGGTTAAGGTAAGAAGCAGGAATGTTAGGGCAGCAAATTTCAAACGCTTGTACATATTTTGCACCTCATTTGTAAGTTTTTGGTATAGAGTTGATTGGGAAATTTTATGCGGATGGGGGTGGAAATATTACTATTCCATTTTGCCATAAAATGTGTTAGAATGGAAGTACAAATTTTTTGGGGTGACAAATATGGACTTTACAATAAGTATTTTAGGCACAAATTTTATGGAAACCCTTTTGGGGCGTTTTGCCGTGGGGCTTGCGCCTGTTTTGGTTTTGGTTTTGCTGTTTGCCATGGTGGCAAGGCTGGCACGCCGCAGAAATGAGGAAAAACGCAGCCGTGCAGAGGATATGATTGCAGAGGATGATGATGCCAACCAAACACGCCCCAAAGATGTGGGGGAGGAGTTGTTTTTGCATGCACCTGTGGACAAGCTGCCCGTAAAGGAGTATACAGAAGAACAGCGGGAGAAGCCCCACCCCGCATATATGTGGCAAAATAAGGTGCTGGCAGCGGCAGATAAAAAAATGCTGCGCTTTGAAACGCCCCCCAGTAATGTGGAGCTTAAAAAGATGTTTGGAAGGACAAATTTGGAATTTGTTGCCCGTTATGAGGAAAACTTTGTAAACCTTATCCATGCCATGTGCCACTGGGCAGAGGCATTGCTGGCGGCAGAAGAGCGGGATGATGCCCGCAAAGTGCTTGAAGTTGCGGTGGATATGGGCTCGGAAATTTCCCAAACATATATGCTTTTGGCAGATATTTATGCCGGGGATGGGGAAGAGGAAAAGCTGGCGGGCTTGAAAAAGCTGGTGGAGGGTAGAAGTTTTCCTGCAAAAAATACCACCCTTACGTATATTGAAGGTTTGTAGGGTGGGGGCAGACGGCTGTTTGCCTGCGTTGCCCCACACCCTACATTAATGAAATTAGATAGGCGATATCGGCTATTTTATTTGCTATTACATCGCCTTTTTTTATTTGGGCGGCCTCCCGTAGCAGTTTGCTTTCTTGGCGCAGGGCAAAGGCAAGGCCTTGCTCAAAGCTTGTTACATTGTCCACATTAGGCTCTTTTGGCGGGTGCGCCCCAATAAGGGGGGCAATGTTTTTATTTTTTTGGTCTATTAAATCTAAAATATGTTGTTTATGACCTTCACTAACACTTGCCAATTTTTGGTAGAAGGCGATGCTGTTGGCTTCTCCTTGGATATAGGTTTGCAAGGGGGCTTGTGTGCCCGGGTTATTTGGGTTGTTTTGGGCGCCCGGGTTTGGGGGCGTTAACCCTTCCGGGAATGGCTCAAAACGAACGGATGGGTCGTGATAGGGTTGTTGGGGTTGGGGCATTTGCTGTGGTTGCGGCGGATGCGCCTGCCGTGGCAGCACGGGTTGTGGTATGCGGTGTGCGGGAGCCTGCCGTGGCCGCCCTTCTCTACGGGGCGGGGCATGTGGATGCTGATGAATATGCCGATGCGGATTAGGTGCAAAATTGGGTGCCCGCTGACATGCGGGGCATTGGCATTGTTGGCGGTTTTGTTGTGGATATGGCATTTGATGGGGCATATGAGCGGGCATTTGGGCAGGTGCTTGTTGATGGCGGGGGAAGAACATATGCTTCACCTCCTCGGATATAGTTATTTATAGCGAACGCACAATCACGACTTTGAAGTGCGTTAGCTATATTGTTATTATATGAATTGGTGCGGGCGGGGGTGTTATATACTCAAACAATCCCAAAACAGCATCACTAAACTTGTCTTTTTATCCGATTTACTGCGTCCCAAGAACCCGCACATACCTCTGGGTATGCACGGAACCTCGCTCCTTGCAATCGAATAAAAATCCTGCGTTTTCTGATACTGTTTT
>WRAX01000007.1 GCA_009779935.1 Defluviitaleaceae bacterium | reverse complement strand
GTCAACAAGCCCTACCATAATTCGTCTGAGGCGGATTTGCAAACAAACACCCCTACAAGCTTGTCAGCCTGCGGGGGTGTTTTTATATGGGGGTTATGAACATTGTTGAATCATAAAATATATCTCACATTTATACTCGAATTATACCCACTTCCTGCTAAAATACAGCAAGAAACGTAGGATTTTTATTCGATTACAAGGAGCAAGGTTACGTGCGTACCCAAAAGTACGTGCGGGTTCTTGTGGCCTTAGCGGTTGGACTTGTCAATATTATTGTGCGTATGGTTGCCTTAGGAGCGTTATCATGACTACTTTTGCAAAGTGCAATAAAACCCACTTAGACACTTTCACTTCGTGCAGAGTGCCGTGGGTTCTGCGGACTATTATATTTGCCTACGGCTCTCGGCAAGAAACACTATCATATCATCCTCGATGTAAAAGATGCCGCCCATTGCTCATAACAATCGGCGGTATTTTAATGTCATGGAGCCAACAGTGTTACGCTAATATGCGGTTCAAAAAATGTTCGTACTCCTTTGCAAAATATGCGAAACTACCACCAATTTCCAAAGAAGAAACCTCGTTGTTAAGGTTTTGCAAAAACAGTGATACCGATTTATGACACTCGACAACATCCCTTGTTTTGACTAATTTAGCATAGGCTTCATTCGCTGCTTGGGCAAGGTTGCGAATTGTGTCACGGTTGATGCGCTCTGCTTCAAGGGCGAATTGTGACGATAAAATACCGCATTGGAAAATAATATCGTCTATGCGCTTATTGGATAGGTCTTGTTCACTACGGTTTCCTTTTTGTTGAGTTAGTGCGATTAAGCGTTCGTATTCGTTCCCCAAAGCTTCGCATTCGAGGTAAGCATTTTGCAAAACACCAGCATATTTCATTATTTTATCGGCTGCCGTTACGCATTTGGCAACATCTCCCGCTCTTGCGGCTTCAACAGATGCATTGAAAGCACAGATATTCATGCTAAACGCCAAGTTGCCGTGTTGTAAAGGGACAGAGTGCAGATTATTAGCACTACTATAATTCTGTGCTACGGCGGTTAATGCAGGTATAGTATCGCTCACTTCTTTGGCTATATACCTAAATGCTCCCCCTCGTTCACCTAACGCTTCGGCGGCGATGTGTGTAGATGTTGCTGTATCTTTACCTTCTTCAACAGCTTTCGTGATTGCATTTGCGGCAGATTCCAAGCGATTAATGGCTTCTTGCTTAATATCTGTATAAAGCAAATCTATTGCCTCGTACACCAAGTCAATCATCCACTCTTTTCTTTCCACAATCTTACTGCACAATTTGGCGTAATCCAAATCTAATACTTCAAATTCATCTTTGGGTGGAGCTATGCGACCAGTTTCAATGCCCGAAAAGAAACGGAGTAAATTCATTTGAAATGCCACATCATCAAGCACCTTAATTATGATGAAAATCTTATCTGCCATTTCAAATGCCGAAACGTTACCATTGTGCAAATTCTTCACATTTTCGTCCTTAAATTTGCGCACTCGCTGTGCAAGGTTTCGTAATTCCTTTGCAACAATGTTCGTTCCTACACCTTTTATTTCCGCCATTTCATAGGTTTTTGCAGATAATTTTTCTGCACCTTCCGCAAAATTGCTCAATGTTGCGGATATTAACTCTGCTTTTTGACCTATCCTGCTCAATACCTCTTTCGACAACATTTTAACAACCTCCGTTTCGCTTATTTTTCCACGCTTGCGGTAATCGGAGGGCGATACGCCAAAATAAGCCCTAAATGCTCTTGTGAATCCTTCGTGTGAATCATAGCCATATTTTAGTGCGATGTCTAAGATTCCGTCATTTCCAATAAGTACTTCACGACAAGCAAGCTGTAAGCGGCGATTCTTAACATATTCCATTGCAGGTTGACCTACTATGGCACGAAATAACCGTTGGTAGTGCGTTTTGGAGAAAAATGCTTGTTCCGCAAGCACCTCAACGTTTATATCTTCGGTTAAACTGCTTTCGATGAAAGCAATTGAATCTTCAAGCGGATTTGACTTATCCATTTGCGCTCCCCCTCTCTGCATTTTATTTTACTTTGAAGCGGTTTTGTTTTCTTGACCTAAAATACCATGCGTAAGATTAAATTAAAGACGTTTTTCCAAAATCAATTCAAGCCCTTCACCCTTATCATACAATACTAATGAGCAAGTCACTCCAAGCAAACGGCACATGGCAGATATGATGTACTTGTTTCTATTAGCCTGGATAATGCCTATTTTTGAGCCAGTATCAAGGCTGCCTGTTTATAAAATATCATCCTCCATCTTCAGCTGCTTATTTTATTTACGAAGCTTGATAAGTCTGTTCTCTTCGTGCTCTCGAAACCCATCGGTGCAGGCTGTTTGGTTTCTTTTAGATATTGTTTTAGCCATATTTTCGCTTCTTTTGACTGATAATTTTATTTCGGTTCAAGCGAAAGTTATTTTAGTGAGTGTAGTGTAGTCGGTTTGTCCTTCGGGTCGCCCCGGGTGTGGGGTCAATCG
Source organism: Defluviitaleaceae bacterium (assembly GCA_009779935.1). Lineage (GTDB taxonomy): Bacteria > Bacillota > Clostridia > Lachnospirales > WRAX01 > WRAX01. The sequence goes on along the minus strand of WRAX01000007.1, from coordinate 83,566 downwards.
GACAAAAGGACAAGTTTATTGTTGCAATTTTAGTGGGAAATGGGTATACCTTAAAACAGTAACAAAAGCTTGCCTTGGAACAAAAATCCTGCGTTTTCTCTGTTACTGTTTTAAGGGGATTTGAGTATAAAACACCATAACTCATAAAAACACATTGCTTGCTTCCCCAAAACATCATTACCTACTAAACGTGCCTGACACGGCTTCTCCCCTGCGTTAGATGTACAGTTAGCAATCACATACCTCGATAAGACCTTCAAGAAGCACAACCCGCCCTCTCAATCCTGCACAATACCATCATACCGCAATCAACCAACATTCAATCTACTTTTGTAAAATGAAGGGGGAGCGGCGCATCTTATACCAATTATTTCCACTTCATCATCAAGCGCACCGTTAAATAGCTTGGCCATTACACTAAATCCCCCCGCATGCTCGCCAGCTTGCGGGGGGATTTAGTATAAATTTTTGAGCAAGACTATAAGCCGGGTTCTGTTATCGGCAATCATCTATCTTGGCCGCCTGTCACCAGACAGCTCCTGCGGAGCCACGAAGGCAGGACGGGCAGTCCTTTACGCCTTCTCCCTTGCATCGGGTGGGGTTTACATGTGCCATGGCAGTTCCCTGCCATGCGGTGGGCTCTTACCCCACCTTTCCATCCTTACCCAACAGCGTAAAAGCAGACTTTTCGCCTAAAAGGCGAAAAACCACTTCACAAACACCGTAATTGAAGCGTTTCGGTGTTTGTTGCGTTGTCGGGCGGTTTATTTCTGTTGCACTTTCCTTAGGGTCGCCCCCAGCAGACGTTATCTGCCACCTTGCCCTGTGATGCCCGGACTTTCCTCACCCCGACAGTGTAGCAATTTCTGCAACATTCCAATGCAGAAATTGCGAAGCGGTTTTTTCGGCAAAGCCGAAAAAAATCTTCCTTGCCGTCAAAGCGCAATTGCCCGTCTTACTCATAAAAATCCTATCCTGACGGACGGCCAATGGCCGCCTCTACATGGCTTTGCGCCTTTCTTTATCAAAAATCAGCTTGTAAGCGGCAAAGGCCACCAATGCGCCAAGCACTTGCATTGCAATAAACACCAGCCCATCCACAGGGCGTATGCCACTGGCGGTAGGGGTTAGCATTCTTGCCACTGTTACTTGGGGGTTGGCAAACATTGTGGATGATGTGGACAATAACATGCCGCCCACCAACATGCCAATAATGATGGATATTTTTTGCGACCCCGCTTTAACCAGCAAAATTATGGCCAGCACAAGTATAAATGTGCCAAAAACTTCCCCTAAAAAGGTGTGGCTTCGCATATTATCGGAAACCGCCAGCAACATACCAATTTCGGATTGGAACATGGCGTTAGCGGCAACAACCCCCGCAATGCCGCCGATAAACTGCACAATCACATACAAAGCAGCCTTTGCAGTAGTGATTTTTTTATCCAGCAACATAACCATTGTTACTACGGGGTTAAAATGCGCCCCGCTAATGCCGCCAAACACCTCAATTAATGCGATTAGCACAAAGCCCACCGCCACAGCATTTGCCAGCACCGCCACGCCTTTGGACGCATAAAACACATGGGTAAACATTACCATGGAAGCAACCGATGCAAGCACCAAAAACATGGAGCCGATAAATTCTGCCGCCAGTTCCTTTTTATTGGCCATTTTACGCTCCTAATGCATCTTCAATCTCATTATTTATCTTCCAAACCCCATCACAAAAATTGCTGACGAGGATTGTTAAAAGCCCATCATGTTGATGGCGTGTAATGAAACTGATGCCCGGATCCATGCCTTGGAAAAAGGGCACATCTCCGTCCAGCCAAAACCCAAACCCATAACCATCATCATCCTCGTCATAGGCTTGGGCTGATGTCATGATTTTTACGGTTTCTTTGCTAACAATATCCCCTGCCAAAAAGCACTTCCAAAAGCTGGCTATATCATCCACTGTGGTGTAAACCCCGCCGGCTCCATCACTTTTTACATTTGTGCTGTAATAATTTGTAAAATACTCATCCCGCTCTTCATCATAAATATAGGCAGTTGCGCAATTGGCGGGCAAACGGTCCAGTTCATAATAGCCTGTACTTGTCATACCGCATGGCTTAAAAATCATTTGGGCAAGGTATTTGTCAAATTCCATACCTGTCACCTTTTCAATAATCAAGGCAAGCACCACATAACCCGTGTTGTTGTACTGGAACTTTTCGCCGGCAGGGTACATCATAGGCCTATCAATAAAAGTTGGCAGCATATCGGATGGGAAGCGCATTTGGTAATTTGGAAATTTTGCCCATAATTCAGACATATCATCCATAACAGATTCGTCAAAATAATCCGGGATGCCTGATGTGTGGTTAAGCAACTGCCGCACAGTGATATCTGGTGAAATTTGCTTGAAACCAAGATCTAATAGACTTCCAATGGTGCTGTCCAAGGTCAGCTTGCCCTCTTCCACCAACTTCATAACACCCGTGGCTACAAAGGCTTTGCTACCCGATGCCACCTCGAAAATAGTGTCAACTTTATTGGGTCTTTTATTGGGCAAGTCCGCATAGCCATATGCCTGCTTAAACAGGGTTTCGCCGTTTTTAATAACGCATACAACCCCATTAAAATCTTCCGGAATCAGTTTTGCTATATTTATCATAATAATCGCTCCTAAGGTGGTTTTTAAGTCCACTCCCAACAAGAACTGTCACCGCTGACATTTTTGCCTGTAAAAGAGTATTTGGGAGCGTTATTATGATTTTAACATATTTACGGAGCTGTGTCAATAAACTCTTCCCCAACGATGCGGGTTACATGGGCATACGCCCGCCTGCCCCACGCCCGCAGGTTTTCGCTTGCCACAGCTTCCGGCACTTCGCCGTTTATGGCGGGTAGTATGCTATATGGTGCGCCAAGGGTGCGGCCTGCATCCCGCACAAAGGCGGTAGGCAGCACGGTGGCATTTGGTATGGAAATACCGTAAATATGGCACATTGCCACATATGCCGTTACCAGCATGCCATATTGGGTTGCGGGTATGCCCAGTGCAATTTGGTCTGATAAAAAATTACCAAGGGAATAGATGATAAGCCCACGGCTACCATCCGCCCTGTAATGCCATTCCAGCGGCTGTGGGGTGTGGGAGTGGTGCCCCATGATAATATCCGCTCCTGCATCCACCAAGGCACGGGCTATTTCCATTTGCATGGGGTTTGGCGCATCCACATATTCCGCACCCCAATGCAGGGATATTATTACAACATCAGCCCCTGCCCCACGTATGCGTGCAATATCTTCCGCCATATACGGCACATCATCCATTATATGGGAGCGAAAGCGGCGCACGGCAAAAGGGCGCACATCGGCAGGCACAAGACTTTCCAATCCGTTTACCGAATCGGTGTAAGCAATAATGCCCACTTGAATGCCATTTACATCCACAATTGTGGGTGTGTTAAAATCATCCTCATTGGTGTACATGCCTGTTTGTGCGATGCCTGCCCGCTCAAAATTAGCAAGGCTGGCTTTAAGCCCTTCAAAGCCTTTGTCAAAGCTGTGGTTGTTGGCGGTTATAAGATGGTTAAAACCTGCGTAAATAAGCCCGTCTAATATTTCAAAGGGCGCATTAAAGCGGGGCCATGTGGCAATGCCCCTATTGTCCCCAAACACATCCACGGGCGTTTCCATATTTACCAAATTTAGGTCGCCGTTGATATGGGGCTGTATTGCCCACATAAAGGGGCGGTAGTTAAATGTGCCGTCACCCACCTGCGCACCCAGGCCGCCATGTAGCAATATGTCCCCGGCAAATTGTATGCGGATGTTGATTGGGTCAGGGGCAGGTTCCGGCTCGGGGACGGGTTCGGTAATATATTCGTACTCGGTGGTGTTTTGGTAATTGTCATCTAAATCCGCCGTATAAGTGCCATCCTGCACAAAAACGGGCTCGTAGCTGTCACTGCTGCAAGCCGCCAACGCAAACACCGCAGCCAGCAACAAAAAAGGCATCAGCAGCTTTCTCATTAGGCATCCCTCAGCTTATTGGCAAATTCGGCAATTTTCTTGTCGCCAATGGTGCTGGTATGGGTGGTTATTTTGGCAACCGCCTTCACGGCAATGCGTTCTACAAAATTTGTTTTTTTAGGGTTAAAAATGCCGCCCATAAACGCCGCCGCCTTGGCATCTGCCAACAAGCGGGGCGGGAAGTTTTCCTGCCAATATTCCTGGCTTTCAAGTAGGCCGGAAAGGAAAATGCCAACACGCTTGGTATACAAAACATCAATATTTTCCGCCAAAAACTTTGCAGCCTCTTTACGGATTTTGGAGGCATAAACAGACGAGCCTATTACAATGCAGTCAAAATCCCCAATTGGCGGGATTTGTCCTTTCATATCGCAGATGGCGGCATCTTTCATTTGGTTCGCCAAACGCTCTGCAATTTCCTTAGTTGCACCATGCTTTGTGGCGTATAAAATCAATGTTTTCACGGGTTACATACCCTCCAAATATTTATCAAATCCAATTTTTTCCAAATTTTCCGCTTTGGCAAGGACGGTTTTTTCCAAATTATAGCTGTAAGCCGATACACTGCCCAGCAAATCGGGATTTGTAGCACCCAAAATTTTTGCGGCAAGCAGGCCTGCATTTATCGCCCCATTAACAGCAACAGTGGCAACGGGAATGCCCGGTGGCATTTGCACAATGGATAAAAGACTGTCCCAACCGCTTAAATTGGCGGATTTTACAGGTACGCCAATAACGGGCAGGGGCGTAAGTGCCGCAACCATACCCGGCAAATGGGCAGAACCGCCCGCACCTGCAATAATCACCCCCACACCACGCTTTGCCGCCGTTTTGGCATATTCGTACATACGGTCAGGGGTGCGGTGGGCAGATACCACTGTAAGCTCATATTCTATACCGAATTCGCCTAAAATTTCAGCGGCGGCAGCCATTACAGGCAAATCCGAATCACTGCCCATAATAATTCCAACTTTTGGTAACTTCATATCATTTACCTCCCTAAGATCTTCAAAGCCGCATAGGCTTTGTTGCCCTTTTCCACCGCATCTTCCAATGTATCGGCAATAACAGTGATATGTCCCATTTTCCGCTTTGGCTTAACTTCTTTTTTGCCGTAAATATGCAGCCTTGCACCGGGGATTGCCAGCACCTCGTCCACACCGGTCACCACGGCAACACCATCCTCATCAGCGTCGCCAAGCAAATTGCGCATCACTGCGGGCTTTATCAAGGTTGTATCCCCCAGCGGCAAGCCTGCCACAGCACGTATATGGTTGTCAAATTGGCTGGACGAGCAGGCCTCTATGGTATAGTGTCCGCTATTATGGGGTCTTGGCGCAATTTCGTTAACGGATACACTGCCATCTTGCAGCACGAACATTTCTACGCAAAACATGCCTACACCCTCAAAAATCTCCATAACACGCCTTGCCACATCCATGGCCTGTTTGCTGGTTTTTTCGCTAATATTTGCAGGCACACGGGTTTCGTTCAAAACTTCATTTTCATGGTCGTTTTGGGCAACGGGGTATACAGCAATTTCGCCATTTTGCCCACGGCAAGCAAGTACAGAAATTTCCATGGTAAAGTCCACAAAGCTTTCCACCATCAAATCTGTACTGCCAAGGGTTTTGAAGGCCTCCTCCGCCTGTTCCGGGGTTTTGATAAGGAAGTTGCCCTTGCCGTCATAACCGCCAAGGCAAGCTTTAACCATCATGGGGTATCCGAATTTTTCGCCGGCGGCAAGCAGGTCGGCGGGGCTGTTTACGGGCAGTAAATCCGGGGCGGGCACGCCTTCTTCCAGCAAACGTGTTTTTTGGGAAAGTTTATTTTGTATAATTTTTAGGCTGGCCGGGGTTGGGTATACAGGCTTGCCTGCCTTTTCCACCTCAAACAGTGCGTCTACGTTTATATGCTCAATCTCATAAGTAATAACATCGGAAATTTCTGCCAACTTTTTAATTGCATTGGCATCTTTTAAGCTGCCAACAATATGGTTATCCGCAATGCTATGGGATGGGCATTTTTCTTCGGCTTCCAAAATATTTACCGTCATACCCATTTTTTTTGCTTCCAAAATCATCATCTTACCCAGCTGGCCACCGCCAATAATGCCGATTTTTGTTGATAAAGGTGATTTCATAGACTTACCCGCTCCTTTGTGATAATGTTTTTATTAATAAAGCCCTGCATAGCGTTCCATGCAGGGCTTTTGTGTGCTTATAAACCACTATATCAATAACACTTATATATGTCGTTCTCTAATGGACTTAAAAGCATTACGCATCTAAATTTAGATACGGGAAACATTGGCTGCCTGCGGGCCTTTAGCTCCGTCAACCACTTCAAACTCAACTTCTTGTCCTTCTTCCAAAGTTTTGTAGCCATCAGTCATGATAGCAGAGAAGTGGACAAAAACATCGTCTTCGCCTTCAACAGAGATGAAACCAAAACCTTTTTCGGCATTGAACCATTTTACGGTGCCATTTTTCATACTAAAAGTCCTCCTAAGAACTGAAAATAATACTGTGGTGGTATCTCCACCTGTTACAAGGCTGATAATACCACACTTCACCTTATTTGTCAAGAAGAATTTTTAGCATTTGACAAAAAGTTTTGGGGCGGTTTTGGCCTATTTACATAAAGAGGAAATAAAAGCCCAAAACAAGCAAAACCGCCGCCACAACAAAAGAGGCACCAAGGAAAAACCAAGTAAATATCATACCCCCGGCTGCAACCAGCATGATAAGACCTTGCAACCGCCGCCTATGCCCGCATTTAATGGGTTTTTTGCCCATAAAACCACCCCTTGGCATTATATGACAAGGGGTGGAAATTATTTACATTATCAAATCAACAAATTCACGGGTTTTTGCAGCCACATCTTTGTGGTTAAAAATAGCAGAACCTACAACGATGATATTTACGCCATTTTCAGCCACTTCTTGAATGTTGCTAAGGTTTACGCCCCCATCCATTTGAATATCCAAATTAGGGAACCAACTGCGTATTTGGCGGGCTTTTTCCAATGTGTGCTGTATAAAACCTTGCCCGCCAAAGCCTGGCACAACGGACATTATTAGTGCCATATCAACACCCGGCAGCAGGTTTTTTACGGCTTCCACGGGGGTATCGGGGTTTATGGCAATGCCTGCCTTTTTCCCCTCCCCCCTTATCATTTGGATTATTTGGGCAGCTTCATCTGCATTTTGGCAGGCTTCGTAGTGGAAAGTGATAATGTCCGCCCCTACCTTGGCAAAGGGGGTAATATAGTTTTTTGGGTTTGCAATCATCAAATGGGCATCAAATACCATGTTTATGCCATTTTGGTCGGCAAATTTACGTAGGGATTCCACCACAGGGATGCCGAAGCTGATGTTGGGTACAAAATGCCCATCCATCACATCAAGGTGTACATAGGTTGCGCCACCTTGGGCAATATCGGAAAAACCCTCTCCAAGCCGTGTAAAATCAGCAGAAAGTATGGATGGGGCTAAGTGCTTTGTCATTTAACTGCCTCCATAAAGTTTTTGTATTGCCCGTATCGCCGGGGATGTATGGTTTTGCCTACTTGCTCTTTAACGGCACAATCAGGCTCCTGTAAATGGGCGCATTTGGCAAAAAAACAACTTCCAAGATAAGGTGCAAATTCGGGATAATAGTGTTGCAGGTCGGCTTTGGGGATTTTGTCAATGCTGATGTTGGTGAAGCCGGGGCTGTCCACCACATAAGTGCCCTGCCCCAACTTAATAAGCTGGGTATGGCGCGTGGTGTGCTTGCCCCTGCCAATTTTTTCGCTTAGCCCGCCTGTTGTTAGCCCCAAATCGGGATGCAAATGGTTTAATATGCTGGACTTGCCAACCCCGGACGGCCCTGCAAAAATGGTTGTTTTGCCCGCTAATACGGCATTTAACTCATCCATCCCCGCCCCTGTTTCGGCAGAAACCGCAAGGGTTTGGTATCCCGCCATGGTGTATATTTGCGCCACTTCTGCATAGCTTTCCGCATCGCACAAATCTATTTTATTAATACATAAAATAGATTTAACCCCTTGCATTTGGCAGTTTATCAGAAAAGCATCCAGCATGGGCAGGTTAACCACGGGGCGCACGGCACAAACCACCACTGCCTGATCCACATTAGCAACCCTTGGGCGGACAAGTTCATTTGTTCTTGGCAGGATTTGGTGAAGATAGCCTGTTAGCTGGGTTTCATCCACATTGGAAATTTCTACTAAATCACCTACAAGCGGTGTAATTTCGTGTTTGCGGAACAATCCACGAGCCTGGCACACAAAATCACGCCCATCAGGGGCGGTAACGGTATAATTGCCGCCCACCCCTTTGATAATGCGCCCTGTCAGCATATTAGTTCCCAAAATTAACCTCTTGGGAGAAGGTTTCTAAGTTATTTATCAACAAAACAAATTCCATTGTGCCATAACCTTCCACCGTCACATTCCAGGGCAAGTCTGCACTGGTCATCTGGCGGGTTTGCAATATGCTTAATGTGCCATTGGGCAATCGGCGTGCCAAGGTTAAATTATACACTTCATCATCGGACAGGAAGGGGTTCATTTGCAGGGTGTGGCTACGCAAAGTTGGTTGGTTGCCTGTTGGTGGTTCCGGGTCATCATCAGGCTCGTCAACTGGGGGTTGTGGTGTTTCGTCAGCCGGGGGTTGCTGTGGTGGGGTATCTTGCGGGGGTTGCTGTGCTTGGGGTTCATCAGCCGGTGGGGTGTCAGGTAAAACGCCATCGCTTATTACCAAATCCACAGCCGTGCCCGATGGCCGCTGTTGGTGGGGCGGTATGGATTGTCGGATAACCGCACCACGCAGCACAGTTTCACTTTCTTCCACCATCACGGTGCCCACATTAAGCCCTGCACCAGTAATTGCAATGCGGGCGTGGTTTTCCAGCATTTCCACCACATTTGGCACTGTGGACATTTGTGCGGTAGCACCCAAACTGTATACAATGTAAATATTTTCTCCATAGGCGATTAAGGTGCCCGGTAACGGGTTTTGGCTGATAATATGGTTTTCCTGCACGGTATCGCTGAAAATAGGCTGGTCCTGGGCGATGTAGATAGGCATATCTGCCACAATAACTGCCGCTTCTGATATATGCAAGCCCGTAATATCGGGCACGGTAAACATTTGGCTACCCTCTTGCCCTAAGCTGACGGCAACCTGCACGGCAGTACCGGTGGGCAACTGCCCTTCTTGCAGCACATTTGTGCGGATTATATAACCCTCTTCAAGGTATGCGTGATATTCTTCCTCAGCAACTTCCAAAACTAGTCCAAGTGCCTCCATTTCGGCACGGGCATCGTCAATGTGGCGGGCGTTTAGGGTCGGCACGGTAACATAGCCGTTGTCATCCCCGCCAAAAAGGCCAATAAGCCAAATAACACCAAAAACAATAAGGGTGATAACCACAGCGGCGGCAACAATTCCACCGCCTAAAATCATCCGCTCCCGTTTTTTATCTGCAGGACTTTTCGTGCCACCATCCGGTCTACGTTTTTGGTGGCGGCTTGGCGGCATTTCACCCACTGGGGGCAGGTAACTTGCCGGTTTGCCGTCTTTTTCGTATTCACGGTATTTTCCGCATTCCAAAACAGCCCGTTGTATGTCATTTTGCAAAGCACTGGCGGATTGGTAGCGTTGGTGGGGATATTTGTTAGTTAATTTTGAAATAATTTCCCGCACCAAGGGCAAAACGTTGGGATTTTTTTTGCTAATATTTGGCAGGGGCATTTCCACGTGCATTTTAGGTATTTCGTCGGGATTATGGCTGTCAAAAGGTAGCCCATTGGCCATCATCTCATACATGGTAATACCTAGGGAATACAGGTCGCTACGGGCATCTGCCGGGTCGTTACAGGCAATTTCCGGGCTGATATAATGTACAGAGCCCATGGTGGAATCCGCATCAACAATTTTAATTGCGTTTTTAGAATCGGCAATGCCAAAATCCGTCACCTTAACATCTCCATTGGGAGAAACTAAGATGTTTTGGGGCTTTATATCCTTATGGACAATACCGTTTTCGTGGGCATGCTCCAAAGCGGCAGTAATTTGGCTTACAACCCCCAACATCACCTCATTTTGGAAGGGTGCACGGGCATTTATCAGCTCTTTTAAGGTTTTGCCGGGCACATATTCCATTACGATGTAGAGGATATCACCCTCTTCCCCACTGTCATAAGCTTTTACAATATTTGGGTGGTTAAGGCTGGCAACAGCCCTTGCCTCAATACCAAAACGCGCCACAAAAGCGGCATCGTTAATATATTCCTCTCGCAGCACCTTAAAGGTCACGTCCCGCTGCAAATTCATATCCAGCGCACGATAAACCACGGACATGCCACCCGAGCCTATTTGTTCCAATATCTGATACCTGTCGGAAATCACCCGACCTATCTGCAAAATCATAATCTATCCCACCCTATCACAATTGCGGTTATATTGTCCTTGCCGCCGGCTTTGTTTGCCGCATCTATCAGTTGTTTCGTCGCATTTTCCACATTAGCATTGCTTTCAATAATTTCTAAAATTTGGTTTTCAAACAACATATTGGTCAAACCATCTGTGCATAGCAAAATATGTGTTGCATCATCTAAGTCCGCAACGCCCTTATCCGCTTCCACGGCGGCATCCGTGCCAACTGCACGGGTTAACACCTTTTCGGGGTAGTTTTGGGCTTCACACTCACTAATAATGCCATCTGCCACCATTTCCACGGTGCATGATGCGTGGTCGGTGGTAATTTGGGTCATTTGCCCGTTTTTTATGGTGTAAATACGGCTGTCACCCACATGGGCATAATAAAGCAGGTTGCCGGAAATAACAGCGGATGTAAAGGTTGTTCCCATGCCTTTGTGCGCCCTGTTTGCCGCCGCATCCTTAAAAACTTGCGAATTAGCGTAATTAATGGCAAGTGCAAGCATATATTCGTGGGAGATATCTGCGTCAGTATTATTAAGAAAATCACAAAAAGCCTCCATGGCACCATTGCTGGCGATAGAGCCTGCATTGTGACCACCAAGGCCATCAGCCACAATAAACAGATTGGGCAATGCAGCAATGCCTGCCGTGCTTACCAAAAGGCTGTCTTGATTTTCGTCCCGTGTTTGGCCTACATGGGTTTGCCCAGCGGCCACAAGTTTTTTGTCACCCACACTTTACTCCTTATGCAGGGCTTGCCCCTAATCTAAAATTGCTGTATTTCGTAATTGGCCGCAAGCAGCATCAATATCCTGCCCCAGCTCCCGTCTAACACTTACGTGAAAGTTGGCTTTTTCCAGTGTTTCCTTAAATGCTGCCAATGCCCTGTCTTTACTTTTATCATATCCTTTTTCTGGAACTTTATTTGCCAAAATCAGGTTTATCAGGCAATTTATACCTTTTAGCCGCTTTGTTAGTTCCAAGGCATTGCCAATGCTATCATTTACGCCATCTATCATTATATATTCAAATGTAATGCGGCGGCCATTTTTAGTATATGCCTTGCAGGCATCCAAAAGCTGGTCAATATTATAACTGCGTGCTACGGGCATAAGTTTGCGGCGTATTTGGTTATTGGGTGCGTGAAGGGACACAGCAAGGTTAATTTGCAGGTTTTCCTTCATCAAAGCATACATCTGCGGCACAAGGCCGCTGGTGGAAAGGGTTATGTGCCTTTGCCCCAAATTTACACCTTTTTCATGGTTAAGCAGGCGTATAGCGGATATTACATTGTCGTAATTATCCAGCGGCTCTCCAACGCCCATCAGCACTAAATTGGAGATGCGTTCACCCTCCAAACGGCTGATTTTATAGACTTGCGCTACAATTTCCCCGGCAGTTAAATTACGGGAAAGCCCGTGGATGCCCGATGCACAAAAATCACATCCCATGCGGCAACCCACTTGGGTGGAAATACAAAGGGAAAGCCCGTGTTTATAGGACATCAACACGGCTTCCACAATAGCAGAATCACCCTCAGTATCCATTATACCACAACTTTCCAGCTTAAACAAGAATTTTTTTGTCGAATCTTTGGAAATTTGGGTTTGGATAATTTCCACAGCGGAAAATCGGGCATTATGTGCAAGTTTTTCCCGTAGTTCTGCGGAAAGATTGGTCATTTCCTCAAAATTTTCTGCGCCGTTTTTATGTATCCATTCAAAAATTTGGGCAGCTCGGAATTTTTTTTCGCCCAGCTGCTCCACAAGGGCGGTAATTTGGGCTAAATCGGCACTGCGTATATCAATTTTTGTCATTTTATTCCAGCCTTTCTAAAACAGCAACAAAAAATCCATCCCCATCCAAATCTTGGGGCAAAAGTTGTAAATAGCCCTGTTGCGCAGTGGTTTTGTTCAATCCCGCCGGGATTTTATGGCTTATATCCACTGCCCGCAACGGAAAGTTATCCAGCATCCACTTAAAATTGTCAGCATTTTCGGCATTTGTAAGGGTGCAGGTGCTAAACAAAATCTTGCCCCCCACACGGGCATATTGCCAAGAAGCGACAAAAATTTCCCGGGAAATTTTTGCAAGGGCTTGTATGCTGTCAGGTTGTTTATTTAGCTTGATATCAGGCTTTCGGCGTAATGTGCCAAGGCCCGAACAGGGCATGTCCATTATTAGCAAATCCGCCGTTTGTTCCAGTTCCGGGCGGTAAATTTGGGCATCCGCCTGCTGGGTTTGGAAATTTGAGATACCAAGGCGGGCCGCACCTGCCCGCAAAAGCCGTATTTTGTGGGGATGAATATCGCAAGCGGTAATTTTTGCCCCTTCCCCTGCCAGATATGATGACAGGAAGCTTTTGCCGCCGGGTGCAGCACAAATGTCCATTATCCGGGCGTTTTCGGGCGGGTTGGCGCAATGTACTGCCAGGGCAGCGGACACGTCCATAATATGGTAAAGTCCTTGGGTGAATGAGGGTAAAGCGGCAATATCAGCAGTTTTACCGATGGCTAACATATTAGGTAACAAAGCAGATTCAACCGTCACCCCTTCTGCTTCCAAAATCTGAATTAACTGCGCTGTTGTGGTTTTGTTGGTATTAACACAAATTGTTGTTTTTGGGGGCTGTGCAGTGTTTTCCAATAAAGTTTTTGTGGTTTTTACACCCAAATCATCCAAAAAATGCCGCACAATCCACGGCTGGGTGGAATGACGTATGGACAAGTGCGCCGTTAAATCAGCATTTTCGCAGGGTGGTGGTGGCAACACCTCGCTACGGGCAATATTTCGCAAAACGCCGTTTACAAAACCTGATAACCCTGCAAAACCGTGCTTTTTCACCATCTTAACCGCCTCATCACAAGCGGAATGAGCGGGCACTTTATCCATAAACTTAATTTGGTAAACAGATATGCGTAAAATATTCAAAATAGTAGGTTTTATGCGGTTTACAGGTGTTTTGGAAAAGGCGGATATGATATGGTCAATCAACAACAAATTACGCACCACACCCAGTGCCAGCTCCGTCACAAAAGCCTTTTGCACGGGGTTTAAGTGGTTTTCGGCAGCTAAAATGCGGCGCAGTGCCACATTGCTGTATGCACCATCTTCTAAAATTTCTCTTATGGCGGCAAGTGCCACCTGTCGCTCGGTATTTTTCATGGCGCAAGTTTAACATATTTACAGTAGTTTGTCAAGGGGGGTTGCAAGGTGTTTGCATGTATGTTATAATATTTAGATTGTAGTCATAAATTGCGGAGGACACCATGATAAGAAGCATGACAGGCTATGGCAAGGGCGTTTTTGAGGACGAAACCGCCAAAATTTCTGTGGAGATGCGGGCGGTTAACAATAAGTATTGCGAGCTTAATTTTCGCCTGCCACGGCTGTTTAACGGGTTTGAGGATAGGTTGCGCAAGGCATTGTCCCATCAAGTTTCCCGTGGGCGGGTGGATATTTATGTAAATTTTCAAGCCCTAAACTCGGGGGCGGAAAATTTGCGTTACAACCCCAAAGTGGCCACGGCTTACCACCGTATTTTGATGGATATCAAAACCCAACTTGCCTTGGATGCCAATGATAATACGGTTTTGAACTTGGTTACACGCTTCCCTGATGTGGTGGAGATTGACAGGGAAATGGACAAGGATAAAGTTGATGGAATGTGGGATGGGCTAAATGCCGCCACAAATGAGGCTTTAAGCAACTTTTTAACCATGCGTGAAACCGAAGGGGCCGCCTTAAAAGCTGATTTTATTGCACGCATCACCAACCTGCATAAAATTTTGGTGATGGTGGAAAAGGATACTCCAAAAGTGGTGGAGCACCAGCGAAACCGCCTAAAAAAGCGCATGGAAGAGGCTTTATCGGGTGTTGATGTTGATGAAACCCGCTTTTTGAACGAAATTGCCCATTTTGCAGACAAAACCGACATCAGTGAAGAAATAATCCGCATGAAATCACATATGGCACAGTTTATGGATGTTTTAGAAGAAGATGGGGCAATTGGCCGCAAATTGGACTTTGTAACCCAAGAAATGGCGAGAGAGGCCAATACCATGGGCAGCAAGGCAAATTTTGCAGATTTATCCAAAATTGTGATTGAATTAAAAAGCGAAGTAGAAAAGATTAGGGAGCAGGTGCAAAATGTCGAATAAGCCCCTGTGCACCCCCATAAACATTGGCTTTAACAACATGTTAATGTCCGATAAAATTGTGGCAATTGTAAGCCCGGATGGGGCACCAATAAAACGCATGGTGCAAGAAGGTCGTGAAAAAGGCATTATTGTTGATGCAACAGCCGGGCGGCGCACCCGTTCGGTAATTTTTACCAACAGCCAGTACATAGTTTTATCGGCTTTAATGCCGGATACACTTTCCCAAAGATTGTAGGAGGTGCCAAAATGCCCTTGGGAGCGGAAAAAGGCCAGCTGCTCATCATTTCGGGCCCATCGGGCAGCGGCAAAGGTACGGTTACAAAAAAGTTAATTCCTTGTGATAATTTCGCCCTTTCGGTGTCCATGACCACCCGTGCGCCCCGCCCCGGCGAGATTGACGGGGTTGATTATATCTTTTGTGACAAAGACGAGTTTGTTAGTATTCGTGATAATGACGGGTTTTTGGAACATGCCACATTTAGCGGAAATTACTATGGCACACCAATTTCATATGTGGACCAAAAAATTAGCCAAGGGCAAACGGTGGTGTTGGAAATAGAGGTTGTGGGGGCTTTGCAGGTTAAGGACAAATATCCCGATGCCATATTGGTTTTTCTAATGCCGCCCACCTTTGAAGATTTGCGAAAACGCCTGATGGAGCGGGGTACCGAGTGCGAGGATGAGATTGAACGGCGCACCCGCAGAGCAAGAGAAGAGATGACAGAGCTTTCCAAATATGACTACTTAGTGGTAAATGACGATATAGAGCAGGCGATGCGGGACATTCATATGGTGGTAAAAGCCGAAAAAATGAAGCCCCACCGTAACCAATGCAAGATTGATAGCTTTTATGGGAATAATCCAGATGTTGACATATAATTTTAGGAGGAAAATATGCTTACACCATCGTATAGCACCCTAATAACCGTATTAAATAAGGATGCGGATGTGGATTCCAAAATCACCAGCCGCTATTCTATTGTAACGGCGGCGGCCAAACGTGCCCGCCAAATTGTGGCAGGTGCAGAAACGCAAACCAAGGGAATAAGCACTGATAAGGCCGTTACCGTTGCAGTAAACGAGCTGGCTTTGGGGCATGTTAAAATTGTGCCAAAAGAAGGGGCAGAGGCTTGGGATGCCATAAACCCCATAGTTATCCAAAATTTTCCAACACTTATTGATGATGGTTTTGTGCTGTCGGATGAGGAGCTGGAAGGTTTTGAGCTAAAAGGATTTGATGGTGATGATGCAGAGAATGACGCACTTGCCGAAGATAACGAGGATGACTATATTTTAGACGATATTAACAAGGGCGATGACTAATGCAAGCTTTGCCAAAGTTGCAGTGGCGGCAGGTAAAACAGGAAACAAAACCTTTGATTATGCCATAACCCCCGAAATTGCAGGCAAAATTGCCATCGGTTGCCGTGTTGTTGTGCCTTTCGGCAAAAGCCGCAATGCAGAGGGTTTTGTGGTAGAATTATCCGACCATAGCGATTTTGACCCTGCACGCATCAAGCCAATCACTGATATTTTAGACGATTTTCCCATATTTAGCCCTGTGTTTTTGCGGCTTGCCATGTGGATGAGCGAAAAATACTCCACCCCGCTGGCAGTTTGCTTGCGGATGATAATGCCTGCGGGCATTGGATTGCGAAATGACTATGTTGCGGAAATTACAGCAAGCCGGGATGGGCAACACCCACCCTTGCGGGGTAAGCAGAAGCAGATTTGGGAATATTTAACAGAACATGGTGGCGTTAGCCAACGGGAGTTGTTAGAAAATTTTGGACAAAGTGGACAAACCGCACTAAAAGCCCTTGTTGATAAAGAAATGTTAACAATGCGGCATATTTATGAGGTTAAGGATTTTACCTTGCGCATTAACACGGTGTTTTTGGTGGATGATGCCCCAAATTTTGACGATTTGCGGGACAAAGTTATGGAAAAAGGCGGTGCACAGGCAAAAGTGCTTAGTCTGCTTATGGAAAATCATTCCATGGCCATGTCAGATATCCAGCACTTTCTGCACATATCCCCATCCCCCGTAAAAACACTGGAAACAAAGGGTTTAGTGCGTATTGAGAGGGTAGAGGTGCGTCGCAATGTGGTATCCGCCCCGATCGCCCAAAAGGAATTTGAGCTGACCGAAGAGCAAGCCGCCGCCATGAAATGCCTTGGCAATACCGCAAAACCCGTGTTAATACAGGGCGTGACAGGCAGCGGCAAAACCGAGCTGTATATCCGCACGATTCAGCGGGTTTTGGAGGCGGGCAAACAGGCTATCGTGCTTGTGCCCGAAATTTCGCTAACGCCACAGACAATCACAGCTTTTGCAGCCAGATTCGGGGATGCGGTGACGGCAACCCACAGCCGCCTATCCCTTGGTGAGCGGTTTGACCAGTGGAAAAAAGCAAGGGATGGGCAAATTTCGGTAATCATCGGCCCACGTTCCGCTTTATTTACACCCTTTGCCAACCTTGGTGTTATAATTTTGGACGAGGAGCATGAAAGCACATATAAATCCGACCAATCCCCTAAATACGACACTTTGGCGGTGGCTGAGGAATTGGCACGGCTTACGGGGGCTTTGTTAATATGCGGGTCCGCCACGCCAAATATTTCCACCTACCACCGTGCGGTAAATGGGGATTTTGAGCTTGTAACAATGCACAACCGTGTCAACAAACTGCCCATAATCGCAGAAGTTGCCGATATGCGCACCGAGCTTGCCTTGGGCAACAAATCCATATTTTCCGCCGCTTTATACACATCCTTAAAGCAAACACTGGCGGCGGGCAAGCAAGCTATTTTGTTCATCAACCGCCGTGGGCATTCCACTTTTGTGGCATGCCGCAGCTGTGGACATGTGATGAGTTGCAGCAATTGCAGTGTCAATTATACCTATCATATATACAGCGGCAAGCTGGCATGCCATTATTGTGCCGCAACGGTGCAAAATCCAAAAAACTGTCCCATTTGCGGCTCTGTGTACATAAAATATTTTGGGGTTGGCACCCAAAGGATTGAGGAATATTTAGCGGAAGAATTTCCCACAGCCCGTGTTTTGCGCATGGATATGGACACAACCAGCCGCAAAAACAGCCACCAAACCATTATAAACCAATTTGCAGATGGGGGTGCCCAAATTTTGGTAGGCACCCAAATGATTGCTAAGGGTCTTAATTTTCCGCAGGTTGCGCTGGTTGGCATTGTGGCAGCGGATATGGCATTAAACGACGCCAACTTTCGCTCGGCGGAAACGGCTTATCAGCTTATGACGCAAGTAGCAGGCCGTGCCGGGCGTGGGGCGGAGGCGGGGCGGGTAATTATACAAACTTATAATCCCGACCATTACAGCATAAAATATGCCATGGCAGACGACTTTACTGCATTTTACCATCACGAAATAGCCATGCGCCGGCAAATGAATTATCCGCCCTTTTCCCACCTTTTCCAAATAATGTTTGTGGGGGAAAAGGAGCAGCGGTTGGTGGAGCTGCTGCATGGGCTGGCAAGGATTATGAAAGCCGCCAACCGCAAGGGTTTGTGTGAGATTTTAGGGCCGGCACCTTGCGTTATCAGCAAAATGAATTCCAATTACCGCTGGAAATTGCTGGTAAAATGTGGGGATGAAGAGATTTTGAAGCAGTTTGTCCATTATTGTTTGGAAAAGCTGGAAAAGACCCATAATATGGACGGTGTACGGGCAAACCTTACGCCAAACCCTGCGTATATACAATAGACATTATTATAATTGGGAGGAAATGTTGTGGCAATTAGAAAAATTCGCCTTGTGCCGGATGAAATATTGCGGAAGAAAAGCCGATCCGTGGAAGTGGTGGACAAAAAAATTCAGGACTTGGTGGAAGACATGCTGGAAGCCATGTACCGTTCGGAAGGGATTGGCATGGCGGCGGTGCAAGTTGGGGTTTTGCGCCGCGTGGTGGTAATGGATGTAAGCGAGGAGCGCAACCGACCCATTGTAATAATAAACCCCGAAATTTTGCACAGCGAAGGCTCCCAAGTGCATCAGGAGGCTTGCTTGTCCATCCCTGACTTGTCGGGCACGGTAGAAAGGCCTTATTTGACCATTGTTAAAGGCTTGGACCGCAACGGCGAACCACAGGAGTTAAGGTGCGAGGGGGATTTGTCCATAGTGGTAAACCACGAAATTGACCATTTGGACGGTATATTGTACACCGACAAGGCAACAGAATTTTTTAGCACCGAAGATGATGAGGATTAACCCATGAAAATTGTATTTATGGGAACACCTGTGTTTGCCAAGGTATGCCTGGATGCTTTAACAAAATCCGATAAGCATGAGGTTTTAGCGGTTATCACCCAACCCGACAGGCCTGCGGGGCGGGGTAAAAAGCTGACTCCCTCTCCCGTCAAGGTTTTTGCGGAGGAGTGTGGTTTGCCTGTATATCAACCCGAAAGGGTTAATAGAAGTGATTTTCCCCATGTTTTAGCGGGCTTTGATGCAGACATTTTTGTAGTGGCAGCCTTTGGGCAAATTTTAAGCCAGCGGGTATTGGATATACCAAAATTTGGGTGTATTAATGTACACGCTTCCCTTTTGCCCAAATATCGGGGGGCGGCACCAATCCAACAAGCTATTTTTGATGGCGAAACCGAAACAGGTATCACCATCATGCAAATGGATGCGGGCATGGATACAGGGGATATGTTGTTAAAGCGCACTGTTAGTATCACAAATGAAGATACCGGAGGCAGCTTGCATGATAAACTGTGCGAAATAGCCCCCGAAGCCCTGCTGGCTGCATTGGATGAAATTGCCGAAGAGCGCAGCAAGCCCCAAAAACAGGATGATTCACTTGCCACCCATGCGGGCATGATAACCAAGGATATGGAAAGGCTGGATTTAAGCCGAAAGCCACAGGATGTGGTAAATCACATTCGTGCTTACAACCCGTTTCCCGGCACTTATACCGAAATTGACGGGCAAAAAGTTAAAGTTTGGAAAGCCCATGTGGTGGACGGGCAAGTGGAGTTTTTGGAGCTTACCCCACCCGGAGGCAAAAAAATGCCTGCCGCCGACTATTTTCGGGGGCGAGGCCGATAGGAAAACTTTTTCGCCCTTTGGGCGAAAAACCATTGCGCTAAACACTGAATTAAAGCATTTCAGTGTTTAGCTACATTGTTGAGGAGGGATTTTATGCCATTAATGTTTTTTGACTGGACAATCTTCATCCTGCTGCCGGCCATAGTTTTGGCAATGTGGGCACAAAACCGTGTAAGCACCAATTTGAACAAATATGCACAGGTTAACACAAAACGGGGGCTTAGCGGTGCTGTAATAGCCAGCCAAGTTTTAGCAGACCACGGCCTGCGGGATGTGAAAGTGGAACGGCTGCCGGATCACAAACCTTGGGGTGATCACTATGACCCCAAATGCCGCACCATCCGCCTTTCGCCCCATGTTTATGACGGCCATTCCATATCCGCCGCCGCAGTTGCGGTGCATGAGGTTGGCCACGCAATACAGCACAGCGAGAGGTATTCGCCCCTTGCGGTGCGCACGGGCTTTTTCCCTGTGGTTAAAATTTCCAGCGGGGCTGCCGTGCCGCTAATCTTTATCGGCTTTATCCTTGGCATGCTGGGCTTTGTTGCCCCGCAATGGTCCATGCTTATTATTGACATTGGCATCATCTTTTTCGCCGTTACTGTGGTTTTTCACCTTATCACCCTGCCGGTGGAATTTAATGCAAGCCGGCGTGCAATGGAATTGTTGGAGGCAGGGCGGTATATTGACGGGGACAATGAAGTTGCCATGACCAGAAAAGTGCTAAATGCAGCCGCCATGACCTACGTTGCCGCTGCTGCTGTGGCAATCGCCCAGCTTTTAAGGTTTATACTTATGGCCAATAGCCGAAGATAGTTAATATTGTTGGGCGCACCTAATATGCGCCCTTTTTTCAAAAAACACTTGACAAAAGGTTAAAAAAGGTGTATAGTGTGTAAAGGTGTTTTGCTTTGCAGGGGGGCGATGGTGTGGAAAATTTGCTTAACAACGCCCTTTTGCTGGATTTTTACGGCGGCCTGCTAACCCAGCGGCAACGGGATATATACCACCTACACTTTTGTGAAGATATGTCATTTTCCGAAATTGGCGATAGATTTGGAATTACCCGCCAAGCCGTAAACTTTTCCTTAAAACAAACCCAAAAAAATTTGGAAGCTTTTGAGGAAGCACTTGGTATGATAGCCCACCACAAATCCGCAAAAACAATTATTGCCCAACTTAAAAGTGCATTGGAAGCAGGCGATATTGCCGAAAGTAATCACATTTTATCAAAACTTGACAGCCTGATTTAGGAGGGAAAACATGGCCTTTGAAAATTTAACCGAAAAGTTAAGCAATGCCTTCAAAGGCTTGCGCTCCAAGGGAAAGTTGACGGAAAAAGACGTAAAAGAAGCCATGCGGGAGGTTCGCCTTGCGCTTCTGGAAGCGGATGTTAACTTCAAAATCGTCAAAGAATTTGTAGCGGATGTTACAGAAAAAGCTGTGGGTGATGAGGTTTTGAAGGGTCTTAATCCCGCTCAGGCCGTCATCAAAATCGTAAACGAGGAAATGACGGAGCTGATGGGCAGCACCCAAAGCAAACTAACATTTTCCAACAGCCCGCCCAGTGTTTATATGATGGTTGGTTTGCAGGGCTCGGGTAAAACCACAACTACAGCAAAAATTGCGGCGCAACTGCGCAACCAAGGCAAAAAACCGCTGCTGGTGGCTTGTGATATTTATCGCCCGGCCGCCATTAAGCAGTTGCAAACCTTGGGCAACAACCTAAACATACCTGTGTTTGAAAAAGGCGCACAAAATCCTGTAAACACAGCAAAAGAAGCCCTTGAGCACGCCAAGCATATGGGGCATGATGTGGTAATTGTGGACACGGCAGGCCGTCTACATATAGACGAAGAGTTGATGGATGAGCTGGTATCAATAAAATCCGCCATTATTCCCCAGGAAATATTGCTGGTGGTGGATGCCATGACGGGGCAGGATGCGGTAAACGTAGCCCAGTCATTTAGCGAAAAAATTGGCATTGATGGGGTGGTTATCACCAAGCTGGACGGGGACACCCGTGGCGGTGCGGCACTTTCCGTGCGCAAGGTTACGGGCAAGCCCATCAAATTCGTCGGCCTTGGTGAAAAGGTGGAAGATTTGGAACCTTTTTACCCCGACCGCATGGCCGGGCGCATCCTTGGCATGGGTGATGTGTTGACTTTGATTGACAAAGCACAGCAAAACTTTGATATGGAAGAAGCCGCCGCCCTTGAAAAAAAGTTTCGTAAAAACGAGTTTGATTTGAATGACTTTTTGGCGCAAATGCAACAAGTTAAGAAGATGGGGCCGCTAAAAAACATTTTGGGTATGTTACCCGGCATGGGTAATATGAAAATTAACGAAGCGGATATTAACGAGGATGCCTTAAAGCATGTGGAGGCCATTGTGTATTCCATGACCGCCAAGGAACGGGCAAACCCCGCCATTATCAACGGCTCACGCCGCCGCAGAATTGCAGGTGGAAGCGGGCGCAGTGTGCAGGAAGTTAACCGCATGTTAAAGCAGTTTGAAGAAATGAAAAAAATGATGAAAATGATGAGTGACGCTGGTAAATCTGGAAAAAAGCGGGGCAAAATGCCCATGGGCGGCTTTCCGTTTATGAAATAGATAAATTTTACATCTTTGGAGGAAATGAAAAATGGTAAAAATTCGCTTAAAAAGAATGGGTGCTAAAAAAACCCCATTTTATCGCATTGTTGTAGCCGATGCCCGCACCGCAAGGGATGGTAAAACCATCGCAGATTTGGGTATTTATGACCCAACCAAAGACCCCATCGTATTTCGTGTTGATGGCGACGAGGCCAAAAAATGGCTTGGAAACGGGGCGCAGCCAACCGAAACCGTTCGCCGTCTTTTCAAAAACAACGGCGTAATTTAGGGGTGTTTGCTTATGAAAGACTTGCTGGAAATTATCGCTAAACGCCTTGTGGATGACCCCGAAGGGGTATCGGTTGTGGAAAAGGAGGGCCAACGAGGCACTGTTTTAGAGCTTCGTGTAAGCCCGGATGATATTGGTAAGGTTATCGGCAAGCAGGGGAAAATTGCCAAAGCCATCCGCTCCGTCATCCGTGCCGCCGCCATCCATAATAAGGAATTTGTTTCTGTGGACATCGTCCCCAACAATTAGGTGGTGGCTGTGGAATATTTTCAAATAGGCAAAATTGTCAATACCGTTGGTATTAAGGGCGAAATTAAGGTTTTCCCCACCACTGACGACCCCAAGCGGTTTGACCTATTGGATAAAATTGATGTGATTGACCAAAAGGGCAACCAAAAAGTTTGGGTTGTTGACAAGGTGCGGCACCAGAAAAATGTGGTAATATTAAAACTTAGCGGCGTGGACGATATGGACACGGCCGCTGGTTTACGTGGGCACAGCATTATAATAGACCGCAAAAATGCCCTTCCGTTGGAAGATGACCAGTACTATATTTCCGACCTGATTGGGCTTAGCGTTGATACTGAGGATGGGTGCAATTTAGGCATTATCGCCGATGTATTGCAAACGGGTGCCAATGATGTATATGTTGTGCGCCCCGAAAATGGTAAAGATGTGCTAATTCCCGCAATCAAGCAATGCGTACTTAATGTGGATGTGGTCGGCGGCTTTGTTACAGTACGTCTGCTGGAAGGGCTGATGCCATGAATTTCCATATTTTGACCCTGTTTCCTGAAGCTTTTCAAGGACTTAACCATTCCATGATAAAGCGTGGGGCGGATGATGGCAAAATCACCCTAAACCCTGTAAATATCAGGGATTTTGCAGATAATGCACGCCGTCAAACCGATGGCTATCCCTATGGCGGCGGTGCTGGTATGATAATCAGTGCACCGCCCATTTATGGTGCATGGAAAAGCTTAAATTTGCAGGATTGCCGTGTGGTTTACCTAACACCCGGCGGGCAGGTTTTTAATCAAGCCCTTGCGCAAGAATTAGCGCAGGAAGCTGATTTGGTGTTGCTTTGCGGGCATTATGAAGGGGTTGACCAGCGGATTATCGACGAAATTGTAACCGATGAAATTTCCCTTGGGGATTTTGTGCTTACAGGGGGCGAAATTGCCGCAATGGCGGTGATTGATGCAGTTGCCCGCCTTGTACCCGGGGTTATTAAACCCGAATCCCTTGCCCATGAAAGCTTTTCCAATAATGACGGGCTTTTAGAGTATCCCCAATACACCCGCCCATATGAATTTTTGGGGCGCACCGTGCCCGATGTGCTATTATCGGGGCATCATGGGGAAGTGGAGAAATGGCGCAGGGAGCGGGCTTTGGAGGCCACAAAACACAAGCGCCCCGATTTATTGGGGGGTGGTGAATAGTGATCGGCAAAACCGTGGCGGCAACTACAATTGGTTGCAAAGTAAATATTTATGACACCCAGGGCATTTTAGAAATATTTGCCAAATACGGCTATGCCGTGGTGGATTTTAGCGAAATTGCTGATGTTTACGTTATTAACACCTGCTCCGTCACCAATTTAGCGGACAAAAAAAGCAGGCAGATGATTGGGCAGGCTAAACGGCGCAATCCTCAAGCTGTGGTGGCGGCAGTTGGTTGTTCCAGCCAAGCAAACCCTGATGTTTACAGGGATTTGGGCGTGGATATTGTTATGGGCACATCGGGTCGTGGCCAGTTGGTACATCATATAGAAAATCTTAATCAGCAACCTATTATGGATGTTTTGCCCAATATTCGTGGGCAAAAAAGCTTTGAAAACACCCACATTACCAGCGATACCAGCCGCACCCGTGCATTTCTCAAAATTCAGGATGGTTGTGATAATTTTTGTACCTATTGTATCATTCCCCATGTGCGGGGCCCATCACGTTCGCTTAATTTTGAGGATTTAATTGGGCAAGCCGCCGCTTTTGCTTATGCGGGATACAAAGAAATTGTGGTGGCGGGTATCCATGTAGCATCTTATGGAAAAGATTTACAAGAGTGGGATTTGGTTGATGCACTTACGCAAATTGCTGAATTAAAAGGGATTGAGCGGGTTAGACTTAGTTCTGTGGAGCCTAATGTTGTCACTGATAAGTTTTGTGATTTTGTGGAGAAAACCCCCAAATTTTGTGACCATTTGCACCTTTCCCTTCAATCCGGCTCTGACAAGATTTTGCAATTGATGAACCGCAAATACACCGCCGGCGAATATGGCAGGGCGGTGGAGCAAATCCGTGCTGTGCGCCCAAAAATCAGTATTACCACCGATATTATCGCTGGTTTTCCGTCAGAAACTGAAGAGGAGCATCGCCAAAGCATGGAATTTGTTCAAACCCTTAATCTGAGCGGTTTACATGTGTTTCCATACTCTGCCAAATCAGGCACGGCAGCGGCCGGCATGGCTGACCAAATACCTAAAACCGTAAAAAAACAACGTGTTGCTGAACTTTTAGAAATGGGCAATCATTTGGCAGTATCGCATTATCAAGATTTTGTAGGACAAACAATGCCCGTTCTGGTGGAAGAAGTTTCCAAAAATGGCTTGTATTTGGGTAAAACTGCCAATTATATGCCCGTGGCTTTTACGTCAAATGAAGGCGGCTTGGCCAATCAAATTGTTAATGTAACCCTAAATTCTGCTGATAAAAACGGGCTTGTAGGTACATGCCAATAAATTATTGTTGCAAAAATATTGAAAATGGGTTAAAATAGAAGCAACCATCGGTCATTCCAATTGGAGGTTATTATCTATGCAGAGCCGAGATTTTTCACAAACCCAAAAAATAAGCTTCGTAGGAAGAGAGAAGAAAACCCGTGCCCAAGCCATCTTGGAGGAAGTGCGGGATGCTTTGGTTGAAAAGGGATATGACCCTGTGGTGCAAATTGTGGGGTATATAATGAGTGGCGACCCCACATATATAACCGCACACAATGGCGCAAGAAGCCTAATTGGGCGGTTGGAGCGGGATGAATTGCTGGAAGAAGTTGTAAATTTTTATTTGGAGAATAAGCGGTAGTGCGGATTTTAGGGCTGGATTACGGAGATAAGCGGGTTGGCGTTGCCATTTCCGACCCCCTGGGTTGGACGGCGGGCGGCTTGCCCACCATTTCACGCAAAAACCCTGTTGACCATAAATCTACAATTGAAGAAATTGGAAAACTTTTGCATAAATACCAAGTAAAGAAAATCGTACTGGGACTGCCCAAGAATATGGATGGCACAGAAGGGGAAAATTGCCGCAAAGTGCAGGCTTTTGCCAAGCAGCTGGGCAAAGTATATCCCGATGTTGCAATTGATTTTTTTGATGAGCGGCTAAGTACCGCCTCTGCCCTGCAAACCTTTGATTTAATGGGCGCAAGCGGTGATGCAAAGCGCAAAAATGTTGACAAAATGGCGGCACAAATAATCCTTCAAGGGTATTTAGACAGGGCTGCATTAAATAAAAGAAACGAGGAGAAAAAAGCTATGGCTGACATGGATTTGAATATTGATACGGATTTGGAAGAGATGGAAGTAGAAACCATTGTGATGACTGATGATGAAGGCAACGAAATCGAATATATCATCATTGACGAGTTTGAACAGGACGGCACAACATTTTTGGTAATGATTGATGCGGAAGAAATTGAAAATGACGAGGTTGAAGCAGTAATATTTAAGCAAGTTGGTACCGATGAAGAGAATTTTGTTTACGAAGAAATTAGCGAGGATGAGTATGCCAAGTTGGAGCCTATGTTAAAGGACAGGTTGGCAGATTTTGACTTTCAGTAGATTTTTTTGCATCGAACTTTGAGTATCTACTAATATAAAAGCGCAAAGTATGCGCTGTTATTTTCATTCAAAATTAACAGATGAGAGGTGAATATTTTTTGGCAACGAAAAAAAATAAACTAAAGGTATTTGCGCTGGGTGGGCTGCACGAAATCGGCAAAAATATCACGGTTTTTGAGTATGGACAAGATATTTTAGTGGTGGATGCGGGCATTGCCTTTCCCGAGGATGACATGCTGGGCATTGACCTTGTAATACCAGATTTTACCTATTTAGTGCAGAACAAGCATCGGATTAAAGCAATTGTCATAACCCACGGGCACGAAGACCACATTGGAAGCCTGCCCTATTTGCTGCGGGAAATTAATGCGCCAATTTACGCCACAAGGCTTACCTTGGGGCTTTTGGACATTAAGTTTAAGGAACACAAACTGCTTGATAAAGTGAAAACCAAATGCGTGGCCGCCGGCGAAACGGTAAAAATTGGCAATTTTACCGTGGAATTTATTGCCGTTACCCACTCTATTGCCGATTCTGTTGGGCTTTGCATTAAGGCACCCAATACCACCGTTGTACACACAGGTGATTTTAAGATTGACCACACCCCCGTAGATGGCGGCCATATTGACCTGCAACGCTTTGCAGAACTTGGAAAAGAAGGGGTGGATTTGCTTTTATGTGATTCCACTAATGTAGAGGTAGAAGGATTTACCATGAGCGAAAGGCATGTGGGTGTTCTTTTCGAGCGTATTTTTGCTCAAAACCCCGACAACCGCATCATGGTTGCCACCTTCTCGTCAAACATCCACCGTATCCAGCAGGTAATAGATTCTGCTGTGAAAAATTACCGCAAAGTGGCGGTTGTTGGGCGTTCTATGAGCAATACAGTAAAAGTTGCACAGGAGCTGGGATATTTGAAAATACCCAACCGTGTGTTAATTGACGCTTCCCAAATCAACAACTTTGAGGACAAACAAATTACAATCATAACCACAGGCAGCCAAGGCGAGCCCATGTCCGCCCTTTCCCGCATGGCCATGTCGGAGCATAAACAAGTCAGCATAAAGCCGGGGGATGTGGTGGTTATTTCTGCATCCAGTATTCCCGGTAACGAAAAGGCGGTTAGCAAGGTAGTTGACATGCTCTTCAAAAAGGATGCCAAGGTGCTGTATGACGGGCTTGCAGACGTGCATGTATCAGGCCATGCCAAGCGGGAGGAATTAAAAATTATGCACGCCTTGGTAAAGCCCCGTTTTTTCATGCCCGTACATGGGGAATACCGCCATTTGAAAATGCACAAGCGGCTTGCTATGGAAATGGGAATGCGAAAAGAGGATTGTTTTTGCTTAGAGCTGGGCGAAGTGCTGGAAATTAGCCCTGCCGGCGCACGCCTTAACGGAACGGTGCCAAGCGGCGCAATTTTTGTGGATGGTTTGGGCGTTGGCGATGTAGGCAATATTGTGCTACGGGACCGCCGTATTTTGTCGCAAGATGGCTTGATTATCGCTGTTGTAACCTATAATGGCAAAACCAAGCAACTGGCCACCAAGCCGGATATTATTTCCCGTGGTTTCGTTTATGTGCGGGAAAGCGAGAAGTTAATGGACGAGGCACGTAAGGTTGTGGAAAATGCCTTTTTGAAATGGGAAGAAGGGCGTAAAAACGGTGATTGGGGCAATATTAAAAACAATATTAAAGAGGAGTTGCGCCAGCTTATGTGGAAGCAAACCAAACGCAACCCCATGATTTTACCTGTTGTGATTGAGGTGTAACAAATGTTAAAAAAGGTCGTGGATATCAGCAATTATCTATTTGGCGGGTTGTTTAATATTGGGCTGGCAATTGCATTAATTGTGTTGGCCTATTTTGTAACCACATGGGCCTTTGACCAAGGTGCAAGCCTGCTGGGCAGTGATGATTATTTGGCCGTGGAAGCCAGTGAAATTGTTATTGAAATACCCGAAGGAGCCGGCAGACGGGAAATTGCCCAGCTTCTAGAAGAATACGGGTTGATTGACAACTGGTGGATGTTTTACTTTGAATCATTTTTCAATGGCTCTGCTAACCATTTCCGCCATGGCACCTTTAACTTAAACACAGCCATGGGAAATTCTTACATCATGTATGCCCTTGGCAGCTTGGAATATTTGCATGTGGAAGAAGGGCGCATTTTAGTTATCGAAGGGCTAACAAACTGGCAAATTGCCGAGCTTGCCGCAACCATGGGTTATTTTACCGCCCGTGATTTTTTAGATGAACTGGAACATGGCACCTTTCTAAACCTCTTTATTTCGGAGCTTGAAGAGAGCGGCGGACAAAACCGATTACAGGGCTTTTTATTCCCCGCCACCTATAATTTACCCCCAAACCCAAGCCCGCAGGATTTAATTGTGCGCATGCTGGATGCTTTTGAAGACAATTTTACACAAGAAATGTGGGGTAGCCTTGCCCAAATGCACTTTGCTTTGGGTTGGCAACCAACGCTGGCGGAACTTATCACAATCGCCAGTATTATAGAAGTGGAAACCACCGTTGCGGAAGAGCGACCTATTGTGGCAAGCATCATCTACAACCGCCTTGCCGCCGGCATGCCGCTGGAAAAAGTTTCCACAGTCGTTTTTGCCACCAACACCCGTTATGATATGCTTGCCCCCTCCCATTTTAACAATCCCTCCCCTTACAATACCTTTAACCGCCAGGGTTTACCGGTGGGGCCCATTTCCAACCCGGGGCTTAATGCCATTCAATCCACATTAAACCCTGCTAATACAGACTATTTATTTATGGCAGCACTTAATGACGGTGATGGCAGGCATTTTTTCACCAGCGACCGTGACCAGTATTTGGCATTTATCGCCGCAAGGGATGCTGCCGATGGGGACGATGTGGAATAATGGGGTTTATTACCAAAGAAATGATGGAATATTTGGATGCATTTGCCAAATATGAGGACGGAGAATTAGGGCAACTTCAACAACAGGCATATGAGGAAGGTTTACCCATCATCACAAAAGATGTGGTAAATTTTCTAAATACAATGCTAACCATGAAACGACCAAAGAAAATTTTGGAAATAGGCTGCGCTGTTGGTTTTTCTGCCATGCTATTTGCCCAATTTGCGCCCGTTATTACCATCGAGCGTTTCCCGCTGATGGCGGTGCTTGCCCGCAAAAATTTTGATAATTTTAACATGGGCAAACGCATCAAATTAATTCATCAATGCGCTTCTATTGCCCTGCCTGATTTAGTTGCCCAAAAGAAAAAATTTGACTTTATTTTTATGGACTGTGGTAAGGGTCAGTACTCCCGCTTTTTTCCTTATCTTTTGGAGCTTTTGGAGGATGGTGGTGTTATTTGTGTTGATGATGTTTTGCAGGAGGGCACCGTGGCCAGTGATGTGGAAACCATACCCCGCCGCTTACGCACAATACACCGCAATTTGAACGAATTTTTGCATACAGCCGCCAGCCATCCCCGGCTACAATCCACAATTTTGCCCATTGGTGACGGGTTGCTGGTTTGCACAAAAATAACGGACAAGGCCAACGAGGAGAAAATACCGTGAAAACAGGACAAGTGGTAAGTATGGATGGCAAAAATTTACATATTAGGGTGATGGGAGCGGGCGACAAAACCGTCGTGCTTTTACCCGGTTGGGGTCTACCCTTGCCAACTGTGGAATTTGCACCCCTAATGCGGGATTTAGCGGAGCATTACAAGGTCTGTGCGTTGGAATTTTTTGGTTATGGATATAGCGACCCCACCGATAGGCTCCACACCAACGAAAATTATATGCAGGAAATCCGCCAAGCCCTGCAAATGGCTGGTTTGCAACCGCCGTATACACTTCTCCCCTACTCCTGCGCCGGGATTTATTGTGAATATTATGCCGCAAAGCATCCCGAAGAGGTGGAAGCCCTAATTTTACTTGACACCACCCCCACTGTGGAAGAGTTTGCCAAGAAAATAGTATTGTCTGATAAGGAAGAGGCTAAATACTTAAAAATAAAACCCTCCAAGTGGCAGGAAAAGCTAATTCCCCTATACATGAAACTGGCCGGCAAAAAGCAGATTCATATCCAAGCAGGATACACATATGCGGAGCTTAAAGCGATTCACGCAGTGGGCAACCATATGCCTACGCTGGTGGCGCAGTTTAAGGCCTTGCCGGACAATTTGCGGGAAGTGGCCGCTTTGGATGCGACCATAGAAGTGCCTATTGTGGTGATAAGTTCCGATGATGCCAAAAAATCAGAAGAAGCCCGTAAGTTGCATTTGGAAAGACTAGGCAATGCTGCAAAGCATGTGGTTGTAGAGGGAAGTAAGCATTTGGACATCTACTGGAAGCGGGACTTTCGCAAAATAATTTTACAGGAATTGGAAGGAATTAAAAATGGAAAATAAAATCGAATTACTTGCACCCGCCGGCGACATGGAGCGTTTGCAAGTAGCAGTTGCCCATGGCGCAGATGCAGTGTTTTTGGGCGGCACAAGCCTTGGCTTGCGGGCAAAAGCTAAAAATTTTGACATGGAGCAAATTGCAGAAGCCGTCAAATATGCCCATAGCCGTGGCGTTAAGATTTATGTAACCGCCAATGTTTTCGCCCACAACGAGGATTATGAAGGGATGGCAGAGTATTTTCAGCAATTGGCGGAAATTGGCGTGGATGCGCTGATAATAAGCGACCCCGGAGTGTTTATGACGGCACGGCGGGCTGTGCCTGAAATGGAGATACATACCAGCACGCAGGCGAATATTACCAGCTACCAATCCGCCTTGTTTTGGGCGGAAATGGGAGCTAAACGTGTGGTGCTGGCAAGGGAGCTAACCATGGCGGAAATTGCAGAAATCCACGCAAGGGTTGGCGACAAAATCGGCATAGAAACTTTTGTGCATGGCTCCATGTGCATGGCATATTCCGGCAGGTGCTTACTTTCGGTTTATATTACCCACCGTGGCGCAAACCGGGGCGAATGCACCAATGCCTGCCGCTTTAAGTATGTTTTACAAGAAGAAAAGCGCACAGGGGACTTTCACCCGATTTATGAGGATGACAGCGGCACGTTCATCTTAAATTCCAAAGATTTGAACATGGTGCGGCACATTCCCCAGCTTGTGGATGCGGGCATATGCTCCCTTAAAATTGAGGGGCGGATGAAAACGGCGTATTATGTGGCTTCCGTCACAAAAACTTATCGGGAAGCCATTGATGATTTTTACAAAGACCCCGCCCTGTACGAAAGCAAAAAGGACTATTATTTTGCGGAACTGTTAAAATCATCCAACCGTGATTTTTCCACCGGCTTTTATTTTGGCAACCCAGGGGTGGATGGGCAAATTTACCACGATGACAACGCCCGTGGACAAACCCACAATTTCCTTGCAATTGTACGGGATTATGATGAAAATACAGGCTTTGCCACCTTGGAGCAACGCAACAAATTTTCCGTAGGTGAAGAGGTGGAGTTTTTGCGTGCGGGCAAACCAAATTTTGCCCAAAATGTGGTCATTTTGCTGGATGAAGAAGATAATGCAGTGGAAGCCGCCCCCCACGCCCAGCAAATTTTGAAATTAAAAACCAACCAGCCCGTTGCCCCGCTGGATATTTTACGGGGGCGGGTGTGAGTGTGATTTTAGGTATAGGCACGGATATTGTGGAAATTGCAAGAATTAAGAAATCCCTTACAAATCCGTCATTTTTGAAAAGATGCTATACCCAGCGGGAAGTGGATTATTGCTTGCCCAAGGGGGCAGGTAGCTTTGCAGGGCTTTTTGCCGCCAAAGAAAGTGTCGCAAAGGCTCTTGGCACAGGTTTTACGGGCTTTTTGCCTGCTGATGTGGAAATTTGCCATGATGAGGCAGGCCGCCCCGCAGTGCAACTAAGCAGCAGGGTTAAAATGCCGCAAAACAGCTATATTGCACTATCAATCGCCCATGAGAAGAATTATGCCACTGCCACTGCCATAATTTTCCAAAAGGAGTAAACTATGAACCAACCACCCAAAAACCCACAAAAACGCAGACTTAGGGTAGAAGTGTTTTTTGCTTTTGTTTTAGTGCTTTTAGGGGTTTATGTGGCAGGTTATGTTTACACCCATGTACTGCGGGCAGATGTGGAGCAAATGCGAATAGAAATGGGATATGCAGACCAACCTACCGGCTTTAATGGCATAATAATCCGGGATGAGGCAGTTTATAGGAGCCCCCACGGCGGCAATTTAACCTTTCGTGTGCAAGAACTTAGGCGGGTGCGAGCAGGGCAGGAAGTGGCAAATGGTGTTGCCGTAAGCCGGCCGGGGATTGTTAGTTTTCACGTGGATGGCTTTGAAAACACCTTTACACCCGACACCATGGGTAATATTCCAAGAAATGCCATGGAAATACAGTTACCCGAATCTGATGAGCAGGATTATGAACAGGCCCCGCAAGCACAAAATTCTTTTAGGGTGGTGCGGGGTAACGACTGGTTTATAGCCAGCTATGTGCCCATGATTTATGCCCAAAACTGGCACGTGGACTTGAATATAACAATTTTTATAAACGATGGTGACGAGCTTATAGCCTTGCCTGTAATGGTTTACCGCCTGCTGCACAGCGGCAACGATGCCTATGTGGTTTTGCGCACAAATTTTGAGGTTTTGCGCTTTATAAACCATCGCACAGTAACATTTCAGTTGCAGCAAAATCCTGTGCAGGGGCTAAGGGTTCCCGCATCTGCCATAGTGGAGCTAAGCACCTTCCCCGTCCCCCGTGATTTTGTGCAGGAGCGTTATAGGATGATGACTGTGGACCGACGTATATCTGACAACGAAACCGCCGTAGAGCCTGTTGCGGGCTGGACATCTAGTGACGGGACGGTGTTTTACATCTTAGCGGACGGCAGCAATTTGCGTGTAGGCGACACAATTAGTAATGACGGCAACCCATTTGTTTTAGGGTTTATCCAAACCGTGCCCGGGGTTTTTGTAGCAAATAGGGGGCATGCAGTATTTCGCCAAATTACCCTTCCGTTACAATTTGGTTACAATGAAACGGATTTTGTAATACTTAACCCTGCCAACAATCCCTACATACACCTGTTTGACTGGATTGTGGTGGATGGTCAAAATGTCGATAATCGCTTGCTATTACATTAAAAATATACTTGACAAGTTATCCACATTATGGCATAATAGTTTGTGGATAACTTGTGAATAACTTCAAAAATTTATAGGGGGGACAAAAGCATGGCTTTTTTTCAAAAGGTTAAAGATTTTATTTTCCAAGCCGAGCAAGGTGAGGATACCTATCAGGAAATTGTAGAGCATTATGACTATCCTGTGGGTGACGACATTGAAACAATCGCATCCCTGCGCAATGCAAGGGAAGAGCGGCGCAACACAACAGGGGATACAAGAGCCATTACACCAAAAAAACAATATGGAAAAGATGAAAGTGTGATTGGTACAATTTTCCCAAATGAAAATGCAGAAATACTTATGGCATATCCGCAAAGTATCGAGGATTCCGGCCCTTTATCCACCATCTTAAAAGAGGGTAAGGGTATTATTGTTAAACTGGAAACCTTGGAAGCAGCCAATGCCCAGCGGATTATGGACTTTTTAAGCGGCGTTGTGCATACTTTGGATGGCGGGATAAAAGAAATTACAAACCGTGTGTTTATGCTAACGCCAAAGGGTATGGAATTATCCGACATGCACAGGGACACCCTTGCCAAAAATGGCCTTTTACCCACTGCCGCAAACGGCAAACTTAGACCTTTTTCCCGTAGAGATAGGTAATTTTGGAGGATAGCCCATGAATGTGGCAATATCCCAAGCCATTTTTTGGCTTGCCACCATTTTACGTGTAGCCCTGTTTATACGTGCCATCCTATCTTGGATACCTGGTGCGTCGGGCGGTTTTATCCATTCGGTGTTATCCTTTATCACCGAACCAATTGTTGCGCCTGTGCGCAGGTTGATACAAAAATCGCCCTTAGGCGGCGGTATGTTAGATTTTTCCTTTATCGTGGTAATTTTGTTGCTTTTCATACTTACGCCAATTTTGCAAAACTTGGCAATGCAAATTCCGTTTTGATTTTTGATTATTGAGAATGTTAAATCTGATTCCCTTAGCCGAGAGAAGCTCCGCTTAGCCGAGTCAGGTTTATTTTGATTTTGGGGGTATGCAAATTGCACAAAATAGGCATTATGGGCGGCACATTCGACCCCATACATAATGGGCATTTACGGGCGGCAGAAGAGGTGCGTGAAGCACTTTATTTGGACCGGGTGATTTTTATACCCGCAGGGCAACCTGTTTTGAAATTGGATAAGAAGCTATCATCAGCACAGGACAGGCTTAATATGTGCCTTTTGGCAACTGCGGGCAACCCGCATTTTTCTGTTAGCGATTTGGAAATACAGCGGGCAGGGCTAACATATACTGTTGATACAATATTGGAATTGCGGGGCTTGTACCCCAATGCACAGCTATATTTTATTGTGGGCACGGATGCGGCGGAAACATTTCACAAATGGCGTGATGCGGATAAAATACTGGAAAACTGCTGCTTGGTGGTGGTTAGCCGCCCCGGCGAAAACAAGGGCGAGCATAGCCGAAATTACCAATATTTAGATATTTGTCAGATGGATATTTCTTCCACAAAGATTCGTGAAGCGGTAGCAAAGGGGTGCTCCATAAGTTACCTTTTACCCGAAGCGGCGGCACAATACATCAGCAAACACGAGTTATATCGGGACGAAATTTCCCGTTTTACCGCCATTTTAGCGGCAGAATTAAGCCGCCCACGCTATCAGCATTCCATGTCGGTGATGGAGGAGGCTGTGGCACTTGGCAAACACCACGGCGCAGATGCAGATACCCTAAAAAAGCTGGAAATTGCAGGGCTTTTGCATGATTGTGCCAAAAATTGGAGCGAGGAGATGCCGTACAGCCAAGTGGCAGAAATTTGCGCCCGTGGCGGCTATGTTTTGGATGGTTTTTTCGCAAAAACCCCTGCCCTTGCCCACGGTTACATGGGTGCAGTGCTGGCACAAGAAAAATATGGCATAACCGACCCCGAAATTATTAGTGCAATTGCAAACCACACCTTTGCCGACCAAAACATGTCATTTATCGACAAAATCATCTACCTGTCGGATTTTATCGAGCCAACCAGAGCCCCCAGTGAAGACAGGGAAGCCGCAAGGCAGCTTGCCTACAAAGATATTGACAAGGCCTTGCTTTTTGTGTTAGAATTAACCATCCGCCGTAATTTGGAGCGTGGACGAAACGTCTACCAAAAATCCATACAGGCGAAAGAGTTTTTGGAGGAACAAAATGGAAAAAGATAAAATTTTAGCAGGGGCAAAAGCCGCATACAAAGCCGTGGACGACAAGCAAGGCGAGGAAATTATGGTGCTGGACATCACAGGTATTTCGCCGCTTGCGGACTATTTTGTAATTGCCAGCGCAAACAATTCCAACCAGTTAAAAGCCATGGCAGAATTTGTGGAAGAGAAGCTTGCCCCAATGGGCATCCGCACCCGCCATGTGGAGGGCACCCAATCCGCCCGCTGGATATTAATGGATTTTGGCTGCATCATCGTTCACCTATTCCATAAGGAAGAGCGGGAGTTTTACCGCCTTGAAAAGCTTTGGGGCGATGCACGCCATCTAATGGAAGAAGAATTGGTGTAGGAGGGGGAAAGTTAATGACAGTTATAATTGTTAATGATTACGAATCCATGAGCAAAATGGCAGGTGAAATTATTGCCAGGCAAATAGAGCACGAAGAGGATTTGGTGCTGGGTTTGGCAACCGGAAGCACACCAATTGGTACATACAAATATTTGATAGACCTGCATAAGGCAGGCAAGCTGGATTTTAGTGAGGTAACAGTATTTAATCTGGATGAATATTATCCCATCACACCGGATAACGACCAAAGTTATAATTATTTTATGAACGAAAATTTATTTAACCATGTGAATATTGACAAAAAAAATACCCATATCCAAAATGGTGAAGCGGCAGACCCGGCGGCAGAATGCCGGCGTTATGAAGACGCCATCCATGATGCCGGCGGCATTGACTTGCAATTGTTGGGATTGGGGCTTAACGGGCATATTGGATTTAATGAGCCGGACAGCCATTTCCCCAAAACCACCCACCACGTGGCTTTGGACGCTTCCACAATAGAAGCAAACAGCCGCTTTTTCGCAAGCAGTAATGATGTGCCAAAACACGCCCTAACCATGGGCATCGGCACAATTTTTAATGCACGTAAAATAGTCATGCTTATCAGCGGGGAAGCCAAAGCGGATATTGCCAAAGCGGTAATCCATGGCAATATCACCCCGCAGGTGCCGGGCTCTATTTTGCAACTGCACCCAGATGTTACCATTATTTTGGACGAGGAGGCAGCAAAGCATGTTAGGTAAAGCTTTAACCATTGCTTTGCTATTTTTAGGGCTTGCTGTGCTTTCTGCTTGCGGAAATGATGATAATAACGAAGCACAGACCCTTGGCGGCTTTATACGGATTGAAGGCATGCCCTACACATCGCACCCGTGGAAATTTTTACCACATTTGAACCCGAAGACCGGTTGGTTCGCAATATTGTCCATGTATTTGACTGGGATGATGTGGAAAACTATAATATCGAAGCACTAAACTTCACCATCACAAACGATACAGAATTTACCTTATAAGTTTGTGCTATGATATTATGGGTAAGGTGTTTTATTTTGTGCGTTGCTTCTTTTGTTGTGGTGGCGTAACGATTTTATATTTTAGATAGTGTGAAATTGATAATTCCCATATTTTTGATGCGGAGAAGGAGAACGATTATGGCGTGTTTAGGGGTAATGTTTGCATTAAATGAGCAAGAGGTAAAACAGCTAACCTCGCAATCTCGAACCGAAATTGTTGACTACTTAAAAGATGAACTTGAAGAAGAATTTTACGATAAGAAAGCGGATTACTTAGCCGAATTTGACAAGTCATGGTTTGCAACCCACCTTGCTTTTTCAAACAACGACACCACTTTTGAGAAGAATGGTGATTATCCGCTAAACCATACAATCTATGGTGAAAAAGCTCTTTATGGCAACAAAAGCAGTGGGCATGACGAAGAAGAAGATTATATTATAACATTAAGCAGCCCTGCTATTGTCAAAGATGTATATGATGCTCTTTCAAAACTCACAGAAGTTGATTTTAGAGCAAAGTATGATGCGATTGACGAAGCCGTATATGACTACCCGAAAAGTGAAGAAGATTTTTACTACAGTTGGGATTGGCTTCAAAAATCACTTAAAGTTTGGAAGTTGGCTATTGAAAAGGGGCTTTATGTAGTTTTTTCCGCAGACCAATAACTGAAGAAACAGATGATGATTGACTTCTGATAATAAGCATTAGACCGTGTAAGTGGTATGGCAATCGGTAGTGAGTCAATTTTATATAATGCGATGGAGAATGAGCATATGCGGATAGACACTTTTGAAGGCCAAGAAAAAAGACTTTTGTTTTGGGAAGATGGAGATTGTAGCAAAGCCGTTAAAACGTACATGCTTAAACACAAGGTAACAGGTGTCGTTTTTTTCAAGATGGTTAGGGTTTCAAGGCAGTGAAGTCATAATTGATAGTGTGTTCGATTTACCACTTCCTATCCGTGGCGCATTTTATAGAGGTGCAAAACGGCATTGTGATACGTTTGGTGCAAGATTTTAGCTTTACATTTTAATACAGCACAGTAGGGCGGCAAATTACAGCGGGGGGAAAATGACTAACGATAAAAAGCGAGAATACAACAACGAAAGCATAAGCCAGCTAAAAGGGGCGGACAGGGTGCGTTTGCGCCCATCCGTCATTTTTGGGTCTGATGGGCTTACGGGTTGCCAGCACTCCATATTTGAAATAATTTCCAATTCTATTGACGAGGCACGGGAGGGCTTCGGCGACCGTATTGAGGTTATTTTACACACTGACGGCTCCATTTCCAATATTGATTATGGACGGGGCATACCGGTGGACTATAATAACGCCGAGCAAAAGTTTAACTGGGAGCTGGTTTTTTGCGAGCTTTACGCCGGCGGCAAATACAATAATAACGATAGCGACAATTACCAATTTAGCCTTGGTTTGAACGGGCTTGGGCTGTGTAGCACCCAGTACGCCAGCCGCTGGATGGATGTGGAAATTTATCGGGACAACCATCGTTACACCTTGCGTTTTGAGCGGGGGGAGAATGTGGGCGGCCTGCAAAAAGAGCCTTGTGATGCCGGCTTGCGTGGCACATCCATCCGCTGGAAACCGGATGATGAGGTTTTTAAGGAAACCGATGTGCCATTGGAATTTTTTCAAGATATGCTGAAAAAACAAGCAATTGTAAACCCCCACGTAACCTTTGTACTAACCCACGAACAAAGTGGGGGGGAGTTTGTGTATCACTATCCCGCAGGCATTGCCGGGTATGTGGAGGAGCTGACAAGTGGCGAAAACTTTACCCCCATTGTTAGTTTTGAACATGAAACCAAAGGGCGGGACCGTGCCGATTTGCCCGAATATCGCCTAAAATTTTACCTAAATTTTACATTTGATAACCACAAAAGCACCTGCCAATATTTCCACAATTCCAGTTTTTTGGAATATGGCGGCTCCCCCGAGCGGGCGGTTAAATTAGCATTTACATCGGCAATTGACGCATATATCAAAAATGCAGGGGGTTATAAAAAGGACGAGAAGAAAATCACCTTCGCTGATATCGAGGATTCGTTGGTGCTTATTTCTTCGTCCTTTTCCACCGTTACCAGCTACGAAAATCAGACCAAGAAGGCGATAAATAACAAGTTTATCCAAGATGCCATGGCGGATTTTCTTAAAAAGCAGCTGTCCGTACATTTTGTGGAAAATAAGGCAGATGCTGACAAAATTGTAGCGCAGGTGCTAATAAACAAACGCAGTAGGGAATCTGCCGAGAAAACCCGCCTTTCCATCAAAAAAAAGCTAACAGGAGGTGTGGATTTTACCAACCGTGCAGAAAAGTTTGTAAATTGCCGCACCAAAGACATTACAAGGCGGGAATTGTATATAGTTGAGGGCGATTCTGCCCTGGGGGCTTGTAAATTGGCACGGGATGCGGAATTTCAAGCTATTATGCCTGTGCGTGGTAAAATTTTGAATTGCTTAAAGGCAGATTATGCCAGGATTTTTGCCAGTGACATTATAATGGATTTAATTCGTGTATTAGGTTGCGGTGTGGAAGTAAACTCCAAACACAACAAAGATTTGTCCAGTTTTGACATGGATAAGCTTGTTTGGAGCAAAATAATAATTTGCACAGATGCGGATTATGATGGCTTCCAAATACGCACGCTAATCCTAACAATGCTTTACCGCCTAACCCCCCAACTTATCACCGAAAAAAAGGTCTATATAGCCGAATCGCCTTTATACGAGATTACGGTTGGGGATGATATATTCTTTGCCTATTCTGACGCAGAAAAAAACGCCATAACCAAGGGTGTAAAGGGCAAGGTTCACATCCAGCGCAGTAAAGGGTTGGGGGAAAACGAGCCCGATATGCTGTGGCAAACCACCATGTCCCCCGCTACCCGCAAGCTGGTGCAGGTGCTGCCCGAAGATGTGGCAAAAACCCAAGAAATGTTTGAGGTGCTTTTGGGTGACAATATCAAAGGGCGCAAACAGTTTATCGAAGACCATGGGCATAGGTACCTTGAAATGGCAGATATTAATTAGTGTGGCGCGGGTGGGTTTATGCACTTTACAGCAAGAAGGCAATTGCTTTGTGGCAAAACGAAGTTCCAATGCCAAACCGGGTGTTTGTCACCACCATTATCTTTTTAATAATTTATAAAAAAGCTGTAACTACAAAACAAACCTGAAAGGAGAAATAAATATGCTTGACAAAAATTTGGTGGCGGATGTTTTAACCGCCGCCCTATCCACCGGCGCAAGCTTTGCCGAGGTTTTTGTTGAAAACACAGTAAACAACAATATTGTGCTGGTAAACAATGTGGTGGAGCAGGCAAACAGCGGTATAGAGCATGGTGTGGGCATCCGCATCTTTGACGGGCTTAATGCCGTTTATGCCTTTACCAACAACATGTCCCGTGATAATTTGTTGCGGGTGGCAAAACAGGCGGCGGGAGCGGTTAAGGAGCGTAAAAACACCAAGGCGGCTGACCTTGTGGTGCTTAACTTTGACAATATCAGCCCCATGAAGGTGCCTTACAACACCATACCCAAAAACCAAATTGTGGACATGCTTAGGGTGGCAGGCAAAGCTTCTATGGAGGCAGATACCCAAATAACCGGCACACGTGGGCAATATTTGGATGTGGTAACTAATGTGCTTGTTGCCAACAGCGAAGGTGTGTGGGGTGAGGATGTGCGCAACCGCACCCGTGTATCGGTTTCTGCTGTGGCATCATCGGCAGGCGAAAAGCAAACGGCCACCCGCAACCCCGGCGCACAGCAGGGTTTTGAGTTTTACGATGGTATGGACTTTGCCGGCTTGGGTAGGGATTGTGCAAAAGAGGCTGTTACCATGCTACACGCAGGTTATGCCCCATCGGGCAAAATGGATGTGGTTATCGGCAATGGTTTTGGTGGGGTAATTTTCCACGAAGCTTGCGGGCATAGCTTGGAAGCCACAG
Source organism: Defluviitaleaceae bacterium (assembly GCA_009779935.1). Lineage (GTDB taxonomy): Bacteria > Bacillota > Clostridia > Lachnospirales > WRAX01 > WRAX01. Next base: position 42,447 of record WRAX01000007.1, on the reverse strand, counting down.
GCGTTGCCAAAAAAGCCAGCGAATTTTGGGACAAAAAGGGCACACAAATTGCCAACCCCATTGTTAATGCCATTGATGACGGCACAACCCCCGGCGCATGGGGCAGCCAAAATATGGATGATGAAGGGGGCAAACCCCGCCGCAACGTGCTTATTAAAGATGGGATGCTTAACACCTTCCTTATCGACAAGCTAAATGGCTTGCGTATGGGTGAAGAAAGTACAGGAAGCGGCCGCAGGCAAAACTACCGCTTCGCCCCCACCAGCCGTATGACAAATACATATATTGACAGCGGCAACAGCACCTTGAATGAAATTATATCAGCAACCGAATACGGTATTTACGCCAAGCGCATGGGCGGTGGCTCTGTAACACCTGCTACCGGCGAATTTAACTTTGCCGTGCTGGAATCTTATATGATAAGAAACGGCAAAATTGCCGAGCCTGTGCGGGGCGCAAGCCTTATTGGCCGTGGTTCGGAAGTTTTGATGAATATTGATATGATAGGTAATGACATGGACCACGGACAAGGCATGTGCGGGTCGGTATCCGGCAGCATCCCTGCTAATTGCGGCCAGCCCAGTTTGCGGGTTAAAAACATTCTTGTGGGCGGAAGGAGTGAATAGTATGGACTTGAAAGCTTTTAAGGATAAATTATTTACAGCAGCACAAGCGGCGGGCTTTGAGGAATACGAGCTTTATTGCCAAAATGGCGCACGCACCACAATTAACATCTTTAACCAAGAGGTGCAGCAGTTTACCAATGCGGCAAGCACGGGGGTTAGCTTTCGCGGTAAGTTTGGGGGCAAAATGGGATATGCTTCCAGCGAGCGTATTGACGACACGGTTGTGGGCTTTTTAATAGAATCCGCCAAGGCCAATGCAACCATAATCGAAACGGTGGAGATTGAGGAGTTGCACGGGGGCGATGCTAATTACCCTGCCGTCCAAAACCACAACTCTGATTTAGCAAATGTTACATCCGAAGATAAGATTGAAAAAGCGATGAAGCTGGAAGCCGCCGCAAAGGCTTTTGATGAACGGGTTAAGGCTGTGCCATACTGCGCCTTTGTAAATGGGGAGCAGGAGGTGCTAATTGCCAATTCCAAGGGGTTGGATGTTTTTGACAAATCCAACCACATGTTTGCCTATGCCTATTGCCAAGCATCCGATGGTACAAGTACCAAAATGGACGGCGACAGCCATGTGGGTTTCGATTTTGATAAATTTGACCCTGTATCGCTTGGCGAAAATTCCGCCAAAAAGGCCTTGGAAAGCCTTGGTGCATCCCCTGTGCCATCGGGCAAATATAAGGTTGTGCTGGAAAACAGCTGTGCAAGCGATTTGCTTGGGGTGTTTTTTCCTGCTTTTTCTGCCGAGCAGGCGCAAAAGGGCTTTTCCATATTAGCCGGCAAGCTGGGCGAAAAGGTGGCATCTGATGCAGTAAGCATAGTTGACGACCCGCTTTTGCCTTGGCAAGTGGGTACCCGTGCTTTTGACAGCGAAGGGGTTGCGGCACGCACAAAAACTGTGGTTGATATGGGCACCTTCAAAACATTTTTGCATAACACAAAAACCGCCCGCAAGGATGGGGTAAGCCCCACAGGCAATGGCTTAAAAACAGCATTTAACGCCCCTGTAACCATAGGCGGCACAAATTTCTTTATCCAGCCAAGCGGCACAAGTTTGGATGATTTGCTTGCGCAGGTTGGTGATGGTTTGATGATAACAGACTTTGCCGGCTTGCACGCCGGCGCAAACCCTGTCAGTGGGGAATTTTCCTTGCAGGCACAAGGTTTTGTCATAAAAAACGGCAAAAAGGAACGCCCTGTGGAGCTTATCACCGCTTCTGGCAACTTTTTCCAATTAATTGCCAAAGTAGAAGCGGTTGCAGGTGACCTTAAATTCCAAATACCGGGGATGCACGGCAATATCGCATCTCCCAGCCTTCTTATAAGTTCTTTGGATATTGCTGGTAATTAGTAGGGTGGGGGCTTGCCCCCACCCCTATTGTACAAAAGATATTATGTGCGTCTTGCGAACAAGGGTGGGGGCAAGCCCCCACCCTACTTAATTTGTCCAAGCCAGCTTTTAATGTGAAAATTAAAGACTTCGGGCTTCTCCAGCTGCATCAAATGCCCTGCGCCATCAAGGCACACATATGTCAGCTTCGGCAAGTGTTTAAGTAAATCCCAAGCATCCTCGTATCCCACGCTTTCATCCTGTTTGCCCACCATAACGGTAAAGGGCTTTGCAAACTCTAAATTACCAAATTCCCCTTCTGATGACAGGGCATAGCCGTTTTTGCGGTATTTGCCGGTAAAGGCCTTATCCGCAATTTTATAGGCGGGCAAAATCTCCGCTTGGTATCTTTCCCAAACCCACTTTGTGGCGTTGACGGCGGTATTTATGAAATCATCAAAATCATCATCATGCTCAAATTCATCTTCCAGCCCGTCTTCCACAAACAGTTCGTCATCTTCCACATCGGGCAGTTTGCGCTTGTCATGGTCAGATACCACACATGGGCCAAATAGGAAAATACCATCAATATTAGCTTGGTCATCCTGCGCCAAACCAAGGGACATGTAACCCCCATAGGATGTGCCTATAAGCAAAAAGACCTCATCCCCAACCACGCCTTTGATGAACTTTTTAAGTACATCAAGCATAATATCCGCATTCTTAATCCAATCCGCCCCGTGGGTTTTGCCCATGCCGGGCATGTCCACATAAATTCTGCGGTATCCTGCCTGCTCTGCAAAAATCGGCTCCAAACAGCCTTTCATGGACCTATGATCCTCTGTAAATCCATGCAGGCACAACACGGGTTTGCCCGCTCCAATGTCTTCATAAAAAATATCCAAACCGTTGACTGTGTATGTCATAAAAACCTCTCCCTTAACATCATTCTTTCACAAGAAAACTCAGCATATGCCGGCAAATTCCTTCATGTCCGCCATTTGCCAATAATTTGAAATACACACTGCGCAAAAAGTTTTTGCAGTTGACAAATTGGTAGTAGCTGGATGGGATTGACTGGTTTCTCCACTTGTCATCCGCCATGTTAAAGCCGTCCAGCCACCCCGTCAGCTCCTCATCACTTAAAACCTCACTGTCGCAGGCATCCACAAAAACCACTGCCAAGCGTTCATCCTCGTTGGTGTCATAAACACTTTCTCTATTGCAAACCATGCGCTTTACTGCATCCAAAATTTCCAACATGGCATCGCGCCCTATGGTTTTATCACCTTCGATATTATCAAAGCAGACAATGTGAGCAAAAACATCAGCAATATGGGCAATTGCATGCGCCCATCCCTTGCCCTCCACATATCCCCTAAAATCCCTTTCAAGGCTTATGTAGCGCAATAGCGTGCCCTTAATATCCGCCAACTCTTTATTAGATAAAAAGGGTTTTTCATACTGGGTATATAGGCAAACAGACACGCCCAATGCGGAAAAAGAACGGGTAAACACCGAATCCGTTTCACTTTCACCAATACTGTGGAACAGATGATGTTCACCAAGGCAGGTGTATAAAATATGTCTAATTTGCGTCTCGGACAAGGTTTCGTCAGCCCAGCCGCAAAAGGCTTCATAAATCAGCCCATCTCGCAGTTCGCTGTCGGTATCACCTATGTTTTTCAACATCTCCGCTATCAACTCGTCCAAATCCACATCTGCCGGCACTTTGAAATTACTTTCCTTTATCTGGGTTAATTGCTTCTTTAAGTTAGTCATATGACGAACACTCCTTTGAAATTAAAAAATCCTTTTCCTGTGCGGAAAAGGACATCAAGCAAACAACACACAAAAAATTGGACAAAATGCCCTTATCTCGGTGCTTATGATATGCTAACCAATCCAATTCCAACACAAACAAAGCCCTGCGCTATGCAGACCTTATGCAGCTACGTGGGTTGAATCGATTAGTAAGTCATTTCGCACCTCCAAAATACATAAAGGGATTATATCATAACGACTTAGTTAAACACAATGAAGTCGAGCAAAAAATCTCGATGCTTCACCGAGTTTTTGTGAAGACTGAATTGGTGTTTAACTTACATTATTATAACATAGTTCCGGCCAAAAGTCAAGTAAAAGCCGCTTATTTTTGTGTAAGCGATTTCACACGCCCCTCATCAGGGGTGATGTGGGCGGTTTTATAGTTGTCATATATAACCATTCCGGGCTTTGCCCCTGTGGGTTTGCGCACATTTTTGCGTGGGCAATAATCCACAGGCACCATAGAGCCGCCCCGCCCTTTGCTGTAAAATCCTGCTAAATTTACAGCTTCTTCCAGCGCAGCATCACTTACCTGCCCTGCCTTTGCCTGCACAATTACATGGGAACCCGGAATGTGCTTGGTATGCAGCCAAATGTCATCTTTATCGGCACTTTTGGTTAGCTGGTCGTTTTGCTGGTTATTTTTACCAACAAAAATATTAAAACCATCCGCTGTTATAAAGTGCAGTGGCTTGGTTGCCGTTTCCGCCCGCTTTTTACCCGTCTTTTTAGGTTTTTTAACAAAGCCCTGCTCTTGCAATTCTTCCCTAATTTGCACCAAATCCGCTACTGTATCGCTTTGGGCTATGCTTTGCATCACCGCCTCTAAATATGCCAATTCTTCCTCATTCTGCAACCTTTGGGTTGCGAGAGCCTCCGCTGTGCGTTTTTGTTTGTTGTATTTGGAAAAGTAGGCTTGTGCATTCTCTGCCGGTGTTTTTTGGGGGTTTAGGGCAATTTCCACCATGGGCAAATCCTCTTCATAAAAATTTTGGGAAGTTAGTAGCTTTGCCCCTGCCGAAATGGCATAAATATTGGCGGTTATAAGTTCGCCATACAGGCGCATGGTGTTTCTCCCTTCAATCTCCACCTCTGTTTTTGCGTATATGTCCGCTTTTTTAACACATCGGTCAATCAAGTTTTGCACAAGGCGGCGCATATCTTGGGACCGCTGACGGATACGGTCGTTATTATCCTTGCTGCTATAAAAATATTCCACCAGCTGCGATGGGGATTCAAAGGTCTGTGTAAACCCATCCCCAAACACTTCTCGCCCAAAAAAAGCGAAACCTTGTGGGTTTTTGGCATCGTTGTAAAGTATATAAGGCGTGTCGCCGCCTATGGCCTGCCCAAAAGCCTCAAATAATGTCGTTTTTTGCATATCACCCAGCGCAGATGCTTGGGTGCCCGGGTCAATACCCGCCATTTGGCAAATTATCCCTGCCGAAAAGTTGCTAATACCTATATAATTATGAAAAATTGCCTTAGCCACTGTTGTGCCGCTTAAAACGCCCAAAAACCGGGCTTTATCCGTATTTAGGGGGTCTAATTTATCTTGGGCGGGCGCATCCGCAAATTCCCGCCCGGGAAGGATTTGGCGCACAGCGGAAAGGCTTGCATTTACGTGCTTTGCCGCATCCAATACCATGCCATCTGCCACCAAAATAATATTGCTATGCCGTCCCATAATTTCCAAAATAAGGGTTTTTTCTTCCAAATCCCCCATTTCATTACGTGCTTCGATATTAATGCGCACAACCCGCTCCAACCCAGGCTGGGTAATGCTTACAATGCGCCCGCCTTGTATGTGTTTGCGCAAAAGCATGCAAAACATAGGTGCAGTTGCTGGATTTTCCTTGGTATGCACTGTAAAGTGCAGGCGTGGAAATGTAGCGTTGGCAGATAGCAGCAACCTGTGGTTTGCCCCGCCCGCCCGCACGGCTAGCACAATTTCATCCTTTTCGGGCTGGGTAACCTTATCAATGCGCCCGCCGCTTAATTTATTTGCAGCCTCCGCCACCAAAGCGGCAACGGCAATTCCGTCAAAAGCCATGTTTCCTCCTGCTACTCGTGTTCTTGTTCGTATTCTTGATATTGGATATACATTTCCACCACAATTCTATGGATGGGCGTATAGTATAAAGTAAGCCTTCTTACATCCGCTTCCATTTCGGGATAGCGAAACCTTTCAGGGCTAATAATTTCCCTAATATCATGGGGGTGGTGGTGGGCGGACAGAAGAAGGTGGCCATCTTCCACCTGCAAGCTATACAGCCTTGCCGGCGCATTGCCCACCCCCACCAAATGTATTGGGGTGCTGTTATCAAAATCATCTAAGCTGACAAAAACCTCCACACGCTGTAATTGCCGGGTTTCGATTGCCGCAAGGTCATATTCCCCTTGGCGCATAAAGCCCGGTGCATCATAAACCCAAACAATCGCTGCAAACATAGCCGCCGCAGAAGCGCAAGAAACCACTGCCGCCCAAAAAGGCAAATGTGCCCTTTTGCTGGATAGTTTGGACAAAACAGCGGCAATTATGTTAATGACAAAAACAGAGCCGACGATAAACGGCAAATCCTCTAATACATTGCGGTGCCATGTGATATAGGCTTCCAAAACCTCTTTTGGCGTATAGGCAATGCGAAGCAAAATACGTGGCTGCATACCCAATACGCCATCCACAAAATCCACCGCCACAAGCAAAAACAAAAGGGATTGGATGGTAAGAAATAAAGCAGATAAGGAGGGGCTGTGGGCATTTTTTGCTGTGGGTTCCTTTAACCGCTCTGCCCCGTCTATGTTTTTGGATTTTAACAAGCCAACAAGAAGGCCGTGGCTAATATGGTCAATTTGTTTTAAGGGTATGGTGATTACCCTTTCATCCCCCACAAACAAAGCCAAACGGCGAAAACGCATAACATGCACTTTTGTAACACTGTGCAGGGGTATCACCACCATTTGCCTGTAAATAATCTCATCACCATCCACCACACAACGCCAAGAAATGCGGTAAATACTTTGGGCGGTAGCGGCAATTACAATTATGGTGTTAAAGATTATTACAGGCGTAAAATCCAAACCCTCCATTTCAAAAACCACCATGGCAATAACATAAAATACAGCCAAAACAACCATTGCCAAATTAGCGTCCGCCGACCGCCGTGTTTGCAACATGGTAAAGCCGCCTTCGTCAAAAACTTCCTTTGTCAGGGCTTTTTCCCTAACCCTATGTAATATAAGCACCACCACAACCACCAAAAAGGAAAAGATGGTGGTGGATGCAAAAATTATGGTTTGCATTTTCCGCTCCTGCCTCTAATAAAAAACTTCCAGTAAGGTAAGCCCCTGCGGCGGCATGGTTTTGCCCGCTTTTGCCCTGTCCTTGCCGGCAATTATTGCAGGTATGTCATCAGGCAAAATTTTGTTAAGACCCACACCTACCAGTGTGCCTGCTATAATCCGCACCATATTGTACAAAAAACCATTGCCATTAACACGCATTTCTAAAAGCCCGTCCTGCTCCTGCTGGCTAACCTCCAAAAAATTAATACGCCGCACTGTGGATTTTACAGGCGAGCCCGTGGCACAAAATGCCGCAAAATCAAATTCGCCTACAAAATGGCGGCAAGCCGGCTGCATTGCCGCAAAATCCAGCGCATTTGGTATAAAAGCGGAATAACGACACCTAAGCGGGCAACGATGGGGCTGGTTGTGGATTTTATATATATATGTCTTACTTTTAGCATCACTAATAGGGTGGAAACTGTCGGGTACGCTAATTGCCGCCGTTACAGCAACATCCCTTGGTAATGCAGCATTTATCACATTGGGCAACCTATCAAGCGGTATGGGGATTGTCCCATCAGTGCGCAAATGCACACGCTGGCCAAGGGCATGTACCCCTGCATCTGTCCTGCTTGCCCCCAAAATCGAAAAGGAGCGACCCGCCAAAACGCCCGCCAAAGCCCCTTCCAGCAAACCACAAACGGTAGTGCCGTTTTTTTGCACCTGCCAGCCGTTATAATCCGTACCGTCATAAGCAACCGTCAACAAAACACCCATTACCAAATACCAAATACGGCCGCCACATGGTTAAGGGCAAACAAGCCCGCCGTAAACACAGCAAGGCTGACAAATGCACCAAGGTCCCGCATTGCCATTTTCATCTGCTTCATACGGGTGCGCCCAATATCCCCCCGATAACAGCGGGATTCCATGGCAAGTGCCAACTCCTCCGCCCTTCTAAATGCGGAAATAAACAGGGGCACAAGCAAGGGCACCAAACTGCGTGCTTTTTTCACAATTCCGCCCGTATCAAAATCCGCTCCCCTTGCCATTTGCGCTTTCATAATCTTATCCATCTCCTCCATCAATGTGGGGATAAAGCGCAGTGCTATGGTCATCATCATAGCAATTTCGTGGGCGGGTACGCCAATTTTTTTAAGGGGTTTTAGGCTAAATTCTATGGCATCTGTCAGTTGGATGGGGGTGGTTGTAAGGGTTAAAATGGAGCTGCCTATGATTAACATAACAAGGCGCAAGCCCATGCGCCCTGCCGCCAAAAGCCCCTCCTGGGTTACCCGTACAAATCCCAGCTCAAAAACCAGCGTTTCGCCCGGGGTGAAAAATACATTCAAAATAGCTGTAAACACGATTATAAACAATATCGCCCGCAAACCCCGCAACAAAAACTTTGGCGGCACCTTGGATACCTTTATAACCACCGCCAAATACAACGCCGCCAACGCATACCCCAAAAAATTGCCAATGAAAAATATAACTACAATAAAAATCATGGTGCATAAAAGCTTCATCCTCGCATCCAGCCTGTGTATAGACGAATCCGCCGGGTAGTATTGGCCTATGGTTACTTTTAGCATACTTTACCTCACTTTGTGTTGCGTTGATGCGTATTCGTGCATCTGTTGACAAATGTTGTAAAATTCATCCCAATCGATGTTAATTGCTTTTTTACAAATGTACTCTTCAACCATATAGACAGTTTCTTCGTACTTTTCTGTAGCCTTCTTCTTTTTGCTTTTTCGATACTTATCAAGCTTATCACAAATCCTCAAAACAGCAGCCTCGATAGCGATTTCTTCTGGTGGTTCAAATTTACCTTTATGGGATTTCGCAATGTCGTACAAGTGATTGGGTCGAGGGGCAATTTCAGCTCGTTCAAATGCTTTGCTCACATATTTTTGGAATTATGCTTATCTTATCCAAAGGCTTCGCTAATTTGTAAAAGAATGAACTTTACAAAACAACTGATAGTAATTATTCATTACCTAAGACTCCCCAATGCCAAAAAACGCTTTGGCATTAGCCATGGTTTGCTCGGCCACCTCTTCGGGATAAAGGTTTTTGATTTTGGCAATTTCTTCCACAGTAAGGCGCAGCAGGGTGGAATCGTTTCGCCTGTCCCTAAACGGCTCCGGCGTTAGATATGGGCAATCGGTTTCGATAAGCATATGGGTTAGCGGCACTTTCTTCACCACTTCCACCAAATTTTTGCCACGGGCAGAGCGGTGGGTTACCAAGCCCGAAATGCTGATTAGGTAGCCCAAATCTATATAATCCAAAGCCATTTGCGGCGGCCCAAGATAGCAGTGCAACATGCCTTTGCCATAGCCGTAATCGGGCATATCTGTTTGTTTTATCACATCAAAGGCTTCCTGATCTGCGTTGCCGGAGTGGATTAGCGGGGGCAGGCCCACTTTGCGTGCCACTTCCAAGTCTTTACCAAACCAAAAGGACTGTTTCCGCACTTCCTCGGCAGTTTTTTCAACTTTGCGAAAATCTATATAACATTCGCCATATGCCACAATCTTCTTATTTTCTTCACATAATTTTTTTAGTTTAACTACAGTTTCATCCACAAGGCGGTTTATTTCCCCTGCCCTTGCTTCGTAATCCCAATCTGTTTTATAATAATGGTCATCAATGGTGCAAACATAGTAAAAGTCATACTTTCGGGCAAGTTGCAGGGCAAGGTCTCTATTTTTCCCTTCTCCCGCACAGTCAACAATATACGCCACACCTTCCTTTTGCATTTCGGCAAAAAGCCCGTGCCTGTCCCTGTTAAATTTTCCATGGGTGTAGTGGGAGTGTGCGTCGAAATATTTCATAGGTGCCTCCTTATATTAGCGCATAATGCGCCGACGGGTGTGATTCGGTGGTGGAGCCGAAGTGGCTTGCCTGCTGAAAGCTCCCAGCATAAGCTTTCTTAATTATCTGGCATCAGTCCCGGCTGGGCTGCCCATGGCCCCAAGGATGCCCTCAACAGCCTCATCCACAGTAAAAATGTCCGGAGGTAAGTCAAAACCCTTGTTCCGCAAATCCCGCATGATATATGCGGTTTGGGTGGATGATAGGCCGATGGCTTCCAATTCATCAAATTTGCTGAAAATTTCGGCAGGGGTGCCTGTTAGGACGATTTTGCCGCTGTTGATAACCAAAATGCGGTTTACAAGGCGGGCGATATCCTCCATACTGTGGGATACAAGGATGACGGTGATGCCAAGGGTTTCGTGCATTTTTTTTACTTGCCCTAAAATTTCATCACGCCCACGGGGGTCCAGCCCTGCGGCGGGCTCGTCCAGCACCAAAATTTCCGGTCGCATGGCAAGCACGCCTGCAATGGCAACCCGTCGCTTTTGCCCGCCCGAAAGCTCGAAGGGGGATTTTTCGTGTAATTCCGGCGCAATGCCAACCATTTCCAGCGACTGTTTTACACGCCTGTCAATCTCATCATCGCTAAGGCCGGAATTTCGTGGGCCAAAGGCCACATCTTTATACACAGTCATATCAAACAACTGATGTTCGGGGTATTGAAAAACCAAGCCAACCTTGGTGCGGATAGCTTTAAGGCGGGATTTATCGGCATTTATATCCTCACCGTCAATAATAATATTGCCGGACTGGGGTTTTATAAGGGCGTTAAGATGCTGCACCAATGTGGACTTGCCCGAGCCCGTATGCCCGATAAGTCCCACAAAACTGCCCTTTTCGATGGTAAAACTTATGTCATCCAAAGCTTTTTTCTCAAAAGCACTGCCCTTGCCGTAATAGTGGCATAAATTTTTAATTTCTATGGACATTCATCAACGCCTCCACCAATTGCTTGCCGGTTACGATGCCTTCGGGTAAATTTAGCCCGCCCAGGCGCAGTTTATGGGCAATTTCCACCGCTTGGGGCACATCCAGCCCAATTTCTTTAAGCCGGCCAATTTGCGTAAAAATTTCGCTTGGGATGCCTTCCATCACCACTTTTCCGCCATTCATCACCATAATGCGGTCGGCTTGCGCCGCTTCGTCCATATAATGGGTGATTAGGATGATGGTGATACCTTCATCGTTTAGGCGTTTTGCCACGGTAAGCACTTCTCTGCGCCCGATGGGGTCCAGCATTGCGGTAGATTCGTCCATGACGATAATATCGGGGCGCATGGCAAGGATGCCTGCAATGGCAACCCGCTGTTTTTGCCCGCCGGATAAGTGGTGGGGCGGGTTGCCTGCATATTTAGTCATACCAACAGCTTCCAGAGCCTCATCCACACGCTGGCGGATTTCGGTTGGCGGAATGCCCAAGTTTTCGGGGCCAAAGGCCACATCTTCTTCCACAATGGTGGCAATTATCTGGTTATCGGGGTTTTGGAACACCATACCAACAGATTGGCGTATTTCCCACATTTTTTCCTCATCTGCAGTGGAAATGCCTTTTACCCAAACGGCACCCTGTTCGGGCAACAACAAGCCGTTGATATGCTTCGCCAGTGTGGATTTACCCGAGCCATTATGCCCCAAAACCGCCACAAACTCCCCCTTAGCAATGGCGATGGACACGCCGTCCAAAGCCAATTTAGGGGGAGTTTCGTTATTTTCACCTTCACCGTCTGTTGAGGGTTGTGATGTATACTTAAACACAATTTCGTCAGTTTTTACAACAATTTCCATATTCTACTCCGTTACAACTTCAAAATATTCACGTAAAACCTGCCCGCCGCCGCTGATGGTGATAGGCCACAAGCCCGGTGTTGTAAGGCTTCCGATGCGCCAGTTCCAGTAAACATTGCCATATTGGTCGGTTTTAGCATATCCAAGCCCCGCAGCGGTGCTTGCGCCCGCCAAAAACTGCACCCCCAAATGATAGTAGGTGTAGGGGCGGCCAATTATCTGCAATGCAGCATCGCTGCCACGGCGCACGGTATGGGTAAAATCTACAATTTGGATATGCCCGCCGGTTAAGCGGATTGATCCATCATCAAAGGTAACACCCATACCCAAAGCCTCCACCACAAAGCGAAGGGGCACAAGGGTTGCATCATTAATTATTTTGGCCGGCACATCCAACATAACTTCGTCACCGTTTACCAGCGCAATATCACTATCTATATGCAGAATAAGGGCATTGTGGGCATGGTTAATGTAAACACGGCGGGCTGTGCCGCACCAGTCCACTTCCCCACCCAAAATACCCTGTACAAAAGCACGCACAGGCACCAAAGTGCGCCCGTAGCGCACTTCCATAGCTATTTCCACGGCAGCATCATCTAAGGTTATATTAAAATCTGCCATTAGGGCGGCGGCCGGCGTAAAAACCAGCACCACCGCCAAAATAAGCCCGAAAGTAAGTCTTCTCATCTTAATCAAGCTCAATATTAAGGTCGCCAAAGTCAAAATCACCAAATGGGTTTTGCCATTCAAAATCCTGTGGCACAATGCGGTTAAATGCTCTTTGGTTGCGGTCTATTGTCGCTTGGCTCATCCACAATTCGGAATAATTTAGGAAGTGCATATGCCCTAAACGAATCCTTTCGTTTTCCTTCCAAATTTCCGGATCCGGCGGGATGTGCTGCATTTCCACCAGCTGGAAGAAGCCCCATGTACCAAATTGGAAGGGCAAAACCTCGGAAATATGCCCCGGTGTCATCTCCATCGCCCAGTGGATATTGTCCGTGCCCATATTGGTTTCAAGGGCGTTTACGGCTTCTACCTCATCAGCATCAATGGTTGGCCACAATTCTTGCGCTTCTTCTTCCGTATCGGCTTCTACCACCCGCACAACTGGTACAATATAATTGTCACCGTGCAATTCTTCATACTCTATAAAAGCTTCTGCAAGGGCATCTTCATCAATTACAGCGGTGGCGGCAATGGCATCCACCACCCGGTCGTGCAGTATCAAAAGCTCGTTAAAGCTATTCCAAGCACTGCGGGAAAAGCCCATTTGGGCAATAATATCCTCACCCGTAGTGGTGATGTGGCCCTGCCTGATAATATCGGCATTTTCACGGGCTTGGGCAATATCATCCGCAGTTAGGCTAACGCCAAATTCTGCCGCACCACGGTGGGCTACCACATAAAATTCCGCTAACATATACCAGGACCAGTTAAGCACCTCCACAGGGTGTGTAAACCAATCAAAATTAGCATCATAGGCAAAGAAGAGCTCCGCCGTGGAAATGCGGTGGCCATCGGCGGTGCCTGCGTGGCTTAAATGGCGGTTATTAATTAAAACACCGGCAGTTAGCAACACAGCCAGCACCACAAAGGTGATAATCGCATTTCTTATAAAGTGGTCTTGTTTCTTGGTTTTGTGATGTTTGGACATTTTTAATTATTCCTTTCATTGGTAGGGTAGAAATTACTTCCAAATGGCAGTATAGCACATTTTGCAAATTTACGCAAGGGGTTTATTGGATTTTTATCAAATCTACAAAAAAATCCATCTCCCCGAATACCGGGGGGTGTATGCCATATCCTGCCAGCAACCTTTCGATTTGCGGGCGGTTGCCATCATTGATGTGAAAGATGATGAAATTTTCCTCCTCACCCATAAAAATTGTGGCGGCATCATGGGGAAGTTGGGCAATTTTTTCAAATATCATGTCAAAATCTTCCAGATATATTGTGGGCATCTCATAAAATTCTGCATCGTAGGTACGCAATGTGGGCATTGCTGCCAAATCGCCTGCGCCGCCGGCTACCGGTGATGGTGATAGTGATGGCAAAACAGCATCATCCAAACTGTATTCCATGGACACAGCTTGGGATTCGGCAAGGCTTTCACCAATTTCGGTGGTGGCTTGGTGCCACCAGCCAAACCAGAAAACAGCAACAAAAGCCGCCGCCGCCACAGCCCCAAAGGACTTTATTGCACGCAAACCAAGCCTTTTGCGCCTATCCGCCTGCACACCACGCATAATTTTGTCATGTAGGCCCATGGGCAGCTCGTGGCCCGGCAAATCCTCTAACAATTTTTCTATATTTACAAAATCATCATTGCTTTTTTTATTCATCAAAATCACCTCACCCTTTAAGACGAATGTCGCCGCCACTTTGTTCCGTTAAAATTGATTTAAGTTTTGCACGCCCACGGAAAAGGCGGGATTTTACCGTGCCAATGGGCAGGCTAAGTATTTCCGCCACCTCTTCGTAGCTATATCCATCCATATCCCGCAGGGTTATCAAAGCCCTGTATGACGGGGGCAACTGCATTAATGCCCCTTCCAGATACTGGCCAAGCTCCTTACGCACAAGGGTTTCTTCGGGGCTTTCCGTGTCGTCCACAAGCTCCAACCCACTTAACTCCTCCGCCATTTCCAGCGAATCTTGATATTTACCTTTTTTGCGGCGCAGGGCATCCATGCAGGCATTATGGGTTATGCGTGCTATCCATGCCCTTAAAAGCCCCTCCCCGCGGCAGTTGTGCAGGTTGCGGTAAATTTTTATGGCAACTTCTTGTGTTATATCCTCTGCATCTTCTGTGTTGCCCATTAGCCGCCTTGCAAAGTTGTATATAAATTTTTCATATGCGGTTAAAATCTCCTCAAATGCGGCCATATTGCCTTTTTGTGCCTTTTCCAGCACATTCATATCCCATCCCCCCAAAATTGTTATTCCCCTAAACTGTCATTCCCAAAAAATTCCCCATACCACAGCAAAAACATATACACCGCCCAAATTTTGCGGCTATTGTCCGTTTTGCCAAGGCGATGGGTGTTAAGCAATGCTATCAGCTTGTCCGTCCTAAAAAATTCCTGTGCCGCTGGTGCTTCAAATGCTTCTTTAACACGGGCGTAATAGGTGTCATCTTTTAGCCATAGGCGGATGGGCACCGGAAAGCCCAGTTTTTTCTTCTCGCTCCACTTAGGTTGCAGGTGCTTTGCCGCCGCAAGGCGAAAGGCGTATTTTGTTGTGCTTTTTGTCACCCTAAACCCTGTTGGTAGTTGGGATGCCACCGCAAAAACTTCCTTATCCATATAGGGCACACGCCCTTCTAACGAATGTGCCATGGTCATTTTATCGGCTTTTAGTAAAATATCACCTACTAACCATGTGTGTATGTCCAAAAACTGCATTTTGGTTACCCCATCATAGCCCGCTGTTTTGGCATAAATTGGTGCGGTAATGGATTTTGTTGATGGCTCGCCCACCCCTGTGCGTAGTATTTTTTTGCGTTCATCCTCACTAAAAATTTTGGCATTGCCTATATACCGCTCCTCCAAATCCATTGCGCCACGCAGCAGGAAGTTGCGCCCACGAAAGGCCGGCATTTTTCCTGTTATTTTATAAAGCCCACGGCGCAAAAATTTGGGCAATATGCTTATGGGGCGCAGTGCCCGTGGCTCTTGATAGATATTGTAGCCCCCGAAAAGCTCATCCGCCCCTTCGCCGCTTAAAACGCCCTTTACGTGCTTAGCGGCCACTTGGCTTACAAAATATAGGGCAATTGCGGCGGGGTCCGCCAGGGGCTCGTCCATATAATACTGGATGCGGGCTAAGTTTCCCCAGTATTCCGCCGTTGTGATTACTTTACTATGGTTGGTAACGCCTAAGTCTTCCGAAAGCTCCTGTGCATAGCCAATTTCGTTGTAACCATCATAGTCAAAACCCACGGTAAAGGTGTTTTTGCCGCCAAAGCGGGCAGCGATTAAACTGGAATCCACACCGCTGGATAAAAATGAGCCAATTGGCACATCTGAAACCAAATGGGCGTTAATGGAATCCCCCACAATGTCGTCAATCCGCTCCACTGCTTCGTTTAGGGCTTTTGCCCGCTGCTCCTTATTGCCTTTTGTGTTTTTTGCAGCTGCAAATTCCGCCTGCCAATACTGCTGTATGTGCATTTCGCCGTTGTTATAGCGCATAAAATGGGCGGGCGGCAGCTTAAACACACCTTTTAACATGCACTCATCCAGCACCGAATATTGGAATGACAAATAAGCCGACAGGGCGGCAGGGTTTATTTCCTTTGTAAAGTCGGGGTGGGCTGTTAATGCCTTAATTTCGGATGCAAAAAGCAGTTGGCCACCAAAAATGCCGTAATAAAAGGGTTTTATACCAAAATAGTCCCTTGCGGCAAAAAGCCCACCTGTTTCTTTGTCGTATACAACAAAGGCAAACATGCCCCGCAGTTTAGTTAACATCTTTTCACCATGGGCGGCGTACAATTGAAGCAAAACCTCCGTATCCCCGTTGGTGGTAAAGGTTATGCCTTGCTCTTCCAGCTCCTGCTGCAGGGTTTGGTAGTTATAAATTTCCCCGTTAAACACAATGGTATAGCGGCCGTCCTGGGTGGTCATAGGCTGGTTGCCATGTTCCAAATCCAAAAAGGCAAGGCGGCGAAAGCCAAAGTTTATACCGTCCGCTGTAAAGTATCCTTCCCCATCCGGACCACGGTGGGCAATTTTATCAGTCATATCTTTTAGGGCGGTGTTATTTTCCACCCCTGTAAATCCTGTAAATCCGCACATAAATTTTCTCCTCTATATATCGAAACCCGTCTGCCGTAACGCTTCATACAATATTATACCCACAGAAACAGACAAATTTAACGAGCGACCCTGGCTTTTCATGGGTATTGTTATAATTTGGTTTGCATATTTATCTAAAAGCCGGCGTGGCAGGCCGCTTGTTTCCCGCCCAAACACAAAAAAATCATCCGCTTGGTACTTTGCTTGGTCATAACGCAAAGCGCCGCCTGTTTCTGCTAAAAATATCCTTGCACCCGGGTTGCGGCTTAAAAAATCATCAAAATCTTCATATTCCGCCACATTAAGCTGTTGCCAATAATCCAGCCCGCAACGGCGCAAACTTTTTTCATCCAGAAAAAAACCCAGTGGGTGGATAAGATGCAGCTTTGCCCCTGTTAAAAGGCAAGTGCGCCCCACCGCCCCTGTATTGTGGGGTATTTCGGGCTCAAACAACACAATATTCATCATTTTTTATTATAGCAAAATATGGTTGGGCTTGTCAAATAATAAAATTTATGTTATACTGGCTGGATAGGGGGGTGTGACTGTGTCCTTAGGCTTTGAAGACGCCTTAATAGACAATATAAAGGAATTTAGAAAGTTGGAAAGCAAAATACCGCCATGCGGGTTTGGGCAAAGCCGGTTTATGGAATACCTTTACAACCATGCGGAAATTAATGCTAAAATAATGGATGCAAACAACGGGATAATTACCAATTATCTGCGGCCCTTGCTGGCAGATATGACTATGCAGCAAGCCGACCATCTCTATGCCCTTTCCCAAAAATTATTCACACTTACAGAAAATTTGGACATGGGATTGGCATTGGAAATCCATCAAGGCATTATAAATTGGGCCCGCAATACGGGGGATATTGACCGCCTTGTGCGCAGCCTGTACGGTGCAGGCATTATATACCAGCAGCTTAACGCTTATTTTAGAGAAGGCGGTAACAACCTGTTTATCACAGAATCCATAGAATGTTTTGAAGAGGCTGCAGCGTTTGGGCAACAATATTTTGATATAAAAAGCAAAGAAACCCGCATGTTTATCCACCGTTGTATGGGCAACAAATATGTAACATCTTCCCAGGGCGGCATATTGGATGCAGAGGAGAGGGATAAGAGAAAACAACAATTTTACATCCATTTTAATGCCGCAATGGAATTTTGGAATGATGAAAAGGTGCGTGCCCACGACCCCGACATGCCATGGGATGCATTTATAACCAATGCCCACCAAAACATGTGCAGCTGGTTGGCACACGTGCGCAACCAAGCCGACGGGGAGCGTGACATGGTGCTTACCCAGCATGTTTACGAAAGCTTTTTAGCTCTAACAAAACAGGATGAAGCTGAGTTTACCAGCAGGTTTTGGTCTAATTTGCGCACCCAGTATACAAGCCGCTGTATTGCCTATTGTTTAGGCAAAATAAGTTATGAAGATTTAATGGCGGATTTACAAGGCTTTTTTGCGGATGCGGACACTGCAGACTATTCCGCAGATGGTATTTATGCCATGCTGTTCGTCCCTCTTTTACTGATACAGCATATTGGCAAAACCAGAAGCATTGCAGGTGATGGGGAAGTTAAAGATATAATTAACAGGATTAGGGAATATTGCAAAAACCTGCCATCCGATAGGGATAGGCGCATATTTAATGTGCATGTGGCAAAATTTGCTAAATATATGACAAATGTGCTAAGTTTTGAAGAAGCCTTAGACCAGATTTTGGATTTTACTACATATACCCATCTGCCAACCCACGTGCACTCCCTTATGGTTAGGGATTTGACTATTGTTATGGCTCGGTATTTTATACAGCAGCAACCGCAGCTGTTTATAGGCATGTGTAAAACCAAAACAACAGAAGATGTTAAAACCAAAAAAGAAGAAATTTTAGAACTTATAAGCCGTGCGGCTATTTGCCATGATGCAGGCAAAATATTTTATGTGGATCAAGTATCCCTATGCTCCCGCCATTTATATGATTTTGAGTTTGAAATTATAAAACTGCATGCCAATGCAGACAACTTGATAAAATCCGATTGTGACAGGATGAAATTTGTTTCTGATGTGATAATTGGACACCATAAATGGTATGACGGCACCCTGGGATATGTGGAGGGTTTTGACAACCGCACCACGGATTGCCCCTTTGTTATTGATATGATTTCCGTAGCAGATTCTATTGACGCAGCAACGGATATTGTGGGGCGCAGCTACTCCAAAGCCTTAACATTGGAGCAGGTGGTGGAAGAAATTCACCAACAAGCCGGCACACGATATTCGCCTATAATTTCCCAAGCATTAAGGGATGCGTATTTGCTTGATAAATTGCGCAGTTGCATAACCAATGGGCGTGAAAAAGCGTATTTTAAGGCTTATCAGCACATTACATCTAAATAGGGCATTAGACTTGCCCTATTTTTTTGTAAAATTTGGCGGGCATTGTCACAGCGTTTGTGGAAAAAATAGTTTTTATAGAAATTACCATAGATAGGAGGCTTTTAATATGAGAAAGGGAATAATAAAAATTGCAGCATTTGTGCTTGCCATGGTGGTTTTAACACCCATAACAGCCAAGGCGGAAGAGAGGCGTGCCCCACTCGCTTTAACGGTGGATGCACCATCGGCAGTGATTATGGAGGCCAGCAGCGGCGAGGTTATTTTTGAGCAAAACGGCAGCCAGCGGCGGTCGCCTGCATCCGTTACTAAGGTGATGACAACCCTGTTGGTGTATGAGGCCGTAGCGCAAAACCGCATAAGTTGGGATGATGTGGTAACCACCAGCGAACATGCCGCATCCATGGGCGGCAGCCAAATTTATTTGGAACCCGGGGAAAAACAAACAGTGCGGGATTTGCTAAAAGCAGTGGTAATTGCCAGCGGAAATGATGCCGCCGTTGCCCTGGCAGAATTTATAAGCGGTAGCGAGGAAAGTTTTGTGGATTTGATGAACAAACGGGCACAACAGCTTGGCATGGGTGATACAAGTTTCCGCAATGCCTGCGGGCTGGATGCACAAGGGCATTTTACCACCGCAAAAGACATTGCCATAATGTCCAGGGAGCTTATTACAAAATTCCCCGAAGTGCGGGAGGTGGCCACAATTTGGATGGATATCATTATACACAAAACACCAAGGGGCGAAAGCGAATTTGGATTGACCAATACCAACAAGCTGGTGCGCTGGTATGACGGGACGACAGGCCTTAAAACAGGCAGTACGGGAGAGGCTAAATACTGCTTGTCCGCCACGGCAATGCGGGGGGATATGGAGCTTATAGCAGTGGTGATGGGCGCAGACAATGCCACCGTGCGCTTTCAAGAAGCCATGAAAATGCTGGATTATGGCTTTGCCAACTACAAAGTTGTGCATGGGGAGCTTGCCGGCACCGTTGTTGGGCAAGTGCCCGTTGCCAAGGGTGCAGCCCCGAATGTGGATGCCATGGTGCAACAGCGCATAAGCAATGTGACGGAAAAGGGCAACAACACAGAGCTTATGGCGGAAATTGTGCTGTTTGACAGTGTGCAGGCCCCCGTGGAAGCGGGTGCGGTGGTTGGCGAAATTATATACACCTACGAGGGGGAGCTTATAGGCAAAACAGCCCTTGTGGCGGAAGAAGCTGTGGATAAGGCAAGTTTTGCCCAAATGGCAGGGCGGATTTTAGCGGTTTGGTTTAGGTAGCAGATAAAAAATCCTGCCGTGATTGATAAGTTTGGCAGGATAACCCTAATGGGTTGTACGGATTTACGCACCTTTTTGCTCCGGGGCGAACATGCGCCATTAACAGGGTGGGGGCAAGCCCCCACCCTACTCCGGTTTGTTGGGGTAGGGTGTTTTTGTTTTTAGAACCCACGATGGTTTCTGTTTTGGTTATTTATATTTTGCTTTTGCGGAATTTGTTGCCCGGGAAGCGGGCATCCTTCTTCACAACGCATGCGCAGCCTTTGTTGCAGGACTTCGTCACGGCATACAAAATCAAACCTCCACCCTCTAAGCTTAAGTTCCTCCACTTCCTCCGGGCTTATACGGCGAAACCTGCCCAAATCATTAATCTCAATCTCAAAATTTTCTAAATCCAAGGGTTGTTGGTTAAAGACGTGTATGCGCAACCCGCTGCCGCTGTGCATCATAATGCCCGGGGTTCCAACGCCCCTTACGCACTCCACAAACACAGTATGCCCTGTGTTGGCGCACATTATGGCGGCAAAGGCCACTTCGCCGTCAATTCTTACACCCATGCTCCACACACCATCAGAGCCCCCGAAGGTCATACGGTCATTAAATGTGGCGTATACATCAGCTCCGTCAATATCCTCCCCAAACTGCTCGTAAATGCGGTTTGCAAGGGCTTGTGCGGCCTGCTCTGCGGAAATGGTGCCATATCCCCTTGCAGAACCGGATAGGTGTGCGACATCCTCGGTTACATTAAGGTTGCGCTGTACTTGCCCGTAATTTTCCAGGGATGCGGCAATAAAGGATGTGGGCATACCTTCTATTGCGGGCACCTCCAATGTTCTGCCGATTGTGCTTGCAAAAACCAAGTGGTTGGTTGCCATAAAAGCCCCGCCAAGCACGGCAATGGATAGGGCGGATGCGGTTGCAACCTTTGCAATTTCTTTAATTTTGTTTTTTGTCATTTCACTTTCTCCTTTCGGTTGATTGTATTGATATTATAATGCCGCCTTATTGCAGGATTGTTGTGGAGTTGTTGCCAAGTTGTAAAAGCGAGGGCTTTGGCTCGGCAGGGTAATTTCCACCGTTGTGCCTGTATTTACAACGGATGTGATTACCAAGTTCGTGCCATGGGCTTGTGCAATGCGTGTGCATATGGCAAGCCCAAGCCCCACCCCGCCCATGGCACGGTTGCGGGATTTGTCCGCCCTATAAAAAGGCTCGGTTATCCTTGCAAGGTTTTCTTCAGATATGCCGCAACCATTGTCTGTGACGGTTAAGGTGGTTTCACCCTCCCCCACCCTTGCGGACAGCGTTACCACGCCGCCTTCCGGCGGGCAGGCTTTAAGGGCATTTGTAACTAAATTTAATAATAGGCTTCTTACCAAATCTTCCTGCCCATAAATTGTTTCCGTATCTGTTTCGGTAATAATTTGGGCGGTTTGGTGGCGTAGGGATTTTTTTATATGGTCAAACAAATCACTTGCATTAATAGAATGCATTTCGGCGGTATAGCCCCGCAGGGTAGCAAGGGTAAGCAGGGAATTGGCAATGTTTTGCATATGTTCCGCCTCGTCCATAATATACTGCATGGCTTCGATGGTGTCCCCGTCATTACTGGCTATTTTTTGCACATATTCCGCATATCCGAATATGGATGTTAGGGGGGTGCGCAATTCGTGGGCAATATTATCCACAAACTGTTGTTTGGCATCCGCTTCGTCTTTTAGGATTTGCATTTGCGTCTGTATCTCATCTGCCATGGTGTTAAAACCTTGCGCCATGGCGGCAAGCTCGTTTTTGCCATGCAGGGTTATCCTTTCGTCATAATGCCCTGCGGCAATTTTGCGGGAAGCATGGGATACCAGCCCAAGGGGCTTAAAAATGCGGGCAAGGATAACATATAACATAGCAGCAGTTAGCAGGGCAAAACCCAAACACACATAAAATAGGATGTTTTGGATGCGCCCCATAGCCGCCATGGATGGGGTGATATCAAGGGAATAATCCAGCCAAAACGCCCGGAAGGGCTCCGGCAGCTGCCCTGCCACCTCAATAAAATGCCCATCTTGGTAGCTTGTAAATGTGGCAGTTACCCCTGTTGCTTGGATGGTATAACCGGAAGGTAAAACATATAGCTCCAGCGCAACGTTTGCACCTGCGTAATGCTCCATATAATTATTAAGCAGTGCATATAAATCCCCTGCCAAATCTTGGCTTATGCCGCTTAAAATGGCAATATCCCGGGAAAGGGATACAGCGATGCGTTGAAATTCCGCCGCAGAGCGTTCCATGTACATATTTATCTGGCTGTTTACCATAAAAGCGGATACGATTGCAAAGCAGGAAAACAGCACCACCAAAAACAGCAGGTAGGTGGCAAGGTAGGTTTTAAGCTTCATGCCTTGCCTCCAGCCTATATCCTAACTTGTACACGGTTTTGATGGTATCTTCCCAATGCAGTTTTTTGCGGATGCGGCTTATGTGGGCATCTACCGTGCGTGTGTCGCCGCCAAATTCGTAACCCCAGGCAATTTCCAATAATTTATCACGGGAAAGGGCTATGTTGCGGTTTTTTATAAATGTTTCCACAAGGGCATATTCTTGTGGTGTAAAATCCACCAATGCCCCTTTGAAGTATACCAGCCTGCCATGCAAATCCACTTCCACATCCCTTAAAACAAAGGTTTTATCTGTTTTTTGGGCACGGCGCAAAACCGCCTCCACCCTTGCTTGTAATTCTATTACATGGAAGGGTTTGGTTATATAATCATCTGCACCAAGCTTCAGCCCCCGCACACGGTCATCCACCGAATCACGGGCGGTTAGGTATATTACGGGCATGCCTTCGATATGGGCTAACACCTCAAAGCCATCCATTTTGGGCAGCATAATATCCAGCAAAATCAGGTCAAACTGCTGTTTTTCCAATTCATTAAAAACCGCCTCCCCATCAAAGGCGGATGTGCAGCTGTGCCCTACTGCCTCCAAATTCTTCCTTATTAGGTTGTTTATGGGTTTTTCGTCTTCTACAATTAAAATATTTGCCATGGTGTCACCTCTTACTTATATTGTAACATAAAAACGGCCCGCCGCCAAGCCTTGGGGTGGTTTTTACAACTTGGCAACAAGTCGGCAACAAGTCTATAAAATTTAAGGGTTATTATTTTAACAATAAAACGAAACGAAGCGAAGCGATAGGGGAGATTTAATTATGAAAAGCAGAAAATTTTTAGCAGTTGCATGTGCTGCGGCATTGATGTTTGGTGGCGGATATGCCGGGGCAAGCCTTGCCATGCAAAACCAGCCCGCAAGCTACTTAGGGGCACCAATGGTGCAGCAAAACCACTTAACCACCGTGGGCTACCAAACCCCGCAAACAAGGGATTTAACCTTGCCGGAATTATTTGAAGGGGCAAACCCCGCCGTTGTGGCAATTTCTACGCAAATTACGGGGCGCAATATTTTTGGGCAACCTATTAGCCAACCCTCATCCGGCTCCGGCTTTTTGGTATCGCCTGATGGGTACATAGTAACAAACAGCCATGTTATCGAAAATGCCAGCACCATTAATGTGCTTATGTATGACGGTAATGTACGCCCCGCCGCCTTGGTTGGCACCCACCCCACCAGCGATTTGGCGGTGATTAAGATTGAAGTGGAAAATGCGGCCTATCTTACCCTTGGGGATTCGGATATTATGCGTGTGGGGGACCAAGTTGCAGCCATAGGTAACCCGCTGGGGGAGCTTGCAAATAGTATGACGGTAGGGCATATAAGCGCATTAAACCGCCACATTACCATTGATGATATTGCCATAGACATGCTGCAAACCGATGCGGCTGTAAACCGTGGCAATTCCGGCGGGCCATTGCTTAATTTGCAAGGGAAAGTTGTGGGTATTGTAACAGCAAAATCCATTGGTGTGGATGTGGAGGGGCTGGGTTTTGCCATACCATCCAGCTACGCAAAGGAAATTGTGGAAAATCTGATAGACTATGGCTTTGTGCGTGGGCGTGCCGTGATGGGCGTTCAAATTGGGCAAGCAGGCGGTCAGTTGCAAATCGCATCCGTTAACAGGGGTGGGGCGGCCTATTTGGCAGGCCTTGTAGCCGGCGATATTATTTTATCAGCAAACCTTGCCCCAATCACAACATTCGAAAGCCTGCGGGAGATTTTAGATAACTTGTCTGCGGGGGATGCGCTGGAATTGCAAATACGGCGGGGTGCGGAAGAGATGACCCTAACCGTAATTTTGGACGAATACCGCCCTGTTGGGATATAATACCAATTCCATTTCGAAACATGGAATTGGTATAAGCCCCATAAAAAATAATGCAACCCAAAAACGTCATTGCAAGCATAGCTCGCAATGACGTTTTTGGGTTATTTCATCCCTTTTTTAGCATAGACAATAACAAACACTATCCCAAAAACAACCACATTTGCCCACATTATTGCAAACGAATGCCAAAGGGGTGCGCCGACCCCGCCAATGGTTAAATAATCCGAAACCACGTTAAGTTGCTGGGTGTAGGTGATGTGCAACACCCTTGCAATGGTATCATTAAAACCTGCCATCATGGGGCCAAAGCCCAAAACCATGGCAATTGGCATGGCAATTGCGGTGGCGGATTGTTGGTTTTTTGTAAGCAAGCCAATGGTTGCCCCCAGCAGGATGGATGCCGTAACCCCCGACATCATGGATGCAAGGAAAATCCAAAAATCTACCCCGCCAAACCCACTGATAAAGCTAAATGCAACGGATGTGAATATGCTTACAAAAAACACTGTTCCGCCAACACCCAGCAAATACGCCGGCGGTTTAACATTGGCCATAACAAGAAAGCGCAGGCTTTTCTTCTCCTTATCCTCCGCAATTATGGCGGCGGCGGATGAAACCAGTGCCATGCCCGCAAAAACTGCCGCCATAACATTTACCATATTGGGCATAACAGCCAATACTTCATAAGGTATGGCGGCAGTGTCCATCAGTACAGTCATGGCAAAGGCTACCAGTGGGTAAATAATAAATTGTATCAGCACACCCATGTTTTTCAGGGTATCCTTCATCTGCTTTTTGAAAATGGCTTTTACGCTGTGCATTCTAATCCCCCTCCTGTCAATTGTACGAATACATATTCCAAGTCCAGCACATTTTTGGTTGCGTTGTAGCGGTGGCAAATATCCTGCGGCGTGCCTTGCTCGATAATTTTGCCTTTGTGCAGCATTACTACCCTGTCGCAAAGATGGGTTGCCTCCTCCATATTATGGGTGGTTAGGAAGATGGTGGAGCCGCCATTGCGCAAATCCCTGATAAGTTTGTGTATGCCACGTGCCGTCATGGGGTCCAATGCGCTTGTGGGTTCGTCTAAAAACAGCACTTTTGGCTTGTGCAGCACCGCCCTTGCCAGCACCAAACGCTGGCGCATCCCCTTGGAAAGCTGGTTTACAGCAGTATTTTTTGCATCTGTTAGTCCTACACGCTCCAATACCTCCAAGGTCTGTTTGCGTTGTATTTTGTAGATATCCTCAAAAACTATCAAATTATCAAGGCAGGACAGGCGGGAGAACAACCCGTCGTCTTCCAGCATCAGCCCAATTTCGTGGCTGCCCACCGCCACGTGGCACTGGCCGCTGTCGGCGGTTAGTTGCTTGGTTAAAATATTAATTATGGTGGTTTTGCCCGAGCCCGATGGCCCAAGCATACCAAAAATCTCCCCATCATGTGTTTCAAAGGTCACATCTTTAAGCACCTTATTGCCCCCAAAAGATTTGCTGATATTTTTCATACTTACGCTAATCATTTTGCGCATCCCCTTCAAAATAAAATTTAGCTGCTTTTTCCATAAACTTCATTGCACCGGTCATTTGTTCATCCCAATCTGTGTTGTATGTGCCGACTTTTTCCATTTGTTCGCTTAGTTTTTCCATCAATTCTGTGTTGCCGCCTGTCAGTTGCAGCATCATTTCCCCTATCCTTTTGGCAAGGTTTTGCCCCTCCTCACCCTCGGGGGTGGCCCCTGTCATATGCAGCTTTACGGCCTCTTCATTTAACTCTCCAAAGGCATCTACTATTTCCTTGGCTTTTTCCAAGTCAAAATCCAGGTTTTCTCCAATCTGCTCCATCATTTCATTGTCAAAATGTTTTATCGCCCAGTAATACTTGTTTTTTAATTGAAGGTTTATAAGGATTTTTGCATACTTATCAAAATCCACCACCTCCATTTGGGCAATTTCCACCTTTAACGCCTGGATGGCTTCAAGGGAATCGGATAAAACCTCAATTTCCTTACGGATATCCGTTGCCTGCTCTGTTAGCGCATTTATCACATCCGCAGGGGTATCCAAATTTGGCAGCCGCCTTTTTATCTCGCTTAGGGAGAAGCCCCATTCCTTCATGGTTAAAATGCGTATTAGCTTAACCATGTCCTTGTCGGTATATAATCTAAATCCCCCTTCACTTTCCGCCGACGGGGACAAAATCCCCTCTTTATGGTAATATTGCAGGGTGCGCACGGTTACACCCGCTTTTTTTGCCATTTCCCCAATGCGCATATAGCCATCGGGTATCGCTTTGTGTTTTTCCACCATTTCACCTCCAAAAAATATAATACACCATTACCCTTACGTCACTGTCAACACTTTTTTGAAATTTTTTTGAAAAAAATACGAGGACATTTAATCCTCGCAGGTTATTTTGTTAAATCAGCTTCTTTGTCTTGTTAAGGGCGTTTGCGGGTAGTTTGTTTGCGGGGTCTTGTGCCGCCGATTTTTCGAATAGCTTGGCGGCTTTGGTATATGCCTGTTTGTTAAAATTATGCGCCCCCAAGTTGTAGTTAATTGCGGACATGGTGGGCTTTTTTGTCATCTGAAAAATAATATGCCCAAGCCCGATAAAAGCCGCCCCCATACCCCCCAAAATAATGGGAACGGACTGGGTAGCAAGGCTGGCAAGCATGAGCAAAAGCCCAATAAGGGCAAGGTGTAATTTTATGCCGATGGGGCCGTATGGTACAGTGGGTTTTGCAGGGTTTGGGGTGGTTTCGGAATCATGCTGTGCATTTTGCACCGATACAAGCTCTGCTTGTTCTGCACGGCGCATGCTTTTGGGTTTTTCCACAGGCTTAGGTACGGAATCTTCTTTAAGCATGTGAAATTCTGAAATCTGCTCCCCCACAAGCTTAAACATTATATACACATTTTTCGGCAGCGGGCGGCCCTTTGCCGAGCGCACCTTTTTTGATATATGCAATATATAATATTCATTTTGGCGGTACAAATCCATGGGGTTTAGCACAATAAGGTTGCGGGTTGCATCGTAGGTTATCAGGGTATGCAAAATATACCCTGTTGTATCGGTCACATTCGTCGTTTTACGGGTGACGGTGTCCGCATCCAGCGGGGTATTAAAGCGGATATACCAATAAACGGTGCCGCCGGGGTCTGTAATATTGGTGGCAACCTTGGTTTTCATATTAGGGTCGGTGGATTTCATTACGAAGTTGTCGGTTTTCATCTTGCCTTGTTGTATTACCTCTTGCCTTTGGTTATCATCCATTGGGGTGATACTCCTCATACTTGGCATCTGCCTGCGCTTGTGTTACCACATTAAAAAAGCCAATGGGGCTTATTGCCGCTTTGCGGAAGTATTCGGCGGCGGCTTCCTTGTCCCCTTCGCCTTCGCTTATTATGCCCATAAAATAATTACTGTCCGCAAGGGTGTCCCGCAGGGAAAGGGCATGGGTAAAGGCTTCTTTTGCACCCTCTGTATCCCCTTGTTTTTGGCGTATTTGCCCTAAGTTGTCCCAGGCGGCGGCATGTTCCGGCTCATCCTCAATAGCTAAATTGGTGGTTTTTATGGCATTTTCCAAATCCCCATCCATCATATACAAAAAACCAAGGGATACCATTGTGGGGGCATTGGTATATTCCTGGGTGGCACGCATTTCTTCCAGGGTGCTTATGGCTTTTTTTGCATCTTTGTTCATCCAATAACAGGTTGCCTTGGCAATGGTGGCAGAGCGCTTGTCCACCGGGTTTTTGGCAACCTCTATAGCCCTATCCAGATACCGGAAGGCATCGGCAGTATTCCCATCTGCCTGCATTAAAATTAGGGCAAGGTAAATATGGCTGGCAGGGCTTTTAACGCCGCCATTTACCGCCTTTTGCAATAGGGGGCGTGCCCTTTCCATATGCCCTGTTAAGTAAAAATAATTGCCCCGTAGGGACCAAATGGCCTTGCGGTTGGCAAAATATGCCACGGCAATAATAAGTATATATGTGGATAGCAAAACCCACAATTCCATCCCCAGCACCATCATTAGCAGCACATAAAGGCCGTAAAGCCCCAGCCCTGCACCAATTATTATTAGGTTGCGTTTTATACCTTGTTGCATGGTTTCTCCTTTACACGGGGTAAGCACCCATCCTACATTAATGCACTAAGATAAGTGTTTAGCGATTTTTTCCAACACCTTGGCGGTGATAACAGGTTTGATAAGAAAGTCCACAACACCTACGGACATGGCTTTTGCCATATAATCCTGCGTGATATCGCTGGTTAGGAGGATTGTGGGCATATTATACCCACGGCCACGCACTTTTTTAACAAAGTCGATGGCATCCAGGTTTGGTATCTGGTCATCCACAATTAGCAGGCTGGGTTTGTTGTTTCGCATATATTCCAAGGCGGCATCACCCATGGTTGCGCCCACCAAATTGTAGCCTGTATTGCTTAACGCCACCCTAAAATTTTCCAGAAAAATACGGATGTCGTTTACCAATAGTATGCTTTTTGCACAATCACAATCATTAAACTCTATAATACCTTCAATTGCACTTGTTGTGCCGCTTTGCTCGTCCTTTGGGGCGGCTTTTTGGGGCAGTTTAATTGCGATGATATCATCCGCCAAAATATCCAAATTTTTAAGCAAGTAGTTGGCAAAAAGCTCAATTTTATCAGCCTGCGGGGGATCCTGACCTTGCTGGGCCTGCACATGCTGGGTGCATTCGCCTGCCAAATCATCCGCATGGATTTGGGATAGGGTTTGTGCTATTTGCGCAACCAATTCCAGCACCCCATCATAGTTATTAGTGGAAAGTGCTGTTTTTATGCCATTTTCTTGATGCACAAGCCCATCCACAAAATCATTTAGCAGGGTAAAATAGTCCCCCAATTGTTCATCTTCTATGGGCATTACTTTGGCGGCATTTAAGCTGCACACAGCCAAAATCTGCTGTTTGTGGCGGGCAAAGGTCTCCTCACGGGCAATGGTTGCAAGGTGGTTGGCTTCTTGTTGTTCCAACATGCTTTGCAGGCCGGTAAAAAACAGGGTGGCATCCGCCAGTAGATATTCGATGGTTGCGCCAACCCGCTCGTGGTGCAGGTTTTCCCTGTCGTTAAAGTTTTCAAAGCACTTTGTCCACTCGCTTGCACGCTGGTCTGCAAAAATTTTAACAAGGTTGTTGCGAATGGCAGACACCCATTTCATAGCCTGCAAATAATCCTTTGCACCAAAAGAAAGCTCCAACTTAGCCTTTTGGATTGGGAAAAGGTTGATGGCGGCTTCCAAATATTCAGCATAATCCTGTAAGGGTTGGTCAATTAGTGCCAGTATATGCTCCCCATTTAGGCCTTCAAAATTTGCCAAACTCTCCTTATTTTCGATTATTACAGAAATATCTAATGTGGTCATGGTTGCCCCTCTTTCATTCGCATTTTTGCATTTGGACTTATTATACCACCGATTGCTCTTGGCTACAAGGGGTTTGTGCAATTTCATCAAAAAACATGCCCCGGGCGAAGGCGGCCGCATCAAATACCTGCAAATCGTCCGCCTGCTCGCCGATGCCTATGTAGCGCACGGGTATTTTAAGCTCTGTTGCAATAGATAGGACGATGCCGCCTTTTGCGGTGCCATCCAGCTTGGTTAGCACAATGCCTGTAATATCAGCAATTCCCATAAAGGTTTTGGCTTGGGAAAGGGCGTTTTGCCCCGTGGTGGCATCCAACACCAAAAATGTTTCCCTGTGGACATCGGGAAATTCCCTATCCACCACACGGGATATTTTTCTAAGCTCTTCCATCAAATTCTTCTTGTTATGCAGGCGGCCGGCCGTATCCACAAGCAAAACATCGGCTTTACGGGCTTTGGCGGCGGCGCAGGCATCAAAAACAACAGCGGCGGGGTCGCTGTTTTCTTGGTGCTTAATTATGGTGCAATTTGCACGGCTTGCCCAAATTTCCAGCTGGTCTATGGCGGCGGCACGGAAGGTATCGGCGGCGGCAAGCACCACTTGTTTGCCGTCCCTTACAAAATTGGTTGCCAGCTTGCCAATGCTGGTGGTTTTGCCCACACCGTTTACGCCAATTACAAGTATTACAGCAGGGGTGGGCATTTCCTCCGCCGGGGGAGCAGCTTCTATCATGGTGTTTGCAATTATTTCTGTTAGGGCTTGTTTAACATCTTCTGCATCTTGCAACTTTTCCTTTTTAACTTTTTGGCGCAGCCTCTCCACAATTTCAAGGGATGGGTTTGCGCCGCAATCGGCTAAAATCAGGGCTTCTTCCAGCTGTTCAAAAAGCTCCTCATCCACCTTGGCAAATGCTTTGAAAACATTTTCCACGCTTTGTGCAATGGTTTCACGGGTTTTGGTTAGCCCGCCGATGATTTTTTTGAAGAAGCCCTTTTTTTCGTTTTCCATATATCCCTCCATTTTGCACGCAATATTAATTTTAACCTAAAATATCCCGCAAAGGTGCAATGCTTGAAAGTGCCGCTTTGAAGTCAAATTTTTCCACTTGATGCACAAGTATTGCCGCTTGTGGGATATTGCGCAATTCTTCCACTAATTTTACGGCATCCGCTTTGCGCTCTCTTAACATACTTTCCAGTTCGTCCAGCAAGGCGTAGTGCGGAAGCTCTTCTTCTGCCGCTCCAATATTTTTTAATACGATGTTTAGTTGGGCTTTTAGGCTGTCAAGAAGTGCGCTTTCAGGCAATTTACCTTCGCTAAGCTGCCGTTCTATTTTAGATGCAATTTTTGTAAGCTCTCCCTCGTGTATCAAGCCTGCAAGCCCTTTTAGGCTATGCACAAGCAAATGCGCCCTTGGCAGGTCTTGTGCCTGTATGGCGTCGCATATATCTTTATGGGTATGTTGCTGTGTTGTTGCAAAATCTTTACGCAATTTGTTTTGCAGCTCGCTGCCGCTTTGGAAGTTGTCCACATCAATCGCCAGCTTTTCTGTGTTTCTTGTGGCGGCTCGTGCCGCTTCTATCACATGCCTTGGCTGCTTATCCCGCACATATTTAAGCAAAACCGCATGCAGGCTTTTTCGGGATATTGGTTTAGACACAAAATCGTCAAAACCTTCCTTTATAAACTCCTCCGCCTGCCCGATAATGGCATTGGCTGTAAGTGCCACAATGGGTTGGCTGTATCCCATTTCACGCAGTGCACGTTTTGCTTCTGTGCCATTCATTACGGGCATCATATGGTCCATAAAAATAATATCATAAACATTACCTTGCTTTATTTTGTTAATGGCGGCCTGCCCGCTTTCGCAGGTATCCACTTGCAGGTCATAAAAACTTAAAAGGCCTTTGGCAACATAAAGGTTGGCTTCCACATCATCCACCACCAGCACACTGCCGTATGGCATGGGTTCGGGCGGCAGCTTAAATTGTTCGGCATTGCTTAGGGTGGCGGTTTCAAATTTTTGCAATCGCTTTACCGCTTCTTCACCCAGCTTTTTTTCGCCTTTTGTTTTTTGGGGTATGCGCACTGTAACTTGTGTGCCGCATCCAAATTTGCTTTTCACATCCACATGGGCATCCATCATATGGGCAAGGGTGGCAACAATGGGCATGCCAAGCCCTGTGCCGCTGACGATATGGGTACCACGCTCGTAAAAACGTGCGTATTCTTCAAAAAGTATGGCAAGTTGTTCTTCTGTCATACCAACGCCTGTATCGTTTACAGCCACCACAAGGGTGATGTGGCCATCGTATTTTTTGCACTCTTCAAGCCCCACATTAAGTTCCACAAAGCCTTCTTCGGTGTATTTGAAGGCATTGGACAGCAGGTTGATAATAATCTGCTCTATCCGCAAGGTATCACCAATCAACACGGATGGTAGGTCTTTATCCACATTTATGGTAAATTTAATGCCCTTGCTACCCAGATAAACCGTGTGCATATGTGCCACATTGGCTATCATATCCGCCAAACAGTATTCGTGGGGGGAAAGCTCCATTTTACCTGATTCGATTTTAGAAAAATCCAACAAATCGTTAATAATACCCAACAATAGGTGGGATGAATTGTGTATTTTTATAAAGGACTTTTCCAGGCCCGCAGGCAGGCTTTGCCCTTGCAGGTGCATTTCGGAAATGCCCAAAATGGCTGTTAGTGGTGTGCGTATTTCGTGGCTCATCCTCGCTAAAAAGCGGGATTTTGCCTTATTGCTTTCCTCTGCCGCCTCCACCGCCAGCGATCGTGTATAGGCTTCTTGCAACTTATGTTCCGAGCGCAAATCTTTGGTATGGGCTATAACATGGGCTTCGCCGTCCAGCATCATGGGTACAAGGGATATTTCGCATGGTATGGGGTCGCCTTGTAAAGTTTGCATTAGCCACGGGGAAACCATTTTCCTGCCTTTTTGGGCAACCTCTTTAATAATTTGCACGGAAGATTCTAATGACTTTCTACCGTCCGGCTGAAATTCGGGGAAGGTTAGAAAATAACCTTCGTCCAATTGCTCTTTACTGTCAAAGCCGTAAAAGCCCACACCCGAAAGGCTGTGGTAAATGGGATTTGCATTTTCATCATAAACACTAACAAGCAGGGGGGAGGAGTCCAAGATGGCTTCCAAGCGGCTTCTTATGCGCTCTTCTGTTTCTTTGTAGTTATAAAAATCCCGTAAATCCCGCCCGTAAACCAACACGGCCTTTTTGTCACCAAGCGGTACGGCCTCGGCGGTAACTTCCACGGGTATAGGTTCGCCGGTGTAGCGGTTTTTGTGCATCCAAACCATGGTACCGCTGCCTGTTTGAAAAACATCACTAAATGCGGCTGTCATTTTTTCCATACTAGGCGTGCCGCATGGTTGGGTTGCCGGGGATATTTCCAAAAACATGTCCATATAGGCACTTTCGCTGGGTAGGTTGTGCAGGCTCATGGTGGCATGGTTAACCTTTATAAGTTGAAAGTTTTCATCAAAGGCAACGCATGGCAGTGGGGATATATCCACAATTTGCTCCAACAGCCGGCGTGCCTCTTCTTCTTTTGTAAGGACTTTCAGGTCTTTGTTGCAGCATACGATATACTGTTTGCCACCCAAAAACAAAGGGGCGATGGACACCTTAGCAAGCCCTTCCCCTTCTGTGGGCAGGTTGTATGCCCAATTTACGACAATGCCGCCTTCTGTAACAGCCTTTTGCAGGTATTGTTGCAACTTTTCCCGTGATGGGGTGCCGCAGGGTTGGTTTTGTGCACAGAAGTGCAAAAAAGCCTCCAAGTAGCCACTTTGGCAAATGTTGCCAAAAATAGTGGTTGGTGGTGGGCTGCTTTGCACCAGTTCAAATTTTTCATCAAATATTAGGTATTGGATTTGGGTTTCCATCTTCTCACCCCTCTAAACACATTATACAACAAACGGCGCAAAATATCAAGCCCGCAATTTAATATGTTGACTTTTGGCGAAAGATGCAATATTTTTTGGTATTATGGCAGTTGTCACATTAATAACTATATTGAGGGAAAAAGCAAACGCCGCTCCCACGACAAGGAAAAGCCTGTTGGCTTACATGTGCTGAGAGGATACTTCCCCAAGCATCCTCTCTTTTATTATCTATATCATGCGTCTTTTATGCGTTTTTGTCAAGGGAAATTTGTGCATTAATCTCATCCCGCAAATCCCGGGACCTTTCCTTAAGCCGCTCGGATGTTTTTCGGGATGTTATAATGGTGGACAGGATTTTAAGGGCATTTTTATAATTGCCCATAAACTTGGAAAATGCTGCGATTACATAAAGCAGTGTAACCTCTTCTATACCCATAATTGGGGTTACCTCATTTTCCAAGGCCTGCATAAAGCCCCTTATGGTTAGGGTTGCAAACTTTTCTTCGTTTTCCAAATCATCGCCCTTTATGCGGTACAGCCATGTAAGCTTCATACAAATATAGGCCTTTTCGCCGTGTTTTGCCTTTCTTATGGTGGCGTTTAGCAGGGCAAGCTTGTACCTGTCTATCACTTCATCTATTGCGGGTTCTATGGGATAGGGTTGGTGTTTGTACAGGGGTTTAAGCTCCACCAGCACAAGTTCGGCTTGCCTTGTTGTTATTTTGTCAAAAGCCTTGGTAACAGCCGTGTACCCGCAGGATGGGCAACACAAAACATCGTAAAACAGGTGGTTTATGGGGCTGTGTATGGGGCGCAAATCAAACTCCACCCCTTCCAGCTTGGTTTTGGAGGAGCGCACAACAAAAGATTCAAAGTTTTCCAAGCACACGGGGCAGTTAAACTTTTTGGCGTATACATAGTCGTTTATGTCAAAAACCTTTTCTGCCCCTTCTTCTGCGGCAGCGGGTTTTTTTGTCTTGGTTTCAAAAATATCAATGGATTTATCCGCCAAAACTTCAAAGCCAAATTTCTCCAATCCATCGAAGATGTTTTCAAACAAAATATCACTCCCTGCTTGCGCCATGGTGCATGGAAAGCCCTGCGGGCGCATCATCAAAAAAGCTGTAAATTAATATTTGCTCGCCTGTTTGTACCAATTCCATTGAGAATGGAATTGGTATTGGTAGTCGTTTAGATAAAACAAAATGCCTTCCAACAACGCCATATCGTATTGATGGAAGATGCGGCGAAAATATTCCGTCATGCCCACTTCGGGGAAAATAAAGTCCAAAAGCCAGATAAATCCATCTATATCCCCTGTTTTGTGCAGGGTTTCCAAGTTGGCGGTTATTGTGAAGCGGGTTGCGGCGGCATCCGCCTCCTTTTCAAAACTGACAAATAATGGAAATGCAAATAATATATCTTCTTTATACCACACACTCTCCCTATCCAGCATTGCCGCCATATATTGCAGGTTGGTTTGGGAAAAGGTGATGTGGATATATTCCACACCCGGGTTTTGGCGGTTGTTTGCCCAAAACTCACTATGGTTGCTAAGCGGGCCTACTGTGCCGCCATGTTCCTCAAAATAAGCGATAACTGCCTGCTCCGAATTTCCGATAAAGAAAAGCTCTCTCGGGATTTGCTACCAATTCCATTCTCAATCATGGAAAAGCACATTTTGAAAACGCACTGAAACCTGCGATTTTCAAAATATCCTTTTCCATTCGCCATCCTGTTCGGCTATGCCCGTGGTGGTTTTGGCCCGTGATATTGGTAAAAATCCGTTTTGGTGGCACCATTAAACAGTTTGCGCTTTGCATCCGGCTTGCGCCCGAAGTGCTTTGGCAACTCCTCATCACTGGTAATAATATACGCCGACCAGTTGGAGTTTTTTGGAACAAGGCGGGCAAGGTGGTTGTAAATTTTTAACAAATCCCCTTCCCGGCCTATGCGTTGGCCGTAGGGTGGATTGGTCATAACAACACCGTAATCACCTTCGGTTTTTACTTTGGCAATATCTGCCACAGTAAAATTTATTAAATCCCCAACCCCTGCTTTTATGGCATTTTCTTTGGCTTGGATGATTATTTGGGGGTCAATATCATTGGCGTGGATGGGGGCAATTTCCCCTGTATAAATTGCGGCTTTGGCTTCTTCACGCACCTTGTTCCAAATGGTTTTGTCCACCTGCGCCCAAGTTTCTGATACAAAACGGCGGTTAAGCCCGGGGGCTTGGTTTTTCGCCATCAAGGCCGCTTCTATGGCAATTGTGCCGCTACCGCACATGGGGTCCAGCAGCTGCCTGTGCCGCTTCCAATAGGAAAGTTCCAACATGCCCGCCGCAAGGGTTTCTTTAATGGGGGCTTTGCTGGTAATATCACGGTAGCCCCGCTTATGCAGGCCTGCCCCTGTGGTATCTATGGTTAGTGTGGCAATGTCCCGTAGCAGGGCAACTTGTATTTTATACTCTGCCCCTGTTTCGGGAAACCAATCCAGTTTATATTTGGTTTTTAGCCGCTCTACCACCGCTTTCTTGACAATTGCCTGACAATCCGGCACGGAAAATAGGGTGGATTTGATGGATTTACCCTCCACGGTAAATTTACCGTCTTTTGTAATAAAATCCTCCCAGGGCAGGGCTTTGGTTTGTTCAAACAGGTTGTCAAAGGTGGTTGCGGTAAAATCCCCCATGTTTAGCTGTATGCGGTCGCTGGCACGCAACCACAGGTTGGCACGTGCCATATCTTCCCAGTTGCCGCTAAAATCCACACGGCCATCTGCCGCCCCTGTTATGGCCGTGCCAAGGCGGGTAAGCTCCCTTTTTACGGTTGCTTCCAAGCCAAAGGTGGCGGTGGCTATGAAGTTAAGTTTATCCATAAACTTGCTCCTTTTTCTTTAATGCTTCATCCCTTAGGAAAGCAAGTAGGTTTTTGTATTCTTGATCAATTTCTTTCTCTTTCTCCGTAAAAAAAGCCCACGCATCACCGCCATCAAAATTTTTTTCTACATACAGATACGGCACAACAAAATTAAGAGAGTCTTTGTATTTTTTTGCATAATAATCTATTCGCTCATAAACTTCTTGGTTAATAAAGATTGCATTTGCATCCAGCTCATTTTTTAGCTCATTATGCAAATCTCTTGCGATATCCTCGACATCTCTTAAAATTTCTACCTTATCAAAAAGTAAAGCATTAGAAACGTGGTGAAATTGGCGATTTAACGGCGGCAAAAGGCTACTTATTTTCTTTAACGCCTTCATTTCCTCGTCATACAGCGATTGGATGGTGTGGCTTAGGGTTTTGTTGGCCGCCCTTGCTTTTTTCCAGCTCCACATCCAGCTGATGTTGCTTTTCTTTTAATTGCTTGTCAATCCGTTTTTGAAAATGGGCTTTCAAAATAAACACTGCAGCACATGTAAGGGTAAGTTGCGTTGCTATGGTAATGGCAATTTCCATTACGCCATCCCTCGCAGGGTGTTTACAATATTTTCGGCAGTTAGCCCGTATTCCTTCTGCAAAAAGTCCTGCGGGCCAACTTGCCCAAAACGGTCGTTTACACCAATGCGTTTGAATTTAGGCGATACGCCCGCTTCCAGCAGGGTGGCGGCAACCGCATCCCCCAGCCCGCCGATGATATTGTGGTTTTCGGCAGTGATAAGCATGCCTGTTTTTGCGGCGTTTAGCACCAAATCCACATCCAGGGGTTTTATGGTAAACATGTCAATAACCTGCACATCAACCCCCTCTGCCGCAAGGGTTTGGGCGGCGGCCATGGCTTCGCCCACCATAAGCCCGCAGGCAATTATGGCGGCATCTTTACCTGCCCGCACCACTTCGCCTTTGCCTATTGTAAACTTATGGTCATCACTGTAAATGGTTGGGTATGCCTTGCGGGTTAAACGGGTGTATGACAGCCCCTTGTAGTCTTTTAATTGCCACATAAGGGTTTTTAACATTGCCCCGTCGGAAATTTCCAGCACCGTGGCATTTGGCACGGCACGGTATAATGCTATATCCTCAAAAGGCATGTGGGTGCCGCCGTTAAATGCGGCTGTAACGCCCGGGTCGCTGCCAAAAATGCGCACGTTGTTGCCGCCGTATGCCACGGATAAAAAGGCCTGGTCAAACACCCGGCGGCTGGCAAATGGGCCAAAGGTGTGGCAATAGGGCTTTTTGCCCGCTGATGACAAGCCGGCGGCCACACCTATCATATTAGCTTCTGCAATGCCGCAGTTTATGGCTTGTTTGGGGTTGCGCTTCCAAAAATCACGGGTGCCGATGGATGCCATTAAGTCCGCATCCAAATAAACCACATCAGGGTCGGCTTTGGCAAGGGCTTCCATGGTTTCGCCAAATACTGTTTTGTATACAATTTTATCTAAACTGCCGTCATAAATTATGCTCATTTTACGCCCCCAATTCCGCCAAAATGGCTTCACATTCTGCAATGGCGGCGTTAAGCAGGTCGCCTTCCACTACCATATGGTGGTTCATCTCCACATTTTCGATAACGCTAACCCCTGCGCCTTTAACCGTGTCCAGGATAATGCAAAGGGGTTTGCCATCCGTGTTATCCGTGCCACCCGTGGTTGTTAAAGCTTTATGTATTTCTTCCACACAACTGCCGTCCACCACCTGCACATACCAGCCAAAGGATGCAAATTTGGCGGCAATATCGCCTAAATCCATAACCTCTGCCACTGTGCCGTCCAATTGGCGTTTATTATAGTCCACAAAAGCGGTTAAATTGGCTAATTTGTGTTGGTTTGCAAACATGGCGGCTTCCCACACCTGCCCTTCATTACATTCCCCATCCCCTAAAAATAGGTAGGTGCGGGCATCCAGCCCATCCATTTGCCGGGCAAGGGCAATGCCCACGGCCACCGAAGCACCCTGCCCCAGCGAGCCTGTGGTGGCATCCACCCCGGGGGTTAGCTTTGCATCACAATGGCTGGGTAGCTTGGTATTTGGCTGGTTTAGGGTATTTAGCCAGTCCATGGGGAAAAAACCTTTTAAGGCAAGGGCGGAATACAACGCAGGCCCTGCGTGCCCTTTGGACATTACAAGCTTATCCCGCCCATCCCATGTGGGATTTTCGGGCCTTACCTGCATCACATCATTATAAAGTACAGCCAGCGCATCCGCCACGGAAAGGGAGCCGGCAACATGCCCAAAGCCCCTTTTGCCAATCATTTTTACGGTTTCTAAACGTATTTTGGCTGCGAATATTTTTGTTTGTTTTATATCCATAATTTCCTCCTAAAATTTTGTTTTCAAAATATTAAAATTGGGGAAGCCGCACCAGTCGGCGGGGATAATGGCGCACGCCATCTTCATCAATAAGTACCAAGGAAATCGTACTTGTGCCGCCGGAATGTTGCTTGTCGCCCAAAGGGGCAGTAAATGTTCCCAAGCGGGTTAAAGTATGTCTTGATCCTAAATCAAAAACCGCATCATCATCATGGTGTCTTATAGGGATTTCTTTGCCGCCCCATAGAACAGCAACGGCTCGGAAGCTAATTGGGGTGTCAGCAAAATTTCTTATTGTAAAAGTGTATGTATATGTAACTTCATCTTTATGGGTTTGCCATCTTATTTCTGTCCGCCCATGGTTAAAGTCGGG
The DNA here is from genome assembly GCA_009779935.1 of Defluviitaleaceae bacterium. Lineage (GTDB taxonomy): Bacteria > Bacillota > Clostridia > Lachnospirales > WRAX01 > WRAX01. The sequence goes on along the minus strand of WRAX01000007.1, from coordinate 2,959 downwards.
TGTATATGCTACAGCGTCGAAGCCTTCCCTGCGGGACATGGCAGCAAAATATATACGGTCTACGGGGGATGGCGTTATTTGGGTTAAAACGAATAGGGTTATGAGCACGGTCAAGGGTAAACCCTTGAAAACGGCGGGCTTTAGGGTATGAAATTTGGTAGAATACCCTTTCCAGTAGCGTCGCATTTTAGCAATAAAGAAAATGCCAAGCCCGATGGGGATTATGCCAAGCACATGCAAAGTTGAACCGCCGCCCATTGGGATGCTTGGAGGAATGCCGAGCAGACCCATTAAGCCTACGAAAAGGGCTTGTCCGTCAGGGGTGTTAAATAGGGAAATTATGCACAAAATAAGGGCACAAAACCAAATAAAACCCTTGAGCCAGTGGTCTTTTTGGTTGTCATCCATTTTTTCCTCCTTATGGTTATTGTCCATATCATACCAATTCCAATTCGAAACATGGAAAAGGATATTTTGAAAATCGCAGGTTTCAGTGCGTTTTCAAAATATGCTTTTCCATGATTGAGAATGGAATTGGTATCAGGTGGGGGGCTGGGGCATTTCCAGCGTAAGCCGCCCAAGCTTGCCGCCACGGTATTCATCCAGCAAAATGACGGATGTGCGCAATAAATCCAGCCCGTCATCTTTGGTTTTGAAGCCCCGTTGGCCAGCAATATTCTCCAAAATTTGGGCGGGGGTGTCATCCCCACTTACTTCAATTTTATAACGGTCAACCAGGTTTTGCGGGCTTTGGGACTGCACAATTTCAATTAGGGCAAGTGCCAGCTTTTCCCTGTCCAAAATATTATCGTTAATTGCCCCTGTAATGGCAAGGTTTAAGCCCCCTTCCACCTTGCCCCAAAGTATGCCGGGTGTGTCCAGCAGCTCAAAATCTTTGGAAATGTTAATCCATTGCTTGCCTTTGGTAACACCGGGCTTGTCCGCTACCTTTGCCATGTTTTTGCCTGCATAACGGTTTATCATAGTGGATTTGCCCACATTGGGTATGCCCACAATCATCGCCCTTATTGGTACAATAAGCCGCCCCCTTGCCTTGCCCCTTTCAATTTTTTCCGCCATAAGGGTATGGGCAAGGGCGGCTACTTGTTTTAAGCCGGTGCTGGCACCCGCATTGGTAATTGCCACTTCGTAGCCAAGCCCTTTATAATGGTCCTTCCAGCGGTTTGTTGCGGCTTCGTCTGCCAAATCTGCTTTGTTAAGCACAATAATGCGCTTTTTGTGCCTTGCAAGGTTGTCAATATCGGGGTTTTTGGAGCTTTGGGGTATGCGGGCATCAAGCAGTTCTATTAACACATCAACCAGATTAAGGTTTTCCTGCATCATACGCAGGGCTTTGGTCATATGCCCGGGATACCATTGTATATTATCCATGGTCTAATTCGCCCCCAATAATTGGAAATTTTCATCAGTTTGTGCCCAGCTGTGTATTTTCCATCTATCTTGCCAATCCAGCGCAAGATAGTACACACGGTACATATCGTCCAAATCATCAAATGGGGAGCGGAAGGGGCGGCGCACCTCCACCAGTGCCGTGCGCCCTTCATAATAATCAATTGTAAATTCGTATACCACGGGGCGGCGTACGGCCAAGCCATAATCCTGCATAATTGCCACATTTTGGCGCAGGGTGTTAAGTTGCCCTTGGGCAGTGGTGGTTGCTGCAAGCTCGTCTGTAAACAGGCTGCGCTGGAAATTTATAGCACGTAAAAACATATCCTCGCACGCAATAAAGTCCCCCGTTAAAAATACCACGGTGGCGGCGTACAACTCCATCAACGCCCTTGGGGTTGCCGGGTAATCGTTTACCATGTCCCTTCCCAGCGTTTCGTTGTATAGCTGGCCTGCGGTATGGCGGCGTTCGTGTACAAAGGGTTGCTCCATCTCCTCCTGCACACGAAGGCCCCACCAAAAAATGCCGCCAACAAGCCCCACACCCGCTAATAGGATGATGACAAAGGGCACTATATTTTTGCGCTTTTGTTTTTTCATGGGTGCCTCCATCTCGGAAAAATTTGTATGTGTTGTAATTATTATACCAAGACACACTAAATAAAACAAGGGAAGGGGAAAATTATTTTGACAAAAATAAAAATATGGGCGGCCACCCTAATAATGTCGGCGGTGGCCCTGTCCACAAACGGCAAGATTGTTGTTATAGACGCCGGCCACGGCGGCTGGGACCCGGGCAAGGTCTCCTGCCAAAACCATGAGGAGGCAGATATAAACCTGGCCATTGCCGGCATGTTGCAAATGTACCTGGAAGGTGCCGGGGCAACGGTTTTTACCACAAGGGCAGCCGATGTTGCCCTGGGGGACAACAAAAAGGCGGATTTGCACGCACGCAGTGTGTTACCGGGCAATATGCAGGCGGATTTGCTGGTTTCTATCCATCAAAACGCCTACGGGAAACCAAGTGTGCGGGGTGCGCAGGTGTTTTATTACGAGGGGTCGGAGCAAAGTAAAAAATTAGCAGAAGCCATACAGGCGCAGATAAAAGAATTTTTGGATGGAGGCAACCGTATGCAGGCCAAAGGAAATAGCAGTTACTATCTTTTGAAAGAATCCGCCACGCCGGCGGTTATTGTGGAATGCGGCTTTTTAACCAACCATGATGAAATGACCAAGCTTGCCTGTGGGGATTACCAGCAAAAGGTGGCTTGGGCAATTTATTTGGGGATTTTGGATTACTTTGCCGTGTAGTCATGTAACCATTTGTCTTACCGGGAAATACAAACGCCGCCCCAGCCATAAAGGCAAGTGGCGTTTGTAAGTATAGCGAACGCACCTGAAAAGCGTGATTGAAGGAGGGCTATCAAAAACGGCCCAGCAGTTTGCTTCCAGCAAACCGGCCAAAGGCCGCTTTCGCAAAGCGAAAGTGCAAGGCAAGCCGTTTTGGATTGGTTTTGCCCGAACGCACAATCACGACTTTGAAGTGCGT
>WRAX01000006.1 GCA_009779935.1 Defluviitaleaceae bacterium | reverse complement strand
TGGAAGATGAGTATTTTGGATCAGAAATTGATGATATTGGAAGACTAACCCTAACCAAAGAACTGCAAAAAACAATGGGTTGGCAACCGGGAAATAAAATTGCTATCTATTATGTGGATGATGTTATGCTTATTTTGAGGTTGGCGTAGCAACGCATCTCATATAAATACACATCATCCCCCATAAACGGCCATTGCGTGCTTGGCCGTTTATGGGGGATGATGTTGGTTGGGAGCGTTAGATATTTAATAAATTACCGCAGTGTAATAAGGTATTCCAAGCTCCGGTGCATTTCCCGAAGGATGTGGTGCGGGTGGCTTTCGTCCAACTGCAATATGTTTGGTTGCGGCGGTGCTTGCAAAAAGTATGCGAACACCAAACCATCAAAAAACATATTGTCGCTTGCACCAAGATAGTCCAGCACAATTTGGAACTGCTGCTCGCTGACAAATTCCAGCCAGCTAAACATTAAGCCGTCCAAATGCTGCCCGATGTTTTCAGGTGTTACTTCTGTGCGCAAATAGCGGGACATGCGCAAGGCGATTTCTGCGGCATGGCGTTGCCTTTGGGGGTGGGCTAACAGGTGGTTTAGATGCTCTTGGGAAACCAAGCCGTGTACCAACTCTCCCGCAGACCATGGCGGGAAAAATGCCCAAATATCTTCCAGCATAAATCTTTCGGCGTTTTCGGGGTTTGATAGGGTGGGCAGAATGGTGTGCAAATTGCTGCTTGTGGCCGACCTTACATAATCCCACGTTACCTTGGTGTGCACATTGGTTACGCCCTCGTATTGCAGGGTAAAACGGATGCTTCCGGGGGATAAGTTGCTTGTGTATGGGAAAGCCACACCACCGTCATTAGGTAAAACCATAACAATTTCTGTGCCGTCAATCACCCCGTCTTGGGAGATGATTAGTGTCACAATGCCCTCTTCCGCCGTGTTTACCACTGCAATGGAAGAAAGTTGGTTTGCTGTAAGTTCGTAGGTGCGGTTGCGCCTGCCAATGTTTATAAAGTCAGCGGAGGCTGTAAAGCCATTTTCCAATCTTTCTTCGCTATGGTTCACAGAACCAAAAAAAGTCGCACTCCAAGGGTTATCATGCCGCACATATATTCCGCCAAAAGCCACTTGTGGCTGCTGCTCTCTTGCCAGGGCATTTCCTTCGGGGGATATGGATTCGGCAATGCGGGCAAGGGTTTGGATTTGGGCCCAATCCTGCGGCGTGCTGTGTGCATGGGTGGTTGTCGGGGTGATGGAGGCGTAATCAAGATGATAATCCCCGATACCCATTATAACTTCCACCGCACCATGGCCTGACGGCTCCCAAATCTCCAATGAAATGTGCGCCCTGCCGGTAAAGTTAGTTGTGCCAAGCGTCCAACTGACGCTATTAGGAACAACGCTAACACCTATCATCAGCTGGGAATCTTCACTATGATAAAAAATGTTGATACTATTGTTATATTCGGGTAAGGTGTTAAATATGGCATGGTCAAACTCAAAACCCTCCGGTATATAGGCGGGCAAGGGTACATCAGGCATAATAAAACTGTCCAAAGCCTCGCTAAGGTTAGAAAAGATAGACAGGTAGGTAAGCACGGTTTCTTGATGCTCTTCATACTCTTCATAAGGGACAGAAGCATTGCCGGTGGGTGTGGCGGGGTAAGGGGCAACTGTGCCGCCCAAATTTTCTAAAATAACCGGTATTGCAAAAAATGATGCAAGCCCAATGGCGGCCGTGCCAATTACAGCGAAGGCAACCCCAGCAAAAGACCTTTTGGTTTTTTGTTCCCTTTCATGGTATATAACCCCATTGCCTGATAAAATGGGATTATGGGGCACTTGGGTTTCTGCCTTGGATTTTAAGGTTGCCAAACCGGCTTCTTTATTTGGGCAGGCGGCATAAAAGTCCACTTCTCTGCACTTATTCAAAAAATCTTTAACAGACATATTCTTCATGCCAAACCTCCTCCAACATTTTGCGTAGCTTTTTTAATGCTCTATGGGCTATAAGGCGGGCGTGTGCCCCTGTTATGCCCATCGCATGGGCGATTTCTGTGTAGCTTAAATCAGTGGCAAAACGTAGGGAAATCACTTGTCGTTCTTTTGGTTTTAAGCCTGCTACCGCCTCCATTAAGTCTCTATTCTGCTCATCCAGCAGTACAACTTGGTCGGGCTGGCGGTCACGGGTGGCCACTTGCTCTGCTTCTTCAAGGGGTGCGTGGTTTCTGTGGCTTTGTTTGCGCAAATAATCCGTCACCGTGTTTTTAGCTATGGTGATAAGCCATGCTTCGGCGGGTTTTGCGGGGTTGTATCGCTCCCAGCTTGCTATTGCCTTTTCAAAAACTGTGTTTGCCAACTCCTCCGCATCAAAATGGTTGTTTATGCGGAAGGCGATATAATTGTAAATATTTTTATAATATTTTTTATAAATTTGTTCTAATACATTGATATCCATACTTGCCCCCTTTCTTGCGCTGTAATACTGTATACGAACCAACTTCAACTTTGTTTCAAAAAAATAGGGATGATTTTGAAGTCATCCCCATATGTTAGCCTATATGGTGCTTCTGATGATAATTTCCAATGCTTTAACCACATTATCCAAAGACATGGATGGTGTTGCGGGTTTTTCCAGCACTTGGGCGGGCAAATAGGGGATGTGGATAAAACCCGCTTGAAAAGTGGGATGATGCCGGGAGGCATGGTGCAAAGCGGCATACATCACATGGTTGCAAACATATGTACCCGCTGTATTAGAAATTGTTGCAGGTATGTGCGCTTTTATCAGGTTTGCCACAATGCTTTTGACGGGCAAGGTAGCGAAATATGCGACAGGCGCACCGTCACGTATGGGTTGGTCGATAGGGGTATTGCCCTCATTGTCGGGGGTTTTGGTATCATCCACATTAATGGCTATGCGCTCCACATTAATGCTTGCTTTGCCGCCTGCCTGCCCCACGCAAATTACTGCATGGGGTTTTTCTGTGTTTATGGCAGAAATTAGCATATCACCGCTTTTGCCAAAAACCACGGGCAAGCTAAGCTTTTTTATTATTGTGCCATCAATTTGGTCGGGCAGGGCTTTAACTGCCTCCCACGACGGGTTAATGGTTTCGCCTCCAAATGGCTCAAATCCTGTTATCAGCACTTTTTTCATATCGTGCCCTCCTTAAAATCCGGGTTTTCCAAAATGGCGGTAAAGGGCGTTTTTACCTTCTTCCACACCGGGCTGGTCAAAGGCATTAATACCCATTAGCTCGCCGGTAAAGGCGGTTGCCACTTCAAGCATATAAAACAATTGCCCCATGGCATACTCATCAATTTGGGGCATGGTAATGGTCATATTGCTGCAACCTGCTTTGGTTAAGGCGTATTCGGTAGATTTTTGGGACACTTGCAGCAATTCGGTAAAGGAATGGCCGCCCAAAAAGCCGATGGCCGGCATATCATTAAAAGTTTTTGGAATTTTTATATCTGCATCAAACTTTTCCACGCCCAAAAACACCACAACTTTGTCCCTTGGGCCATCCACATAAAGCTGCACCTGGGAGTGCTGGTCCGTTGCGCCAAGGGCTTTTGCGGGGGTTTGCCCCAGCCCGTCCTTGCCCAGCGATTCTGCCCAAAGCTGGGCAAACCAGTCCGACATGTATTTTAGGCGGTCTACATAAGGCATCATAACAGTAATGTTTTTACCCTGCTCCATTGCCAAGTAGTGGTAAATGGCGAAGGCGAAGGCGGGGTTTGCCATATAATCGGCATTTTGACATATTTTATCCATGTCAGCAGCCCCTTTTAATAAGGCTTTAATATCCAAGCCCGTAAAGGCGGCAGGTAGCAAGCCAACGGGACAAAGTTGGGAAAACCTGCCACCCACCCCCACCGGGATATGGAAGGTTTTGTAACCCTCGGTTTTGGCGATTTTTATTAGGTTGCCGTGCTGGCTATCTGTGGTACAAACAATATGGTTTTTGGCCTTTTCCTTGTCCATTTTTTGCTCCAACAGGTCTTTAACCAACATAAATTGCGCCATGGTTTCAGATGTTGCGCCTGATTTGGATACCACGCTAAACAAAGTGGCATTTAAGTCCACCAAAGCAAACAAATCCGCCATTGTGGCGGGGTCGATATTATCCAGCACAAAAAGCCGGGGGGCATTAGCCCTAAACTGCTTGTGGTGGTTGTAAAACGGGCTATGTAGAGCCTGTTGTAAGGCAATTGGCCCAAGGGCAGAACCGCCAATGCCCAAAACCACCAAAGCGGTGATTTTGGGGGATGTTTCTGCAACATATGCCAAAATTTCTTCCACAACGGCGGTTTGGTTGTGGGGCAAATCCCGCCAAGCCATTTGGTGCCGTTTTTCATCCATGGCTTTTGTTGCGGCTGCTATTTTATCTTCTATGCCCGCAATTTGGGCGTTTGCGATACCCATGTTATCAAAATTTAACTTAATATTTCCCATATCAATCCCCCAAAACTTCCCCCAAGCCCAAAGTTGGCGGCCACGCAGGGGCAGTTAATTGATGCAAGCACCTAAATTCGTAGCCCATTTCCCGGGCGGTGTCGATAATATCGCCCATAGCCCCGGCGTTGGAGCTGGAAACAGCATGCAACAGCAAAATTGCGCCATTATGCAGCCCGTTTGTAACTTTACGATGGGCGGCCGTTACCCCCGGCTGTTTATCCACTTTCCAATCCTCATAAGCAAAGGACCAGAAAATGGTTGCATACCCTTCATTTGCCACGGTTTCCAGCACACGCTGGCTATATTCCCCCATGGGCGGGCGAAAAAATTTAGGAATTTCTTTACCTGTAATTTCTTTGAAAAATTCGGCAACCCCTGCAAGCTCTGTTGCAATTTCTTCGCAGGACAGGCTGGGGGAGCTTTTGTGGCGTACAGTATGGTTGCCCACCACATGCCCCTCATCCACCATGCGGCGCACAAGGTCAGGATTATCCTTAATGTATGGCTTGGTTACAAAAAACGCCGCCGGCACATTTTTGTCCCGCAACACATCCAAAATCACTTCTGTATGCCCATTTTCATAGCCCTCGTCAAAGGTTAAGTAAATTTCCTTTCGGCTGGTATCACCTAAGTAGTGGGTGTTATAATTTTCCAAATCAAAGCTTGCATCCCATCCGGGAGCTTCCCCCGTCGTGCTGGCCGGCACAAAATACCAACTTTTGAAATCGTTTGGGGTGTTTGTTGCAAGCATTAATGCCAATGCTCCGATGGCACAAATAATCGCTTTTTTCATATCATCATCTCCCTTGGAGATTATTATGACATGATGCGACAAAATTATTCAAAAATAGACTGTAACTATAGCGAACGCACAATCACGACTTTGAAGCGTGTTCGCTATATTACTGTTGCAGGTACTTCTCTAAGGCGATCGCCATTTGGTCCGGGCAGGATGTGGGCCGGTCCTTACAGGTAATACCCTTTATGGCCGCAATAACATCCTCCACTTTGCGCCCAACGGCCAGCGCACCAACGCCCTGTCCGTTGCCGTGGCAACCCCGCACAAACTCCACAGATTTAACGATGCCATCCTCAATTTCAAAATTCATTTCCTGTGTGCAAACGCCTTCTGGCTTAAAATTTATTTTCATTAGTAAATCCCCCAAATCTTTTTGACAATTATAGCACAAGCGGGCGGGCAAATCAACCATTTATAGCAAAGTGCCGCCTTACCTTTTACATAGAGGGCGGCATTTGTTTTTCTTTTTGTCAATACAATCAAACAAAGTTACAGCTGTCAAGCAAAATCATATCCCCGATGCGGGTAATATCCCCTGCGCCCATGGTGATGCAAATATCACCCTTAACCAAATTATTGCGCACAAAATCCGCCGCCCATTGAAAATTGGGGGCATAATGGCAATTTGAACCAATTTTGGCAACCAAATCCTTGGCATGTACGCTGGCTTGCTCCTGCTCCCTACCTGCGGGGCGGTATATATCTGTGATTATCACATTATCAGCAGCATGCAGGGCATTTGCAAAATCGTACAAAAATTTTGCTGTGCGTTCGTGGGTGTGGGGCTGAAATATTATCCACAGGCGGTTGTGTGCCATATTTCGGGCAGCCTGGATGGTTGCCGAAACCTCGGTGGGGTGGTGGGCATAATCATCAATAATTATTGCGCCATTAAACTGCCCTTTGTGCTGGAAACGACGCAAAGCCCCTGTAAAGCCCGATAAAGCTTGTGCGGCTTTGACGAAAGGTAAGCCAAAATGGCGGGCAACGGCAATGGCTGATAATGCATTGGAGATATTGTGCGCCCCGGGCACGCCAAGGGAAAGCTGTCCGACCCCCTCAATTTGGCACACACTGCGCCCATCTACCCCAAATTCCGCATTGCTGGCAAAAATATCACCACCTTCGCCAAATGTTATTATTTCACAGTCCAGCCCCCCTACAATCTCATCAAGCCCTGCAATTTCGTTATTTATGATTAGTAAGCCATGGGCCGGTATGCGCTTTGCAAAATTGCGAAAGGATGCCCGCAAGCCTGCTTCGCCGCCAAAATAGTCCCCATGGTCCATTTCCAAATTAAGGATAATGCCCACATAAGGGGAAAAGTGCAGAAAACTATCATGGTACTCGCAAGCTTCTGCTATGAAGAATTTGCGCCCGCCAAGGCGCATTGCACCACCCATGGATGGCAGGATGCCGCCGCTCATCACGGTTGGGTCTGCATCTGCGGCTGTAAATATTTCTGCCAGCATGGATGTGGTGGTGGTTTTGCCATGGGTGCCCGCCACACATATGGGATATTTATAATTTTGCATAAGCAGGCCCAGCAACTGCGCCCTGTCCAGCAGTTTTAGCCCACGGTTTCTTGCCTCTGCCACTTCGGGGTTGTCGGTGGGCACGGCTGCGTTGTAAACCAGCACTTCCGCTGCTTTGGACAGGTTATCAGCGCAGTGGCCAATGGCTACATTAAGCCCCAGGCCCCGCAGCTTATCCACCGCAGGCGAATCTGATTTATCCGAGCCACCGACAGTGTAACCCTCCCTAAACAGCACTTCTGCCAGCGCAGACATGTTAATGCCCCCGATGCCAACAAAATGGAAATTGGTGCAACCATCAATTATTTTAAGTTTGTCCATATTTCCTCCAAAAACTTTCTTATCCTAAGTATACATGGTTTTTTGGGAAAATAAACCTGTGTATAAAAAAGGTGGGCAAATCGGCCATTGCCTATGTTGCCCACCACCCATATTTTTACTAACCTTCTCTTTGTTTTGTACTGCTCATAAAAATTATTGCTATAACCCCCGGCCCCGCATGTACACCAATAACCGGGTCGAGATAATAACATTCCACAGGGATGGATGGATGCTTTGCTTTGATGCCATCTACCACATACTGGGCATCTTCTGCCACATCCCCATGCACTACAAATATTTTTCCAAAAAGGTTTGCATCCACATACTGGGTTGATTCTATCGCCCCATCAAGGGCTTTTTTGCGCCCCTTGGCTTTGCCTATGGGGCTTAAGCCACCTTTGGGGTTTACCATAAGCACAGGTTTTACATTTAACGCTGCACCAAGCAAAGCTTTGGTAGCAGATAAACGCCCACCCCGCTTTAAGTGAAACAAGTCATCCACTGTAAAGAAATGTAGAACTTTTTGTTTATTTTCTTCTATCCAAGTGTGTACTTCCTCAATGGTTTTGCCCTCGTCCCGCATATTACAGGCCGCTTCTACCAACAAACCAAGTCCCACGGTAACTGTAAGGGTGTCCACTACGTAAATTTTGCGGTCGGGAAAATCGGTTTTAAGTTGCTCCAAACCCTTGCTAACAGCGGAAAATGTAGCGGACAAGCCACTGGAAAAACCAAGATACAATATATCCTTGCCACCCTCCACAATTGGGCGGCACATCTCATCTGCCATAACGGTGGTTATTTGGGCAGTGCTTGCCGGGGCCTTTTCCCGCAAACGGCCGTAAAACGCCGCATAGTCAATGTCTTTGCCGGGTGTATATCCCGCATACTCTTTGCCATCCACAATATATGCCAAGCTTAGCACATGCAGTTTGTTTTTCTCGGCATACTCCACACCCAAGTTAAAACATGAATCTACTACGATTTCAAAGCTCATAAAAAAGCCCCCCTAATAAATTATTACCATTTATAAATTACAGGCCGGTTGAGCCCGGTGGTGCCGTTAAAATATCCGGTTTGTCTGCATCTGTGGCTTTTTCCTTATTTTTCTTTTTACCCCCAAGCAAACTGCCAAAATCCAGTTTATTGGTGATGGATGGTATCATATCAATCAGCTTATTAACGCTGTCTTGATGCTTAATATTTACCAGCTGCACATTACCATCATTAATAACCAAAACGGCAGATGGCTTGATTTTTGCACCCAAACCACCAAGGGACTTTTCATCCTTTTTATCCTTATCATCAGTGGAGCCGCCCGCCATGCCAAAACTTACATCAACCAGCGGGATAATGGTGGTTTCGCCTGCTTTAAGTGGCTCACCCACCACAGTTTTGGAGGATACAAAACCCTCCATTTGCTCAAACATTTTAACCATGTTTAGGTTTAGCTCTGTTGCCATAAACAGCACCCTTTCCTCTTACCCGTATTTTATTTTTGTTTTTATTGGATTTTAGAATGAAACGCAATCGTTTAATTTCCGGGTTGCGCCAGAATTTTAATGCAAGCCACAAAATTGTCCACAAACGAAAGCCGCCTTTTGTGTGCAGGCTTAATTGCAAATCCTTTTCCTCAAAATTGCCTTCCAGATGTATGTCTAGTACTGTGGATAGTGCGCTAACGCCACCAAGTGCCATGCCTGTTGTGTCCGGTTCGCCTGTGCCAATTTTGCCCCGCAGCTTAAATTTTTTGGGCATAATCTTTTTTATAAGCTTTTTCAATGCCGCAAGGCTAATGGCAATAATTTCCTTAATGTGTTCCTTGCCGATTTGCTCGTATATATTACGTATTTTGTCCCATCGGCTTTCTTTTTTGTGCCTTTTCTTGCGTTTTTGTTTTTTGCGTGCATCTGTCAGCCGTTTTTCGGTGGTTTGAGTGGCACGTACTTGTGTTGGGTGGGGCTTTTCGGCTTCTTCCCCGCTATTGCTTTTGTCGCCCTTGTCATCATCACCCATTTGGGGCATTTTGACCTTTATGCCAAAAATGCGGGCAACCTGCCCCTTATCATGGCCAAGCACAAAACTGATAATTCTTGCAAACCATGTAATTTTTACGGTATATTGCCATGGTGCATCCAGCCCGTCCTTGCGCACCTTTATATCATACCGCAACTTGCTAAACAATGCAAGCAAAATTATTACCAATAAAAGACCAACTGCGCCCAGTAAAACCCAGCCAATGATTTGTAGTATACGAAGAACAATCAGCCAGAAGACGATTTTTTACCCCTCCTAACCATTAGGGCGGAAGTGATGAACATAACAGTTAGCCCCGCAGCAAAAAATATGCCCATAAACACCGATAAGTTAAAGAAAAATTGGTATGGCACAATGTTTATCAACAAGTCCACTTGCGGTCGCAATATCCAATAATCGTTATTAAAGAAGATTTCATGGAAAATCCACCAAGCCCGCTCCCAATTTATGGAAATAATTCCAACAAGCACCGCCAAAGCGGCGAATACACCAAGGCTTATCCACTTCCAACTTGCCCAAAAATGCTGCCAATGCCCTTTTCTGACCGCAAAAGGCACAAAAGAAAGGGCTAACAGAACAATTAGTATATTACGCACTGTAAATGAAATGCGTGTCATGGTTTGCACATCTATCATGTGGCGTATCTCAATATCCCCGAAAAATGGGCGCATTTGCCCTGCCACGGGCACATATATCTGCAAATCTGCCTCCCTACCCAACAAATAGTCTAACATATGGCGGGTTACTGCGTGCAAGTCCTCGGGCACCATTTGCACCACATTGTATGTGTTGTTTATATCATATTGCCAATAATAAAACCACATGCCAAAAGCGGGGATATGCGCCCCCGTTAGCAAAATTATGCCCATTAAAGATAAGGCAGATACCACGCCCGCTGTGATAAACAGCCACTTATTCTTCATCACGCACCTGCCATGCCCAAGCCTTAAACCTTGTAAAATCCGGGTTTTGCCCCTTTTTCCAAAATGTTTTACAAAATTTAGATACCATGTTTGCTACCGCTTCAAAGGCCTCTTCTTTATCGTCTGCCCGCTTAATGGTGCGAAAGCCGCTGTAAAAAGGCTTCGCAAGCTCATCCGCTTGGATGATGTGAAGTAGGTTATTGTCATCTTTTCGCAGGCACAGGCAATATTCCATGGCTTCCCCCGATATCACGGTATTTATATCATCATACCAAATTGTGGGGGATTATGCAAGGCAAAATTTACGGATTTCGGATTTCCTCCAAAATACTCTCGTCAATCCAAGTGTTTGGGGTTGGTGCCGTGGTGGGCGTTGGTGCGGTGCCTGATGGCGTTTCGGCATCGGCATAATCAGTTGTTGCGGGCTGGTTCGTGTTAAATATGCTTAGTAGGCGGTCCGTCCAACTACCTACGCCGTCTTCTGCAAAAATATCATAGGACAGATTCCTGTCCACCCATGCTGTTACGTTATTTGTTAGGTTTGTATCCAAGATATTAAAAACCAGCAAAACCGCCAAAAAACCGCCGCATATTATACCTTGGAACAATGCCCGTTCTTTCCAGGTGCGTATTTGGGGCTGTTTTAGGGATGGGCGGGGCCGCCTTGGCATTGGTCTTGGTCTTGGGGTGTTTCGGTTGGTTACGGCATATCTTTCCCTTGCATTGGAGCGTGGCTGGGTTAGGGTTTGCATTTTCAAATCATCAATGTCCATAAAAAATTCCTCCTTAGAATAGGCTATGATACAAGCTTATTCAAAAGGAGGAAAATAATGTTAATTTTCTAAGATTGTTATGGATTTGATTTTTTGTTCTTCCAGCGGCCTGTCGCTGTGGTCGGTAGGGGTTTGGGCGATTTGGTTAACCACATCCATGCCATCCACAATACGCCCAAAAGCTGCGTAGGATCCGTCCAAATGGGGGGCGGCTTGGTGTACAATGAAAAATTGGCTACCTGCCGAATCCATATCCTGGCTACGTGCCATGGATATTACACCCGCCTCGTGGACAATGGGGTTTTCCACGCTATTTTTAGCAAATTCGCCTTTAATTTGGTGGCCCGGGCCGCCCATTCCGCTGCCGTTGGGGCAGCCGCCTTGTATCATAAAACCTTGGATAACGCGGTGAAAAATTAACCCATTATAAAAACCTTGGCCTGCAAGGTTTACAAAATTTTCCACTGATATTGGGGCAATTTCCGGATAAAGCTCCAAGGTCATTTTTGCACCGTTTTCCATTTCAATTTTAACTTTTGGGTTGCTCATAAAATATCCTCCTAGGAAATTTGGTATGGGATTTAGGGCAATATAAATACGCCCGATTATACTGCTTTTAGGCACAACGCCCCATTCTCTGGAATCCCGTGAATTATTACGGTTATCGCCCATCACAAAAACATAATCCTGCGGGATGGCGGTTTTAGCAAAATCCCCCATTGTGCCCGTTACAAAGCTTTCTGCAAGCGGCATGCCGTTTATGTGGGTTGTGCCGTTTTGGATTTTAATGGTTTCGCCGGGCAGGGCTACGATGCGCTTGATAAAGGGCTCTGCAAATTGTGGCAAGGGAGATTGGAAAACCACAATATCACCCCGATTAAAGTTGTTACCATGGTTACGCAACCCAAAAACACGGCTACCCTCCATAATTGTGCCTTCCATGGAACTGCTGACAACATGCGCCCGTAACAACAAAAAATTATCAACCACAAAAAACGCAAAAACTATAAAGAAGACCAAAAATGTACTGCGTATAACTTTTTCTGCCATCCAATCGCCACCTTTCGGTGGGATTGTTGCCGAATGGTGGTTAAATTAAACGTTTCTTTGCCGCCAAGCCTCGTAGGCACAAATGGCGCAGGCAATGGACACGTTTAGGGATTCTGAAATTACGGGTATTTGTACGGTTTCGTCTGCCAAATCCATCGCTTGTGGTGTTAGGCCGTTATGCTCGTTACCCAATGCGAAGGCCGTGGGATTTTGCAGGTTTAGCCGGTGCAAAGCCGCTTCGCCTGCCGGGGATGTGGCATAAAGGGCGATGTTGCGCCCTTTTAGCTCCTCGGCGGCTCGCTTCATGCTCATATGGGCAAAGGGGACGTGGAAAATGGACCCGGCCGATGCCCGTACCGCCTTGGGACTGTAAATATCGGCGCAACTGCCCGCCAAAATAATACCTGTGGCTCCCAAACCATGGCAATTACGAAGTATTGTACCAAGGTTGCCGGGGTCATTAATGTCTTCCAGCACAAAAATTAAGGGCAAATCATCTGCCAGCACTTTATTTATGCAAAAATCCCGCTTTTCAACCACCGCAAGGATGCCCTGCGGATTTACCACATCAGATAGCCCTGCAAAAATTTGGTCGGTAACGACAACGGCCTTTTCGCCAAAATGCAAAGCACCTTCATGGCGGTAAAAAGTTTCGGATAGGACAACTTGGCGAATATCCCAGCCATATCCAATTTCTGCCACAAACTTAATCCCTTCTGCCAAAAAAACATTGGCGGCATCTCTGCCCTTGCGCCCACGCAAAGCACGTACGGCCTTTACAATCCTGTTGTTTGGTGATGTTATAGTATCCATTAAAACATTGTAGCACAAAGCCCCTCAGGCTTCAAGAAAAAAATCTTAAAAAATTTCAAAAAAACCTTGCTTTTTTCTTCAATATATATTATAATGGCTTTTGTGCTTAATTAGTGTGCATAGCTCAGCTGGACAGAGCGTCTGACTACGGATCAGAAGGTCTGGGGTTCAAATCCTCATGCACACGATAAACCAAAAACCCTATCAAGCCAAGGTTTGATAGGGTTTTTGGTTTACGCCATAAGCGATTTTCAATATATACATAATATTATAAAAAAGTAAAAAATATGTAAATTAAGAGTAATATAGAAAAAAATTCCCTTTTTTACTTACTTAAAAATTATTTTAAGGTCTTGACTATAACAGCATAACCATATATGCTATAAAAGAGGTCAAGACAATGAATAACAAATACGCAAACCGTTCAAAAATTTCAGAAGCAAAGTTTCGTCAGTTAGTACGACTTTTTGCTGCTGACTTAGATGCGGGTCAAATTGCAGAAATCGCATCTCTTAATCGCATACAGTCAATAGATACTTAATGGCTATTAGAGAAAGAGTAGCCGAGCATTGCAAAATTGTTTCGCCTATTAGTGGAGAGGTAGAGGTCGACGAAAGCTACTTTGGTTCACGCAGAACCAAGGGCAAACGTGGTCGTGGTGCAAAATGTGTTTGGTATCTATAAGCGTCAAGGTAAGGTGTATACCGAAATCGTACCTGATGTGTCTCGCAATACTTTGCAAGCCATTATTCGAGGTCGTGTTTCCATAGATAACATTATTCATTCTGATGGATGGCGAAGCTATAATGGGCTTGTTGATATGGGTTATGCCAAACATCTTCGTGTTGACCATGGTGCAAATTAATTTGCAAGGGGTAGCTCCCACATCAATGGCATGGATGAACCCTATGGATTTTGAGCGTAGATTTATCAATCAATCCTATCAATCGGAGCAATCCAAGGCAACAGGGAGCAAAGTGGCGTAAGTTTGTGTTTTACTGCCGTTTTGGGGTGGATTTATTGTCTGTTGAAGTGGGAATGGCACAAAGCCCCTCGGCGGTGACGTCTTGCCGCCTTAGGGCTTGGAAAACTTTGTATAGAATTTCGACATGGGATATGGTACAATCAATGGTAAGGTATTTTTGTTTTGCACGTTGTTCATGTTTGTTGTGGGTGGCGTGACGACTTTATATTAAGGGGTATTTTAATCGTGATGAACGCTTTCGAGGCTTTCGCAAGTAAATACCAAAAAGAAGAAAAAGAAATACTTGTGCTTACAAGCGACAATAACGGCGGAGCTACATACTGCTTGGGGGCATGGGATACTTCTCAACCTTTTTTGGCATATATTGATATTTCATCAAATGAGTTGAAAAATGGTGATGGGCGTATTCACTGGCTTGTTTCGGAAGAAGATAAAAAATTTGGACTAAAATACCCTCATTATTTCAAAAACGGTACTGTTTATCGACTTAAAGTAAGAGAATTGATTGACAAAACCGTTCCAGAAGGACGCTTGCCGTCTGCATATAATCGCTTCATGGTTGTTGAAGTGCTTGAGGCAGATGTAAATAACGATGGACTATATGCAATTCTAACCGACTACAGACAGCCTGCAAAAATCGTTGACGATACATTTGGTGAGTTTGCATTTGATAGGCGGCTTGGCAATTTTGAGGGAGTAGTAGAACTTCAAGGTAGAAAAATTCGTGTTTATCTTTCTACCGAATCAGACATTGAATTTCTGCACATCCTTTGCAATAAGTCAAGTAACTTTGCTGAAAAAGCAAGCCATTTTGCCGCTACAAAATTGTTAGAACTGGGAAATCAATGGCAAGAGGACGATTGGGAAGAAGAAACTGACTTTATACCGCTTACCGAAGAAGATTTTATCAAGAGAATTTCCTTAAATGCAATAACCTTTTTTCAAGATGAAGAAGGTGCTTGCGAATATTGCTTGTGGTTTAATGATGGTGATATTTTTTTGGGGCATTCGATAAACGTGTCAGGTAATAAGAAAAATGGATTTACAAATGCAAATATTGAGGGATAGTATAAGCAAACTGCCGTACAACCTCTTGAAATACCTATGCTCGTGAGTATTGAAATTAGTTACTTATACTAAGCGAAAAGCGAATACCCTATATCGGTACTCGCTTTTCTTGTCCTCATGTTTAAGCTGATTACTCCGCTTCCTTCAATTCCTTCATGCCCTCGGCAAGTATTACCCTCATCAGCTTGTCTTGGAATGCTTCTTTGCTGTTGGGGTTAAAGAGCACTTCCAAGATGAATGTTTGGTTATCTACCTGCATTGTTAGCGCACCGTCTGGCGGTCGTGGTGCCGTTGGTGCTTCTGTTGTTTTTGTCATTCAATCACTCCTTGTGAATATTTGGAATAAAAAAATTAGCGTTACATCCCTGCGTGACTGGTTAAGACTTTCGGGCGTTAGCCCGAAAGAAGCAGGTAGGTCTAATAAGGATGCCAAGCGTATAAGGGAATTAGAAGCCCAAGTTCGTGAAATTCGCAAGCAATCCATCGAAAAGGATGACGTAATAGCTGTCCTAAAAAGTCCTCAGTAGTTTTGCTACGCAAAACCGCATCTTCGATGCGCTCACCTTCTTGCGGGTTCACGGCTGTTGTGTTGGCGGCGGTTGATGTGGTACTCTCTTTTTCAGCCTGTGCCGTGGCGTTTTGCTTCCGCATTTCGGATAGAATCCTTTGGGCGGTGTCGGTGTTGATGGTTTTTGTGAGCAAGGTATGAATTTGGTTGTTGGTGAGGGTAGCCGCTCCTTCGATTAGGCTTTCAAGGATTGCCCCGCGGTCAATAAGGCGTTTGGTATGGGCAGTTGGGGCACTTGCTTCCACTGATGAGTCTATCTCAATAATCACATATTGCCAAAATCGTTGCCCTCCCATAAATGTTCCGCTACCTATTCTTATTTCCGCCAAAGCACCGTGCCAAAGTGGTGGAATACTTAAAGTAAAATATCTGTCAAAAGTTCTTTCTGTTGAAAAAGGCAGAGCTTCACTTCCCCTTTCAAATGCCTCTCGCTCTGCGGTAATGGTTGTCTCAACCCAATTTGTCCCTTGCCATCTATACAAGTGTAATTTCTTGACCAACAACGATCGCAACTCAGTTCGCAGCACCACTTGTCGCTATATTGCGGACATTTGGATGACCTTAGAAAATAGAACCCCCATTTATACTTGTATAAACGTTAACCGAATTACCACCTGCCCGAGTAAAATAAGGACTTCTTGGATTTTGCGTACCTCTTGCACTTCTATGGAAAGCTACGAAATCGCCAGTTGGGAAAATTAGTCGCATTTCAATATCAATGTCACCAACAAATACTAATTGGTCTCATGGTCGCAACGATGCACGCTGATTCTGTGGGTCATATATCAACAAATTAGCTACCATTGTTGCTATTGGATTAATCCTTGAAAATATTCCATCACGCTTGATGTGCACACCAGTATGATGTGGTCTTTCGTGCCATTCTTCCGAGGTTTGATATTATGCCCACCATTAAAATAAGAACCACAAACCCTGCCGTGATTCTGCCGAAGAAACATTTCATTATACTGCTGGTTTTGTCAACAAAAAAGAAATAGACCAGATGGATTTTTCGCAAGGGCTTGTGGTATTTGGATTTTCGTGTTACAATGAAGGTTAACACTTTTATGAAGGGCGGGTTTTTGTGGAGAGATTCGAAATAGTGTCCAATTTTAAGCCGACAGGTGACCAGCCACAGGCCATAGATGCCTTGGCCACTGCATTTGAGGGTGGCAACCGCTTTGGCACCTTGCTTGGTGTAACGGGCAGCGGCAAAACGTTTACCATGGCAAATATTATACAGCGGCTGCAAATGCCAACCATTGTTATGGCACATAACAAAACCCTTGCCGCCCAGCTTTATAATGAGTTTAAGGAGTTTTTTCCCAACAATTCCGTGGAATATTTTGTAAGTTATTATGATTATTATCAGCCGGAGGCTTATGTGCCTTCCAGCGACACATATATCGAAAAAGATTCTGCTATAAATGATGAAATTGACAAGCTGCGCCACTCTGCCACCGCAGCCATCGCCGAGCGGCGGGATGTGGTGATAATTGCTTCTGTATCCTGTATTTATGGCCTTGGCAGCCCTGTGGATTATAAAAACCTTGTGGTTTCCCTGCGTCCGGGCAAAATTTGGGACAGGGATGATATGTTGCGCAAACTTGTTGCCATACAGTATAATCGAAATGATATGAATTTCCAACGGGGCACATTTAGGGTGCGCGGGGATGTGGTGGAGATTTTCCCCACAACCAGCGACAGCATCGCTTACCGTGTGGAATTTTTTGGGGATGAGATTGAAAAAATCTCCGAAATTGACGCATTTACGGGGGATGTGCTGGGTGTGCGTACCCATATTTCAATCTTCCCCGGCTCCCACTATGTTACCACTAAGGAAAATTTGGAACGGGCAATTGTTGATATTGAAGAAGAGCTGGCAGAGCAGATAACTTTACTAAAAAAGGAAGAAAAGCTGATAGAAGCCCAGCGAATTGCACAGCGCACAAGATATGACATTGAAATGATGTGGGAAATGGGCTTTTGCAATGGAATTGAGAACTATTCCCGCCATTTGGCCGGCGGTAAGCCCGGCGACACCCCCCACACCCTGCTGGACTATTTCCCCGATGACTTTCTGATTATTGTGGATGAGAGCCATGTAACCCTGCCCCAATTTAGGGGCATGTACAACGGCGATAGGGCAAGGAAGGAAACACTGGTAAACTACGGCTTTCGCCTGCCATCTGCCCTGGACAACCGCCCCCTGCGTTTTGAGGAATTTGAAAGGAAAATGCAGCGTGCCCTATTTGTATCCGCAACCCCTGCCGCCTATGAGCGTGACAACAGCAATCTACTGGCAGAACAAATTATCCGCCCCACAGGGCTTGTAGACCCCGAAATATCCGTGCGCCCCATAAACGGGCAAATTGATGACCTTATAACCGAAATACGCAAAACCAAAGATGCGGGCTTCAAAACCCTTGTAACTACCCTAACCAAGCGCATGGCGGAGGATTTGACCGAATACTTGAAAAATAGCGGCATTAGCGTGCGCTATCTCCACTCCGACATTAAAACCCTTGAAAGGTTAGAAATTATCAGGGATTTGCGTATGGATGTTTTTGACGTGCTTGTGGGCATAAACCTATTGCGTGAAGGGCTGGACATACCCGAGGTGGCCCTGGTTGCCATTTTGGATGCGGATAAAGAAGGCTTTTTGCGCTCCGAAACCCCCCTTGTGCAAACTATTGGCCGTGCCGCCCGTAATTCCCACGGGCGTGTAATAATGTATGCTGACCGTATAACACGCTCCATGGAATATGCCATAAGCGAAACCATGCGCCGCCGAAACATCCAAATGGCCTATAACGAGCAACATGGCATAACCCCCCAAACAATAGTCAAAAAAGTGCATGACATTATACAAGCCACCACCACCGTTGACGACGGCAAAAAACAAAAGGGCGCAAAGCTGGCCAAAGACCCCGAATCTATGAACCGGGAAGAGTTGTTAGTACACATCAAAACCCTGGAAAAAGACATGAAACAAGCCGCCATGGATTTGCATTTTGAGAGGGCGGCGCAGCTTCGTGACAAAATCTTTAAGGTCAAAAAACTGCTGTAGGAGGATAGAAAATGACACCAGCTGTAAAATGGGAAATTATAGTGAGTAAGTACAGAGAGAATCTGGATGAACAGGAAAGTGTCATAGAAGCCACATGGGAGAAGATTTTTGCAGAGCTTTTCGGGTACAGCATTTTAATGGGCGAGATAAAAAGGCAATATAATGTTTCCGTTGCCCATACGAATGTTAGGGTTGATATGGTTGTTGGAGATAATTTTGTTGTGGAAATAAAACGCCACAAGGACATTTTTGGAGAAGTGGAGAAAAAGCAACTAAACGACTATATGAAACTTCTGAGTCTTAAAATTGGCGTTTTGATTGGGGATAGAATTTATATTCGTGCTAATGATTATAGCTTTGAAATACCTTTTATCGCAGAAAATAGAAGTGCGATTGGGTTTATTCAAAGTTTTAATAAGTACAACTTTGATACTTATAACGTTGCGAGCTGGATAAGTCACGAAAAGCAGTTTTTAGAAGATGTTGAAACCATAAAACAAGAAGCAACACCAGATTTGATAAAAGACTTGCTTAAAAAACATTTTTCAGAAAGATTTAATACATTGGAAATTGAAGAAGCATTAAAAGCTTCAATCACTCAGGCTAAAGAAGTCACAACACGAACCGTCGTAATATCAAGCCGCGTTATCCAAAATAATTACAGCCGACTGAAAAAGGCGCGCGCAATTCAAATTTGCATAGAAGGCGGTATGAAGTTTGACGACAAAGGAATTAGGTTCGCAAACAAGCTAAACAGCGGTAATTATCACTTCGACCCAAGCAAAAAACAACTTGAAACTGAAGGTTTTTGGTTACTATTAAGCGATGAAAAAAATAAATTGATACACGTTTTTGATGTTGATGGTGGCATAATACCCGCAAATGACGAATGGTTGAACACCAATGAAAACCTTTATAAATTGCGAGTTAACGGTGAGAGCAACGACTTCACAGAGCGAAAAAGCGACATTTCGCTTACACAATTTCACGTAAAAACTATTGGATATTAGGGAGCTTGGGGTTGCGAGTCAGAAATAATAAGTTTGTATGCGGAAAATGAGATCAAGAAATTGTTGTAAGGGGGATAGAGATGACAACAGTTGAAGTTGCAGTAGTTTGACGGTAGAGATTGATGTCCGTCGAGCTGTGGCTGTTGCCCACACAAAGGTAAAAAATGACCTTGTGATAATATGTGGCAAAATTCGTATTTATGCCGGAAATGACAGGTTGGATATACCCTTTGTACCTAGTGATTTTGATGGCATTAAATTTGTGGAGCTATTTAATAAAGGCAATCAACGACTTGTCAAAGTCTCGTTTTACCAAATAAGTGCAGCCAAGAATAGGTTGAGAAGCCATAAACAAGCCAAGTAACCTGAAAATAAAGGCGAATGTAGTACTTACAGAAAATTTAATGATTAACACATATAGAATAAAGTATAAATTGAATTTTGACGATGTTGAAAGTGGTTTGGCAAAATGACGACTGTCAGCCACATCAAATCTTTGCAAAAAGACACGAAGCAAGGTTGAGCTGTGGATTTGCGCTTTGGGCGGGTAGTGCAGTGGCGAGATAGAACTTTAATGTTAAAAAGGGAGTGCGGACATGAATTACCAGCTGTTTCCACGATCACAAGGGATGCCTGATGATTTGGTATCCATTGTGAAATGCTTTGAAGAAGTGAAGGATGTTATAAAATCGCCGGAAAGCGACCTAAAAAGTGATGGTGTTTTGAAGGTTCTGGAAGCGTCTTTTGAGGGCCTCGGGTTTCGTGTTGAAAAAGGCAAAAGTGTTGACCAGAAAATTAGAGTGCCCGTACTGTTCGGTCGCAACAATAGCATTGATATGGAGTATAACGCCGATGCTTGGAGTGCGGACGGTAGGATAGTTATCGAAGTTGAGGCGGGGCGAGCGGTGGACAACAATGCCTTTCTTAAAGATATCTTCCAAGCCTGTTTGATGCATGGTGTGGAATATCTTGTTTTGGCAGTGCGAAATGTGTATCTTGGAAAACGTGATTTTGAAAAAGTGTACAGGTTTTTGGAAACCCTCTATTTGTCGGGTAGGATTCAATTGCCATTAAAGGGGATTTTGCTGATAGGATATTAAAGGGGTGTGGGGCTTGGTAAACGCAAAAGCATGATACTGTTATTAGGTACTTTGATAAAGTGGAGGAAGAGCCGACTGATAGATTTGATTTTGGGCAGAAATGACTTGGGGTGACATGTTATGACCAGCATTGTGGGAGTGCAAAGCCTGTTTTTTGAACGCATGGGCGAAGAATGTGTTGATATATGCGAACTGCCGTCGGTGGTTTTTGCTTCCGAAGCCTTGTTTGCTATGACCATAATTGGGAGATGTAATATGGTCGCAATACTCACAACAAACAGAACATAAGGAATTATAAAGCGAGGATAAAATGTCAAAAAACAAAATTATAATTAAAGGTGCAAGAGAAAACAACTTAAAAAATGTGGATTTGGAGATACCAAGGGATGCCATGGTGGTGTTTACAGGGGTTTCGGGGTCGGGCAAGTCCAGCTTGGCTTTTGAGACCCTATATGCTGAGGGGCAGCGCAGGTATATGGAGAGCTTGTCCAGTTATGCCCGCCAGTTTCTGGGGCAAATGGAAAAGCCTGATGTGGACAGTATTGAAGGGCTTTCCCCCGCCATTTCCATTGACCAGAAGAGCACGAACCAAAACCCCCGCTCTACCGTGGGTACGGTGACGGAGATTTATGATTATTTGCGTTTGCTGTATGCCCGTGTTGGCACGCCCCATTGCCCAAAATGCGGCAAGGAGATTGTGCGCCAAACCATTGACCAAATTGTGGATAAGATTTTGGATTTGGAGGAAGGCAGCCGCATACAGCTGCTTGCCCCTGTGGTGCGGGACCGCAAAGGCGAGCACCAAAAGGTGTTGGAGGAGGCAAAGCGCAATGGCTATGCCCGTGTGCGTGTAAATGGTCAAGTAATGGAGCTGGCCGATGAAATTAAACTTGATAAAAACAAGCGGCACAACATCGAGGTTGTGGTGGACAGAATTGCGGTGAAAGAGGGGATTGAGGCCCGCTTGTCCCAGTCGGTAGAGACGGTGATGGCATTGACTGACGGTACAATGCTTGTGGATGTGGAAGGCAAGGGGGATTTGAGCTTTTCCCAAAATTTTGCCTGTCCCGACCATGGCATATCCCTGTCCAGCATAGAGCCACGCATGTTTTCGTTTAACAACCCACAAGGGGCTTGTGGCGAATGCGCCGGCCTTGGCTTTAAGATGGAATTTGACCCGGAGCTTATTGTGCCAAACCCTGATATTTCCATACAGGCAGGGGCGATTACGGCACCGGGCTACAACCAGGCCAGCAAAAGCGGCACATGGGGTGGTAATGCCTTTTTGCACCTTTCCAAACATTTTGGGTTTAGCCTGCTTGTGCCATTCAAAAGCCTGCCCATCGAGGCACGCAGTGTTATTTTGTACGGCACGGATGAAACATTTCCGGTAGAATATACTGACACAAGGGGCCAACCCCGTGTTTTTATGCACCAATGGGAAGGGCTTGTGAACAATTTGGCACGGCGGTACAAAGATACCCACAGCGAATATGCCAAACAGCAATACGAAGCCTTTATCACGAATATCGAATGCCCGGCATGCCGTGGCAAACGCCTGCGGGAGGAGATTTTGGCAGTTACCGTCGGCGGGGTTAATATTACAGATATTACCACCATGCCTGTGGGAGAGCTAGCTCAATTCTTCCGTGAATTGTCGCTAACACCCCATCAAGCTGCCATTGTGGAGCTTATCCTCAAAGAAATCAAAGCCCGTGCAGGTTTTTTGGTGGATGTTGGCTTGGATTATTTGACACTGGCACGGGCGGCGGCAACGCTTTCCGGGGGCGAAGCCCAGCGCATACGACTTGCAACCCAAATTGGCTCCGGGCTTGTGGGCGTTGTTTATATTTTGGACGAGCCATCTATCGGCCTGCACCAGCGGGATAATGATAAACTGCTAAAAACCTTAAAACACCTGCGGGACTTGGGAAATACCCTTATTGTGGTGGAGCATGACGAGGATACCATGCGGGAAGCTGACCATATTGTGGACATTGGCCCGGGCGCAGGCTGCCACGGCGGCGAAATTGTGTTTTCCGGCACGGTTGCGGATATGTTAAAGGACGAAAATAGTGTTACAGGGGCGTATATGAGCGGCAGATTGGCTATTGAAGTGCCAAAGCAACGCCGCCAGCCCACCGATAAAAAACTGTGCATAACAGGGGCAACCGAAAACAATTTGAAGAAATTGGATGTGGATATTCCCCTTGGGCTTTTTGTGGCAATTACGGGGGTTAGTGGCTCGGGTAAAAGTTCACTTATAAACCAAGTGCTGTACAAGCGCCTTGCAAGGGACTTAAACCGTGCCAAAGGCAAACCGGGCAAGCATGAGGAGTTGACAGGGCAAGAGCATCTTGATAAAGTAATAAATATTGACCAAAGCCCCATCGGGCGTACGCCACGCAGTAACCCCGCCACATACACAGGGCTTTTTGACCTTATCCGTGATATTTTTGCACAAGTACCGGAGGCGAAGGTGAGAGGGTACCAAAAAGGCCGCTTCTCTTTTAATGTAAAGGGTGGGCGTTGCGAAGCATGCAGTGGTGACGGCATAATTAAAATAGAAATGCACTTTTTGCCTGATATTTTTGTGCCCTGCGAGGTTTGCGGCGGCAAACGCTACAACCGGGAGACGCTGGAAGTTAAATATAAAGGCGCAACCATAGCCGATGTGCTTGATATGACCGTAGAGCGAGCCCATGCCTTTTTTGAGAACCTACCACGCCTGCGGGATAAAATCCAAACGCTGGTGGATGTGGGCTTGTCCTATGTAAAGCTGGGCCAATCCTCCACAACCCTTTCGGGGGGAGAGGCCCAAAGGGTAAAGCTGGCAACAGAGCTTTCCCGCCGCAGTACAGGCCGCACCATTTATGTGCTGGACGAGCCAACAACAGGCCTACATATGGCTGATGTACACAAGTTGGTAGATATACTGCATGCCTTGACGGATGGAGGGAATTCTGTTATTGTTATAGAGCATAACCTGGATGTTATTAAAACTGCCGACCATATTATTGACTTAGGCCCCGAGGGCGGCGGCGGCGGCGGCATGGTAATCGCCCAAGGCACACCGGAGCAGGTGGCGAAAAGCCGCAAGTCTTATACAGGCAAGTATTTGAAAAAGGTTTTGAAGTAAGGAGGACTTGAAATGTCAAACTTAGCACATCAATTTCCAAATGGTTTTAAGGAAATCCGTCGCAAGGAAAAATTAGATGGGGTTATCCACCTAATGTCTCCCAGTGCGTGTGTTTATCACGGTTTGGTTAGCTTGAGCATCGCATCCATATTCAAACGGCACTTAAAAGGCAAGCCGTGCACACCTTTTGGGGATGGGGTTGATGTTTTCTTAACAGAAGATGACACGGTTATCCCGGATGCCATGATAGTGTGCAATAGGGATATTATCAAGAAAAACGGCATCCACGGCGCACCCGACCTTATTGTGGAGGTACTGTCGCCATCCACTGCCTCCAACGACAAAAACTACAAGAAAAATCTTTACGAAAGGTGCGGGGTAAAAGAATATTGGATTGTTGATGTTCACAACTACACTGTTGATGTGTTCCACCTTGTGGATGGAAAATATGTCCTGGCAGGCATTTACACCTCCCATGAGGAAGCTTGGTTAGCAGAGCGCACCCAAGAAGAGCTGGACGCAATTATATATACATTCAAAGTTTCCCTGTTTAATGATTTTGTTGTGGATGTGCGGGAAATTTTTGAAGATATTGATTTTTAGGGGGAAAACCATGATTTTATCAGGATTGGAAATAAAACGCCTTGCCGAGGAAGGTAAGGACATCATAATCAAGCCATTTGATGGCAGCAGGGTAGGGCCAAACAGCTATGATTTGCGCTTAAACAATATTTTGCAAGTGTATGACCTAAGCAAAGTAGGGTATTTGGATATGCATACAGAAACACCCACAGAAGAAATTGTCATCCCGGAGGATGGCTTTATCCTGGAGCCCGGCAAGCTTTATTTAGGTAGCACCGTGGAATTTACCGAAACCCATGGTTATGTGCCAATGCTGGAAGGCCGCTCGTCCGTCGGCCGCCTTGGGGTAAGCATCCATGTTACAGCAGGCTTTGGCGATGTGGGCTTTTCGGGGTATTGGACGCTGGAAATACACACCCTGCACCCCGTTAAAATTTATCCAAACGAGCGCATTTGCCAGATTTATTACCACAAAATCGAAGGGGACTATATCCCCTATCAAGGCAAGTATCAAAAAAACACAGGGGTGCAGGCCAGCCAAATTTATAAGGATGCGAAGTGATGAAGAAAATTATAAGCTTGCTTTTATTGGGTATTGCCTTGGTTTTTATGGCGGCCTGGGGCGGGCAAGTGGATTATTATGAAGAATATGATTATGACTATGGGGCGGATGAAGTTACGGAGGGCTATACATCCGAGCCAGAGGATGCGGTGCTTGATTTTGAGCCATCCATCCCCCTGGATGCGGCAGCCGGTTTGTTTGCCCAAGTACAAGCCATTTGGGACGAGGATGACGGGGAATTATTCGGCCTTAGGCTTGATGCCCCATTGATGATCGCCGACCCCTTAACCCGCCACGCCGTAACCAACCGGCCTCCTGTGGCGGCCACCGCAGGCTTTCAACGGCAAGGCAATGTTTATGTGGGCATTTTGCCCGACAACGTCTTCATCAGCCACACCGCCCAGGTTTTTGCCGGTCGTACATGGGGTATGGTAAGTTGGCAACCAGATTTTTATGAAATCTTGGCAGACGGATATAGGGATGCCCTTATCCTAATGCTGCATGAGGCTTTTCACGCCATACAAAACCCGCAGGTTGTCAGAGGGGGCTGGTTGCCAAATATCGACCAATCTTTGGACTTTATGAACCATTCGGCGGATGCCCGCATTGCCGTGTTAATGGAGATTAAGGCTTTGGCAACAGCTTTGCGCACGCAAGGGGGCGAGAGGATGGCGGCTATACATGATGCCCTGTCCATTAGGGAACATCGCAGAAACGCCCATCCCCAGGCCGCCCGCAACGAAAATGCCCAGGAGATTAACGAAGGGTTAGCGTCTTTTACGGAATTTTTGGTTTTTGAAGATATAGATGAATTTCTTGCCAGATATGAAGCCATGATACTTGAAAGAATGGAAACCACAGGTCTAAACACTATCTTTCCTTATTTTACGGGGGCCATGTATGCCCTGTTACTACGGGATACCGGCACGGAATGGTGGCAAAACTTAACCTTTGCAACCGACTTGGGAGGGTTGCTTAAAGAGGCTTTGGGCATAGAAACAACACCTTTTGACCAGCTGGATTTGGAGCTTTGGGGCTATTGGGAAATAGCGCCCGGCCAGCGGGCGTGGGTGGAAGAATTTATAATAATGCAGCAAGCCGCAGAGGTTTTTGTGCGGGGAGATAGAATGACCATTACCGGGGATAATTTTATAGAGGATACAATTCATGTCGAAAGCTTTTGGGTGGCTGGCGGCCCCCTTGGGAGATTCTTGGTGTTTTATGGTCAATTTGTCAGTGCCAGCCCCAACTGGCGGCTGTATACAAACAACGGCTTTATTAGTCCCGAATTTTACCCAAATGCCGGCCTTTCTGTGAAGTGCTATGATAATCTCTATATAAGCGAGGACGGCCTAACTGTAACGGCACCTACATGGACTTTGGAAGTTACCAACCCATATTACGAAGCGCAGTTAAACCTTTGGGGTAATATTACAATTAGAGAAAGGCAATGATGAAATTATACGAAAGAAGGTGAACCATGTTTAGGGAGAAAAAGCCCAAGGTGGGTGTATTTAACCGCTTTTTGGACTTTATTAACAAGCTGTATCCCCTTAAACGCATGGAGCAGGAGGGTGAAAAACCCAGCAGTTTCAGCGAATTTGTGGAGCAGGCAGGCAGGCAGGAAAATGCGGTAAATGCCGCCGCTTTGTGTGACGAGGCGTTAAACATCGTATCCGACCGCATTGTGCTTATAAACCGCCTAAAAGATGTGGAAGGGCGCATGGAGGAGGTTGCCGCCTATGGCAAACTTTCCAAAGAAGAGGTGGAGGATTTGCGGGATTTGTTGGACAGGTATACCAATATGTCCCGTGAAAGCAATTCCCTAAAATACCAAGTTACCAATTTTGATGCCGGACTTAGCGACCTGGACAAACTGCAACAATCCGCTGAAAATGCCGTACCCGAAATTAAGTTTGCCGAAGAGCGGCAAAGGATGTTCAAAAAGGACATCAGTTACTTGGAAGGCGAAAAAATGGTGCTGGGGCACGCCAAAGAAAGGCTGGCCAACGCCACCGACTTTCTTTATAAATTTGCCATTGCCATTGTGCTGTTTTTTGCGGCAGCATGCCTTGTTTTGGTGTTTTTGTATGCCGTGCACAATATCAACACAATATTAATTTTGTCGGGAATGCTGGTGTTTATTATCATAATTGCGGGTCTTCTATACTCCCTGCGCCAAAAATTGCGTTATGAGTTAAGGATGAATGCTAAAAAACAAGCAAGAGCGGTTACGCTACTTAACAAAAAAATCGCTAATTACGCCCATTTCACCAATTACCTGAATTACGAATACCGCAAGTACAAGGTGCGCAATTCCCAAATGCTGGAAAACAATTTGGAGGATTATAATAACTATAAATTCCTAACCAAGCGTCTGGATTCCCTAAGGGATATTATGACGCAAACAGAAGCTGCCATTGACTTTTTTCTGCGGGATAAGGGCATGGACAGGAATTATTCCAGCATAGAAAAATTTGCATCCACCCTTAATATTGACGATAAGTTGGCCTTTCACGAGGATTTGTCCAAGGAGAAGTTGCTTATCGAAACCAGCCTAAAACGGCTGGATACAAGAAGTGGGCAAATTTGGGATGTGCTAACGGCGTTAAAGAGAAGCCCCGGCAAGGATGGGGAAATTATTGCCCAAATGATGGATGAATATGTGGCAAAGGCAGGTAAGCTTATCGAAACTGATAAAAACCATGGCACAACTGCAATGTCCGACGGATTAGATGAATTGGAAAATGTATAACAACACCAAAAACTGGAAACACTTCCTAAAAACCCCATTTAGGAAGTGATTTTTATGAGAAAGAAAGTGGCATACACCCTATTAATCATCATGATTGCGGCATCGGTGGGGGTGGCATCGGTGCTGGCATATTCGCTGGTTGCGGGCAATTCCCCATTTTATGACCCTTATACCGCTTATGAAGATGTAGAAGAAGATGGCGAAACGGGAGAAGCCGTCCAAGTCCCGCAATTCGAGATGTTAAACCATGAAAACCATGACGATGACGGAATAATTCGCATTTCCCTTGCCACCGTGATGGTGTATGAATATTATGACCCCGCAACCAGCACCTTTGAGCGTTTTGAGGAGGTGCCATCCCCCATACTGTTAGGTAAAAGCAGGGATGATGTGGCAAGCATGTTTGTGGACTGGCGCATACTATCCTTCACATCCGAGCAGGTGCATTTGCGCCAAAATGATGCGTTGGAGCACCGCAAGTTCATCATTTCTGCCCACGAAGGCTTTGTTGCTGTTTTTTATGATAATGACCAACGCAGTATTAAAGAGTTGACAAACCGACCAATACACACCCTTGCACAAGAGGAGCAGGTGAGGTTGGAAAAAGGCATATCCGTAACGGGCAATGAAGAACTTATGCGTGCGTTGGAGGATTTTGGCAGTTAGATATCTGTGCCGATAATATCTGCCTGTGTGGACGCATAATATGGGTTATACAGTTATTTTGAGGTGGATTATGTCCAAAATCGATACGGCAAACATACCCGAGCCTTTTTACAGGTATTTTAGCAACCAACCAAAGACCCAAACACCAATGCCAAGCCAAAACCCTTACCCAAGCACTAAATCACCATCCAAACCCGACCAAAGCGACTTGGTGCTTTTGATGGCCGCACTTATGCTTTGTGAGGACTAATAATACGCCACTTACCCCTTGACAATCAGGGGCAGGTGGCGTATTATTATACACAAAGGAGTGGTGAGTTGTGAAAATGTTTAGGAAATTATTAACAAGCCTAATGATAACAGGCTTAGCAGTAGTTTTGGGCGGTGTGATGGCCTATGCCAATGTACAAGTTAGGCTGGATGGGCAACCTGTGCAGTTTGAGACCCAGCCGTTTATAGAGGACGGGCGCACCATGGTGCCATTCCATGCCATTGCCCAAATGATGGGCATCCAAGTGGGTTGGGACGGGGCTTTACGCCAAGTTTACTACACCAATCCCGCTGGTGTGGAATTTGTATTGAGGGTTAATTACCAATATGCCATAGGTAATGGGCGCAATATCCCCCTTGATGTGCCGCCCACAATTGTTAATGACAGAACTTTTGTACCCCTGCGCTTTATAGCTGAAAGCTTGGGTGTGCATGTAGGTTTTGAGGATGGCATTGTAATGCTTGATACCACCAAAAGTCCCCTAATCGGCACATGGGCATGGGCAAATGCTACGATTTGGCGTTATGTTTTCCATACAGATGGTACGGGTGATAGAGGTGTGCCAGGAGATGTTATGGAGTATTTTAACTGGCACACAGAAGATGGCCGCTTATATATCCGCCTAACTGCAGGTCCTGGTTTTGACAATCCCAACTATATAAACAACGAAATTTGGGCATTTGAAATCATCGGACCATTTTTGGAGATTGTAAGCCGGCAAGTTGAAGGCATGGCTTGGAGCTATGTAAGGGCAAATTAGCAATTATACCATAAGGAAGCCCGTCAAGATGCTATTTGAGTATATTATAAAAAATAACGCCGGCTCGAAATGCCGGCGTTATTTTTTATGGAAATAAAATGGCGGAATTACTGGTTAGCCCTTTATAAAGTCACCTAAGATGCCCTTATGGTCTTTGGAATAAGAGTCAAAGTATAGTACACGCCCCTTGTCTAACAACATTATCTTGTCGTATGCACTTAAAAGGCTTTCGTTTATGCGATGTGAAACATTTATAACCAGCTTGCCCTCCATTTTGGTCAAATAACTTTCAACAGAAAAGGCGTTTTTGGGGTCAAGTGCTGATAAAGGCTCATCAAAAAGCATTATGTCGCTGTTTTTATAAACAGCACGTGCAATCTCTACTCTTTGAAGTTCTCCACCAGAAAAATTTCCCAAATCCTCATGCAATACCTCATCCATAGATTCTGCTAAATCGTGCAAATTGAATGTGTTGGCAATTTCTGTTAAACTGTATTTGCCATTGGGGTTTCCCAGTTCAATATTCTCCCTAAGTGTTCCGGGGATTATATTTGCCTTTTGATCCACATACCCCACACTTTTATACCATGAATTTAGCGAAATTTCATCCAAAGGGGTATCCTTATACATAATTCTGCCACTACTTGGACTAATTTCCCTTAAAATTATACGGAATTATCCCTGGACATAGTATTCAAAATATGATATAATAGCACTATAAACTAATTATGAGGTGCTAATCATGACATTTTTTGAATTTATGAAAAGGTTCCCCACGGAAGATGCAATCATCAAGCATTTTCTTGAAATCCGTTATCCTAATGGGGTGAGTTGTAACCATTGTGGTTCTGGTAGAGTGTATCAAGAAAGCAAGCGAAAGAAGGTCTTTGGTTGCAATGGCTGTATGTCTACATTCTCGCCATTCAAAGACACAATCTTTGAAAAGTCATCAACAGACTTACGTAAATGGTTCTACGCTATACACCTATTTCTAAATGGCAAAAAAGGCATATCAGGTTTGCAGTTACAAAGAGAAATTGGTGTAACATACAAAACCGCATGGCGTATGCTTCAACAAATCCGAATTGCAATGGGCAATGCAGAACACAAAGAGTTTTTTGACACCATTGTTGAGATTGACGAAACTTATGTAGGTGGTAAGCCTAGAAAGAAAAACAGAAAGGATGATGACGATGACTTGACACCGCCAAATAAGCGTGGGCGTGGCACAAAGAAAACACCAGTAGTAGGAGTTGTAGACAGAGAAAACAAACAAGTTATTTGCCAAAGTTGCCCCACCAAACAACAAAGGGCAGCGGCTTACAGCAAAACAACTCATTGAAATCCTCAAAACTGTGTCCAAGCAAGAAAACAACAACACAATTATGACAGACGAGTTTAGAGGGTATGATACATTGACCAAAAACAACTTTGTGCATTTGAGGATAGACCACAGCAAGGCATTTTCAGATGGTGATATTCACACCAACGGCGTTGAAAGTTTTTGGGCAATATTGAAACATGCTATCTATGGCATCTATCATCATGTATCTGTTAAGTATTTGCAAAGGTATGTTGATGAGTTCTGTTTTAGGTGGAACAATCGTGAGAATGATATGTTTGATGTGGTTTTGAAGCAGAGTATACTATTTTAAGGAGGAAAATTATGGAAGTAATCATCAAAGGCGAACCGAAAGAAATAGCCGCCCTTGTATTGGTGGTACAAGAACGGCTTGAAGTTGAAAAAGGTGTTGCTGATGTTGTGATTGAAATTGATGGAAAATCAATCAGCGAAACGCTTGTTGATTGAAGTTAATGCCATTTCATAGGCTTCAAAGTACATTTCATCAATGCTGACATGAACTTTGCCATCAACTTGCTTTGGAATAGATTTGCTATTTTCTGGTTGAAGCTGAACCTTAACCACTAATAGTGCTAAATCATGCGCTCGTTGTTCATTGCTAATCATAATTTCACCCCCTTTCTAGCCAAATTATATCATGGTTAGATATGGAGCTCAAGAAAAACCCCTTGCGGTAAGGGGTTTTGATAATGATATTGTATAGACTATGTTTATAGTCCAACTTGCAAAATGGCTTCTACTCGTCCGTTTGCGAATATTACACTAATGCCAGCATTCACAGTTGTATCGAACCACATAATAGACCGAGCTGTAATTCGCCCAAATGTTTCTGTTGTATCAGAAAATGGTGTTCTACCAATTATAGCTTGAACCTCGCTAACAGTCATACCATAAGTGATACGTTCGTAAGCTGCTCTCGTCACACCAAGATTTGTAGTAGCTGGAGTTGTTGTAGGCGGCTCTGTTGTTGGCGGGATGTCTGCAACAACTACTGGACTGGTCAAATACACGGTAGAAGTAACACCATCCCAATCCACATCAAGCCCAAGTGCATCAGCAATACCACGAACAGGCAAAAATGTTCTGCCATCAGATACGAATGGCAACATATCCTCTGCGAAGTCTTGACGAGTGCCATCAACTACTACACTCACACCATATGTAACCTCAATGGTTCGGCTGACGGTTGCAGCAAACACGGTTATTGTGCCAAAAGCCATAATTGCTACCAAAAACCCTATTAACATACCTTGTAATCTTTGTTTCACTTTAAATCATCCTCACGTTTTGTGGCGTTCACTGACCCCGCAATCAATGCTATAATCATTACAAGCCATCAGCACGTCTTTGTCAAGTGCTATTGCTTGTTTATTTAGCCAACAGCATTTAGTAAACTAATTTTTAAGTATATCATGTAAAATGTACTATGTCAAGGGATAATTCCGAACTTTTATTTGATTTGTCGAGGGTGTCTTTGAATTTTTTTAGCACAAAATTATTTGCCCCGAAAAAATTTATCATTTTTATATTAGAAAAATAACCTTTCACATCTGAATTGATAAGCTGGTTTTTCTCTCTAAAATCCTCCATTGCCGAGGATAGCTTTCCTTTGTACAAATGATTGACGCTAACAGAAACTATTGAAACCGCTACCAAACCAACCGTTATCTGCCAAGATAAAAATAGAGCATAAATGGTTGCCAAAGCAAACGAAAACAACAGGTTAAACATTAATGGGATATTTCGGATATATCCATTCAATACCGTGTCGATTTCTTGGTTATACATATTTAGAACACCGGAAACACTTTCTTTTTGACGAAGCAAGTTTTCGGCCAAATCTTTTTGTATGCTCAACCTCATCCTTGCAACCATGGTGTTCAAAAGTGATTGCTGAATGAATAGCACTAATATTGATGAGAGTAAAAACCCGGCGGCGGCAATAACACCAACTATTACTTCGACTTCGTTTTCAAGAAGTGCATTTGTAACCCACCCTGCAAAAAGACCATATGAAACAAAAAATGCACTGGTTACAGCCATAATGAAGGTTACAAAAAACACCAAAACCTTGTCTTTCTTGAAATACTTAATCATCTAAACTCCTCCATCACTTCTGGCAACATGGCGGTTGGCATGGCGGCTAAAACGAGATACTGTTCAAAAACTGTTGCAGGCGGGCGCATTGAGGGTTTTCAAATACTTCTTGCGGCGTGCCTTGCTCTGCTATAACACCGTCGCACATAAAAAGTACACGGCTGCCCACATCACGGGCAAAGTGCATTTCGTGGGTTACCACAACCATGGTCATCCCTTCTTTTGCCAAATCCCGCATAACATCCAGCACCTCGCCTACCATTTCCGGGTCCAATGCGGATGTGGGCTCGTCAAACAGCATTATGCGGGGGCGCATGGCCAGGCTGCGGGCAATGGCAACACGCTGTTTTTGCCCGCCTGATAATTGTACGGGATAAGCATCTGCCTTGTCTGCCAGTCCAACACGGTTTAGCAGTTGCATGGCGGTTTTTTCCGCTTCATCCTTTTTCATCAGTCCTGTTTGTACAGGGGCAAGGGTAAGGTTGCCAAGCACTGTTTTGTGGGGGAAAAGGTTAAAGTGCTGGAAAACCATGCCCATTTTGCGGCGTATGGCATTAATATCAGTTTTTTTAGCGGTAATATCCACATCATCCACCAAAATGCGCCCGCCGGTGGGTTGTTCCAGCAAGTTAAGGCAACGCAAAAATGTGGATTTGCCACTGCCTGATGGCCCGATAACAACCAGCCGCTCCCCATCTGATATTTCCTGGGAAATATTGTTCAAAATTGTCGCATTGCCGAAGGATTTTGTCAAACCATCAACGATTATCACTTTTGCGCAACCTCCTCTCTAGCGATCCAAGTAACCATGTTAGGATGGTAATAATGCCCCAATACAAAATACCAGCAGAAATTAGCGGCACAAAAGGCGCAAAGGTGCGGCTGTTTATCATATTTGCCGCACGGGTTAAATCCACCATGCCAATAAAGCCTACGATGGATGTTTCTTTGATAAGCATAATAAATTCGTTACCAAGGCTGGGCAGGGCATTTTTAAGGGCTTGGGGCAACACAATATAACCCAAAGTTTTGCCGCCGGACAACCCCAGCGACCTGCCCGCCTCCGTTTGCCCCTTATCCACCGCCAAAATGCCGCCACGAAAAATTTCGCATACATATGCGCCCGAATTTACACCAAAAGCTATGATAGCAACCCATAATTGAGACAAGCCCGTAGGCACAAAAACCACAAACCACCAAATTAGCAACTGTAAAGTTACGGGGGTGCCACGGATTATGCTGAGATAGGTGGCAGAAATAGCTTTTAAGATTTTGAATTTGGAAATACGCATAAGGGCAAGCAACAGCCCGATGGTAACGCCCAAAAGTACCGCACCAAGTGCAACCTGCAAGGTTACACCAAGCCCGTTTAACAGGGACTGCCACCGGTCATACCGCAAAAGCCCACGTTCTATTTCAAAACTCAACCTCTCCGACCAGGTGGTGGGAGAGGTTGCGAGGAAGGTAAGGAGCATTATTGTCCTCCGAAAAACATATTGTAAATCCTTGTAAAGTCTGGGGAAGCTAACCATTGCTCTATGGCATCATTAAGTTTGTTCAAAAGTTCTGTGTCATTTTGGTTTACAGCAATGGCATATTCTTCCACCGTAAGGTATTGCTCCAAAATGCGCAGCTGGGGATGTTCGGACAAAAACTCGTTAGCAACTGCATGGTCGATAACGATGGCATCCACACGGCCTGTGTTAAGCTCCAAAACCACATCAGGTGCCATGTTAAAACGGAAAATTTCCACACTTTCGGGTAGATACCATTCTGCAACTAAATCACTGGTGGTGCCCATTTGCACTGCAATGCGGGCATTTTCCAACTGGTCATGGTGGGTTATTGGGCTGGCATTCTGCACAATAACCACCTGTGTGGTTTGGAAGTATGGGATTGTGAAGTTTACACTTTCCAACCTTTCTTCGTTAATGGATATGGCCGCAATGCCCACATCCGCAAGCCCGGTGGCAACCGCAAGGATAACCCCGTCAAAAATCATATTGTCGATACGCAAATCCATATCCAAGATTTCCGCCAATGCTCTTGCCATATGTATGTCAAAACCATCGTATTCGTTTGTTTCTTCGTTAATAAACTCGAAGGGCGGAAAATCTGCACTGGTGGCCATGATGAGTGTCGGCCTATCACCCTCATCCCCTCCACAAGCAACAAGCAACATGGCCATAGCAGCCATAACAACAAAAACAAACAACTTCGGAATGATTCGTTTCATCTCATCATCCTCCTTCAAAAAAATTTCATTTATCATACTACAATTTTCGTGGTTTTGTCAAGCAAAAGTTTTTGGAAATTTTTGTATGGACATGGGGGATTTTTTGTGGCATAATGTAAACATGGGAAAGGTGGTATTTAGCGTGTACACAGTGATAAATACAGATGGTAGGGCAAAAGCCGCAAGGCTTGAAACAATACACGGGGTGATTGAAACCCCTGTTTTTATGAATGTGGCCACAGCGGCAGCAATTAAGGGCGGCTTATCCGCACAGGATTTGGAAAATATTGGGTGCAAGGTGGCTTTGGCAAATACATACCACCTGCATCTGCGCCCCGGTGAGGATGTTGTGGCGGAACTTGGCGGTGTAGGGCGGTTTATGAACTGGTCAAAACCTACTTTAACCGATTCTGGTGGATTTCAGGTATTTTCTTTGGCAAAATTGCGCAAGATAAAGGAAGAAGGCGTGTTTTTTGCATCCCATATTGATGGGCGCAAAATTTTTATGGGTCCGGAGCAGTCCATGGAAATACAAAGCAAGCTGGCGGCCACCATCGCCATGGCATTTGATGAATGCCCGCCTGCCAAGGCAGAGCGCATCTATATCCAAGATTCGGTTGATAGAACCACCCGTTGGCTGCATCGCTCAATCAAGTCCATGGATGCGCTAAATGTGGCAGAAGGCACCATAAACCCGCATCAGCTGCTTTTTGGCATTAACCAAGGCGGGGTGCATAACGATATTAGGGTGGAGCATGCAAAGGTGCTGGCAGACTTGGACATGGCAGGATATGCCATTGGCGGCCTTGCCGTGGGCGAATCCCATACGGAAATGTACAGTGTGTTGGAAGCCGCTGTGCCCCATTTGCCAAAAAACAAGCCAACCTACCTAATGGGGGTTGGCACGCCCGAAAATATTTTGGAGGCGGTAGATAGGGGCATAGACTTTTTTGACTGTGTGCTGCCCGCCCGCAACGGCAGGCACGGCCATGTTTTTACCGGCCAAGGTAAGTTAAACCTGTTTAATGCCAAACACGAGCGTGATAATGCCCCAATTGACCCTAATTGCAATTGCTTAACCTGCGCCCAGCATAGCCGTGCATATATCCGACATTTGCTAAAAGCAAAGGAGGTGCTTGGGATGCGCCTATGCGTAATCCATAATCTGTTTTTTTATAATAATATGATGGCGGAAATACGCACTGCCATCATCGAAAACCGTTATGCCGACTATAAAAAAACTTGTCTGGAAAATTTCACAAAAAACTCTTGACAAAAATAGGGATTTGGTATATAATTATGACAAGGATGTTTCTGTCCTGTTAACTTAATATTAAAAAGTGTAAGAAGGGGTGTTGTTTATGTATGCTCGTGCCGATGTGACGATGCTTAGAAAAAACATTTCTCAGCATGTTGGCTCCAAGGTTATGTTGGAAACCAACAAGGGCAGGCAAAAATCTGTTGTTAGCTCAGGAACTATTGAGAGTGTTTATCCCTCCATCTTCACCGTAATGCTGGATGGGGAAGCGGGAGCCAACCGTACTGTCTCCTACAGCTACACCGACGTGCTGACAAAATCCGTTGAAATCACGGTGTTCAGCCACTAAAACTTCATAGCTTAAAAAGTTTCAAAAACCCCCGCTTAAATGCAGGGGTTTTTACTTTTGAAAAACTATATACCTGTCGATCCAAATCCCCTATCGCCCCGTTGGCTGTTGGGTAAAATGGTTACGGGGGTAAAGTGCACTTGCTCCACACGGGCTATTATCATTTGTGCTATACGGTCACCCCGGTTTATGGTGAAATCCCGGCCACCTAAGTTGATTAGAAGTACGCTTACTTCGCCACGATAATCCGCATCAATGGTGCCGGGGGCGTTGGGCATGGATATGCCGTGTTTAAGCCCAAGCCCGCTACGGGGGCGTATTTGGGCTTCAAAACCCGGCGGCAACGCCATTTTGAAGCCAAGGGGGATTGCTTTGCGCTCCATGGGTTTTAAGGTTATAGGCTCTGCTATACAGGCACGTAAATCCATACCCGCAGCACCTGCCGTTTCGTAGGCGGGCAGGGGTATGTCCTTAGCATGGTCGAGTTGCTGTATCAAAAAATCCATTTTATCACCTTCAAATCGGCATACGCATTACATTTTCACCCTCGTCCACATCACCTGTTTCCACAAAACCGGCATTCAGATAAAGTTGGCGTGCAGGGCTTTCCGGCACAACCGATGTGTAAAGCCAATTGGCTTTGCCCAGCGGCTTTGTGCGTATCATTTCAATCACTTTGGCAAGTGCCGTTTTTCCATATCCTTTACCTTGGTGGTTTTTGTCAATCATAAACCGCCAGAAAAAATATATCGGCTCGCCTATGTTTTCCGGGTTGCTTTCGGGGGTTTCGTAGCAAAATTGGGCAAAGCCCACAGGGGCGTCATCGCTGTAGATGGCCATGGCTATGGGCTTTAAGCCGGTTTGGGTCCAATATACATAGGCTTCTGCTAAGCTATCCATGTTATCTGCTACAAATTCTTGCTGCTCCTCCGTCACTTCCAGTGTATCCACGACTTCTTCATAGTTATCGTCCGTTATTGGTCGCAAAGTTATCATATTTTACTCCTTTATCATTTGAAGCTCGGTTTCATCATCTTTAACATAAAAATCATATTTGTTATAAAGTGCAATGGCGTTTTTATTAAGCAAATCGGCTGCTAAAAAGCCTTTTACGGCTCCATTTTCCACGCCGTATTTTATTGCTTGCTCCATCAGTTTTTTGCCAAGCCCTGTACCTTGGTGGTTTGGGCATACGGCCATTTCCCTAATCCAAAGATTTGTGCCGTTGTTATAAATGGAAACACAACAATAACCCACAATTCGGGAATCCTTGGTTTGGATTATCACCTTGTTGTCAGGGCATCCCAGCCATTCTGCAAACCACCCCGCACTTTCACCTTCAAAACCTCTGGTTTGGAGGGTGCAACGTTTTGACAGGGAGGAAACCTCATCACAGCCATTTAGGTTAAGGAATTCGGTTTCGCATACATCGCCAAGCTGCGTTGCCGTTTTAGGCAAAACGGTGTTAAAAAAATCGGCAAACTCCGCCCATTCAATAAAACCGATTTCGATTAATTGCTGGGCAAACTTTTTTGGTACAAAGTGCAGGCGCAATTTACCGGGCATTTTGGTAATTTCTTTGATGAGCATATCAAAATTTCTGGTTGCGAAGTGTAGCATTGTCCCATCTCTCAGAAGAATTAAATCATCGCAATTATGCAAAATTTCGGCGTTTTTGCAGTTGTCAAATTCCATATAGGTTATTGACGAGTATTTGAGTTCTTTTGCTTTTTCACTTAATGTTTCAAAAAGATTTTTGCTTAGCATCTTGCTCTCCTCCATGCGAAGGGTGGGGGCAGCTGGCTATCGCCTGCGTTGCCCCCGCCCTACATGTATTCAACTTCCCATGGGGGTTTGCCGCCGCTGTGTTTAATAAAAACTTCGCTATACTTGCCTTGTTGGTGAAATAGGGGCGATAGGGCGTAGTGGGGTGATGAAAACTTTTCCTTTGGGGCGGATGTAAGTTCGCTTATATCCATCCAAAAATGATCCCACTCATCAGTTTGGGGTGTTAAGTTGCCGCTAAAATGGGTGGTTTTATACATAAAGCACATGTAACGCCCGCCATTTTCACGGTCCAACCAGTGTACAATGCCACAAAGCTCTAAATTTTCCACATCAAGCCCTGTTTCTTCCTTAACTTCACGAATGGCGCAGTTGTACATGCTTTCGCCGTCTTCCAAATGCCCGCCGGGGAATGCCCAGCCCGGATATTTTTTCTTGCGGTCCTGGACAAGAACTTGACCCGTTTTGGGATTTTGAATCATTATACAGGTTGTTGTTTCAATGGAATACATCTTATCTCCTTGGCGGCCTGCGGTCACCGCCACCACCACGGTTTGGTGGGCCATCGCTTCTTGGTTTTTTGGCCGGCGGTTTGCTGTCCTCATAACCGGGGATGGTGGCTTTATGGGAGAAGTTTAGGCGGCCTGTGTCATCAATTTCGATAAGGCGCACGGCAAGCATATCGCCTATTTTAACAACATCCTCCACGGCATTTACCCTTTCCACAGCCAGCTGGCTGATGTGGCAAAGCCCATCCTTGCCCGGTGCAATTTCCACAAAAGCACCGAAGGACATAAGGCGCACAATCTTTCCGTTAAATACGGTGCCTACTTCCGGCACTTCTAAAATCAGGTTTATCATGGCCACGGCTTTTTGGATATTGTCCATATTTGTACCAACAACGTAAATTTTTCCATCATCCATGGTATCGATAGAAATGCCGCCAAGCTCCCGCTTGCTGCCGCCGCATTCATCAATAATTTGGTGGATAACCTTGCCTTTTGGCCCGATAACTTCTCCCATACGCTCGGGGTCGATTTGTATCATAACGATTTTTGGTGCGTATTGGGAAATTGCCGGGCGTGGGGTGCTTATGGCGGGGTTCATGCTATTTTCCAAAATTTCCAGGCGGGTTTTGCGGCAATGGTCCAAGCTGGCTTTGATAATTTCGTGGGTTAGCCCTTCTATTTTCATATCCAGCTGGATGGCGGTGATGCCTGCATCTGTGCCTGCCACCTTAAAGTCCATATCGCCGAAGAAGTCCTCAATGCCTTGGATATCGTCAATTAAAATATAATCATCATCAGCACTACCTGTTACAAGACCCACAGAAATGCCTGCAACAGGCTTTTTAAGCGGCACACCTGCCGCCATAAGGGATAAAGAGCTGCCGCAAACCGCCGCCTGGGATGTGGAGCCGTTGGAACTTACAACCTCCGAAACGGTACGGATGGCGTAAGGGAAGTCTTCCACACTGGGCAGTACGGGTATTAGGGCTTTTTCGGCCAATGCACCATGCCCAATTTCACGCCGGCCGGGGCCGCGGTTGGGGCGGGTTTCGCCGACAGAATAGCTGGGGAAGTTGTAATGGTGCATATAACGCTTTTGCTCTTCACCTAAATCCAGCCCGTCAAGCCTTTGCACATCGCTCATGGAGCTTAGTGTGGTAACTGTCATAACCTGGGTTTGCCCACGGGAGAAAATGGCGGAGCCATGGGTGCGTGGCAAAATATCCACCGAGCTGTGCAACCCACGTAATTGGTTGGCACTGCGCCCGTCAGGGCGTTTGCCGTCAACTAAAATCATTTTGCGCACGGTTTCTTTTTCAAATTTGTATATGGCTTGCCCTATCCAGCCATCGATACCGTCCACATCCTCAAACTGGGGGGCTATGGCTGCAAGGGTTTCTTCTTTAATTTTGGACAAAGCCTCGTCCCGCAACTGTTTTTGCTCGAAGAAAACAGCGGCTTCCATGCGCCCTGCGCCGATAAAGTTTTTAACGGCAGAATAAATTTCGGCGGGGATTTCCATAGATTCAAAGGATTTTTTGGGCTTGCCTTCTTTTGCTACTATGGACTCGATAAACTCCACAATCTTCACATTTTCGTCATGGGCAAGCTGGATAGCTTTGAACATTACATCTTCGTCCACTTCATTAGCTCCGGCCT
This sequence comes from Defluviitaleaceae bacterium, assembly GCA_009779935.1. GTDB lineage: Bacteria > Bacillota > Clostridia > Lachnospirales > WRAX01 > WRAX01. The sequence goes on along the minus strand of WRAX01000006.1, from coordinate 59,484 downwards.
CTATCATCATCACCTTATGTTTGGTGGATGAAACGGTAAGGTGCAGTTGGCTAATTTCCCTTTGCTCTGTATTTGGGCAAACGATAAGCTGGCCATCCACAAGCCCAATGTTTACACTGGAAACAGGACCATTAAAGGGTATGTCGGATATTGCCAAAGCTATGTTTGCGCCTATCATTGCGGCAACTTCGGGGGCGTGGGTTTGGTCACAACACCACACGGTGGCCACAACGGCCACGTCATTGCGCATGTTTTCGGGGAAAAGGGGGCGTATAGGCCTGTCAATTAAGCGGGATGCGAGAACCGCCTTCTCGGTAGGGCGACCCTCCCTTTTAATAAACCCGCCGGGGATTTTGCCAACGGCATATAAACGCTCTTCATAATCACATGAAAGGGGGAAAAAGTCTATGCCTGCCCGTGGTTTTTCGCTCATGGTGGCAGTGCAAAGCACAACGGTTTCGCCGTAATGGATAACGGCGGCACCATCGGCTTGCTCCGCCACACGCCCAATTTCTACCTTAAACGGGCTTCCACCCAGTGTCATTTCGTAAGTTCTGTGCATTATGTTCTCCTTCATCAGTTAAATTTTGGTAACGGTTTACAAAGCGGGCTTTGCTCTATCGCCCACAATAAAAAGGGCGACAAAACGCCGCCCCCAAGCATTATTTTCTAATTCCTAACTCGGCAATCAAATCACGGTATTTGTTAATGTCGGTTTTGATGATATAATCCAAAAGCCCACGGCGTTGGCCAACCATCATAAGCAAGCCACGGCGGCTGTGATGATCCTTTTTATGGGTTTTAAGATGCTCTGTAAGGCTATTGATGCGGGCGGTTAGCAAAGCAACCTGCACTTCCGGAGAACCTGTGTCCCCGGGTTTTCTGCCAAATTTTTCGATAATTGCTTGTTTGTCAATTGTCATTTTTGCTTCCTCCTAATATAATTATCCCACACACCAAGTAGCGGACGGAGCGACCGGCAACCCAGTGTGGGCTTTACAACCTAAATATTCTATCACATATCCAACCCCAACGCAAGCTTTTTTGTAAAATTTTTAGCAGTTGCGGTTTGATAATTGGGACAGGGTTTGTAGTTGAGCCGCCAAATTTGGATGCAGCTGGTTTTGAGCAAGGCGAAATTGCCAGTTGCCATGGGTGGTGCCGGGGGTGTTCATACGGTGTTGTTTGTCCAGTGCAAGCAGGTCCTGTATGGGGATCATTGCCATTTTGGCGGTGGATAGAAATGCGGCACGCATCATATCATGGGCGGGGTTTTCGCCGTTTACATTAAGGTATCTGCGGAAATGGTCACAGGTTTTTTCATCTGCTACGGCGTACCACCCTGCTGTTGTGTCATTATCATGGGTGCCTGTGTATACCACTGTGTTGCATGTAAAATTGTGGGGCAGGTGGGTGTTTTGTGCGTTACCGCCAAAGGCGAATTGCAGCACACGCATCCCCGGTAAGCCTGTTTTTATCAACAATTTTTCTACGGCAGGGGTTATAATGCCCAAATCTTCCGCCACAAGGGGTATTTGCCCTAATTTTTGCTTTATGGCATCAAAAAAAGCTTTGCCGGGCCCGGGCATCCACTTACCCTCTTTTGCGGTGCTTGCCCCATTGGGTATGGCCCAATAGCTTTCAAAGCCCCTAAAATGGTCCAAGCGCACAATATCAAAACATTCCAATGCTTTTTTTAGGCGGTTTACCCACCATGTGTAATTATCGGCTTTGTGGGCTTTCCAATTGTAAAGGGGATTGCCCCAAAGCTGCCCATCTTCCGAAAAATAGTCGGGGGGTACGCCCGCAACGGCCGTGGGTTGCCCATCTGCGTCCAGTTGAAACAGATGGGGATTTTCCCAGCGGTCAGCACTGTCAAAAGCCACAAAAATAGGCATGTCACCCATAATTTTGATGCCTTTGCCGCCCGCATATGACTTTAATTCACCAAACTGCTTAAAAAATATGTATTGAAGGAATTTTTGATAATCCGCCTCGTCCGCATCGTTGGCCTTAAAAGCCATAAATTTGGCGTAACCTTCCAGCCAATGGGCATTTGCCCTATTAAATGAAGCAAAATTTTTGCATTGCACAAAAGCCTGATAAGCACGGCGAAAAAGGTTGTTTTTAAGTTGCGTAACGCAGGCATAATCCACAATATTGTTGGGGAAATTAAAGTTGTGGTGCAAATCATTTTTATTAAGCAAGCCCATATCCACCATTTTATCGGGGCAGATAAGCAATGGGTTGCCTGCAAATGTGGAAAAACATTGATATGGCGAGTCCCCAAAACCTGTGGGGTTTATGGGCAAAATCTGCCAAATGCTTTGCTTGCCCATCTGCAAAAAATCAACAAAATCATAGGCCGCTTTACCTAAATCCCCAATCCCAAAATTTGTGTAAAGGGATGTTATGTGCATTAAAAGCCCGCTGGTGCGCATAAAACCGCCCTCCTGTCATTTTAATCAAACTTATCCAAAACCTATACAGTATTTAATTTTGCCCCCGTGCCAAAATAATATTACGAGGCGGCGTTGGATATGCCGAAAAGCTCGGCAAATCCAAGACCGACCTCTTCCAGCAGTTTGACTTTGAGTAGCCCATATGCGAGCCGGAAATCGGTAAGCTTCACACTGTTTTCGGCGAAGCAGAGGGGTCAACGAAATGCAAACTGCTGCAATATAAAGGGGGAGTAACAAAATGAAAAGAAGAATCCTAACAACTGCGGCCGTTGCTTTGGTGGCACTGGCTGCCACAGGATGCGGTACAAACCTTGCCAACAACGCCCACGGGCTAAACCGTGCAAATGATGGTATTGTAAGGCAAGAAGTGACACCAACAGGGCGCACTGTGCGCAACTTCCGCACCCACAGGGGTTTTAACCGCAACACAACCAATACCCAATTGGGCAGGCGGCTGGGTAACAACCTTAACAACACCCGCTACAATGTACGCAGAGGTGTAGACAGAACCGTTAGGGAAAACCACTACCTAACACAAGATGGTTTACACGGTATTAATGACGGCGTAACAAACCGGAACACCCGACCAACCACACCGGGCCAACCACGTATGGTGGATGGTAGAGGACATCAAGGCACAAACGGTTTGAGGCATGAAAATGTTAATCTACACAACAACAACGCCAATCTACACAACAATACTTTACGTAATGACCGTATTGCAAACGAAGCAGGTTTACAAAATGGCCGTGTGGATGAAATCGCCAACCGTGGTGTTGTGCGGGAAGGTGATGTGCGTGACGGCGTGATACGTGACGGAGCAACCCATAACCGTGACGGCTTGTTTAGAGATGGCGTAACACACAACAGTGATGGTGTATCGAGAGATGGCGTAACACGCAATCGTGATGGTGTATCGAGAGATGGTGCGCATAGAGACGGTTTAACCCGCAATCCCGCAATCCGTGATGGTGTTAATGTTAGGGATGGTGTTGCAAGGGATGGCGCAACATTGCGCACACGCACCACCCCAAGAACCGCCACAACCCGCAATGCAACCACATTGCGCAATGCCAACCTTAACGGCAGAAGCTTGGATGGCAATATGATTGCTCAATAACAATTTGTGTACTGGAAATAAAATCCAAGTTTTGCCGCTTGTATAAAAAAGGCTATTGCGTAAGATAATAACCTTAACCCAAAGGGTTGGATTTTGTAAGGCTTGCACGGCGTTTTACCAAAACGCCCGAAAAGGGATGCTGTCACACTCGGCATCCCTTTTCATATACGGCAAATTTACATAGCAACCTTTTGCTCCAAATAACTTTCTAAAATTTCTTCTGCAATATTTTTTTCGATATTATAGGAAATCATAATTTCCGATAGGATAACTTTTTTGGCGGTTATCATAATCTTTTTTTCCGCACCGCTTAGACCTTTTAACCTTTCACGGCAATGCAACTCATAAAATACCGAGGCGGATTCTTGCAACAAACCGGTTTTGATTCTTTCCAAGTTATCCTTATAACGCTGGCTCCAATTATCACTGCCTGCGCCAAGTTTTTTGCGGGTGATACGTGTAAGGGTTTCCGCAATATCGTCGGGCGGCATGATGCGGCGCATGTTTATGTGGGGAAGGGAATCCTCGCAAAGCATGATTTTAAGGTCGCCTAATGGAAAGCGCAATATGCAATAATTGCGGCTTACACCATCGATGTTTTTTACTTCGAAGTCTTCAATAAAGCCGGCACCGTGCATAGGATACACCACGGCATCGCCGATTTTGTACATTTATTTCTCCTTTCATATATTGTTTGCGGTTGCTATGTATAGCAATGCACCTGAAAAGTGTGATTGAAGGAGGGCTATCCAAAATGACCCAGCAGTTTGCCCTAAGGGCAAACCCGGCCAAAGGCCGTTTTCGCAAAGCGAAAGTGTAAGGCAAGACATTTTGGATTGGTTTTGCCCGAACGCACAATCACGAATTTGAAGTGCGTTTGCTGTATAATTAAACTATAACACAAGAGTACAGGATTGTAAATATTTTTTCATTTTTTTTGTAAAAAAATGTCCACAACCTTGTCCGCTGTTTCAAAATCAAAGCCACGGCGTGCAAGAAAGGCTTTTAACTTTTGCACATCTTTTGGGTTTTGGGCAATTTGGGTTATATCCTTGTGGCGCAACTTTTTTTCCAAAGCGGACTTGGCAATGGTTAGATCATCCCGTTCTTCGCCTTCATCATCCATATTTGCATATGCCAGCTTAATATTTTTATCAGATACGCCTTTTGCCCGCAATTCCTGTTCTATACGATACCGCCCAAAATTGTTCAATTTAGTTTTTTGGGCGATAAAGGCCGCAGCATAGGCTATATCGTCTAAATAACCACGCTGTGTAAGCATTTCCACCACCTTATCGATGCTTTCCCGGGAAAATTCCTTAGCTTCCAAATTATCCCTTACCTGTTTGTTGGATTTGATTCCACGACCCAAATATTTTACAGCCGAATCCCTGGCGGCGGCAAATTCCGCTTCATGGCGGATTTTATCAAGCTGCCCATCATCCAAAACATCCCCAATTTCCAAGCCGTGACAAAGCAAATCTACACCATGGATACCAAAAGCAAAGCGGCCATCAACAAAAATAGAATACCGCTTGGGGTTTTTGGCTTGCTGGGTTATGTCGGTAATCTTCATGGCAGTTGCCAGGGCGGAATGTAAATATGATCCAGCTCGGTAAACTCCTCACCGGTTTCGTAGTGGGTGGTGGTGAAGTTGCCCACGGGGTGGGGGATATAGCCGCATTTTTTAAGCATGGCTTGGGCACGCAGGTTATCCTCCATGGCTCCCGCATACAGCCTTTCCACATCAAGGGCTTCGGTTACATAATTGGTGGCAAGGGAAAAGGCGGCAACACCAAGCCCACGACCACGGTGGGGCGCAAAAAGCCAAATTGCCAAATCATGAGGTTCGTTAGAAACGCTGATGCAGCCCACAATTTCCCCTGTGGCAACTTCTTGTACGGCGCAGTAAAAAAACCATTTGCCGCTGTCCCAATCCTCGAATTTGGCACGGTATTGCTGTATGCTACGCACGTGTCGGCCGTTAAAGCCTTTTATTGTATCTGGGTCCTGCCAGTTTTCGAAGGCGGCTTGGGCATCTTTTTTGCGGGTTTCCACCAGCCGCACCAACTGGTTTTCTGCATAAACTTCACGCTTGCCTTTACTCATTCTCCGGGTCTTCCTCCAGTCCCATTTCTTGAATAATTTCGCTTATCTCATCCTCGTCCAGGTCGATTTCTGCTATAATTTCATCATCGGCCTTTTTGCTCTTTTTGCTTGATTTTTTTGCGGGTTTTTCCTCTGCTGCCGGGGCTTTTTGCTCCAACACCTTGGGTTTATCGTCCATGCCAAAGTGGTTGCGCACTGCCAGTTCTATTTCTGCTTTTAATTCGGGGTTTTCGTCCAAATATTGGTTGGATTTGTCCTTACCCTGCCCAAGGCGCAAGTCCCCATAACTAAACCAAGATCCGCTGCGCTTTACAATTTCAAGCTCCGTTGCCAAATCCAAAATATCACTACCCTTGGCAATGCCCTTACCGAAGATTATATCAAATTCGCAGACCTTAAAGGGCGGGGCAAGTTTGTTTTTAACCACCTTAACCTTGGTGCGGAAGCCGATATGCTTTTCACCTTCCTTAATCTCGCCTTTGCTTACACGGCGTATATCAAGGCGTACAGATGCGTAAAATTTTAATGCCCGCCCACCCGTGGTGGTTTCTGGGTTGCCATAGGCACCAATTTTTTCCCGCAGCTGGTTGGTGAAAAGTATTACACAGTTGTTTTTGTTGGATAAAGCAGTTAATTTACGCAAGGCTTGGGACATTAGGCGGGCATGCAAGCCCATGTGGCTGTCCCCCATATCCCCTTCAATTTCTGCCTTTGGCACAAGGGCTGCAACTGAATCTATGACGATAACATCAATTGCACCCGAGCGCACCATTTCGTCGGCAATATCCAAGGCTTGTTCGCCATTATCAGGTTGGGATATGTAAAGTTCATCAATATCGACGCCAAGGTTTTTGGCATATACCGGATCCAGAGCATGCTCGGCATCAATAAACGCCACAATGCCGCCCAGTTTCTGCGCTTCTGCTATTAGGTGCAGGGCAACAGTTGTTTTTCCGGAAGATTCGGGTCCAAAAATCTCAATAATCCGCCCACGGGGAAAACCTCCCACCCCCAAAGCTACATCCAAGCTTAACGAGCCTGATGGAATGCACGCAATCTTCATGCCTGCTGTTTTTTCGCCCATTTTCATCACGCTACCCTTACCAAAACTTTTTTCAATATTGGCAAGGGCGGTTTTTAGGGCATCTTTTTTGCTTTTATCTGTGTCACTCATTTGTGCTTACCTCCAAAATTTTTATTAAGGCTATATCGAACGCACAATCACGACTTTGAAGTAGGTTCGCTATATATCCACTTCTTTGATTTTTCTGGAACTGATTTTGCCTGCAACATATAAAATGCGACTTTTTTTGAATCGTAAATAATTCCTGGGGATGGATTATATTGGGTGTGGTCGCATATGTCCCTAACACCAATGTGCCCAAGCCTCATCATCCTCTATGGAGTCCCTTTCTTCGATTTTGTCAATAAATTCCATCACACGATTACGATTGCCGGGTGTGAGAGTTTCTATCCTGTTAATTAGTTTTTCTGTTGCAATCATAAAACCCCCCTAACAACTGCAAGCTTTGGAAAACTGTTTGGTTGATAATTGCCTGTCTATCACCGTAAAAATTAAATTTGCGGGCGGTGGTATTGCCATCCACATGCAGGGCGATGTATACCAGCCCTACGGGCTTTTGGGGCGTGCCGCCGCCCGGGCCTGCTATGCCTGTTGTGGCAAGTCCAATGCGGGCATTTGCAGTGCGGGCTATGCCGGCTGCCATTTCCTGTGCTGTTTGGGGACTTACCGCACCGTAAGTATCCAGCGTGGTTTGCAAAACCCCAAGCCGTGCCACTTTTGCGGCATTGCTGTATGTTATCATAGCCTCATCCAGCACAGCAGATGCGCCTGCCACGGAAACCAATGCGGCGGCAATCGCCCCGCCTGTCAGCGATTCTGCAATGGCAACTTTCAGCCCTTTGGCGGCGAGGGTTGCTACAATTTCTGCTGTTTTATCCATTGCGGCGTTTTGCCATTAACATTCCAAAAACCACCAAAACCGCCGCCGCACCATAGCCAATCAGAACATGGGGTAGTCCGCTCCAAATGCTGTATTCGTGTAAGCTTAGCAAGCTACCTGTAATCCACCATTGCACCACAGAAAACACTAATAGGCTGATAATGTGGACAGCAAGAGCCGCAAAGGGATTATCAAAACGCTTGTAAAGCCAAAGGCTGCCCCCTGCAAAAATGGATACAAGCAGGCGGGAAATCACAATACCCTCTGTAATTTCCACATCACTGATGAAAAAGGAAGCTGCTAAATTAACCACCATGGCGGCGGTAAAAAATACACTGATAATTACAAAAGTGTTGGTTGCCAGTATGCGCCGGGCAAAAGTTTGTTTTTCCAATACATTACCTCCGATAAAGCCAAATATGCAATTAAATCGACTTAAAGATATGGCGGTTGCGCCACATATAGTCCACAGCGGAAACTATTGAAAGGGCAACACAGGCATAAATAAGCACAATACCCGTCCAGTAGGCGGCGGGATGATCAAAATTAACCAAAACCACAGGTATCATCACCATTTGGGCTATTGTTTTAATTTTGCCCAAAAAACCTGCCGATATTACAATACCCTTGCCGGCGGCAAGCATGCGCAGGCCTGCTATAAGAAATTCCCGCCCTTCCACAACAACCAAAACCCAAGGGGGGATGCTGCCAAGCCACAGTAAATATACCATGGCGGCCATTACCAGCACCTTATCGGCAAGGGGGTCCATAAACTTACCAAAATCGCTGATAAGGTTTAATTTGCGGGCAAGGTAGCCATCCAAAAAGTCGGTTAAGGCAGCAAGGATGAATATGGATGCGGCGATGATGCGGGCGGTTATTTCGTCATACCATCCCCACCCTGCACCGTGCAGGGAAACAACAAAAAGCGGTATCATGCACACCCGCCCTATTGTTAGTTTATTTGGTAAATTCATAACAACCCCTCCAAACCAATATTATACCATATTATCATTATTAAGTCAAAACAAAAAACTGCGCCGATAAGACGCAGTTTATAGTGAAGGTTTATCGGCGGCCCATTGTCCTGTAAATGGAATATAACCTCTAAACATCATAAGCGCACCGCCGTCCGGAAGTATGTCCACAATCGCCCTGGGAACCCAACCGGCATACACTCTAAAATTTACAATATCGGTCGCCCAAGAATTGGCAGGAATGGGCTCATTACTTCCGAATACACGTATTACAGAAGCCCATGTAACGGACCCATCATTAAGTGTGCCAAATTTAATTTCCGCTTCCTTGGCGTTGACAACATAACCGTAAGCTTCCAGGGCTATTAGTTCGTAATAAGTAAGCGTATCAAGAAGATTGGGTATTGGTTTTGTGTAAAAAATCCTACCATCATGTAGCATGTGAGCGGTGCGACCATCTTCCAGCTCAAAGCTTTCTGCGATGTTGATTTCATAAACACCTTGCTCTAAAAGTTCATCTACCAGATACTGTATAGGCAACATTGTTTCAAAAAGATTCTCATTAACGGGTGCAAAGGCAAAAACTGACATTGATGATAAAGCCATTATCATTACCATTATCAATGAGGCGACTTTCAGTTTCGAATTTTTCATTAAAAAAATCTCCCAAAAATTAGTACAATTTCCCTTTGTAATATTTCCGGCTATGCTGTATTAACCTCTCGTTGACATATTGCCATGTAATTGTTTATGCTGATAGAATGATTTTAGCATATATACACACTATATGTCAATAGTTTTTTGGAAAGTTTTGCAATTAATCGAAAACTTCCCCCATCATATCATACTCCCATGTTTCGGTTATTTTGACTTGCACAAGACCGCCCATTTCCAATTCCTTTTCACTGGAAATAAAGATGATGCCGTCAATATCAGGAGCTTCAGCATAGGAGCGGCCGAGGTATATGCCGTTTTCTTCCATGCCCTCCACTACTATTTCATAAACATCACCCTTGCGCAGTGCCAAGTTTTCCGCAGAAATGCGCTGTTGTATTTTCATTAAACGGTCATGGCGGGCGATTTTAGTTTTTTCTTCCAAATGGTTGGGAAGATTGTCGGCGGGGGTACCTTCTTCCCGTGAATAAGGGAAAACTCCCAAGCGGTCAAATTTCATATCTTCGATAAAGTTACAAAGGTTTTGAAAATCTTCCTTAGTTTCGCCGGGGAAGCCCGTGATTAAGGTGGTGCGCAAAGTAACGCCCGGCACTGCTTTGCGGATATGGGCGATGGTATTGCGCAACTTTTCCTCGGTGCTTTTACGGTTCATCAACTTCAAAATTTTATCGCTGCAATGCTGTATTGGCAGGTCGATATAGGGCAGTATTTTGGGGTTTTTCGCCATTTCTTCCAGCAAATCATCATAAATATGCTCGGGGTAGCAATACAACAGGCGAAGCCAGTGTATGCCATCGATTTTCGACAACTTGTTCAGCAGGACATGGAGCTTTTGCTCTTCATATATATCCGTTCCATACAAGGTGGTGTCTTGCGCTACCAAAATAAGCTCTTTAACACCCAGGCCGGCTAAACGTGCGGCTTCTTCCAAAATATTTTCCATGGGGTGGGATGTGTATGCCCCCCTAATTGCGGGTATTGTGCAGTATGTACAATTTTTATCACAACCCTCTGCAATGCGTAGGTAGGCATAATGTTTGGGGGTGGAAGGAATGCGAAGCATGGCAAGGTCGGCAGTTAGAGGCTTAACGGTTGCGCTTTGCCCCAAAGCCCTTTGCACCACAGGGATAAGGTTGGCGTATTCATCCACGCCCATTACCCCATCAACCCCATCCAAGCCCAAGATTTCTTCCTTATAACGGGCGGCGGCGCAGCCTGTTACGATAATGGCACGGCATACACCCGCCTGCTTTTGGGCGATTGCCGCTTGTATCTCCATATAACTTTCATCCACCGCATCCTGCAAAAAGCCGCAGGTGTTGATTATTATGATTTCTGCTTGCGCTGTATCGGCGGTTAGCACAAAGCCTTGTTGTGCCAAAATGCCCAGCATTATTTCACTATCAACAGTATTTTTGTCGCATCCCAACGAAACCAAAGCTACTTTCATGTCCTTAAATTTGTCCATTAATCCATCTCCTTGCAATAAAAAACGGGCGTTTTGTGCGCCCATGGTGTTTTACATATTTTGTCAACTTTTTGCTGTAAAAACTTTAGAGAAAAAAGCAAAAAAATCCTTGACATGCACCCGAGATGCTGTTATAATTATCTTCTACGTTTTCTATCCATAAATTGGACATGGTAAGCCACGGACTTTGCCACTTGATATAGTATATCACATAACAAACAAAAAATCAATGATTTTTTTCAAAAATTTTGTCAGCGCATTAAAAACCACATAATAAAGGGGTCGGTGCAATGGAAAAGGGAAGAATCGCCCGCCTGCAACAAGGCAAGGCGGAGCGGATGAGCTACTCTAAAATAGCTGAAATTTTGGAGATGCCAAATTTGATAGAAGTTCAAAAGGACAGCTATCAATGGTTTTTAGATGAAGGGCTGGATGAGGTTTTTACAGATATTTCCCCCATCACAAACTTTGGCGAAACATTGGTGCTGGAATTTGCAGGCCATTATTTAGACAAAAACGACACCAAATACACCGTGGAAGAGTGTAAAGAGCGGGATGCAACATATGCCGCCCCCCTAAAAATAAAAGCAAGGCTAAGAAATAAAGAAGCTAATGAAATTAAAGAGCAAGAAATTTTCATGGGAGAATTTCCCTTGATGACCGAAAATGGAACATTTATTATAAATGGAGCGGAGCGTGTTGTGGTTTCCCAACTTGTCCGCTCTCCTGGCATTTATTATAATATTGAATATGATAAGGCCGGTAAGCAGCTAATGTCATCCACTGTTATCCCTAACCGTGGTGCTTGGCTGGAATATGAAACAGATAGTAATGATGTTTTTGCCATCCGTGTGGACAGAACACGTAAATTGCCCGTAACCAGCTTTATAAGAGCCATGGGCGTAGGTACGGATGCGGAGATTTTAGAGCTTTTTGGAGACGAGCCCAAGATTAGCGCATCCATTGAAAAAGATGCGGCAAAAAACAAGGAAGAAGGCTTATTGGAAGTTTATAAGCGTTTGCGCCCGGGCGAGCCCCCTGCGGTGGAAGCTTCCGAATCCCTTTTACGTTCCATGTTTTTTGATAATAAGCGTTACGATTTGGCAAAAGTTGGCAGATATAAATTTAACAAAAAGCTGCAATTGCGCAACCGTGTGCGTGGTTTTACCCTTTCCCGTGATGTGGTAAGCCCTATTACGGATGAGGTTGTGGCGAATGCAGGGGATGTTATTACACTTGATATGGCAGACAAAATCCAGGCGACGGGCGTGGGTTATGTTTGGGTTAAAGTGCAAAGGGGTGATGAGGAGGGCGAAACCAAGGTTTTGACTAACAACACCGTGCCAATTGCCCCGATTTTGGAGCTTAGAGGTATTGACCCTGCAGTAACCGGCATTAAAGAAATGGTGCATTTACCTGTTTTGATGGAATTGATTATGGAGCATGATGACGACAATGCCCTTATTGATGCCCTAAAAAACAGCAAAAGCAAACTTGTGCCAAAGCATATTACCGTGGATGATATGATAGCCAGCGTAAACTACATTATCGGGCTGGATTACGGCATTGGCGGCAAGGATGATATTGACCATTTGGGCAACCGCCGCATACGTGCGGTGGGTGAGCTTTTGCAAAACCAGTTCCGCATTGGCTTATCTCGCATGGAAAGGGTTATTAGGGAGCGTATGACCATTCAGGAAATGGATGGGCTTACCCCCCAATCCCTAATCAATATCCGCCCTGTAACCGCTGCTGTTAAGGAGTTTTTTGGCAGTTCGCAACTTTCCCAGTTTATGGAACAAACCAATCCACTGGGTGAGCTGACCCATAAACGCCGCCTTTCCGCCCTGGGGCCGGGTGGCTTATCCCGTGACCGTGCATCTTTTGAAGTGCGTGACGTGCATGATTCCCACTATGGCCGCATGTGTCCCATCGAAACGCCCGAGGGGCCAAATATCGGCCTAATTAACTCCCTTGCCACCTATGCAAGGATAAATGAATATGGTTTTATCGAAGCCCCTTACCGTAAAGTGGACAAAACCGCCACCCCTCCAAGGGTTACGGATAAATTTGTGTATGTAACCGCTGATGAAGAAGAAAACTTTGTGGTTGCCCAAGCCAATGTGGAATTAAATGAAAATGGAGAATTTGTGGCAAGCCGTGTACCCGGACGACATAGGGAGATTATTAACGAGTTTCCCGTGGCGGAAATTGATTTGATGGACGTTTCGCCTAAGCAAATCGTTTCTGTTGCTACTGCCCTTATCCCGTTTTTGGAGAATGACGACGTTTCCCGTGCTTTGATGGGCTCCAATATGCAGCGGCAAGCCGTGCCGCTTATGCGCACCAATTCCCCCATTGTTGGCACTGGCATGGAATATAAAACCGCCAAAGATAGCGGCGTGTGCATTATTGCCGGGCGTGACGGGGTGGTGGAATCGGTTTCTGCCAGCTCCATTGTAGTTAAAACCGATAAGGGTAAAGACCATTATAAAGTTGTTAAATTTATAAGAAGCAACCAAGGCACCTGCATTAACCAAAAACCCATTGTTAATATTGGGGATGTGGTTAAGGCCGGGGATATACTTGCAGATGGCCCAAGCACCCAAAATGGAGAGCTTGCTTTGGGGCAAAACCCCCTTATCGGCTTTATGTCCTGGGAAGGATATAACTACGAAGATGCCATATTGCTAAGCGAAAAGCTGGTGCAAGAAGATGTTTATACATCGGTGCATATTGAAGAATACGAATCCGAAGCCCGTGACACCAAATTAGGGCCAGAGGAGATTACCCGCGATATACCCAATGTGGGTGACGATGCCCTAAAAGACCTTGGTTTGGACGGCATTATACGTGTGGGGGCAGAGGTGCGCCCCAATGATATACTTGTAGGCAAGGTTACCCCAAAGGGCGAAACCGAACTTACCGCAGAAGAGCGGCTTTTGCGTGCCATTTTTGGCGAAAAAGCAAGGGAGGTGCGGGACACATCCCTGCGTGTGCCCCATGGCGAAAGCGGCATAATTGTGGATGTTAAGGTGTTTAGCCGTAAGAATGGTGACGAATTGCCGCCGGGCGTAAACCAAGTGGTGCGTGTTTATATTGCCCAAAAGCGCAAAATTAGCGTGGGTGACAAAATGGCGGGCCGCCATGGTAACAAGGGTGTTATTTCCCGTGTGTTGCCTGTGGAGGATATGCCATACCTGCCCAACGGCCGCCCGCTGGATATTGTACTTAACCCCCTTGGCGTACCAAGCCGTATGAATATTGGGCAGGTTTTGGAGGTGCACTTGGGGCTTGCCGCTAAGGCACTGGGTTGGAAGGTTGCAACCCCCGTATTTGACGGTGCAAGTGAGATGGAGATTAAGCACACCCTGCAATTGGCAGAAGATTATACAAAAATGGAATGGGAAGATTTTGAGAGGGAATGGAAACCAATCCTTGAGCCTGACATTTTTGCCGGCTTGGAAGCTAACAAGGACAACCGTGAAGAGTGGAAGGATATGCCGATTACCGAGGATGGCAAAATACAACTACGTGACGGCCGCAGCGGAGAAGCCTTTGACAATCCCGTAACTGTTGGATATATGCACTATCTAAAACTGCACCACCTTGTTGATGATAAGATACATGCCCGTTCTACCGGCCCATATTCCCTTGTAACCCAACAGCCCTTGGGCGGTAAAGCCCAATTTGGCGGCCAGCGTTTTGGAGAGATGGAAGTTTGGGCATTGGAGGCTTATGGTGCCGCCTATACCCTTCAAGAAATCCTTACAGTTAAGTCCGATGATATTGTGGGGCGTGTTAAAACCTACGAAGCCATTGTTAAAGGCGAAAATATCCCGGAGCCCGGCGTGCCGGAATCTTTCAAAGTATTGTTGAAGGAATTGCAAGCCCTTGGGCTGGATGTGCAGATTAAAGAGGGCGGCAAAACCATTCATTTGAGAGAGTCCAGCGAGGATATCGAAGATTTACCTGTAAACATCGAGGGGCATGAAAAAGACGATGAGGTTGGCGGCTTCCTTAAAAAGTCCTCCCGCAGTTTTGCGGACCATCAGGAAATGGCAACCACAGGCACCGGCTTTGATGCTTTGGCAAATGCCATTGCGGCGGCAGATGACTTGGAAGTGGATCTTGATGGCGGCGGTGATGAGGACGAAGACGATGATGATGATTTTGATTTAACCCCCATTGCACAAGAAACTGAAAGCCTTGACCCCGAAGAAATGGAAGAAGCTGTGGGGCTGATGAATGCCGACGATGACGATGACGATGACATGTAGCGGCGCACAGTGTGCGCCCTTTGGGTCGGCAAAATTTGAATATGTAACAAAAACACGAGGAGGGCTTAAATGGGTGCGTTAATGGAAAACCGAAACGAGAATGCTGTAAATTTTGATGCCATACAAATTGGCTTGGCTTCCCCCGAAAAGATTAGGGAATGGAGCCGGGGAGAGGTTAAAAAGCCCGAAACCATCAACTACCGCACCTTAAAACCTGAAAGAGACGGACTTTTTTGCGAGCGTATTTTTGGCCCCGATAAGGACTGGGAATGCCATTGCGGTAAATATAAGCGCATACGCTATAAAGGCACGGTTTGCGACCGTTGCGGCGTGGAAGTTACCCGTAAAAAAGTGCGTAGGGAGCGCATGGGACATATAGAGCTTGCTGCACCCGTTTCCCATATTTGGTATTTTAGGGGCATACCCAGCCGTATGGGTTTGATTTTGGGCATGTCCCCCCGTGCTTTGGAAAAAATCCTTTATTTTGCATCTTATGTGGTGCTGGATGCAGGGGAAACAGGGCTTAGCTACAAACAACTGCTATCCGAGAAGGAATATCGCGATTCTATTGAAAAATATGGCGAAGATGCTTTCCGTGTAGGTATGGGCGCAGAATCTGTTAAAGAATTGCTGGATGGCATAAATTTGGAACAGGAAGGGATCGAGCTTCGCACATCCCTTAAAACCGCCGTTGGGCAAAAGCGAATTAAAGTTTTGAAAAAATTGGAAGTTATCGAATCCTTCCGTATTTCCGGCAACCAACCGGGGTGGATGATTTTGGATGCGGTACCTGTTATCCCGCCTGATTTACGCCCAATGGTGCAACTGGACGGCGGCCGCTTTGCCACCAGTGACTTGAATGACTTATATAGGCGTGTGATAAACAGAAACAACCGCTTAAAGCGTTTGCTTGACCTTGGTGCACCCGAAATTATTGTGCGCAACGAAAAACGTATGCTGCAAGAAGCAGTGGATGCCCTTATTGACAATGGCCGCCGTGGACGCCCTGTAACAGGCCCCGGTAACCGCCCGCTAAAATCCCTTTCTGATTTATTGAAAGGTAAGCAAGGCCGCTTCCGCCAAAACCTGCTGGGTAAGCGTGTGGACTATTCCGGCCGTTCGGTTATTGTGGTTGGACCTAATTTGAAGATTTACCAATGCGGCCTGCCAAAAGAAATGGCCATAGAACTGTTTAAGCCCTTTGTAATGAAAAAGTTAGTGGAACTGGGCGAAGCGCACAATATCAAATCCGCCAAGCGCATGGTGGAAAGGCTGGAAGAGCGTGTTTGGGATGTTTTGGAGGATGTTATTAAAGAGCATCCGGTTATCCTTAACCGTGCGCCCACCCTGCACAGGTTGGGCATACAGGCCTTCGAGCCTGTGCTGGTAGAGGGTAAGGCACTTAAAATCCACCCCCTTGTTTGCTCTGCTTTTAACGCAGACTTTGACGGGGACCAGATGCCCGTCCACTTGCCCCTGTCCGTGGAAGCGCAGGCAGAATGTCGCTTTTTGCTGCTTTCCCCCAACAACCTGCTAAAACCTTCCGATGGTGCGCCAATTACCGTGCCATCCCAGGATATGGTTTTGGGCATATACTACCTAACCATGGCAAAGCCGGGCGATATAGGCGAAGGCAAGGTATTTAAGGATGAAGCAGAAGCCCAGCTGGCTTATGATAATGATGAGGTTACTTTGCACGCCAATATCAAGGTGCGCAGGGAGATTGACGGTGTGCGTAAAATGGTGGAAACCACCGTTGGGCGCATCATCTTCAACGAAGCCATACCCCAAAATTTGGGATTGGTGGACAGAGCAAACCCGGACAATGCCTTTGAATATGAGGTAAACTACAAATGCGGCAAAAAGGAATTGCAAAATATTATCCAGCAGTGCATAAACCGCCATGGATTTACTGATACCGCTGTGGTGCTTGATAAAATTAAGGACTTGGGCTTCAAATTCTCCACCCGTGGTGCGCTTACCGTATCTGTTTCTGACATGGTGGTGCCGGAGGCGAAGGGCGATATTATTGCCGCCGCCGAGCAGGATGTGGAAAAAGTTACCAAAATGTTCCGTCGTGGTTTGATGACTGATGGGGAGCGGCACCAAAATGTGGTGGATATTTGGAACAAAGCCAATGATACCATTGCGGACCAACTTGTAGAGGGGCTTGGTGAGTTTAATAATATCCAAATGATGGCAACATCGGGCGCACGTGGCTCCAAGGCACAAATTAAGCAGCTGGCGGGCATGCGTGGTTTGATGACATCCCCATCAGGCAGTATTATTGAGCTACCCATTAAATCCAACTTCCGTGAAGGTTTGACGGTTTTGGAATACTTCCTATCCGCCCACGGCGCAAGAAAAACTTTGTCCGATACGGCACTTAAAACAGCGGACTCCGGTTATCTTACCCGTCGACTTGTAGATGTTTCCCAAGACATTATTATACGTGAGGATGACTGTGTAGGGGAGAGGGCAGAAAAGCCCGGCTTGTGGGTTTCCGCTTTCCGTGACAAGTCTAATAACAATGAGATTATCGAGCCGCTAAGGGAGCGTATCGAGGGGCGTTGGTCCATCGAGCAAATTAAATGCCCTGAAACGGGCGAGGTGCTGGTGGAAGCGGACACGATGATTTCCCCCGATGCTGCCAAAGCGGTAGAACGGGCAGGGGTGGAGGAAGTGCACATCCGCACAATTTTGACCTGCCGTTGCAAAATTGGGCTTTGCACCAAATGCTATGGCGCAAACATGGCAAGCGGCCGCCCTGTACGTACAGGTGAGGCTATCGGTATCATCGCTGCACAATCCATCGGCGAGCCGGGCACACAGCTTACTATGCGTAACTTCCATACGGGCGGCATTGCCAGCTCTGTGGATATTACACAAGGTCTACCCCGTGTTGAGGAGATTTTTGAGGCACGCAAACCCAAAGGCCTTGCTATAATTGCAGAATTTGGCGGCAAAGTTGCCATGAATGATACGAAAAAAGTTGTTGTCACCAACGAAGAAACCGGTGACAGTAAGGAATATGTGATACCTTACGGCTCCTCCATTTGCGTGTATAATGGGCAACAAATTGCTGCCGGTGACGAGATTACCGAAGGTAGTATATACCCCCACGATATTTTGCGCATACGTGGCCTGCGTGGTGTCCAGGATTATATGTTGCAAGAAGTACAAAAGGTTTACCGCCTGCAAGGTGTGGATATTAATGACAAGCATGTGGAAGTTATTGTGCGCCAAATGCTAAAACGTGTGCGTGTGGAAGAAAATGGGGATTCGGGCTTTCTGCCTGGTTCACTTATTGACTGGCTGGATTTTGAAGGCGAGAACGAGCGTTTGGAAGGGGAAGGTAAAGAGCCTGCAAAGGGTCAGCGTGTGCTTTTGGGCATCACCAAAGCATCCCTTGCTACAGACTCATTCCTATCTGCTGCCAGCTTCCAGGAAACCACAAGGGTGTTGACGGAGGCTGCAATAAAAGGCAAAACCGACCCCCTTATCGGCTTAAAGGAAAATGTTATCATCGGAAAACTTATACCTGCCGGTACGGGTATGCGCATGTATCGTAATGTGGATGTGGTAAATGCCCAAACGCCAAGTGCCGTGGTAGAATATACCGAATATGGCACGAATGAAGAAACGGACGAACCCACAACAGAAACCATCACCTACCATCATCCGGCAGATTGTACAACAGACTAGTAGGGTGGGGGCTTGCCCCCACTTTTTTACGTATACGTATATGAGCGGGGCAAGCAAAAAAAGGTGGGGGCAAGCCCCACCCTACATTATAATTACAACAAGATACAAACCATGCCCCCACTGCCTTCGTTTATGATTTTTTGCAAGGCTTCCTGCATTTTAACCTGGGCATCGTCCGGCATACGGTACAGCTTGTTTTGTAATCCGTCCCGTACCATGCTGTGCATGGATTTGCCAAACATATTAAGCTCCCAAATCTTATCAGGATGCTCCGCCATCTCACGGTTAAAATAGTCCACTAAATCACGGCTTTCTTGCTCGCTGCCCACAATGGGGCTTATTTCGGTTTGACTGTACTTTATAACATTTTTGTTGTCAAAGCCAGTTAATCCAGCATCTTCAAGGTTTTCAGCATATTCATCGGGTGGGTCTGAGCGTAGGATTTTTTCAATTTCCTCAGCATCCAGAACAAAATGCTCTGTGGCATCCCGCTTGCCGAAAGTAGCGAGGGTGCAGTCGGTCGTACCACCCAATTTCATGTCAATGCGGATTTTCATTTCCGTTTTAGTGCTATCTTTGAGAATGGTGACAGATTCCAACATGGCTTGTGCGACATGGAGAGCGGGAGAGATTTGGGTTTCGCTTTGTCTTGAAGCGGTTGCCTGCATTTTCTCAGGCGAAAGTGTGGCGAAAAATTCCTTGACCTTTGTCAACCGTGCCGCCGTTGTGTTTACGGCTTTCTTTTCTTCTTTAAGTCGTGCAATTTCCATGTTGAGTTGTTCTGTGTCATTTTTGAGATTTGTATTTAACTCATCAAACTCGTTTCGGTCAATGATTTCATCAGTGTATAGCTCCACCAATTTAGCTTGCCGCGCCTTATTCTTCTTTATAGCAGTCATTAGTTTTGCGGTTTCGCCTACGTAGTCCGCAGATGCGCCGTTGTCGGCTTTTTCGTACATCGCCAATAGGTTATCCACGCTTGCCATATACTTATCTTTGTTGGACAGCAAATCATCGCCTATGTGTTCAAGTATGGCATCTAAATCCCGAGTATACAAATGCGGCGTTGCACAAAACTTTCGACCCTTTGCAAGATACTCCTTACAACACCAGCTCTCGGCAGGGATTTTACGGTCTTTCCACATCTTGCGATAGTGAAATGTTCCGTGTTCCTCACAAATAACTTTTCCGCTATAAGGCGTTTGCGGAACTGTACCACGCCCTTTTTTCGCAAACTTTGATGTGCGGACAGCCAGAATTTCATTAACCTTCTCCCAAAGCTCCTCCGACACGATTGCGGGGACTTCTTCACATTTATACAGGATTCTATCCTCAAGCGCAGTCTTGACCTTTTTCTGCTCTCGATAGTCATTACTCTCCGTGATATGTCCGTGGTAAAAGCCTTTGTACTTCGGGTTAGACAAAATACTTTTCAAGCTGCCTGGGTTAATTTCACCCCCCGATTGGTTGCGATAGCCTTTCTCGTGCAAAATCCGTGCCAAAGTACGGAAACCATACTTGTCCTCCGCATACAAGCTATACAAGTCATGAACAAACTTCGCCTCCTTTTCATCAACAACAAGTTTACCCTTTGACTTTTTATATCCGTACATATTATCCTGCCCAAGCACCTTGCCCGCCTTGTGCGCTTGCTTCATGCCAAACTTCACACGCTCGGACAAACGGCGAAGCTCGTCCTGCGCCAAAGAAGCCATGATGGTTAGTCGTAATTCCGAATCTGAATAAAGCGTACAAATATTGTCCGCTTGAAAAAACACGCCCACATTGCTTGCAAGCAATTGTCGTGTATATTGAATACTATCCAGCGTATCACGAGCAAATCGGCTGATTTCCTTAGTTATCAGCAAATCAAACTTGCCCAATTCACCATCAGCAACCATTCTCTTAAAATCATCACGCTTTTTTACACTTGCACCAGATAACCCTTCATCAACATAACCGCCTGCAAAAGTCCAATTTTTGTTGGACTTGATGAACTCATCAAAGTATGTAATTTGGTTGTCTAGCGAGTTCAGTTGCATATCCGTATCGGAAGACACACGGGCATAATACGCCACCCTAAGGGGCAAGTCGTAAATGGACTTGCCCTGACCAAGTAGCTTACGCATTTTCATTAAATCCATAACACACACCTGCCTTTACTATACATTGTAGCGCACTTCGGACAGGAGTGCAATAGTTTTATGTATTTCATCCCGTGCAAATTCATACATCGCTTTTGTAATCAATTTCGCCTCATAGGCCTTTTCGTTAGCGTACTGCTGCCAATGCGCAAAGGCAAGGTCATTCGCCCCACAGATTGGCGTGGTAACTTTAACCATAGCATCACCCCTGTTAAAAGGTATGCTTGACTCTCTTTTCGTAGCACCCATTTTCTTGTCGTTTCCTTGCATGAATCATCTCCTTTTCACAACGCCCGCTATAGCCAATGCTAACGGTCACGCTTGCCCATTTAGATTTTTGAGGGCAATAAAAAACCACCAACCCGGTAGGGAATGGTGGTTGAAAACAAATTTATGTGGGAAATAAAAAGGCAGAGAATCTACACATCAAATCAATTCTTCGGCATTCCTCCGCATTTTAATCATAGCACAGCAAAAACCAGAAATCCATAGACAATTCTTATACTTTCTTAGACATCCTCAGACACTTCTTATACATTTTTAGAAATTCTTAGACACCTCGCAAACAAGTCCTTCCCACAGTTCCCCTCACATATATTGTAGCACATCAAAAACAGGAAAAATTATAAAGTTTCGGGCAAAACTTAGAAACTTTTCGGCAAAACTTAGAAAGCACATGACTATAAGTTTATAATGCGCACTTATGCGCCACACGTTCAGCTTAAAAAGTGGTTAGCTTCTTCCTTAACAAAACTCTCTGCTCGTCCATTCAAATCCGTCCGCACCTATCGGGTAATCATGAGTTTTGTTCTGTGCATCCTCGTTTCTTTTGCGGATTTCAAGCAAATATTCCTCAAGTAAATTAGTTTTGCCGTATTCGTCAATAAAGATATACTCACCCCTGTTTTGCTCATACCATCGCTGCAATGTTTCGATAGAATGAAAATGTTCGCCAGCCTTCATCAGCGGCTTCCAGCCATAGGAAATTTTCCCAACATGAATATCGCCAATATCATCACCTTCATCAGGCAAGATGTAAGTGTTCCAATGTTCAAGTTCACGCTTGTATCCGATGCCCATTTCACGCCGCGCTTCATTCAACAATTCGTTATACTTTGCGACTAATACTTTGCACTCCGCATTCAAAGCATCGACGATTGCATATAACCGAGGCATATCAACGTCTTTTTTTCTAAAATAGTAGTTGGTTCCCATAGGTGTCCTCCTTTGCGCTTGTTTTCACGCCTTATAATACTTCTGGCTTCTACTTTTTGGTTTATTTGGGCTTGTCATTTTAATTAGACCGAGGTGTAGCATTGGTTTAACCACCGTTGAGCGAAAATGTTCGTCGGATTTTATACCGCAAAAATCTTGCATCTCTTTTCTGCTCTTTGGCGTAATGCAGTATTCAAGCAAGTTATTTAGTTTTTCTTGCGACAAATTTACTTCCGCTATAACTTCCTTTCTAACTTCCTCTATCTTCCCATTTGTTTCTGATTTCAACGGAATGATTGTTGTAAAAATATCGTCTTCAATAAGCTGTGGTTCTCCGCCCGAATATATCTGCGTGTATTTATATAAATTACGAACACCCGAGCCAAGCACATCAGCCCGTCCGATTTGAATAAAAAAATGCGCAAGCAATGGATTTTTGGGGTCGGGCTTAAAGCCTTCGAGGGTCAATCGCCCCGAGCGTGTCGGCCTGTTCCAGTTTTCCGCAAGTATGCGGTCTTTTTCGATGATGATTCGTGCCATATATCCTCTGCTAAATTCCCTATGGACAAGAATATTGCTCACGAGCTCACGCGCAATCCAAGACACACACTAACACGCTGGTTGCCCACAAGGAAAAATCTGTCAAGTGTGTGGCGTGAAATGAAGTCCATTAGCTGCTCGTAAGCTTCAATCAAATTTCCTTTGCTTGTAGCGAACAGACCAAATCGTTTTGAGATATGCTCTTATTATAACATACCCTTGGCGTAAATGCCGCTGTTTTTTGAAAATAATCGAAATTATTTTCGATACACGACTTTTCCTTGCCTTCACATATTTCAATAACGCTACTTGCTGTTTTCGGCAAGTCTTTTTCCATCAAACGAAGCAAAGCAGAGAGTAGCCTCCAACACCCTCTGCTTGATATTTTCCGTTGATTATGTACGTTGTTCTGCCAATTTTAGTTTCTTTTTGCAGAAATCACTTCCTTTCCATACACTCCACTGTGGTGATAATGGATACGTTTTACCCAGTTTGTATTTTTGTGAGCGGTGGCAAATTGCCACTGTGATAAATGTAGCGCATTGGAATGGGGTAGCAAATTCGGTTAGATTTCGCAATTTAGATAAGGC
Source organism: Defluviitaleaceae bacterium (assembly GCA_009779935.1). Lineage (GTDB taxonomy): Bacteria > Bacillota > Clostridia > Lachnospirales > WRAX01 > WRAX01. The sequence goes on along the minus strand of WRAX01000006.1, from coordinate 36,235 downwards.
TTGTTGCTATGTGGTCGTTACTCAATTCTTCATTTGATGTATGGTCATAAAATTCTATATCGGCAATACTTTCTATTGCATCATGAATCGCTTTAATTGTCGTTATGCTCTGTGCGCCAGAATTGTTGTTGAGTGAAGTTCTATTTAGGCATCTTGTGAAGTGCAGTTCGTTTTTTGCCCTTGAAACTGCGACAAAAAAGGCACATATATCTTCGCTACGATTGTGTTGGAAGGTAAAAAATGAGTTATCTTCTAAACCTACGAAATAAACACAATCAAATTCCAGACCTTTACTTTTATGAATCGTCATAACAGGTACAGATAAGTTCCCCTCGAAGGTAGAAAGTGCTGTTTTCCAATCATTAGATTTTTCAAACTCAGCCCAAAGCAGGTCAATAAACTTTTGCAATGTTTCGTTGAAGAAATTACCGTTTTGATACTGCGGGAAGTGTTTCATGAACTTGTTTTTGTCAAAAAAACTGATGATTTCATTTTGTATATCCAAAAACGCATCTTTTTCATCAGGGGTTTTCCCAGTGATTTTTGCCATTTTCATGCCCATGTCATGTATTGATTTATTTAACTGTGCAGAGCAAATATTCACTTTATCTACATCATCAATCTCAACGGAGTTAAATTGTAAATATAGCTCTTGTAGATACTCAAAGGCTTCTGCTGTTCCCCTGTTCTTTTTTCCACATAATTGAAAAGCGTATAAAACCTTCACCAAATCTTCTTTTAATAAGTCTTGGTAAACGCTTTCATCTCTAATCGCAAAATTCGTCCCCTCTATGTCACCCAACAAATCATGGCAATATTCGCTAATAGACCGCTTTGTTAAAATGCAAATATCACGTGGTTGTATTCCGTTCTTCAACTTGATTCTGATGTCATTTTTCAAGTATTTTGATTCATCAATTTGCGATGCGAACGTATGTGACATTATGCAGCCCTCACTTGTGTGCAAACTGACGTTGGCATTAGCCGTTAAATCAGATGAGGACAATATATTGTACAACTGGTACTGGGCTTTGACCAACTTAGGCACCGAACGATGATTCATGACTAAAGCTTTTTCAACAGCTCCAAAATCGTGTTGAAACTTGTCAAAGGCATCATACATTGCTCCAGCCCAACCCATAATTCGTTGTTTTTGGTCGCCAACAGCAGTTATAATGCAGCTTGTTGACAAGAAACAAGTTTTGGCAAGATTGTATTGTACGGTTGTAGTGTCTTGAAACTCATCTAAAAAAATGTGACTATAAGTAAGCTGTAAAGCCTTGATTATAAGCGGATTTTCTTTCAATAAGTAATTTGCTAAACGTGAAATTGTCGTAAAAGTAAGTGCAGGCTGGAAATCCGCATTTTTATTTCCGTGAAGTAAAATTTTCATAACAGGAGCTTTGATATTTGTTCTATCATCTGTCGCAGACTCTCTAACGTAAGGCAACCCAGCTAATTCATACGCCCTTCTCAGCAGTTCAGAGCTCAAGTCTACAAAGTAATCCTTTGCAGGACGAAAATTTTCGGGTAATGCCATATAAAACCTATCCAATATTTCTTTAGCGAACGCATCAAAAGTGAGTGATTCCAATCTGTTGGCTAACATCTTTCCGCAACGCTTTAGTACACGCTCAGATAAATTGCTTGCTGCATCTTTCTTAAAAGACAAAGCAAGGATACGCTTGGGTGATGGGCAAGTGTTTGTTTGCAACAAAAAGCAAGCTCGTTGACTGAGCATTTCAGTTTTACCAGCCCCCGGACCAGCGATTATCAACGTATTTGATGAACTGACAACCGCTTCCATAGCTGCCTTTTCCAGTTTTATGTTTTGAGGCACCCACTCATTGGGTGATATTATCTCCAACCCCATTTTGAATCTCCCTCAATAAGCATTTTTTTACATATTGCACGATTTTATTTAATGGCTCTGGATACAATGCAATATCATCAAAATCCAGAGAAGATAAGGCTTTCAAATGGGTAACAGGCTTGCTTCGATTTAGAAAAAGATAATCATACCAAACCATCAGTTTCTGTTGCTCATGTGAATACGTTTCGCCATCACCGCCCTCTTGTTTAAGGGTATGCTTTATACTGCTTTTTATTCGACTCGTATACTCCTCCTTGGGCGGCTTACAGTGTTCAATGTCCTTTACTTTTCCAACACCCTTAATTTCAGGTCCATGACCTTTCTCGATGGTTGCCTTATATGTTTCTGTATATTTTTCGAGCATTAAAAAATCCAAATCGAGAGGAGCGCAGAAAAATATGTTGTATTTTTCAAGACAGCCAATCCACGAATCCATATCTGTTACCCGAGACTGCTCCCGTTCGTGCATTTTTTCTAAGCAGTCGTCAGTAAGTTTGTCATTACAATTTATGTTGAATAATACGCTTTTATCAATTCCATTTTCCAGTAGTTGTTTAATGACATATTTAATTCGCCCCCAACCACCGCCATTACGCTCTCTATCTAAATCCAAGAGCGTAATGTGTGGTATTTCAAGTTGGTTAAGTAATCTCCAAAAATGATTAACGTGCCTACCTCCGAGCGGTGCCACAGAAATACCCATCACATCTATATTTTCACTTGCACCTTCAATTACTTTCGGTAGTAGCGACATTTCGCTATCACCCTCGCCTAATATAACAAGCCTTGCAAAATAAACTTCGGGATAAGATTCCACGGCTTCTTTCACATACTTATAGGCAACATCCTCATTTTTTGGGAGCAATACACTCATTACTTTTGAGCATTTTTGGTCGTTACCATATCCAAAATGGCGAATTTTCGTAGCCTCAATTCGCTTAATTATTGCTGGGGTGTGTGAAGACAGAACCGTCTGGGCATTGTTGATAGTAGCAATATCTTTAATGTTCTTAATAACCCTACCCATTAGTTGTGGCGATATATGATTTTCGGGTTCTTCTACAACTAATATAGTTAGAACAGGGGGCGTAATTTTTGGTGCTTTTGCCTGAATATCACCTTTTTCAATGGATTCTAAAATCTTTTGCTCAGTTCGTAATAGCGTATTAACCAAAGAAAAGTAAAACAATGAACGAAGACCATCGCCAAGCTCGTTAATTTCATAATCGCGCGGTATCTCTGTAGGAGAAAATTTAATAGATGCCGTTTTTAGTGCGCTCTCCATGTCTGTAGAATTAAACTCAATTTTTGTGTTAGTGTATCGCCCGTCATTATGAAATCCGTGCCACTGTCCTTGCAAAATATCTTGCAAATCACTAACTCCCGGGACTTTGACTATCTCGTCATTAACTTTCTTCATATGACCTTCCAACGCAGCCGAGCTTTCCTCCCAATCGATGCTGTTTAACAATCGATACAACATTGTGCCAGAAACATTCTTCAACTGTTCGCTTGTATTACGTAATGCAGGAACATAAATACACCTTATTGTCGAAAAAGAACTGTAGCGGGTTGGTCGCTTATCGGTTTCTTCAATAGCTAACTTTTCGCTGGAAGTGACAAAATAATAACGAGTATCAACATCGCCTTCTATTGTTCCATCCTTTGTATATATTGATTCCAATAAAATTCGCAAATAAGGAGGCTGTCCTTTTTCATCAACGACAAAATATTTGAAGAAGTGGGCAACTGCATCTGTAGGTATACTTTCATCTTCAAGTTCTGGGAACTCTAACACAGCTTCTATCGAAAGAGTTATTGTTTCATCATCATCTGGTGACTTGTTTGTGGTTAAGTGAAAATCCGAACGACGTATCTCGCGCTCAGATTGATTCATACCAAAGAGTTTTACAATAGCTTGCATGGCTGCTGTTTTACCCGTACTGTTTGCGCCGATAAATGCTGTAAGGTCATCAAAAGAAATGGTAGTTTCATCGCTACCGAAGCACCTAAAATTCTTCAGCTTTATTTTTTTCAATACCATTTATCGCTTCCTCCGATGCCTATATATTTACTCGTTAATCCGCCCATTTTTTGAAATTCTCTGCTTGTTCCAACACTCTCTCAAAAATTTCTTCATCCCACTCTGGCGGATAACCGCTCTCATAAAGCAACACAGTCAAGTCTCTGTTTAGCTGAAACTTAATATCATCACGCACAGCCCAGTCAGCAAATTGCGATTTATCATCAACAAGCTCTTTGATTTTCTTTGCCAGCACAAGGCATTTTTCATCCTCGTACTTAAATCCGTGGTCATCACGCACTTTCACAAGAATGTCATAAAACGCCTTTTCTTCGTAAGTTATGCCCATGCTTTCAAATGAAGTTTTATCATCTTGTAAATCGCAAAGAATTTTTACAAGCTCGTCCGATAGCCCGTTAATGAAATCTGCGACAACTTCACTTGTAAAGACAAGATTATCTCTATTGTTATAGCTTTCAACAACGGCTCTAAGCCGTTTATCAAATTCCAACGCCTTCACTTTATTTACTTTGCCGTATCCCGATACAGCTTTTCGCAACAATTTCAGCAGGGCGTTAAATTTGGAAATTGGTAGGCTTATCTCGTCAAGTTGCTTCATAAAATCATCGCTGAACAAATCTTCTGGTTTTTCAGCGTTTACGATATTTTCGATACCTGTACAAGTGATAGCATCTTGCACCATTTTCTCAACTACTCGATTCATTGTCTCTGCATCAGGGGCATCGCCCTTGGTTTGCTTATAAATGATTGAACGAATGGCAAGATAAAATTGAGCTTGAGTGATTTCTGTATCTGTCAATTCTCCAGTCGGAAAGCAAATATCATACGCCGCTTTGAGCTTACGAGATAAGCTCATGAAGCTACTTTCTCTATCCTTCTTTATCTGAACAAATTGAGCGGCATATTCCAAGCAGAGCAGCCGCTCAAGCGGCTCCCCTGCATAGAAGTTTTTAGCATCAAATTCATACATCAACTCGTTTATGAGTGCTAAATGGTTTCGAAAAACCACCAACGAAATCGTTATTTCCTCAATGGGACTTTCTTGTGGCTTGCTATATTTCTTGATAGCCTCAAGCATATCTTGCTTTATGCCAATGTAATCGACCACTAAGCCCATATCTTTGCCGTCAAAAACACGATTAACACGCGAAATTGTTTGTATCAGCGTGTGTTTTTGCAATGGCTTGTCTACATAAATGACAGCAAGTGACGGCACATCAAAGCCAGTAATCCACATATCAACAACAATTGCAATTTTGAAGTTGGAATCGTCATTCTTGAATTGCTTGTCCAGCATTTGTCTATATTCTTTTGTGCCAAGCAAATTATACATATCACGCTCATCATCTTTACCGCGCGTGGCAACCAGCTTAATCTTTTCAAGCGGAGTTAATTTTTCTAACTGTTCTTTTGACAAGGCTGAATCATTTTCAGATTTTTTCGGCTCGTTCCAACTTGGGCGAAGTGCTGTTAATTCTTTCCACAAGTCAAAAGCGATTTCCCTGCTTGCACACACAATCATAGCCTTCTGCACAATTTCGGGCTTTTGCTCCGTCAACGCCTCATAGTGATGCACAATGTCGTACGCTAACTTTTTAAGCCTATCAGGATGCCCAAGCACTTTTCGCATCTGGCTCATGGCCTTTTTGCTTTCCTCTACTTGCTCAGGATTAGACCCCTCCTCGGTGCATCTATCATAGTATTTTTGAATTTCTTTTGCCTGCTCGTCAGAAAGAATAACCCTTGCCAAGCGTGGTTCATAAGCGATGCGAACGGTAATGCCGTCATCACTTGATTCTTTCATTGTATAACTGTCAACAACTTCGCCAAAAACAGCTATTGTTTCGTCAATTGGCGTTCCTGTGAAACCGCAATATGTAGCATTTGGAAAGCTATCACGCAAATATTTTGCAAAGCCATACGAAGTAAATACGCCTTTTTCAGTGGTTTTCAACTTTGCACCAACACCAGTTTGTGTGCGGTGGGCTTCGTCAGAAATACAGATGATGTTCTCACGGTCAGACAATAAGCCGGTTTCTTCACAAAATTTCTGTATCGTAGTTAAATACACACCACCACTTGCGGCTCCCGAATCTTTTTCTGCCAACACTTCTTGCAACATCTTTCTATTTTCAATGCTTCGCACATTTTTGTCACGAAGATAGCGTTTTGACTCGACAAATAAACCCGATGTCTGTCTATCCAAGTCCTCACGGTCTGTAATTATGATAATTGTCGGGTTTCTAAAAATCTCCCTGTCATGTTGATTGAGCAGACGAGCAAGAAACAGCATTGTATATGTTTTTCCGCAGCCAGTCGCGCCAAAATAAGTGCCACCCTTACCATCGCCATGCGGTTTAATATGTGCCTTGATATTCTCAAACATTTTTTGTGCAGCAAAGAACTGCGGATATCGAGCAACAATGGCTTCACTTTTTGAGCTGTCGTCAGGATAATAAACAAAATCCCTCATAATTGCTAAAACACGGTCTTGGGCAAATGCACCCCTAACCATCGTCAGCAGAGATGCTATGCCGTTACTGGCTTTCTCGTTTTCATTGATTTTATTCCAAGCATAGAAATATTCATATGGAGTGAAAATGCTTCCCATTTTGGTGTTTGCGCCATCGCTTATAACCGCTAAAAAGCAATATTTCATCAGTTTTGGAATATCACGATTATAGCGGATTGTTATTTGTTTCCACGCATCATGTATAACGGCTTCTTCCCTTATTGCAGACTTAAACTCGAAAATAGCCACAGGGATTCCGTTAATATATAGCAACAAGTCTGGCCTTCGTAGGATTTCACCTTGCACGGCAAATTGACTAACCACCTTAAAAACATTCGTTTGCTGGTCGCCAAAATTTATATAGTTGATGTGTATCGATGGTTTGTTTGCATCGTCACGTAAAAAGCTAAACCCCTCATTTATCAGCAAAAATGTTTCCCTGTTGCATTGATAGAGTGGTGTTGATGGAATATTATCCAAGCGACTGACAATCTTTTCGATTTCAGCCGAGGTTAAATCGCTGTATTGATTCATGAGATATGCTCTCAAATCATCTTTTAGCAAAACCTCATCAAGTTTGCGATGGATTTCATCGCCACGAAGATGGGTATAGTCCTGCGCTTCAAACAGGCTAATAATAGCCTTTTCAAGCTCTGCTTCGGTAAATTGCCCTCTAACAAAATTGTAATCCACAGCAAAGCCCCCTCGTCTAATCTTCCATGATTTTGTATTTCTGCTTTATCCGCTTCTCTATATCCTCCGCAGATGGCAGGGTATCAGCCAGCTCCTCCGGCACAAAATCAGATAACTTATATTCGCTAACGCCTATCGGTTTATGAATGTCTTTGAGTGCGTATTCGGCAGTTAGCTTGTCACGATGTTTGCATAGAATAATTCCGATAGTTGGATTGTCATGCTCATGCTTTAACATATCGTCTACGGCAGATAAATAAAAATTCAACTTACCTGCGTATTCGGGCTTAAACTTGCCCGCCTTTAACTCAATCACGACATAACAACGCAACCGTGTATTGTAAAAAAGCAAATCGCAATGATAATCTACATCCGCCACGGTCAGCGTGTATTGTTTGTCAATAAACGCAAACCCTGTACCAAGTTCCAAGAGTGTTTTTACAATATTTGCAACAAGTTCATGTTCTATTTCGCGCTCGATAATATCGTCATGTTTCTCTATAAAGTCGAAAAGATAAGGACTTTTCAACGTTTCGGTCACTAAGCTGTTTTGTGGTGCTGGTAGTAATCGCCCATAATTTTCAACTTTTTCTGATGTTGCCTGTCGCTCGTAGTTCTTTAGCTCAATGCGGTTTTCCAAGCCAGACAACGACAACCCATCTTGCACGGTTCTATCCGCATACCATAAATATTCACCAAGCGATTTTGTTTTGTCGAGCAATAGCCTATTATGCGACCATGTCAATTGTGCCGACAGTGTCTGCACAATTTCTAAATCATCCACAAATTCAGCAAATTTGCGCATATACTTCAAGTTCCGCACCGAATAACCCTTTGCGTTTGGAAACTCCAGTTTAATGTCTTTTGCAAGGTTGTCCACAAACTTATTACCCCATTTGGCATTATCCAAAATAACCCTGCCAATGTTCCAATAAAGGATTATCTGCTCACGATTAAGCCCCATCACAGCCTTGTGTTGGGCACAGTTTATATGCGTTTTAACACTTTCTAAAATCTCAAAATACTCGTTGTTGTTTATAAGCACCTTCGTACCTCCTAAAATTGTGCCGACAGTGTTGGCACAATTTACGCTTCGGCTTCTTCGAGCGAGCCTTTTATTAGTATGGGGCAAATTTCTTTCAAAAGTTTGCTTATTTTTGATACATTTTCGGTTATCATGTGCTTTGCGTTGTAAAAATTAACAACGGCTTGTTGCTTTTCTAAAGAGGGCAGAGGTATCTCTATTTCATAAAACCTCGACAACTCCAAACTTGCACGAATACTGCTATCGCTAATGAACCAACCATATCTATCACTTTCGCTACGACTAAACCAAAGTTTTATATACTCCGCAAGAACAGGACGCTCCACTCCTGTTTTGACTTGCAAAACCGAGTACGCAGGAGAAATTATCACAGGTTCATCCTCGTGAAATAATGCTATACGGATACACTCATCACGCCCTGTTTGCATGGCACTATACGCAAACTGACCCCTCTGTATAACTTTGTATTTCGTAAGGTCGGTTGTGCTTAAGTTGGCTATCGAGGGCATAAACTTTTTGTTAATGTTAATCCCTTGAACATTCGACAATGAGTCATCACGGTTTCGATTGTCTACTTCTTCAAGCAGCTTGCCAACTGCTATTCGAGGGGCGATATGTTTAAATTCTTCAATGCTTGCAGAAATAGCAGTTTCCAAGTCACTTAAACTATCCTCATAAACACGCTGATTGGCAAGCATGGCATTATAAACATCAACAAATTTTTGTTGCTTTGGCAGCGGTGGAATGTCAATTGGCACATCACACATTTCCTCCCAGTTAAAGAACTCCGTAGCACTACCCCACGAGTCCCAGCGTGCATAACGGTCAAACTCAGGACGTCGAAAAAACACATTGAGGTAGTCTGGCAATAAAATTTTTTCATCAACGACTCGAAAAACAACATAATCTTCAGTAACGATGAAGGGTTCATCCATATCATTATACCCAAGCCCTAGTTTCTCTCCCATACGTGTTGTCCGTCTATTGAACACAAATTCATGCGGATTAACAATTTGAAATCGCAAAAATGAACGCTCGGATATATTAGCTTTTGTGGATTGAATTTCTTTACTGTTGGAAATACCTCGAACATCAAGCGCACCGAACTTCAGCTCTGAATTTCGGCGTTCAACACGTTCAATATAATTACCTAACCTATTTTTGGTCAATGCCATATCCAATCCCCCTAAAAGCTACTTCCAGCATCGACTGGGCTTTCTTCTCTGCTCTCAACACCTCACGCATCTCACTTTGAATACGTGCCATTTCTCTTGCATAGTCAATTTCCATATCATGGTCTATAAACTCAATGTACTTGCTGGGAGCAAGGGAATATTTTTGTGCCTTTATTTCATCTTTTGTCGCAGAACGGCACAATTCAGGCACATCTTGATAATCAACCCCTGTTTGCCAGCTTGTATAGATTTTCTTTATGTTATCAATCTGCTCGTCAGAAAATTGCACATATTTCTTTTCATAAATATTGTCATTCCAACGGCGCAAGTCAACAAAAAGGACTTCGCCACGCCTATCCCTCAACTGTCGTCCATTTAGTATACGTGCATTTTTATTGTTGTTCAAAATCCAAAAGGTTACGGAAATGTCAGTGGAGTAGAACATTTCGCGCGGAAGGACGATAATGGCTTCAATCTTGTCATTCTCAATCAATCCTTTGCGAATTTCACCTTCAACACCATCAGCGTTTAATGCACCGTTAGCAAGCAAAAATCCAGCGATGCCGTTGGTTACATCCAGTTTTGATAACATATGCAAAATCCACGCATAGTTGGCATTTGAAACTGGTGGTGGAGTATAGCCATCCCAACGGGGGTCGCTGTTCATATTGTCTTGCGCTACTCCTTGCGCACCCAATTTCAAATTGAACGGCGGGTTTGCCATGATAAAGTCAACCATTTTGCCTTTGTTCAAATCCTCCGCAAAAGTGGATTCTGGCCGTTCGCCAAGATTATGGGCAATTCCACGAATTGCAAGGTTCATTTTTGCAAGCCGCCAAGTATCGGGGTTGCGTTCCTGCCCAACCACAGAAATTTTTGAGCGGTTGCCATTGTGCCGCTCCACAAATTTGATGGAGGACACAAACATTCCCGCCGAACCGCAACAGGGGTCATACACCACACCCGAATACGGCTCAATCAATTCAGCAATCAATTGAACAATACTGGCTGGAGTGTAGAACTCGCCCTTTTCGTTGCTTGTGCCAGAATCAATTGCGAACACTTGTAAAAAATATTCGTAAACACGCCCAATTAAATCACTCTCATGAAAACGTTTGTCGTCAATTTTGTTTATCTCATCTATCAACGCTTTCAATTGCTCAGGACGAGTGCCGAGTGTTACATAAAAATTTTGTGGTAACGCACCTTTAAGCGGAGGGTTGCCATCTTCAATATCCCTCATTGCTGTGTCAATGATTACTGCAATATCATTTGCGCTTGCGTTGATTTCAATATGACTCCAGCGTGATGTTTCGTTTAGGAAGAAAACATTTTCGGAAAGATAAAAAGACTTCTTCTCCAAAAACGCAGGAACATCACCATACTGTTCAATAATTTCAGCACGGCGATTTTCAAATTTGAAACCTGCAAATTTTAGGAACACCAATCCCAAAACCGCATCACGATTTTTTTCGTTACCGCCAATTGTTCCACGGAGGGCGTTGCGGCAATTCATCATAATTGTTTCCAATGTTTGCTCGGTTGTTTTTGTCTTTACTTTTATCTTTGCCATATATGTGTTCCCCCTGAAACTGTTTGTAAGATTGCTTGTACGCAGGCATTAGGCGCAAATGAAATGATGATTTATGACAAGCACATCTGCACACTTATCCTCATTTTACATTATACCAGAAATTTAGACCCAGCACAATTACAAATTTGCGCTGCACATAAATTGTGGATAACTTAATTGACTGCTGTTCAAGCAGCCTTTCAGATGTATTCATATAAATGTGCATTTTGGAGGCGAAATCCCAAACCACAGTAAACACAAGGGCTTCAGAGTAAACAGGTAAACAGGTAAACAGGCAAGCAATGTCTGTGTTGCAACACAGCCGCTTGCGAGGGGCTTCCCCTCGACCCCATTTGCAAAATTTGTTTCGCTGTGCTTAACAGTTTTGCAAACAAAAAAGCAGCGGAACGCTTTTTTCTAAGCGTTCCGCTGCTAAGTGAATTTGTATTGGATTACATTTTACAAAGTTTTATCATTTCGGTTTGGGCTTGAATTATAAGCGGCTTCAATTTGCAAACCTCGGCGTGTAATTCACGAAAGTCGTTTTCGTAAGCACTGCCTGTTTCGTTACATCGCTTGGTAATTTGGTTAATGTTGTTGGAAATGCTTCGTATCAAACGATTTGTTTCAACCGAAGGACTGATGTCGAGGTTGATGATGTAGCCGTCCAAAACCATTTTGCGGACAAAGGCCTCACGGTTTCTCATTCCGACTTTTTGCAATCGCTGTGATAGGATTTCAAATTCGCTGTCGTCCAAGCAAAACACGATGCGATTTTTGCGTGTTCTTTTCTTACTCAATTTTCACTTCCTTTCTATTTTAATGGCACTAGCTGAAGATTAAATCGGTATTTATAACTTCGTGGACTTGTGCCTGAAATTGATTCATGCGCTGTACCCACACCATTGGGTTTTCGGCTTTATCTCGTTCCGACACACGGTTGGCGGGGTCTTTGCGAATAGCAGCCATCATATTTGCCTTTCGCTGTTCAGCCTGTTCTTGTACTTCAAGGCAATGTTTATGCAGCCCAACTGTACCAAACCCCGCCGCCATGAATTTACGCTCGGATTTCAGATAATGGTAACGAGCCAATCCCCAACGTGTTAGTTGCGGTAATTCCTCATCCATGATTATGTTGGGGAATAGGCATATTGATGTGGGGTCGTTAATATCGTTTAGGCCAACGGTATACCATAAACCGCTGAATACCCATTTACTGTACACCATATCCCCAACTTTTACGACTTCCATCAACTTGTCAAATTCTTCTTTTGTCTGCGGCTCATAATAAACCGTGTCGATTGTGGCAACTGGAATATACTCTTTACTCATAAAATCACGCTCCTAATTTTTGGTTATATCTCCCCAAAATAATTGTAGCGCGCTGAAGCACCTAAGCGCAAGGCCTTATTTTTTTCATTTTCAGCCAGTTAAAGATTTTAGATTGCAACCAAGTCATCATTGTTGTAAACACACACCCAACCGAAGGGCGGGAGAGTGAGTATTTAATTCATAAAGATTTTAATAAGTAAATTCTAAATATCTTAATACTTAATAGCGTGTTAAAATCCAACATAGGGAAAACCTATGTTGGATTTTCGTACATAAGATTTTCGCATCTCCATTGTGCAAAAACGAACTATCTAACGGCTCATATTGGGCTTATGGAGATTTTACGCTTTTCGGCTTTGTCGGCGGTACTTCGTAAATGGAATACTCCGTATTGGCAAGCCGTCCGTGTTCATCACGTAGCCGTACACGCACAACATAACCATGCGTTTCCAATTCCACCAACCCAGCACGGACACTTGAAATACCATCGCCGCATATTGTCGATAACCCTTTAAGAGTGTAGTCCCAATTATCGGGCAAATTCAACATCAACGATAAAAGCCCCATCGCCTTTAACGATAGCTCTCTGTTTCTAAAATGATGGTTGCTCATCACCGTAAAATCTTTCGTCTTTTCAACTCTAAAAACCGCCATTGCTTCTCAGCTCCCTTCATTTTGTATACAAGAAAAAACCGCCTTGTTTATGCCACAAGGCGGAATGCATATTCCACATCAATGCTTGTATTTCCTCGTTTATTCCATTCTGTTGCAACCTTCATTTTGTACATTAACAGCTCGGTTTCGATGCTGGCCTTGATAATATGTAAGCTTGGTGCGCTGGCTTTTATTTTTACGCCAAAGCGGCTGCCGTGGCGTACAATTTCCGGGTCATCCAGCGTCATTTCGTCCATGGATGGGGTTACAATACCATAACCTTTGAAATTTACCTCATCAAGGGCGGCGGCGATTTTGTCATACTCCCGTTTGGCAGCGGAAAGCACTTTTATGGTGGAAATCAACTTGTGCTCTCCATCAATATCCATGCCCGTGGCTTCGCTTAGCACATGGTAGAACAGGGCGGCGTCCACACTTATTTCGATTTCGCAAGCCCCTTCTCCAAGGGATATACTCTCCAAAAACGCTTTGCGTATAAACTCATTCTCCTCAATTGATGCTACGGCGTGTGCTTTAATATCACGTATCTTAAAAATGCCCTGTGCCATATCTTGCATGGTGGTGATGACGGATTGTTTAACCCAGTGGTTCATGGGTAGCGGCTCTATCCATTTGGGAAGGTTTATGTGTAGCTCTTTTACAGGGAATTCGTACAGCACCCGCTCCATAATTTGCGTAATATCCTCCGCCTTTAATTGGGCGCAGTTAAGTGGTAGGACGGGTATGCCGTATTTTTCACCAAGCTCGCTTGCCAACTGCTCCGTTTCCCCTGCATATGGGCGTGTGGAGTTTAGAATCATAATAAAAGGCTTGTTGATTGTTGTAAGCTCCTCCACTACACGGGCTTCGGCATCCTCGTAATCCTCCCGGGGGATGTCGGTAATGCTGCCGTCGGTGGTGATTACAATGCCAATGGTAGAATGGTCGTTAATAACCTTTTTTGTACCCATTTCTGCCGCTTGGGCGAAGGGCATTTTTTGCTCGCTCCATGGTGTGTTTACCATGCGTGGGGCATCATCGTCCATATGTCCGACGGCACCCGGCACTAAATACCCCACACAATCAATAAGCCGCACACGGAAATTTACCACATCATCAAGGCTTATGGCCACCGCCTCGTTGGGAATAAATTTTGGCTCGGTGGTCATAATTGCCCTGCCGGCGGCGGATTGGGGCAATTCGTCCCTTGCCCGCTCCTTAATATGGGGGTTTTCCATATTTGGCAGCACCAATAAATCCATAAAACGCTTAATAAATGTGGATTTGCCCGTGCGCACAGGGCCCACCACCCCCATATAAATGTCCCCGCTGGTGCGCTCGGCAATATCCCGGTAAATATTAAAATTTTCCATAAAGTTTATCCCTCTTCTCTTTTTTTGGACAATTATCTATCACCCAATTTATGAGGCGGAGGACGGAAATATGCACTTGCTAAATTATTTTTTCTTAGCTTTCTCTATTAGGGCTTCCACTGCTTTATAAATCAATGTGCAGGGATTAGCTTTTGCGGGGTTATGCAAGGCTTTGTCTTCTGTCAACTTTTTGGCACGCTCTATGGCTTTTTTATAACAACCGCCTGCTTCTGAAATGTTGCTAAAAATATTAGGATCTGATTTGCCATCATCTTCATAACTCTGATTCTCTGTTAGAAAGCCCTTTTCTCGTAAAATGCTCGTTAATTTGTTATTGTACCAATGTCTAGTTTGGGCAGTAACTATACAGTAAAAATGCAAACAAAGCCATAGTTCAAAACTTTCGTTTGACCACGCAACTGTGCCAATACGCTCGGCGATTTCGGCAGCAACATTAAAATTATTTGCATCAAAACTATCCTTGTCAAAAATAAATAAAACTCTCCCGAAATCACATTTTTCATCACGATAAAGGTGGTTGTATTCCTTAACAAGGCTTGTAGTGTTTTTTCCACCCTTTGAATATTTGACCTTTATATCCAAGTTGAGGTATTTGATTAGTCCCTCGAAATAATTTCTCTCAGTTTTTTCACCTTCGCACATAAACAGCCATGTGGAAGTACGCTCGTCTTGATAGGCTTCTCGGCGTGCAGCTCTACCAGCTCTGCCCCTATGATGGAAGTTGTCTGTGCCCATTATTTCTGCACCCCCGCAATAGCAAAGGGTATAGCCCCAAACCGACCAGATAGATAATTTTTCAAATAATCTAAATCAGAACGCCCCTTGAAAGAATCCATGGCATAGGCATTAGTGAAGCCTCTTTCGTCTTTTTCAACAAACCAAATTTCATCTCGTCTAAGCTCCCTGTTGTCCAACAAAATAAGGTTATGGGAAGTGAAAATTAACTGCGAACCCATTTTGTTGATTTCTTTGTTATGGAACATACTGACAATGCGTCGTAACATAAGAGGGTGCAAGTGTGCGTCCAGCTCATCATATACTAAGGTTGAACGCATTTCATTTAATGCGATGTAAAAAATTGTATAAATTCTTAACAATCTCTGTGTGCCTTCGGACTCATTAGCGAAGTGAAACTCACCTTTGTCACGCTTAGAAAAAGGTATCATTCTCACTTTGCCGTCAACATCCGTTGCCTCTCTCCAAGCCAAATCTTTGATTAAGGGGTCAAATTCTTGTAAGAACTTGACAAAAGAGTCTTTCAGTCCATCAAACCTTTCAAAATATGTTTTAACACTCCCGTAATCAATATTATTAACATGAAAATGTAGATTCTCGTTAAACCATTCAAAAATATCCGAAAACATTTTACTAGCATTCCAAGCTCCTAAAACGCTTAAAGCAAGGTTTCTTTCCTTCAGGCGATTTAATAAGCTTGAAGATTTCAAATACTTATTTCCGAAGACAACCTTGTTTCCTTCGCGTTCAAAAATAACTTCTTCTTTGGTTGCTCTTATTGAAAGCGTTCGCCTATATAACCATTCTTCATAAATTTTGTTAGTCGTGGTTTTATAACCGTATTGGTATTCGTGTTTACCCACTGTAAAAAACATTTCTAATTCTGTCGGCTCATTCTTCAATTTATCATTAAAAACAAAGGGGTTTACGTTAATGCGGGTGTCGTCCCTTTCCCCGTTAGAGTGGGAAGATTTTACATCAAATATCATACTTCCCATGGCATTTATGATATTTGATTTACCACTGGCATTTCCGCCGTACATGGAAATAATAGGCAAAATGTTAATGCCCTTTTTTAACTCAATCAAAAAATCAGAATGTTCCTTACCGCTACCTGCGGTCAAATCCAAAACAACCTCATCACCAATAGAGCGGTAATTTTTTACCTTAAATTGTAAAAGCAAGCCACCCACCTCCGACATAATTCTAACACCCCTTTTTCAAAAAATCAAGCCTTTTGGTGAAATTATTGCACAAAATTAGATATATTATCCATTATATTATAAAAAATAGTTAATTTGAGAGAAAAAATCTCCAATATCTCAACATTTTTTTGCACAAAATAAAACGCCACTGCTATACAACAGTGGCGTTACTGTTCTAATGCCCCTCCATCTCCTCCGCAATTTCTTTGGTGGGGTGCACAGTGCCCGCCGGGTGGTTTGGCGGGGCGTAGATGGAATAGAGCTTTAAGGGTGCATTGCCTGTGTTGGTGACGTTGTGCCAAAAGCCGGCAGGTACAAAAATGGCAGAATTTTCAAAGACCGGTTGGGTGAAGTAGAGATTTTCCTTGGCATCACCCATTTGCACAAGGCCTACGCCGCTTTCGATGCGCAAAAACTGGTCCACATGGTTGTGCTGTTCCAAACCAATGTCATCATTTGGGTTTATGCTCATAACTGTGCATTGTAGGTTTTTGCCCGTCCACAAGGCGGTGCGGAAGTTGTTGTTGCTTATGGTTGCTTTCTCAATGTCTACCACAAAGGGTTTTGGGCCAAAATCGGTGGTATAGCCACCGTACCGCATTCTCATTTTAATTTCCCCTTTTCAAAATACATTGTTTATTATTTTATTGCCATCCCCGCTGTTTTGTGATACAATAAGCGAAAAGCGATTATGAAAAGAGGAACGGAAATGACGGAAGAAAAAAATGTAGCCGAAAACACGGAAGAGTGGACTTTTACAGACCTTGATATATCAGAGGAAGTTTTGCGGGCGGTGGCGGATATGGGCTTTACCACCCCAAGCCACATACAGGCAAAAGGTATCCCGGCTGTACTTAGCGGGCGTGATGTTATTGGGCATTCCCAAACAGGCACAGGCAAAACAGCGGCCTTTGGCATACCTGCCATAGAAATGCTAAAGCCCGAATTAAAAGGTAAAACACAAGTGCTTATAATGTGCCCAACAAGGGAGCTTGCCCAGCAAGTAGCAACCCAAATGCGCAATTTTAGCAAATACAAGCAGGGCGTGGGCATTGTTTGCGTATATGGCGGCCAGAGTATTGAGTTGCAGATAAATGCCCTAAAACGTAGCCCGGAGGTGGTTATAGGCACACCGGGGCGCATTATGGACCATTTACGCAGACGCACCCTAAAGCTTGCCAATTTGCAAATAATAATTTTGGATGAAGCGGATGAAATGCTAAACATGGGCTTTAGGGATGATATTGAAACGGTGCTGAAAGAAGTGCCGGAGCAGCGTCAAACCCTGCTGTTTTCTGCCACCATGTCCCCCGAGATTATGGCGATTACCAAAAACTATCAAAACGACCCCCTTATCATCAAAGTGGTGCGCAAGGAGCTTGTTTTGCCAAATATCAAACAATTTTTATATGATATACCCCGTGGCACAAAAATGGAGGTGCTTTGCCGCCTTATAGATTATTACAACCCCAAGCGCAGTATGATTTTTTGTAATACCAAAAAAATGGTGGAAGAACTTTCGGAAAAACTGCGCAACCGTGGCTATTTTGCAGAAACCCTGCATGGGGACATGAAGCAATTTGCACGCAATGCTGTAATGGAGAGTTTTAAGAAGGGCCGCATAGATATGCTTATTGCCACAGATGTTGCCGCCCGTGGGCTGGATATAGACCATGTGGAATATGTTATAAACTACGACCTGCCCCAAGATATGGAATTTTATGTGCACCGCATTGGGCGCACAGGGCGTGCGGGGCGCACGGGCACATCCCTAACCCTAATAACAGGCAATAAAGAATTTGCCGCATTGCGGGATTTGGAGCGTTTTACCAAACAAAAGCTGGAACTTGCCCCAATACCCACCCTTGCGGAGGTGGAAGGTGCACGTGCCAGCCGCATAGCCCTTGATATTGAGCAAACCATTGAAAAGGGCTTGCTGGAAAAGCACAAAGGCATTGTTGCAGGCTTGTTAGAAAAAGGCATACCTGCCGAGGATATAGCCGCAGGTGTACTTAAAATGCTTTATGCCAGCGATGTGGAATATATTGCAGGCGGAGAGGATTCCATTAAAAAGGAAGAGGGGCGTATTTGGCGTAGCCGCCAGAAAATCAAGGGTAAGGACGGCGGCATATCCGTCAACCCCCGTGCGCCCCGTGTGCGCCTAATGTTTAACGTAGGTAAAAAGGACAGGGTATTGGCAGGCAATTTCGTGGGCGCAATTGCAGGCGAAACAGGCCTGCCGGGCAAAGGTATCCGCAGTATCGAAATTTTTGAAAGCTACAGCTTTGTGGAAGTGCCCAAAGATATGGCAGATATCATCATATCCAAGCTAACGGGCTTGAAGATGAAAGGTAAACGCTTGAAAGTGGAGAAAGTTAAGATGGACATCAAGAAATAAGTCTCACCCGGCAAAGGTGCATCTTTTTACCACCTAACTTGCCGTTTAATAAAATATTTTTTGGAGGGTATTAGGAATGGATTTTTTTGATAAAATTCGCAATCTAACACATAGCGATTTTGATATTACAGGGTATAGCGACGAACAAAAGCAGCTATATAATGGGGCGAAGAGCTTTTTGGGCGCAGATGAAAAAACAGCAGAGCAAATTTTACGCAGCTTATATGAAAGTACACAAGATGCACAAGTAAAGAACTTTGCTTTGGACTTATTATTTCCGTTGTTGCTATGGCAAGACCGTTTTGACGAGCTTGCGAAGCTCGGCATCCCGAGAAACAACGACGATGAAGAGCAGATTGCGGTATACGACACAAGAAATATTAGGGCGGTTTTATCGTCAACCCCAAAAGAATTGCCCATGCCGCCGGCATTTTCAGATTTACCATCGGTTTGCGTGCAGATAAATGGAGTGGACGTGGAGCTACTTATTGATACGGGCGCAATGCTAACAATGGTATCGGAAACGGTTGCAAAAAAATGCGGCATTGCCATGAGCGGCACAATGGTAGAGGCCGACACCCCCCTGGAAAATTCCATAACTACCCAGATTGCTGCTATGGATAGCTTTATGGTCGGGAATAGTGAGTTTAGAAACAAACCATGCGTGGTTGTGCCTGATAGCGCATATGATACCGGGGACTTAGAAGCCCCTCCGATAAACGGAAAAATAGGTTGGGAAATTATGAAAAATTTATGTTGGACCATAAACTATCGAGACAGGCTTGTTCGTATCGAAACATCAAAAGCCGAGAATAAAGTTGCAAATATGTGCTGCGATTTTTTTCCGATGGTTAATGTTAAAATTGACGGCAAAAATATGGCTATGGGCATAGATACGGGTGGGGGCGTAACACAATTCGGGAAGTGCGTGGATGGCTTTTTTGCCGACACCCAACCATTTAAGCAAGAGGCTTTTGCAACAGGGGCAATAGTGGAAATATCAGGTGCACTTGTCCCGCATATTAACGCATATATAGGAGAGTCGCCATTTGCAATAAATAACGCCATATCCTACTCGAACCGGGAATACAGCTTGTCAAAAACTTTTTTGCAACCGGGCGTGCTGGGCAGTGATATTGCCAAAGGTAAGACACTGGTTATCGATTATCCTAATCGCAATCTTTCTATTTTGGATTAAATAGCGAATCAAGCCGTAAGGAAGTGGGAATTTTATGAAAAATAAGCAAGTAACACAGTTTGGCGTGTGCAAAATGGAATACAAAGGCGGTGCGGCGGTTTCTGACTTATCCCCCGTTTTGTTGCGGGATGAGTATTACGTACAATACCAACAAATTGTGGATGAGGCCTTTTATGAGATGCGCAAAGCCTTGAATATCCGCCCTTTTGACGCCCACAGATACACCTTGATGAATTTGGAAGATTTGAAGCAAAACACCTACATAGTGCTGGATGGGGACAATATTATTTGCGGCGCAACCATAAAGGTGACAGAGAATGGGGTTGGGGAGATTGATAGCCTTGTGGTAAATCCCAAATACCAAAGGCAGGGCTTTGGGCGCAAAATCGCTTTCTTTGCAGTGTCGCATCTGCAAAGTTGCGGGGTATGCCCCATCACCCTAAGTGTGACAAGTTGGAACAGAGCGGCTGTCCGGTTGTACCAATCCATGGGTTTTGAGATTATAGCAGAAGCCATGGCGGAAGGTGTAAACACGCAGGATGCGGACGGCAACTGGCGGTTTGAATTTGTAGGCGAAACCCAACAAATTATGCGGAGATGATGCAATGGACACAAATCAAATAACAGAACAAGTTGACCAAATTTTTAAGGAAGTTGTACAGGCAGGCGGGCTGGTACGGGGTGACATTATTGTGCTTGGCTGTTCCAGTAGCGAAATTTTGGGGCAGCACATTGGCAAGGCGGGCAGTGCAGAAGTGGGCAGTGCCGTGGCATCCGCCGCCATAAATGCGGCCGAGGAGCTTGGTGTATTTATTGCCATACAATGTTGCGAACATCTTAACCGTGCGCTGGTAGTTTCCAAAGAGTGTGCCGGGATGCACAATTTGGAAGCAGTTCGAGTGCGCCCAACCCCTTCTGCCGGCGGCAGTTGTGCCGCAGCCGCTTTCCAAATATTAAAAAATGCTGTGGTTGTAGAACATATCAAAGCCCATGCCGCCATGGACATTGGCGATACCCACATAGGCATGCATGTGCGTTTTGTGCAAGTGCCCTTCCGTCCAACCATTAAAAAGGTGGGCAATGCCCATGTAACCGCCCTAACATCCCGCCCAAAGCTTATTGGTGGGGAAAGGGCGCAGTATTAACATGGCAAAAAAATTTTCTGTTATCTCGCTGTTTAGCGGTTGCGGCGGTATGGATTTGGGCTTTAAGGGTGGATTTAGCTTTCTTGGCGCAAGCTACGCAGAAAACCCTTACAGCATAGTGTTTGCCAATGATATTGTGCCGGCCGCTTGCAACACATATCATCATAATCTGGGGCACGCCCCCCATTGTGGCGACATAAAGGATTTGGATTATAACCTGTTACCACAAGCGGATGTGGTTGTAGGTGGTTTCCCCTGTCAAGATTTTAGTTTGGCAGGCAAAAGAAAAGGGCTTTCCACAGAGCGCGGGCAATTGTATCGAGAGATGAAAAAAGTTATCGAATATGTGCGCCCCATGGTATTTGTGGCGGAAAATGTGGATGGTATCAGAAAGTCCGGCATATCAGGCGGGGCTTCTCCATTGGAAATTATTGTGGACGAATTTAGGGCAATAGGTTATGATGTGCAGTACAAAGCCCTAAATGCCGCCGATTATGGCGTGCCGCAGAACCGTATAAGAATCATAATAATCGGTATAAGGCAAGATACCCATAAAGTTATTAAATACCCTTGTCCCACCCACGGACTTTCCGTAGAGATACCCTATATAAGTGCAAAAGCGGCCATTGATGACCTTTGGGATAAATTAGGTAGTGATTTTCCGAAAAACCACACCATGAAGGATTATTCCCGTGCCAAATTTTATGAGGGCAAAAAGATGCAGGGCAACCTGCAAATTAAAGCCAATGCCCCGGCACCAACCATAAGGGCAGAGCATCATGGCAACATAGAAGGGCATTATCGCAGTTTGTGCGATAAAGAGCCGCACAACATATTAAATTGGCGGCGCTTGAGCGTAAGAGAGTGCGCAAGGCTTCAATCCTTCCCTGATGATTTTGAATTTAACTGCTCTGCCAGTGCCGCATACAAGCAAATTGGAAATGCTGTACCGCCTGTTATGGCTTGGCATATTGCGAGAGCTTTGCACGAATCATTACGATAATGGGGGGGCGTTTGCTTGAAAGAATACTTTGTTCATATATATTTGTATGAATTGGAAAAATACCTACACACGCAAAAGGATGAAATTTTGAAAATGTCTTTGTGGCAGGATGAAGCCAACACGGACAGGCCCTTGAAGGAATATTTCAAAAAGTTGATAGAGAACCATTTCAATAAAATCCCTTCTGATACCGATATGGTCGGTGTTGTAATTGATAAAAGCGAGATGGTTGAAGTTGCTTGTTTGAAAAATGCGGAAATAAAACGTGTGCTTTTGCCGGAGGATATAAATCTCCAGCTAAAAGAGTTGCTACGTTGCGGCAAAAGCGGGGTCTACACCAATCCTGATATTTGCTTAGAGATACACCTAAACGGAAAACTATACTACGAACCTATCGAACTTAAAACGACAAAAACCGACTCCATACCCGGTTCCAGCATACAGCAAGTGTCACCAGATAAATGGGTTATTTTTATCAAATTTTCAAAAGATAGTGTGGATATCGCAACCGGACGCTACATCAATGCTATTAATTCAAAAATGCAGTTTCCCGACAGAAGCCCAAGACCACAGGTTTCGTTTAGCGAAGCCAGAAAATGGAATGTAACGAACAGACTTAAAAACGGTAATATTTTGGAGTTTAAGAGGGATGATGATAACCTTCTAAAATACGAGCTGCTTTCCGATTGGCAAGGTGTCCTATCAAAGCGATGGGTCGATATACTGATAAATGCAAAAACCACCAAAGCAAACGAACCTTGGTTTAACAACGCATTGCGGAAGTTTATTCTTGATTTTTTAGATGCATACGAAACGCTTGATGACAAAGACAAAATGGATTTGAAAGATAAAATTAAATCTTTGATAGTGTATTAAGGGGAGATAAAGATGGAACTGGTTTACACAGGCAAAACCAAAGATGTATACACCCTATCGGATGGGAATTACTTGTTGCAGTTTAAGGATGATGCCACGGGCAAGGATGGGGTTTTTGACCCCGGAGAAAATGCTGTTGGGCTGACCATCGACGGGCTTGGGAGGGAGTGCCTTGCCCTTAGCAAGTATTTTTTTGAGATGCTGACGGCGGCTGGTGTACCCAACCATTTTGTGTCCGCTGACCTTGATAAGGCGCAAATGGTGGTTAAGCCCGCCAAAATGTTTGGCAAGGGGTTGGAAGTTGTGGTGCGCTTTAAGGCTACGGGCAGCTTTACCCGACGTTATGGGGACTATATACAAGAAGGTGCGGATTTGGACGGGGTGGTGGAATTTACCCTGAAAAATGATGCGCAAGCGGATCCGCCAATAACAGGCGACAGCCTTGCGGCACTGGGTATTTTAACAAGGCAGCAATATGAGGACTGCAAAATTCTTGCAGGGCGCATTGGTAGGCTTATCCGTGATGATTTGGCTAAAAAAGACCTGACACTTTATGACATTAAGTTTGAATTTGGGCATGTGGATGGAGCTGTTGCCTTGGTGGACGAGGTAAGTGGTGGCTGCATGCGTGCCTACAAAGGCGGGATTTGGGTGCAGCCAATGGACTTAAATAAAATGATTTTGGGGCAATAGTATCTTTTGTAGTTATACCCAAATAACCCCCCACACTAAAAAACCACGACTTTGAGCGTGGTTTTTTAGTGTGGGGGTTATCGTATAAAAAATATAAAACATAGTCTACTTTTTGTAAAAAATATCTTGACAAAAAAAGGGGAGCGATATAATAACATTAAGGAGGTACTGAAATGAAAAGGTTAAGGCTAAAAATTGCAGCTATGACAATGGCAACGGTGATGATGTTTATGGCGATACCGCTGCAAGCGGAAGGGTTTGTAAATTTACATAATGAATTACAAATGGACAATGTTTTATCTTATAATGCAGACAGTGGTATTTTTGAGCAATTTGACGAATTTAACGGCAGCTTATTTCATTTCGTCCTTACTAATGACTTTGTGTATTCGTCACAACTTTCACCTGAAGGGGTGTATAGTTTTGCCTTCCGTTTTCTCCATGATGAAGGGCGGCTCCCACTGTTGAAATGCCAAAATCTTCTTACGAAATGATGTTTGTTGACGAATTTGGCATCATGCCCCTATCCGGTGTGCCGCAATCAATCGAACAGGTAATGAGCATGTTGGGTGCCGCACCTTTTGTCTGGCATCGCAGGGCTGTAACATCAAGGTTCGCCCCAACGGGAAGAATGTATGTAGCCCATATGTCCCACACCAGTAGTTCCCATGTTAGGCAAATAAGGGCTTTGGAATTTTTTGCTCCAACTGCTGTAAGTACCATCTTATCATTATTAGCAATACCCATAAATACATTTGTAGCAATTGCAGGAGCTGTCATTACTGCTGTAAACGGAATCCAACAAATTGCAAATTTTATTAGGTTTGAACATCGGGAGATTACCAACAACCAGGATAAATTTGTAATGGTGGACGGAGTTGTGGGGCAGTGGTTTGCCGTCGGGCAACGCAGAACGTTCAGAACGTATAGGGGTAGCATGGGATGGTCTGTTCCCGGTGCCCCATCCAGCAACATTACTCATAGCCAATTTTATGCAGGCCACGCATGGATTGTTAATAGAGGTATGGAGCTATTCTTTCGGGATAGAGGGTGGTGGTAATTCAAGACCTTCTTGCTTTAATTGTCTTATCCATCCTGCTGTTTGGACTGCCCATAGTTATTGTGTATACTTTTCAAATTTGGGCCCTTCGTAGAAAGCGGCCATATATTCACCCCAATGCTTATAAAAAACAATTAAAAGTGTTGCATCGCTTTTAATTAGTGTTCTTTCCATCTGCGGTACTACTCAGCATAGCTTACTACTTACTTACTAATGTATTTGTTGCTAACTGATACCAATTCCAATTCGAAACATGGAAAAGGATATTTTGAAAATCGCAGGTTTCAGTGCGTTTTCAAAATGTGCTTTTCCATGATTGAGAATGGAATTGGTATGACAGTAAGAATGGTGCTGAACAAATCAAAAACCACGCCTACCTGGGCGTGGTTTTTAGTGTTGACATTTTTGTGGGCGGGTGGTAATATTTATTTATGGAAATACAAACCGCACCTGCAAAAAAGATTGTGCATAATATTACAGGCGGCTCGGACGAATGGTTTGGGCTCGATTTTAATATGAACATTTATCGGGGCTGCAACCATGGCTGTATTTATTGTGACAGCCGCAGTTTGTGCTACCAAAACCCTGATTTTGATACCATAAAGCCAAAGGAAAATGCCCTGCAAATTGTACGGGATGATTTGCGCCGTAAAGCTAAGAAAGGTGTTGTGGCAAGCGGTGCTATGAGCGACCCCTACAACCCCTTAGAAGCCAAGTTAAACCTAACCCGTAATTCTTTGGAGCTTATTAATGCTTTTGGTTTTGGCGCATCCATCACCACAAAATCGGCTTTGGTGGAGCGGGATGGGGATGTTTTTGCGGATATACAAACCCATTCGCCTGTGCTGGTAAAACTTAGCATAACAGCGGCGGATGATGCTCTTGTAAGGCTGATTGAGCCTAATGTATCCACCGCCACCCAGCGGTTTGATGCCATTGCCAAATTATCGTCAAAGGGTGTGTTTTGCGGGGTATTAATGTCCCCCGTTTTGCCCTTTATCACCGATACAGACGAAAACATACTTTCAATTGTACGCATGGCAAAGGATGCGGGTGCAAAATTCGTTTACACTTATTTTGGAATGACCCTGCGTGCAGGCAACCGAGAGCATTTTTATAATGCGCTGGACAAAACCATGCCTGATATTAAAGAAAAGTATATAAAAAGATTTGGCGGCCGCTACAACTGCCAGTCCCCCAGAAGCAAACAACTTTGGCGTTTGCTTGCTGATGAGTGTGAGCGGCTGGGGTTGATTTATGATATGAGGGCAGTAATACAAAATTACAAAGCAGGCTACGAAAGCCGGCAATTATCATTTTTGTAGGGGGTGTGCCATGGTTTGGGTAATTGATAGGATTGTGGATGGCACAGCTATTTGCGAATGCTTAGAAACCACGAAAACAGTGAAAATAATGAAAGCCAACCTTCCGAAAGATGCGAAAGAAGGGCATATCATCCGCAGGGAAGGTGAAGCGTATGCCATCGACCATATAGCTACCGAAAGGCGGCAAGCAAACTTAACAAACCGTATGAACAAACTTTTTAAGGGGTGACAAAATGCCTGTTTTTCAACCAATGGCGGAAAAATTGCGCCCCACCACTTTTGATGGCTTTGTAGGGCAAAAGCATTTGGTGGGAGAAGGTGCGCTTTTACGCCGTTTAGTGGAGCGGGACACGGTACCATCCATGGTTTTGTGGGGACCGCCGGGGGTGGGCAAAACCACCCTTGCCCGCATAATTGCAGGCAAAACCCAATCCGAATTTGTGAACTTTTCCGCAACCCAACATGGCATTAAAGAGGTTAAAGCGGTGATGGAGCGTGCAACAACTGCCCAGCTTTGGGGCAAAAAGACCATTGTGTTTGTGGACGAGATACACCGTTTTAACAAAGGCCAACAGGATGCCTTTTTGCCCCGTGTGGAGGATGGCAGCGTTATCCTAATTGGTGCAACCACCGAAAATCCGTCATTTGAAATAAATTCCGCTTTGCTGTCCCGTTGCAAGGTGTTTTTATTGTATGCCCTTAAAACCGAGGAAGTTGTGGAGCTGTTAGCCCGTGCCGTTGCCCATTTTGCGCAGGATAACAACTGCCAAATCCATATAGATGAAGGGCTTTTGGACATTATTGCCCAGTTTTGCGGCGGCGATGCCCGCATGTCCCTAAACACGCTGGAAATTGCCTTAAATTCCGCTATTATTGAAGATGGTGGGACAAAGGTGACAGAGGAGCTTGTACAGCAAGTGGTTAGCAAGAAAATTAACCTGTACGATAAGAAGGGGGAGGAGCATTACAATATCATATCCGCCTTGCACAAATCCATGCGCAACAGCGACCCCCAAGCGGCCGTTTACTGGATGTGCCGCATGCTGGATGGGGGTGAAGACCCGTTGTATATCGCCCGCCGCTTGGTGCGCTTTGCCAGTGAAGATGTGGGGATGGCCGACCCCGCAGCACTGGTGCAGGCCAACGCCGCCTACCAAGCCAGCCATTTTAACGGCATGCCCGAATGCGGTGTAAACTTAGCACAGGCGGTGGTTTACTTATCCCTTGCGCCCAAATCTAATGCCCTGGATGCGGCATACCACGCTGCTATGGAAGATATTGCTAAAAGCCCCAACGAGCCCGTGCCGCTGGTTATCCGCAACGCCCCTACCAAACTGATGAAGCAGCTAAATTACGGCAAAGGCTACCAATACGCCCATGACCATGAAAGCAAAATAACCAATATGCAATGCCTGCCCGATAACCTGGCGGACAAAACCTACTACACACCCACAAGCCAAGGGCGGGAAGCCCGTATAGCAGAGCATATGCAAAACTTGGAAAACCTTCGCAAAAACCGGTAACCGCAGGGGTGCATACTGTGCGCCCCTGCGGTTTATGTATACCCGCCCTAATCAAGGATAAGGGTGTTTATTTTTCTTCTGCAAATCTTGCATAAAAGAGCCTTATTTTCCCGCTGCACCTCCTCGTAACTATCGCATATAAAGCATGCTGATGAGTGCCTTGTAAGCACAACCCCACCACCTTCCAAGGTAATGGCTATGTCATCACCTTCGTCAATAGCCAAGGTTTTGCGCATTTCTTTGGGGATTACTATCCGCCCTAATGGATCTAATTTTCTAACTACCATTGATTTTGTCGCTCCTTTTTTAATATGCCCTTTAATAGTATGATATTAAATGGTTATTGCAGCATTTATCTGTCCTTATGGGACATTCTCTCGGAAATCAAAAAGAGCCATTAGGTTAATGGCTCTTCGGTTTATTTGAGTTTTGCTATTAACTTCATAGTATCGATGGGTTGCGAGAACAGCTATCTTTTTTCTCAATAGGTATCGTCTCCAAAGGTTATTCTATATAAAATGTTACTTTTTATTGCAATACTTTCCAGGGTTTTAATTTTCAAATCTTTCTTGGTGTAAGTCAATATCAACTCTTCACAAAATTCTAAAGCCCTAGATAACTCATGATTTTCAATTAAACAGGGTATGGTTTTGTCTTCTATGAATTGCAAAGCTTCATCATTCATATTAAGTAGATGAGATAGTGATTGAAAAAGAATCGAGTAACGCCGGCTATCCTTTGCATAATCGGCTCCAAGAAGTATCAATGGTTTGCATAAGGCCTTCTTTTTTAATGCCATAAGGCATCGGATTTTTTGATACAGGTTTTCAAGATGTATGTCATCGCCTTCTGTGAAATAAGCTTCTTGTTGGCGGAAGTATTCCAACGCAACTTCAAAGTTGCCTTCCCGCATGTATGCGTATCCGTAGTTATGTAGCGCACAGCCAATATATACTCTGTTATCTTGGATTGTCGCCCTTTCCAAAGCTCTACATAGAGTTTCTTTCGCTTGTTCAATTTGGTTTAATCTGATGCGGTTGACGGCGAGCGTGTTATCCAAAAACAACCCAAGCTCACTTGTTTTGTCATATCTAAACCTGTTATAAACATCCAATATAGTAGATACCGACAAAACAGCCATCCCCAACCTCGAATAACAAAGGGCAAGGTTGTAATACAGCGATGGCTCTCTCCCAAAACCCTCAATGTTCATATTAAAGGCTGTCTTATAAAAATTTTTAGCTTCCATATAATTTACTTTATAAAAATTAAACATACCCATGTTATAGTGGTAATGGTAGCGGTTTTTGGCGGTGGTTTCATCAAGAAGCGGCTTTGCATTTTCCAAAACTTCTTCCGCCGCCGAAAATTCCTCCGTTTCCATAAACAGTTTGGCTTCAAACATCCTATAATGGAAGGTCAAATCCCGCTCGTAGGGCAGTTTGGTTATTACGGACAGCTTTTCGTGCATTTTTGCGGCTTCGTATGTGCGTGCTTCCTTAATATACTCACGCCACAAATCAAGCTGTTTTTCGTAATAGGCAATTTCGCTGTCGTATAGGGGGGCACCTTCGATGCGCAATAGCTTCCTTAAAATATCTACCTGCTCCCGGGTATATTCCCGCTTGCCGGATTCCGCATCACTAATTTTGGAGCGCACAATGCCTATGGCTTGGGCAAGGGCTTCTTGTTTTATATCCATGGAAAGCCTAACGCTTTTGATTTTTTCTGCTATGGTTAGATTTGCAGCATGCACACCTTACACCCCACTATAAATTATACACCAGCCACATTAATTTTGCAAGTATTTTTTGCAATATTTTGTAAATTTTGTGCTCGGCCAATAAAATCCCCAACTTTGGATAAACTAACCCGATTGCTATTTTCAAAATAACTATCGGGAGTGGATTTTATGGAAAATTCCGAAGTTCGTGTGGGTGGGCGTTCCAAGATTTTTCTTATGGTTAGCACCCTGTTTTTGGTGGCGGCTATTTTTATCAATTTAGCTTTTGGCATGTTAAGGCCTAACCAGCCCGGCCAAACAGGGCAGGAGATTTTTTATGAAGATGCCGTGCCTGTATCGGGTACCCTGCGGGAAAAAGCGAAGCCTAATATGCTTGTGCCTGTGGGTATTACCAGCGGCGTGCGTTTTTACACCCAAGGCATCGTGGTTTTGGGGGCGGGGGATGTGGTTTTGGCAAGTGGTGCAACGGCATCCCCCAGCCGTGGCAGGTTGCTGCCCGGGGATATTGTAACAAAGATTGGCGGCAATTTGGTGGAAGATATTGGGGAGATGACGGATGCCATACACGTTTCGGGGGATAGGGTTGTGTTGTCCATTTTGCGTGACGAAACAGCTATGGATGTGGAGATTGCACCTGTTAAATGCGCCGATTCGGGCACATCGAAAATTGGTTGTTGGGTGCGGGACAGTACACAGGGCATAGGCACAATTACTTACTATTGCCCAAAAACATGGCATTTTGGCGCATTGGGGCATGGTATTGTGGATGTGGACACCCAAAAGCTGCTTACCGTGCGCCAAGGGCAGCTGACAGAAGCGGAAATTGTGGATGTGCGCAAAGGCAAAAAAGGCTGCCCAGGTGAGCTTATCGGCGAAACTAACAACCAGGTGGTATTGGGGCAAATTACCAAAAACTGCCGCTTGGGCATTTACGGTAGCATCAACCGCAACTACCACGCCTTGCCAAAGGCGACTTTTCCCGTTGCCTGCCACCATAACACCACCCGCGGCCCCGCCCAAATCCTATCAAATATCGAGGGTGGGCAGGTTAGGGCTTATGATATATTTATAGAAAACATTAATGCGGACCAGCAAAGTGATAAAAGCATGGTAATACGTATAACCGACCCCGACCTAATAAGCCGCACCGGCGGCATTGTGCAAGGGATGAGCGGAAGCCCCATAATACAAGGCAACCACCTTGTGGGGGCGGTAACCCATGTTTTTGTGCAAAGCCCCTTACGGGGCTATGGGGTTTTTGTGGAGAAGATGGTGGCGGAAAATTAGGGAAAATAGGATAAACGGGGTATTTGCAGGGTTAGCGTGCCTTTTTGTTTATTAACGAAAAAATCAGCATTAAGGGCTTGGATTATTTGACTTACGGGCTGTAAACCTCCTTCTGTTTGAATATAGAAGCCATAGCCACGGGCTGCGGCCTGCCCCGGGCGGTGCAGGCTGATGTTGCCGTTGCGGGGATGGTCGGTTTGCTCCACAAAGTTGATGAAACGGGGATGGCTTGCGGCCTGCCTATACCCATCCCGTATTACGGGTGAAGTGTTAAGGGTGTAGATATGGCCTGTGCCGCTTAAATCGCTGTAATTTTGGTATATTATTGCCCTAATGCGTGGGTTGCTGTCTATTAGATTGTATATTTGCATAAGCTTGTCAGCGGCTTGGGTGGGGAAGTGGCTGTTGTTAACATAAGAGTGGTGGGACACAGCGGTTGTGAGCATTAGTGAGGTAATTTCGCTAAACATTTGATGGAACATGTTTAGCACCTGCCCAAAGTCATCAAAACTGCCATCCGTTTCAACTTTACTGTATGCCGTGAGATTTATCCAATCCACGGCATTTTCTGTGGGCAAAAAATGCCTGGCTGTTGGCAGGTTTTCGGCATCAATGCCCCATACCAAGGCTGCATTGGGTGCATAATATGCCAGCACCTCCCTTGCCTGGACAAAAAACGCTGTATATTCGGCGGGCAAAAATCCGTTGTTTCCGTGTATAGGGTAAAGTTGGATAAATGTTGGAACATGAAAAATGCCTGCATACTGTGCGAAATACTTAATGGCATCTAAGCAAAATGGGTTGCCGTACAATGGCGGCAATAAAGTAATCATAGGAGCTGTTTGATTAGAAATATTATCCAAAACCCAGCGGATAGGGAAGGGGTCACAAAGGCGCATTGTATAGGCAAAAATTGCATGGGATACCCCCATATAATCTTGAAAACTGCGAATATCACCCCCCGAAATGGCATCACGGGCGATATATGCCCCTAAAAACACCCCCTCGGAAGATTCGTGCCGGGCTAATGGCTGATTTAACAGCTCTACTATCAATTCAAGAAAAATAACATTTTCATAATTAGCGGGTGCGGACAACTGGTTTGTTAGGGTGGCAACGGGTATATAATATTCCGTTAATGCGGGCTCTTTTTCGCCGCAGGCCGCCAAAACTAATAATAAAGAAAACAGTGTAAAAATGAAAGGGCGCATAGCTTCACCTACCTTGCTGTTGTGCCATCATTGTTGCCTGTTTTTTGTGGCTTTATACCTAATGGTGATAATTTCCGTTCTCTATGTAAGTGCTTATGGCATCCAGGTATTTTAGCTGCCCGCCTTTTTGCGCAACCAAATATGCTTCGTTAAACAGTTCGCAGGATACGGATTTTTTGCCGCCTGCTTGTGCAGCTTCCCATAGGGGCTTTAGGTCATCAAAAGGCATAAAAAAGCACTTATCAAGCGTGGTAAAACTTACCAACATAAAGGCAATGCCTTTTTGTGCCACAAAAGCTTCCATAAACTCTATTTGATGGCGATGGATGTTATTGATGGGAAATGACTTTTGGCGTGTTTCTTTTGCATCAAAACAAATGGGGATGCCCTGCACAGCTCCAATATAGTCCACCGTGCTTTTTTTCTCAAAATAAGCCAGTGTTATGGTTCGGGATTCTTTATCAATGGCTACGGGGGTGATGGGGGTGGGTATTTTTTCCACTACCGCAAGGCCTTGGTTTTTATATCTTTCATTGGTCATGTTGATAATTTCTTCCAGCGTGCTGCCCCGTAATCCTCGCTTGCCAAAACCCATATGTACAACCCCTCTATTTATCTTGTCCACCAATTATATCACGGCGGCACATTAATCGCAACAAAAAAGTGTTGACAAAACTTGCAATTTGCGCTATAATATTACCTTTGTGAATAAAAGACGACAAAGGAGAATTTTATGAAAAAGAATTTTATGAAAGCTTTAACAGTGGCAACACTGTCCGCTATGATGGTATTTGCAATGGCGGCTTGCGGTGGAAATGACGAGCAAGAACCTGCGGAAACGCCGGGCATAGCAAGCTTAGAGGGTGATATTGACCAAGATAACACCCCGGTTGAACCGGATGAGACCGGCGACGAAGTTGGTGAAGCCGACGAAACCGTTGAGCCGGAAGAGGATGAAGCAACCGACCCTGTGGAGCCGGAAGAGGATGAAGTAGAAGAGGAAGAAGAAGAACCAGCTGCGCCCACCTTTGCATCAGCTGATGATTTGCTGGGCGAGTGGATGTGGATGGGTATGAGCTATTACACATTTAACCAGGATGGTAGCGGCATTATGGCCTTTATGGACATAACCTGGGAAGTGGACGGTGATGTTTTGTACATATGCTCCACCCCCGAAATGTGTGGCAGCACCTGCATTGCACCTATGAGATGGACTTTCACCATCAACGGAAACCAGTTGACTTTGGACAGCCTTGACTTGGAAGGTTTGAGCTATACATACACAAGAAGATAAAACAAAACCCCGCCTTTATACGGATTGGCGGGGTTTTGTTTTGCACTAAGCATGCTTATGAAAATCATAATTTTTTCGATGTGAAATAACGGGTACAACCTTCCGGATAGACTTCCAAGGTGCCATAAGTCTTATAACTCATTTTTTCGCATACATGCTACATTGCGGGGTCAATAACCTGCGGCCAATAAGCTGCCGTACAGATTTGCGTGCTTCACCTTCTACCGCTTTTATGAGTGCGGTAAGCATATTTGTTTCGGTGGGCTCCATCAACCCACAAGCCGAGGATATAAAACGTTTTCCGGCAAGAACTTAGAGACGAAACCCCTGCAACAATATCATTGCCATCCTTGATACACTTGCCAAGCCGAACATTGTTATGACGCACACTGCTAATGGTGTAAATAACGCTACTAATGCTTATTAGAGGTACTTAGACCTCAAAATCTTCGACAGAATAGCTATTATAAAATCTTCCCGAGCTTGGAATGAATCTTATTAAACAATAATCGGGATCAGTGAAGACTGATAGGGGATAGGCTTCTCTGTAATCCTCTAACCAATACTTTTCTTTAATATTCATATCGGTCACAATCTCCATGCTTCCTTTTAGAAAGCACCCCTCCCAAGCAGTATCATCTTGGCGAAAAAAGTAAACACTGGATTTTCTGTTCTTGATTATGGCATCAACAAACTTCGATGACGTGTTTGTGGCGAAATACAACTCATTCAATGCTTCCCTGTGCTTGCCTGGAACGACCGCTTTCGTTAAAGGGTATCCATTTGAATCTATACAGCTTAAAATAAAGATTTCGACCGTTTTATGCAATCGCTCTGCCTGCTCTTTTATTGTCATATTTGCCTCTCCCTAATGTAAATTTTACGGCACATACCATAATCGTTTCGGCATATAAGTGCGCCCTCTGTTTTGAATGTTCAGCTGGTAAAGCCATTTTATTGTAATTTTGGTGCTTTTGTGACGAAGTTATACAAACTGTGTTATTTCCACCCTGAATAGTATGACTTGTAGGACTTTGGGTGAAGGGGAGCCTGCTTTTGTTAAAATCAACAATACCATGAACAATCACATCAATATCATCATCTGTAGTGCCATGTATTTCTATATTATGTTGTAATTTGATGGCGGTAAGCACCTTTGACATATAAAATCACCCTGCCCCTCTTACCCACAGTATATCAACATAAATCGCTGTATTACAGTACGCCCCTGCCAATACACCAGCCACTATCTCGCCGTTTTCTTTTGTGCATCTGTAAAAATAAGCGTTCGGTTCGTTAGAAAAGGGTGGCGATAAGCTTTTAACGTGATTTTTTAACAGCTATTCTATAACCTACAATTGTTTTATGTGGCATTGTGAATGTAGAAACCGCATGTTTTTATGCTACTGTTTTGAAGATGTTTTGGTATAAATTAAAAAGTCTAATGGCGGTGGGGCGGTGAAGGTTTTGTTGGATAGATTAGCCAAAACACCATCCAGCTTCGGGAAAATTAACTGATGGGCGTGCAACAGCTGCCGCCCTGCTTTTTTTCCTCCGTATTTGATGTCCCCCAGCAGGGGATGCCCTATGCTTTGTAAATGCGCCCTGATTTGGTGGCTGCGCCCTGTGTGCAGGTGGATTTCCAGTAGGGTTAAGTCTTTGGTGGCGCAGTATTTTAACGGCACAATGTGGGTATGTGCCGCTTTGCCATCCCCGTCATGGGCTATTTTGGCAATGTTGCGTTCCCTGTCCTTGGTATGTGTGCCTTGCAGGGTCATTCTCATAGCAATTTCACCTTGCGCAACGCCAAGGTAAATTTTCTGTATTTTACGGTCATGCATCAGTTTTGACAAAGCCTGTGCAGCTGGCAGGATTTTAGCACAAATTACCAGCCCTGTGGTATTTTTGTCCAGCCGATTTATTGCAACGGGTGCAAAATCGCTGTTATAATGCCCACGCAACCGCCCGATGAGAGAGTCGCCCCCTGCAATGTCGGGCTGAACTGACAAGCCTGCAGGTTTATTTAACAGGGAAACATAGTTGTCCTCATACACCACAACCACATCACCTTTGGGGAAAGTTTTGGCGGGTGCGGCAAATTTTTCCGCAGTTTTTTCCGATATAAAGAGCTTAACCACATCACCTTCCGCAAGCATAAAAGCCCCATCAGCCTTGCGCCCGTTTACGGTTATGTTTTTCTTGCGCAGCATTTTCTGCACAAAGCTTTTTGGCGGCCTGCCAAGGCGGCGATGGATGAACTTGTCCAGCCGCTGATTGGCTTCGTTTGCGGTTATGGTAGTTTTTTGCATTTATTACCCCTATACGGGTTTGGGGCAGTCGGCTATCGCCCGTGTGCCCCAAACCCTATGTTTTATTAAACCAGTGCAGATATGCGCTGATAAAGTTATCCAGCGCACCATCCATTACGGCGTTTACATTGCCTGCTTCTGCTCCTGTGCGGTGGTCCTTTACAAGGTTGTAGGGATGAAAGGTGTAGGTGCGTATTTGGCTGGAAAAGCCAATGTCTTTCACTTCTCCCCGCAGTTGGGTAATTTTGTCACTTTGCGCCTGCATTTTAAGCTCCAAAAGCTTTGCCCGCAGCATTTTAATGGCGGCATCCCGGTTTTTGTGCTGGCTGCGCTCGTTTTGGCATTGCACCACAATGCCTGTGGGTAGGTGGGTTATGCGTATGGCGGAATCGGTTTTGTTTACATGCTGGCCGCCCGCCCCGCTGGCACGGTAAGTGTCCACCCGCAAATCTTCCGGGTTAATTTCCACTTGCCCGTCATCTTCCACCTCCGGCAAAATGGAGCAGGATGCAAAGGATGTATGCCGCTTGCCTGCCGTATCAAAAGGGGAAAGGCGTATAAGGCGATGCACCCCTGCCTCACTTTTCAAATACCCATAGGCGGCAGGGCCGATAATTTCCAAGGTGGCGGATTTTACCCCTGCCTCGTCCCCATCCAAATGGTCAAGCAGATTGGCTTCGTAGCCCTTTGCCTCCGCCCAGCGGGTGTACATGCGCAAAAGCATGGCAACCCAGTCGCAGGCCTCCGTGCCGCCCGCCCCTGCGTGCAGGGATAGGATGCAGTTGTTGTTATCATACTCCCCGCTAAGAAGGATAGAGGTGGAAAAGCCCTCAAAATCACTGATAAAGCCGTCTGCCAGTTCCTTAATTTCGGGTAGCAGCCCTTCATCACCTTCCTCTTGCGCTAATTGGATCAAAACAAGGGCTTCTTCATA
>WRAX01000005.1 GCA_009779935.1 Defluviitaleaceae bacterium | reverse complement strand
CTACTACTGCAAAGCCTTTACCGTGTTCACCTGCCCTTGCAGCTTCTACGCTGGCGTTTAGGGCAAGTAGGTTGGTTTGGAAGGCTATGTCTTGTATGGTTTGTACTATTTTGGAGATGTTGTTGCTGGATTCGTTAATTTTTTCCATAGCTTCCACCATTTGCTTCATGGCCTCATTACCCTCTTGGGCATTGGTGGTGGATTTACCGGAAAGCTCGTTGGCGTTGGAGGCGTTGTCAGCATTTTGCCTGGTTTGTTGGTTTATCATATCGATGGATGCGGTAAGCTCCTCTATACTGCCTGCCTGCTCTTGCGCACCACTGGCCAGCTCGTTGGCAGAGGAGGAGATTTGGCTGGCACCCGAAAGCACCTGGTCTGCAGCCATGCTAATTTCGGACATGGTTTTGTTAAGGGTTTCGCTGATGGTGTTGACAGATGTTTTAATAGAGTCAAAAGAGCCCACGTATTGACGGTTAATGGACTGACGCAAATCACCCTCTGCCATATTCGCCAAAACACCGTTGATTTCTGTGATATAGGACGAAATACCCTCAATACTGTCATCAAAGGCAAGGATGGCATCTTTGAACAGGCCGGCGTAATTATCCGGATCGGGACTTAGGCCTGTTGCAGCGTAGATCTTGTTGTTAACATCTTCCAAGTCAAAGTTGCCCAACTTCATCTCTTGCAGGCCAACCTCTGTTACCTTCAAGGGCTCGTAAACAGCAATGGCAATTTTGTTAAGGCCTGTCATAACCCTCTGCCAGTCACCTTTGTACTTATCATCGTCAATTCTAAAGCTTACATCGCCTTGGTTTGCAAGGGCATCTATCATGGCATTTACATCAGCACTTACTTTTTGCAGATTAGCCGTCACACCACGCAAAATTTGTGGCATAACTTCTTTTTTACCGGGCATGTCGGCAACTTGCACATCAAAGTCACCATCGCCAATTTTTTGTGCAACATCAAGCACAGCCAAGATATCCTCGGTTTGTCCGTCTATTATGGCATGGGTTCCTTCTATCATGGTTCTGAATGAGTTTTGGTACTTATTCATATCAATGCGATACTCAAAATCACCCATTGTGTTAAATTCGTGTTCCATTTTCGCCAAGTCATCTACAATTGATTTTAACACATCAATAAGGGCAACAACGTCACGGGTTAAATCACCGGTTTCATCTTTGGCGATGTTGGCACGGTCAATATTAACATTAAGGTTGCCTTTGGTAACATCGCCCAAAGTGGTTTGCAGGCTTTTAATAGGCTTGGTGATGGAGACAATGATAAGCAAAGCCGCAAAAACGCCAATTAAAATACCGGCAACAGCAACAATTATAATTACAATGGTGGCAGCACTGGCGGCTTCACCACCATATTCGTTGGCGGCCTCCATAAAATCTCTGGAAATGGTCATCAGTGTTGCAAAATATCCATTAGCTTCGTTTACCGTGGCAACACCTTGGCGCACAAGGCGTATGGTTTCCACCTCATCACCCAACCTTGCATAGTGGATAAGCCCGGCAATATAGTAGTCAAAATAACGATGGATAGCTGTTTCCAGCGATGTCATATTGTCAAGCATATGGCCTGCTCGCTCGGGTGTTAGGCGGGGGTCATCGGCTACGTTTTGCCGATAGCGGGCAATTTGATAGTCAATTTGCCCACGCAGGCGTGTTATGCCCGCCTCTTGGTTGTTAATGCCTGTTATGGAGTCATCCGGGTCGTGGATATACATGGCGGCACGGTTCATGGTGCGGCGTGCATCCATCATGTCGGTTTCGATGCGGTTAAGTGCCCCGTATCGTACAAAAGGATAGTCCAGGGCATAGCTGTACTCCCCATCCACATCCATAAGGTTAAAGATGCCCACCACTGCAATAACCACAGTAATGGCCAACACAAGGAAAAAGCCCAAAAACAGCTTGCTTCTGATTTTCATGTTTTTTAATGCAGACATATCAAGCTCCCTTCCCGCAAATGCGGATGATTTTTGAGTTAAGCTTTACTAAGAATTATATAATAACACAAATCACCTTAAATTTCAACACTAAATTTATACAATAAATTAGCGAAGATTATAACTTGAAATAGGACACAAGCTGGCGAAGCATGTCCGCTTGGCTACTAAGTTCCTCCGAAGCTGCGGCAGTCTCCTCCGAAACAGCGGAATTGCTTTGCACCACACGGCTTATTTGAGCCAAACCATCGCTTATTTGGGCTATGGCGGCGGTTTGTTCCCCGCTGGCGGCTGATATGCTACCAATGATTTCTAAAACCTCGCTTGCACTCTCCACAATTGCATCCAACGACACAGAAGTATCCTCCGCAATAGCAGAGCCCGCCCCAACACGGCTAATACTATCCTGTATAAGCGCAGTTGTTTCTGTGGCAGCTGCTTGGCTTCTGCCTGCAAGTGTTCTTACTTCATCTGCTACTACTGCAAAACCTTTACCGTGTTCACCTGCCCTTGCAGCTTCTACGCTGGCGTTTAGGGCAAGTAGGTTGGTTTGGAAGGCTATGTCTTGTATGGTTTGTACTATTTTGGAGATGTTGTTGCTGGATCCCTTAATCTGCTCCATAGCTTCCACCATTTGTTTCATGGCGGCGTTGCCTGTTTGGGCGTTTTGGCTGGATTTGCCCGAAAGTTGGTTGGCATTTTCGGCAGATTGGGCATTTTGCCTGGTTTGTTGGTTTATCATGTCAATGGTTGCGCTAAGCTCTTCCACCGCCCCTGCCTGCTCTTGGGCACCATTTGCCAAATCCATTGCACTGGAAGATATCTGAGAGGCACCGCTTAAAACCTGGTCGGATGCTTGGTATATCTCCGTCATGGTTTTGTTAAGGCTTTCATTTATGGCGTTTACAGATACTTTAATGCTGTTAAAAGAGCCGAAGTATTCACGGCTTATTTTCTGTGTCAAATCCCCATTCGCCATGTTTCCGAGAAGTGAATTTAGCTCTTCCACATAAGAAGATATGGAAGCGAGAGCATTTTCAAAATTTGCAATAGCTTGCTTAAATAACCCGTTATAGCTATCGGAATCCGGGTTTAGGCCTGCTTCAACGATTTTTTTATCGATTATTTCTAAGTCAACATTGCCCTGAGAAAGTTCTTCAACAGCAACCAAAATAGCCTTAAACGGCTCGCTAACAGCATTTGAAACATCGTTAAGGCCTTGCATAATTTGTTGCCAATCGCCTTTATAGCCGCTAATATCCACACGGAAAGCAAGGTCACCCCTCGCCGTAGCATCCGCCATGGCGTTAATTTGATCGCTAACTGACTGCAAGTCACCAATAACAGTGCGCAGGGTTTGGTGCATGATGGCTTTTTTGCCGGGCATATCATCCACAACCACATTAAAGTTACCATCACCAATTTTGCCAACCACACCCAGTATGGTTAAAACATCTTTATTCATGCTATCCACAACTCTGTTTATGCCTTGGGTCATTTCTTGGTAGGAATTGGCGTATTTACCGGTATCTATGCGGTATTCAATATCCCCTGCCACATTAAACTCATGCTCCATTTTACCTAAGTCATCCACAATATTACGCAGCACAGCAACTACACTTCTTGTGCTGTCTGCCAACTGGCCAATTTCATTATTGGAATTTATTTGCAGGTTGGTGCTAACACAGCCGTTTGCCACATCGTCCAGCGCCCGCACTACTTGCTTTATGGGGCGTGATATGGAGCGGGCAGTGAATAAAGAAATGAAAACAACCGTAAAAAAGACTGAAATCCCTGATATGGTTGCTATTGTCCACGTGGTTGTTGCCCTTCTGTTAAGCGCAAAAGAAGTATCCTCCATATGTTGCCGGGATTGGCGAATAACTTCGCTGTAAATTTCTGTCATGGCATTGGCAACCGGTACGCCGGCCGCACCAAAAGACAAAACCGCATCATGGTCCCCCGCCATGGCATAGGGTAACATGGGCTCGATAATATTTGTGCTGTAATAATTAGCCAGCCGCTCCAATTCATCCGCCATTTGCAGGTAGTTGTTTCGGGTGGTATTGTCCAAAGATGTATCTGCATTTATGTTTGCCCTAAATTGGTCAACCAAATCAATCAAGCTAATCTGCACTTCATTCAAATCCTGCACTATGGCGGGTATAAAATCGGGCATACCCGTGCGCCAAGCTACTGTGGTTGTAAGCCGCCGCAGGTTTGCCACATCTGTTGGAACTTGCAAAAGAATTTCGACCCTTTCAACTGCCCCTCCAAATAGGTCGGTATAGTCGTTGTTAACGGTGCGCACACCCCGCAAGCTAAAAATAACTATGCTAAGGGCGGCTGCAATAACCACCAAAAAGCCCAAGCCTATCCTTGTCCCAATTTTCATATTGTTTAGCAAGTCCCATTCCTCCTGTTATTAAAAAGTATTCCCAGATAGTGTACCATATTTCTGGTCTTTTGTCAAACTAAAACAAAAAATCCCATTTCGCAACAGCCGAGATGGGATTTTTTGTCATAATTTAACGGATTTCTGATGTGGTGCGGTCGTTATCAAAACGGGCAAAAAAGCTAATGGCATATAAGCCGGATAAGCCGACTAAGGCATAAATAACCCGTGACACCCAACTGGACATGCCACCGAAAATTGCGGCAACTAAATCAAATTGAAAAAAGCCCACAAGCCCCCAATTTATTGCGCCGATAATGATAAATGTTAGTGCTGTCCATGTTAAAAACCTGTTATCCATATTTTCCCCTCCTTGTGGTAGTTTTTATCTCTATCATATTGTGTCAAAAAGGCGGGAAAATATTTTGTTAAATTTTTAGAATTTTTAGCATGGATTTGTATCGGTTTTTTTCCGCTTCCGGTAGCCCGGCCATGGCGGCTTCCATTATAAATTCACTTTCCTGTGGCGTAAAAACCTTATCTTTGGGCAGGCGTGCCTTAAATTCCATTAAAATGCCGGGTAGCTCCATCATGGATTTGCCTTGTACCCTGCCCACAAATTCTTGCAGCAAATCGGCATTTTCCGCCCCCAATACTTCCATTGCTTTATTGTCCATGGGTTTTGCCCTCCATCACCTTTAACACTTCCTGCATTTCTATCACCTTTATACAGTTTTCCAGATGTTTTTTGTTGCGCTCGCTTACAAAGGGCATCATTGCACCCATCATCGCCTTTTTATCCCCCAGATGAGGCCATGCGGCCATAAGTGCCGCTGCCCGCTTGGTTTGCAAATTTTCCATATTATTCCTCCTGATATAACAATCGCCCCTTGAAATTATATTCGTGGCATGGTAAAATTATCAATTATAACTACAACTACATTTTGGAGGTTAATAAATGGAAAAGCAAAAGCGTGTTTGTGCTATACATGATATTTCTTGCGTTGGGCGTTGCTCTTTAACGGTGGCTTTGCCCATTTTATCAGCAGCAGGGATGGATTGCGGCATACTGCCAACGGCGGTGCTTTCCACCCATACAGGCGGGTTTGAGGGTTTTACCTATCGGGACTTGACAGTGGATATACAACCAATTTCTGCCCATTGGCAAAAATTGGGGCTGGGTTTTGATGCCTTGTATAGCGGTTTTTTGGGCAGCTTTGAACAAATTGACTTGGTGGGTGAATTGTTTGATACCTATCGCCGCCCCGGCAATATTGTATTGGTGGACCCAGTTATGGCGGACGAAGGTAAATTGTACAGCATTTACAGCCCCGAAATGGCACAAGGCATGGCTAAGCTGTGCGGCAAGGCGGATATTATCATTCCCAACATAACCGAGGCTTGTTTTATGGTGGACGAAGAATATAAGGCAGGCCCATACGACAAGGCTTATATTGAAAATTTGCTGAAAAAACTGGCAGAACTTGGCCCTAAACAGATAGTGCTTACAGGGGTGCATTTTGACGAAAAAAGCCTTGGTGCGGCGGTTTATGATGCGCACCAAGATAGTGTTGAATATGTAATGTCCCAAAGAGTGGAAGGGCATTTCCACGGCACGGGTGATGTTTTTGGCTCCGCTTTGTTAAGTGGGTTGTTAAGAGGCAAGCCATTAGCGGAAGCCGCCCAAATCGCCTGTGATTATGTTTACGAAGCCATACGCATTACCCTTGACCTTAGCCAAGAGCGGCGTTATGGCGTTGCTTTTGAGATGGCATTGCCTGTTTTGATGAAAAAACTGGATATATTGTAAATTATCCATCCTGTATAATTATATTTTTAATAAAATTTAGCTTAAAGTTTATCGGCTATATGGAATCACCATCTTTTCATCAACAAGGCGCATCACAGTCCCTTGGGAGTACTTGACCAGCCATTCATCATTTTTTCTTTAATTTGAATTGCCCTTAAAATACTAAAACAGAGCATTGTTAAATGCTCTGTTATTGCTATTTCTGAATAAAAAGGTCATGCCGTGGAATGAGCAGTATGAAAGGATTGGGGGTATATTGGCAAGAATAAACAAAAACCCTGCCCTATGAAAATGGGCAGGGGGGGTAAAAAGCATCCGCACCATAGGCGAATTATTGATTCATAAAATTAATAATGTTTTCGGTGTAATCCCAAATCAACTCATGGCGCATATATTCGATAAGGCGGTTAATAAGTGCCGCCGCTTGCGCCTTTGTCATATACTCTTGGGGGTTAAGGTTGCCGTATTCGTCAGGGGCAATAAGCCCGATGCGGGTAGCAGCCTGTATGTCGCCCATTGCCCATGGGCTAATCAAGTCGCTATCAGCGTAGATGCTGACAGGGGGCATATCAAGGCTAAGCCGCCCAAGTCCAAGGGTGCGCAGGGCAAGCACATAGGCCTCCTCCCGCCAAATTTGCTCATCCGGATGGAAGTGGCCATCGCCACGCCCTACGGCAATGCCCGCTTCGTTAATAGCCCGCAAATAGGCATAATCCGGTCGGTTCGGCCACAAATCCGGGAAAACCAATTGCACCTGCAAGGGTCGGTTACCCCTTTGCACAGGCGGTGTCATATGCGCCTCATCCAGCGGCAGTTTTACGGCACGGGCAAGCATGGTCATAAACTCCGCCCTTGTAATGGCTTGGTTTGGCACAAAATGCTCGGGGTTGCCTGTTATAACTTCCATGGCAAACAGGCGGCGAATGTCCTGATAGGCCCAATGGCCACGGATGCTGTTAAGGTTTGGTGCTATCAACTGCTCAAAACGGTTAAAATTGGTGACATATGCACTGCCGCTTCGGGGTAAATCGTGCATAAAGGTTGGGGCGATATTTATCACGTAGTTAAGGCCGCTTAGGTTGTTGGTAACTTCCCGATAATTGCCTGCAAAGCTGATAAGCGTGGGCTCGTTTACCCTATATTGCAGCTCTTTGCTAACGGCAACGCTTGGCACCTGCTGATATTGCAACTGCCACACGCCCGTATCCACAATGCCTGTCAACCTGTGGGTTTCCACGGCGGACCATGCAGATTCAAAACCATAAATCTGCCCCATAACGGTGTGGGTGGTTGTGTTACCATCCCCATCCACATAAACGGCACGTTTGGAAACCACACCGCTGTAATAGGTAACCCCCGGGGTAATATCCCTGATAATGCTGATTTCGTGGCTGGACCTGTTAGGGTCGATGGCAAAAACCGCCTCGCCTATGGTAATGGCTTCTGTCCAGCGGGCAACAGAATAGGTTTCGATAATCTGATTGCCTTCTCTGCGCCAGTTTACATTAAAGGTAATATCACGATTAATGGCAACACCTTCCGGGCTTAAGGGTCCCGGGCGCACGGTGTAGCGCACGGTGCGTGTACCGGCTTGCGCAGATGCACCCCGCCCGCTGTTGGATACAGTCATATTCATCAAGCCTTCAAACTCGATGGGGATGCCGCCAATCCAAATAATTTCGGTATATACCATGTTGGTTAGGTTAAGATTGGGCTGGTTGCCCGTGGCGGCTTGTGCCAAAATCATTTCGGTGGTAAGGGGCAGGCGCACCCCTTCTGTAATACCGCCAAAAAAGCCGATTTGGCCCACACGCCCAAATGCGGTAACGGCGGTGCCAAATATCATTATGGCCATAAGAAGCAGGCTTATAAAAATTCGCTTTCTCATCCAATTCCTCCTCGTAGGGTGGGGCTTGCCCCCACCCGTGTGGGCGATACGTGCAGTGCATCCTTGGTGTAGGGCATGCAAGCCCCGTATTGCGGGGCAGGGGCAAGCCTCCACCCTACTGTACTAATATTATTCGGCCGTATGCTTCGCCCATGGTTGGGTCGTCATCAGATGCGCCAACGAAGAAAATCTCGGTCATCACCAGTAATCGGTCACCCGCTTGCAGGTATCTTTGCGGTACAATTGCGTTGTTGCGCCCGATAACCGTGTCGTAACCAAAGCGAATTGTCATGGTGTTGTTTACCATGGAAATGGGGTTCCAGCGGCCTGTGGCCGGGTCTTGCATCAACACATCACGCAACATTAAGCTGTCATCGCCTTGATTTACGTCATTTATAACTGTTCCACGCACGGCACGGTTGGCAAATGGCTGGGTGATAACATGGGTTGCCCTTGCCCCGTCCGCCACAATGGTAAATACTTGGTTAAATACGGATGTGTCCAGATAGGTTATAAAGCTGTTTATATCGTGCTCGCCGCCCATAAAGATGGTACGGGTGTCAATTTCGAATTCCCGCTCCAATGGTGTAAATACCCAGTTTGTACCAATAAGTTGGGACATGCTGGTAACACGGAAGCT
Source organism: Defluviitaleaceae bacterium (assembly GCA_009779935.1). GTDB lineage: Bacteria > Bacillota > Clostridia > Lachnospirales > WRAX01 > WRAX01. The sequence goes on along the minus strand of WRAX01000005.1, from coordinate 96,144 downwards.
TTGCCCGTCCCACACACGGCTAACACGCACACGGAAGATTTGCAGGGCGGATGTGTCAGGTGCAGGTGCAATATCCACCACAGCAGCCCTGCCTGCCCCACTAAGCACAACAGTGGCATGGTCGCCGGGCATAATATCTGCCCCCGTTACCAAGCGCCCGTTGCGGCGCACAATTGTGCCGCTGTCAGTAGCAATTGGGTCGGTGGAGCTTGCAAGCCATATATTGCCGGCACCATCAGCACGCACAACGGTATCGGCAGGCAAACGCTCCTCCCGTTGGCTGCGGAAGCTTACCATCGCCACCCTCTCCCCCGCAAAATGATTTTCCAGGGCAATATATACAGTGGCAGAACCGAACCCAAACAGGCGCAAAGCCTCTTGCTGAGTTATTCTGCGGTTATTGTAAAAATAGGAAATGCTTGGGTTTGCAAGGCTAAACTGCCCCACCTCTCTAAAATCCGTCCATCCCACTTGGGAAAGGGATTGGGCATGTTCCACCATCATAATATTTTGTACGGCATTAATGCCTGACAGGTTACCACGCACAATGCCTGTGATATGGCGGGCGACCCCTTCAATTGTCATCTCAATAACTGACGAAATCATATGTCCCGGGGCAAGCACCGCTTCATTAACCAAAAGCCTTACCCAGTCCCCCACTTGGATTGTCATCGGGCTAATCCTGCGCCCTTCACGGGTTATAAAGGTGTCATTTGCCACTTCCAACCAAGTGGTTTGCCCGTTTTCTTGCTCAAACAGTACAGACATATAACCTTCGTGGTGGACAATGCTTGCAATGCGCCCATAGCGCATGATATAGTTGGAAATTGCAGAAATCATGGAAATCACATTAGGCTCCACTTCATCCCCACGGATAAAAACAATGTCGCCCGGCCTTATTTGCCCAATGGTTGTTGCCAATGGGTTAAAAGCGAAGGATGGGAAAAGCTGACTAATATAGCTGGTGTGCATGGTTTGGTCGAAATGGGAGATGCGCTGCACCATCATTTCCTGCTCATAATAGCGCATGGTTACACGGCGGCCGCTTTCATCCACCACAACCATATAACCAAATGCCGGGTTGTTCTCCACCACCAAGCCCCGCAACTCGTCCACCAAAACAGGCATGCCCACAAATGACATGCGTATAACCACATTATTACGCAAATACAGCCGCACATTTTGCCCAAAAGGCAGGGTTGCAATGTTTTGGCGTTGTCCGTCAATAGTAAGATAATGGTTGCCGCCCACGGTGTTTACAATACCGTCAATAAGCGGGAAAATGCGGCGGTTGCCCGCACCCATCATCAAAGTAACTTCCATATTTTGCTGATATAGGGAGAAAAGCGTGCCCGTAACCACCTCTTCCACAGCAGCATGCAGTACATTTACATACCAAACCGTGCCATCGGCAGGATGCACAAAATACTCAATGGTATCATCTACGGACAAAAGACCGAGACCGCCCACTGTGCCGCCTGCAAAAACCACCGCATCCGCCCCCAATGTTTGGGGTGATGGGCCTGTGTTTACCTGGTATTGCAACACATCCACCGTGCCGTCCCCAAGGCGCACGGAAATATTGCGCCACCAACTGCCTGCGGCGGTGCCGGGCTGGTCCGCATCCCTAATGCCGGCAACGGTGCCCAACCTACGCTCCAACCCATTTATACTTAAAAGAATTTGGTCTAAATTAGAAAGCACCTGCGCCATTTGCCCACGGGTTATGGGTGCAGTCGGGTTAAAATTAACCCCATCCCCATTCATCACATTGGCGGATGCCAAGTTTTCCACAGCAACCAAATATTCACTGCCGATGGTTTGCCAGTCCCCAAACGTGTAAATGGTTTGCATGGTTACATTTTCGCTAAAATGCCCGCTTGCAACCGCTTGCACGGCCGAATACAGCAAAAATGCCACTTCTTGGCGCGTGGCTTGCCCAAATAATGGCCAGCCCGCAGGTATAATATCCATTTCCGTTGCAAGGGTGGAATATCCGCTGTTTATCATGGCCTGTGCTGTAGTAAAGCCACCCAAAACCAGTTCGTTTCCACGGGCAACCGCCGCACCGCTTAGCCCCACAGCACGCATAACGGCGTTTAGGGCATCTTGGCGGGTTAAATTTTGCTCGTGGTTAAAATTTGCCCCTTCGGCATGTATTGCACCAAAGGCAACACCGCGCACCACGGCTTCTGCGGGCCACAACGCCCCAAGGTCACCAAAATTAGCGGAGCGAATAAGGACGGGGGCATTGCTGCGCCCTGTAAATTCCCGCCGACCGTCAACTAATATATAGTCATCAGCGAAAGCGGTTGCCAAGGGCAACGCCATCGTTAATGCTAAGGCAAAAGCCCCAATTTTCTTGAAAATTTTTCTCAAAACATCAGCCCCATTCTCTATTGCTGCCAAATGCCTATTTCTATGGTATTAATAACCACATCATCAATCGGTCTGTGGTTTCCGGTGTGGGGGTCGGGGTCAATTACGGCAACGCCGCCAATGGCATCCACCACATCCATGCCCCTAAAAACCTGCCCAAAAACTGTATGCCTAAAATCCAGATGGGGCGTGCCGCCATGCTCTAAATAATGCCTTATAAAATCCTCCGGATAAACATCCCGAAAGCGGATGCCCATAGATTCCAGCCCGGGATATAAATCATCCATATGATATTCCAAAATTTGCTCAAAATTAGCCCTTGTGCCTGCATCCAGCCCGCTGTTTTGTACAACAAAAAATTGGCTGCCATTGGTATTTGTCCTACCAATTTCCGGCATGTCAGAATTTGCCATGGACAATGCCCCTCGGATATGTTGCAGGTTTACGCTAAGCTCGTTACCAAAACCTTGCCCCCAGATGCTTTCGCCGCCCATGCCTGTGCCTTGGGGATCACCACCTTGTATCATAAAGTTTTCAATAACCCGGTGGAATATAAGCCCGTCAAAATATCCATTGCGGGCATGGGTTACAAAATTTTCCACAGCCAGCGGCGCAGTTTCGGGGAAAAGGCGTATATAAACATCCCCGTGGCTGGTGCGCATTACCGCAAAACCCTCTCCCGCTTCGGGGTAGCCAATTTGGTGCGCCAAGGACCCCTCAGCCTGCTCCAAATCCACAGAGCCCTGCATGGCAGGCCTTACATACCCATCAAAATCAAAAGGGAATATGGGCGTATCAGCACAGGCGACAAAAACCGCACCTGCCCCCGCCAGCCCGAGAGAAACAGCGTATTTTGTAATTTTACTTATGAACTTATTCATCAAAAAACCTCTCCTCTACACAAATAATCTAAAAAAGTGTGCAGTTATGCCATATTATAATAAGTCTAAGACATTATACACCATTTTGCCCAAATTTTCAAGGGCAAATTCAGGAAAATGTGTGACGGTTGTGTTACAAATAATATACATTAGCATTTTACCGTTGACGGGGGCGGGCAAATGCTCTATAATAGCAGTAAGGGAAGGAGAAGTTGCTATGAAAACCAAAACTAATAAGTTTATTAAAAATATATGCAAAACTGCCGCTGTCATGGGTATTGGGCTTGTTATGGCTGTTTCTGCCATGCAAACCACCTTTGCATCTGCGGATACTTTTGCCGGCGGCATAATATCCCGCAACGCACCCCAACGCCGTGGGGCAATCGGGCTTACCATTACCGGGCAGTTGCCCCGTGCTGCAACAGGCAACAGGGATTTGGATGAGATGCTTAATAACCGTTTTACCGCCCAATTTAACGCCTTTGTTGATGAACATATGGGGCGTGCTGCCACAATAACATTTGCAAAAGATGTGATAGTTTCTGATGATTTTGTTTCCGTTATCATTGATATGGCGGCGATTTCCGCCACCACCACCAACGCAAGGGCAACCACCGTTATCAACACAGAAACTATGGAAATTATAAACATTTCTGACTACAACCTTAACGCCCTGCCCCTTATAAACGGTAACCTACACAACCTAATTTCCGCAAGCCCCCGCCTATTTGTTACTAATTTTACCGCAATTGACAATTACCATCCATTTTATTTTGACGGTGATTTATTGGTAATCCCCTTTGCATCAGGAGAGTTTAGCCTTGCCGACAGGGGGATTTTTACAAAAACCTTTACACGCACCAATATCCGCAACGAAATTGTGGAAAGTGACCTTTTCACCGTTTTAGGGGAGGAGCAATATGGCACAATTATGGTGCGCATTGCCCCCGTGGCCGATTTGTTTGGATTTGAATACACTTGGGATGCGGATGTGCATGCGCACACCCTAACAAAGGGTGACTTTGTTGTAATGCTTGCCGTGGGCGAAAACACCCATGGGTTGGAGCTTGCCCCAATGATAATAAATGGTAGCGTACATGTGCCCTTATCGTTTTTTAGAGAGGTGCTGGGTATTGTAACCACCGTTTTGTCAGATGATGAAATATTGATGACGATGTATCAGTAGCATAGCGTGGCATGAAATATCACAAGGGTGGCGAAACCGCCGCCCTTTTCTAATGGTGGCGGATATGATTAGGTATAACTGGGATGATTTGACAGTTGGCGGCAAAGCTATAATAATCACCGATGAGGATGCGGCACGGCTTTATTTGGATCAAGTGGAAAAAACCTTAAATTTACAGGATTTGCACCGGTTTATTTTGCCTGCGGGGGAAATGGCCAAAAACATGGAAAATGTTATCCAAATTTTAGAATACATTTACAAAGCAGGCTTTGGGCGGGATGCAACCATAATTGCCCTTGGGGGCGGCGTTGTAACTGACATTGGGGGCTTTGCAGCATCCGTTTACATGCGGGGCATTGCCCATATAAACCTGCCCACAACCCTGATGGGTATGGTGGATGCAGCCCTCGGCGGCAAAACAGGGGTGGATTTTTTTGGGGGCAAAAATATTATTGGCACTTTCCATCAACCCCGCCTTGTGTACAGCAATTTAGCAACTTTACAAACCTTGCCCGAGCATGATTTTATTTCGGGCTTGGCAGAGGTGATAAAATATGGCATAATAGAGGATAGGGCTTTGCTGGAATATCTTCACAGCAACCAAAGTGCCGTAATAGAGCGTGATTTGGAGGTTTTATCCTGTATTATCCGTCGTTGCCAAAATATTAAGATGGATATTGTTGGCAAGGATGAAAAAGAAGACGGCCTACGCCAAATCCTTAATTTTGGGCATACTTTTGGGCACGCTATCGAATCTGCATTAAATTTTACCTTAGCCCATGGCCATTGCGTGGCACTTGGCATGGTTTGCGCTTTGGACTATTCCGTGCACAATTTGGCACTACACCCCGGTGATGCTGATTTTGTTGTGCGCCTATTAAAAACCTTTGGCTTGCCAACAAACCTGCCGGCTCCAATTACCGCTAATGATATTTATAAACTAATGCAGCGTGACAAAAAGGTGCGCAATGACCGGTTGACGCTTATTTGCACGGAAAGGCTGGGAAGCGCAAAAATAACAATAAACACGGAAAAAGAGCAGATAATTAAATCCATCGAAAGGATATTGCAAAATGAAAATTGTTAAAAAATATGTGCTGCCCCTACTTGTGGTGCTGGGCATTTTGGGTATTGACCAGCTAAGTAAATTTATGGCCATACAAAACCTACCCTATCGCCAAGAGGTGGTGGTGCTTGATGGCATTTTTTCCCTTTTCCGCCTTAACAACACGGGCATGGCATTTGGTTTGTTGGAGGGGCAAAGGTGGCTGCTTGCAGTGATGACCGTTGTAATACTCGGGTTTCTGGCGTTTTTTTACACCGTGCTACCCCAAAACAAAGTTGGCAAAGCTTACCGTTTCACCATCCTTATGCTTGCGGGCGGCGCACTTGGCAACCTTGTGGATCGTTTGTTTAGGGAAACCGGCGTGGTGGATTTTTTTATGATAACCGCATTTGACGGTTTTTTCCCTTGGGTGTTTAATGTGGCGGATGTTTTTGTGGTTGTCCCCGTTATTGTGATGGCGGTGCTAACCTTCTTCCTTAAAGAGGAGGATATGAAGAAAATGAAATGGAAGCGCAAAAAAGATGTATAGGACTGTGGAGGCCGGAGACATTGGCATGCGCTTGGATGTGTTTGCCCAAAATTTAGGCGGGCTTACCCGAAACAATACACAAAAGCTGATTTTGGCGGGGGATGTGTTGGTAAATAGCGCACCCGCAAAGGCAAATTACCGCCTGCGTGCAGGGGATGAGGTGCAGCTGATTTTACCGGAAGTTGCCCCGCTGGACTATGCCGCCCAAAACATCCCGCTGGATATTGTTTTTGAGGATAATGATTTAATCGTAATAAATAAACCCAAGGGCATGGTCGTGCACCCTGCCGCCGGCCATGTGGAAGGTACGCTGGTTAATGCCCTGCTGCATCATTGCGGCAGCTCCCTTTCGGGCATTAACGGCATTGCCCGCCCGGGCATTGTGCACCGTATCGATAAGGACACATCGGGGATTTTAGTGGTTGCCAAAAATGACCACGCCCACACAAACCTTGCACAGCAGTTTGCAAACCACAGCATAAACCGTGAATATATGGCGATTGTCCATGGCAGAATCAAGCAAGACGGTGCAGTGGATGCGCCAATTGCCCGCCACAAAATCCACCGCAAAAAAATGGCGATAGACCCCGCCGGCAAGCGAGCCATCACCCATTACAAAGTGGTGGAGTATATACAGAACTTTACCCAAATAACTGCACGGCTGGAAACAGGGCGTACCCACCAAATACGTGTGCATATGGCAAGCATTGGCCATCCTGTACTGGGCGATGCGGTATACAGCAGTGCAAAACAAACCTTTGGGTTGGAAGGACAAGCTTTACATGCCCGCCTGCTTGGGTTTATCCACCCCACAACAAACGCACAAATGCAGTTTGAAGCCCCCGAGCCTGAATACTTCAACAAAACCCTGTCCAAGCTGCGCAAATTGTAACTTGGACAGGGTTTGTTGAAGTGAGATTAGTAAGCATGTAAACCATGCACCCCCTGCCATGCTCGTCATCCCAGGTCTTATACTCAAACAATCCCAAAACGGTATCAGAAAACGCAGGATTTTTATTCGATTGCAAGGAGTGAGGTTCCGTGCATACCCAGAGGTATGTGCGGGTTCTTGGGACGCAGTAAATCGGATAAAAAGACAAGTTTAGTGATACTGTTTTGAGGTTGTTTGAGTATACACTCGCTTTCGGCGAGCGACCCGAAAGGTCGGTTTTACAAAGCGAAAGTGCAAGGCTCGCATTAGTTTTGTTAAAGCCATTAGGCGGCATCCTAATCCTTCAAACAAAAACGGAAGTCAATCCCATACCGCAATCTTTCGAGTCAAAAGTGGATGTTGATATGCTTATTTTGAAATTGGCGTAAAAGCACCCACACAAGCGTTATTGCAAACCCGCCATAATGCGCCATCAAAGAATTTCTACCTAAGCAACCAAGTAGCCAGCCCCAAAGCGGCAAGATGGGCGGGGTAGAAGGCGTAGAAAAAATACTTCATACCCGGTCCACGCTCCCCATTATAAGCCCGCAGGCAAAATAGTGATAAAATGGAACCAACAGGAAACATTAGGCCTGCCAAGCCCATAAGCGGGTCTACCACAGCAACGCCCATACCTTCCACAGCGGCACCCATAGCCCCGGGGAATACAAATTCCACAAAAACCGCAAGGGCGGTAATAAGCATAATAAGTCCAAAGTTGTAAACCCCGGCAATTACAGGGGAAAGGGTGCGCCGCCACCCCTCTTTTTTAACTACATGATATAACAGAATCATCACAGGGCCAACAATGCCCCAATCCGCCATAAGGCTAATTAGTGTATAAGGCACAAAAGCCAGCCAAAACACCCAAGCATGGGCTCCGCCCTTGGTATAGTCATACAACATAAGTGAAAGCACACCAATTGCAAGGATAAACATAATATTAAATCCAAACCATGTGCCAAACGCCCACATATAAAAAGGCTGGGACACAAGGGCAAAAATACCCAGCCGCAGGGCATAGGCCTTTACATTTCGGGTGTGGCGATAACCCTCCACCAGCAAAAATGCCATGATTGGGAAGGTAAACCCGCCCGCCAACTGAAAAGGAAAGTGCAAAACTGTGGGAATGGTATCACCCAGCACAAGGGCGGCATGTTGCAAGGCCATACCCACAATCGCAATGATTTTTAGTATATAGGCATTCATTAAACTTCTCCCCTTAATCTCTTATTATCCTCATCCAGCAATTTCTGCGCCATGGCAGGGATTTTCTTTTTTACTGCCTTCCACAACTCTTGGTCGGTTTCCAGGGGTCTCCCAAAACTGCGGGTTGACATTGCTTCCACAATCTTCCTATTAGCATGGCCGTGGGGATTGGTTTTGCGGTCGCCCCCATCTTCATCCCCCATGCCGCCGATAAGCCCAAAAAACCTTTGTATTTTTTTGTGGTAAATCAGCTCCACTAACTTGGCACGATACTCCAAATCGGCACTTTCCATTTCCGGAAATTGCTCCAAATCATAAAAATGCTGGGCTTCATGTTTTAACAAGCTTACCTTAAAGTCTGATGACAGCATGTTGTACTTATCGGTAAAATAGTTACAGCCCGTGGCCGTCACCCAACCGCCTGCACTTATTTTATCAAAAGACAAGTAACCAAGCCAACCACGGGTTACGACCCCCTTCATTGCGCAAACGTCTATTTCCGCAATGCCATGGGGCAGGCGAACTGACATTTTCTTCACCTTTTGCCGTTTCCATAGATATAGGGTGGGATAAGGGGCTGTAACGCCAAAATTGGCATGATAGCCCTTGCCCTCCAAAAATACGACTATGGCAGTTTGCAACTCGTCCCAGTCTTTTACATGGGCAAATATGGTTTGTAATTTTTCCAGCAGAAACGCCTTGCACCGGTCTGTTGTGGTTTGATGGGTTAGTGCCCATTTCAAGTAATCTTCATAAATCCGCAAAAATGCGGCCACTTCCGGCTCTTTTGCATTTATCAAACATTTGTCACCCTCAAAAACGGCTCTATACTTCGCCAGCAAACCACTGCCGCCCTCCACCCCCGCCAAATAAGCAACAATTTGGTGGTAACCACCTAAAAGGCAGATGTTTCTAAGTTTGCGCTTGTTATATTTTTCGCCCATCACTCTCACTCATCCCCAGGCTTGGAAAGGGCTTCGTCCACTTCACTAATGGCCGTAGCATCCAAACGCTTGCTAAAATATTGGTAGGCGAAGGATATGGCAACCAGCACCCCACCCATTATAAAGTAGGACAGCACCCTAAACTCCTCCGTCAACCGGTGCAAATCGAAAAGGAATAGTTTGCCAACCGAAAGCAAGGCAAGCACCAGACCCGCACGGCGTAATGGCGCAAAATTCCTTACAAAACCGAAAATTGTCCAAAGAAGTGCTGTGGCAATGTAAACCAAGCTAATCCAAAAGCTGTAAAAGCCCAGCCCAAAATCCATAACCACGGTTGCGGTAAAAACAACCATAAAATAGGCAGGTGCAATTATTGGCATCCATCGCTTTCCATCCTTCTCCTTTGCCAAGGCACGGCGCATAATGTCCCAAAACGCCAACAAACCAAAACCTTTAACCACGATTAATATGCTAATGGCAATAGCGGCAATATCTTCCGGATAACTTGTTACATAACCTGTGGTTATCCTCCAAAATACACTAAGGGTAAAGATGCTAAGCATGCCAATAATGCTAAATACCCAGCCCATAACATCCGTACCCACCCCGCCAAGCCTGGGTATTTTTGGCAAAATTTTAGCATATATCAATGTGACAATGGCTATTGTGGAAAAACCCAAATACCCTGTAGAAATCGGACTTTGGTATGCAAAATCATCAACCAGCCTAATTGCCAAAAACACGCCAAAAAGCCATGTACCCACCATCACTATGTATTTATATGCCTTTTGTGCAGCCGTTTCCAGTTGGTTGCGCAGGGCAAGCACCACAAGTACAGCTACGCCTGCAAATGTAACTGTGGCAGCTTGGATGGTGATGTAAAACCAGTTCATAGGCCACCTAATCAAAAGCACAAGCATGTCCGCAGTTAAAAGCCATGCCACGGCAACACCGCCCACGGCAACACCCGAAATAACAAGTCCACGTATATCCTTAACAATGCCGACAATTGCCAAGCCTGCCGCAAGCACTGCCAAAGCGGGGCTTATCCACATATAATCCATTTGTATTACCACAAATGCTACAACAAAACAGCCTGCCGCCACCAAAAGAACAACGGGCAAGGCTTTTGCACTTTTGTTGCGTGTAGCCAAAAGGCTCAAAAGCCCATAAACCACTGCAAGTATGGCTGCCGCAATCCCCGCAAACCGCCACACATCCGTTTGGAACATTACGCCAAAAAACAGATACCAGCCAAAAAGCGCAGAAACACCCGCAAGCACAGGCCAGTTGTTGTACATGGCTGCAATTAAAGCCATAAAGTTAAATACGGCAAGGTAAATTAACATCCCTTCAAGAGCCATATGATTAAAATCTATTAGGATAATGAAAATGGGTATATGGCCCCCCGCCAATGTGATGGCAAGCAATGTTTGGGATTTATACCGTGTAGCCAAGTAAAAAGCCAGCACCGAAATGGCTAAACCAATTATTAGCAAAGGGAAAATTGAAATGCTTCCCTGCACAAAATGGCTAATGGCCAAGGTGGCATAAGAAATGCCCAAACCGCCCGCCGTTAAGCCAAGGGAGAAAATGCCCGCTTTGCGGCGGTTTATCACCTCACCGCCCACCAAAAATATACCGCCAAGCACAAAGCCTGCCCATGTGTAACCAAGGCGCACCGCCGCAACTGCACCGATGATAAACAGCAAAACCCCCACGGCATTTAAAATGTTCAAACCTATGTACCGCTCCACACTTTTCTTTTCGGTGGCCGGTTTTTCGATGGCGGGGATGGTTTGGGCAATTTTTGCCCGCAAATTATAAGCATCCATTTGCGCCATTTGCGCCCGGTGGCGAATAGCGGCATCTAAGGCGGCAAGGCGGTTAAGTTCCCCCATGGCAAGGGCAGCAAAATCATCCCCCACAGGTTGTCCACTGCGCAAAGCCTCTAATTCCGCCAGCTCCTCCCCATTAAACACCATGGATGTGATTGCAGCTTCCTTTGCATGCTCTACGCCCTCAGCATCCCCAAAAGTCATCAAAATATTAATTTCATAAGTTATCGCATTCTTAAAATGTACATCTAAAATATGGTAAATGTGATTAAGGGCATTACCTTTCTCATTAAAATAATACTGATAAAGACTGGTTTTGTAGGCTTCTATCTCCTCATTAGCTTCTCTTGCTTTCACGGACTTTAATTGTCCGTCAATCCGCAAAATGGTTCCGTGTAGGCTCTGCAATATATTCCTAATATCCTGCTCCATAAGCTCCTCCGCAAAAATGATATACCCAAATTGTAACAACAACCCACTTGGATGTCAAGAAAATATTGACTTATCCCCCACCATTTGTTAGAATTATGGAAAATGCGAAAGTTGGGATGATATGAGAGAGAAGTTATTGCAGATAAAAGACGAAACCTTGGCAAACTTGGAAAAAACCACCACCCTTCGGGATTTGGACGAGCTGCGTGTGGCAATTTTTGGCAAAAAGGGTGAGTTGACACAAATTTTACGGGGAATGGGCGCATTAAGTGCGGAGGAACGTCCAAAAATGGGCGAAATTGCCAACAGCATAAGGCAGGAGTTGGAAACAGCCTTAGAAGCACGCAAAACCACCCTTGCAGGGGCAGAAATGGCAGCAGCAATGGAAAGTGAGTTTATTGACGTTACATTGCCCGGAACCAGACCCATCCTTGGCACAAAACACCCAATGACCATGATAATAGAGGAGTTATGCAATATTTTTACGGGTATGGGATACGAAATTGCCACAGGACCCGATATCGAAACTGACTATCATAACTTCCAAGCCCTTAACATCCCTGCCCACCACCCTGCAAGGGACGAGCAAGACACATTTTATGTGGAGGGCGGCCATGTATTGCGCACCCAAACCAGCCCCGTACAAATACGTAAGATGGAAGAGGGGCAGTTGCCCATTGCCATCGTGGCCCCCGGTAAGGTTTTTCGCTCGGATGATATTGATGCAACCCACAGCCCCGTTTTCCACCAAATGGAGGGGCTTGTGGTGGACAGAGGCATACACATGGGCCACCTAAAAGGTGCATTAACCGTATTTGCCCAAACCTTGTTTGGTGAGGATGTTAAAACCCGCTTCCGCCCCCACCATTTTGCTTTTACGGAGCCATCTGCCGAAATGGACATTTCCTGCTTTGGCTGCGGGGGTGATGCCGCCAAAATGCCCACATGCCGCCTTTGTAAGGGCGAAGGATGGATAGAGCTTTTGGGTTGCGGCATGGTGCACCCCAATGTGCTTAAAAACTGCGGCATTAACCCTGATGAATACAGCGGCTTTGCCTTTGGCATGGGCTTGGAGCGCATAGCAATGCAACGCTATAATATCGACGATATGCGCCTGCTGTTTGATAATGATATACGCTTCTTAAAACAGTTTTAGGGAGGTTTTGTTATGGCCGTTTTGAAAAATCAAGAACACTGTGAGGACAATCACAAACGCAAATGGGAAATTGTTGATGGTGTAATTACGCTAATGTCACCAAGTCCCGGTATTTATCACAATATTGTAAAGGGTAATATTTTCGCACTTTTCCACAACCATTTGAAGGGTAAGCCTTGCAAAGTTTTTACCGACAACACAGATGTTAAGCTAAATCAAGAAAACACCTATGTGCCCAATGTTAGCATTGTGTGCGACAAAAGCAAGTACCAAGGCAAAAATGCCATATATGGCGCACCTGATTTGGTTGTGGAAATTTTATCCCCCCGAACAAGCTCCTATGATCGGGGGCGAAAGAAAGAAGTTTACGGCGCATCCGGGGTTAAAGAGTATTGGTTGGTGGATGTAAACAACCTTACTGTGGAGGTTTACTTGCAACAAAATGGCCACTTGGTAATGGATGAATTTTATACCATAATAACCAATTACGAAACCGAGAAGTTGGAACAAAAAGGTGAACCGCTGCCACCCAAAAGCCTAAAAACAACCTTATTTGATGATTTAACCATATACTTGGAAGAAGTTTTTGAGGACGTTTATAAAGAAATTTTGGGCGAAGACAGCTAAGTTTGCCGCCCATAGGAGGAGTATTATGAATTTACCCATATCATGGCTAAAAGATTTTGTTGATATAGACAACCTCGGCATATCCCTAATCGATTTTGCCGATAAAATGACCATGAGCGGCTCTAAGGTGGAAAAAATACACCATTTAGGGTCGGACATTACAGGGGTTGTTGTAGGGCGTATTGAGGAGATTAACCCCCACCCCAATGCGGACAAGCTGATTGTAACCCGCATTGCCATTGGCAGTGGCGAATTTAAGCAAATTGTAACAGGTGCAACCAATTTAACCGTAGGTGACTATATACCCGTTGCCCTACACGGTGCAAATTTGGCAGATGGGCTTAAAATTAAAAAAGGCAAAATTAGGGGTGAAGAATCGGAAGGCATGCTATGCTCTGTTGAAGAGCTTGGGCATACCCGTGCCGAATATCCCGAAGCACCCGAGGATGGTATCTACATATTCTCGGAGCCGCCGAAGCTTGGGCTTGGCAGCGATGCCCGCATAGCCCTTGGCATGTTGCAGGATGTGGCGGAGTTTGAGATAACCACAAACCGCCCTGACTGTTTCTCCATCCATGGGTTGGTAAGGGAAGTTGCTGCTACGCTTAATTATCGATTATCGATTATCGATTATCAATTGGGAAAACCGCATTTGGATAGAGTTGCTGTTGAGATACAGAATGATAAGCTTTGCAGCCGCTATGTTGCGGCAGTTGTGGAGAATGTCAAAATTGAGCCTTCCCCCCAATGGATGCGTGCAAGGCTTATGGCTTGTGGTTTGCGACCCGTAAACAATATTGTGGATATTACCAATTATGTGATGTTGGAGATGGGGCAGCCCATGCACGCTTTTGACATACGTGCAATTAACGGCAACAAAATAATCGTGCGCAATGCCTGTGATGGTGAAAAAATAACCACCCTTGACGGGGTAGAGAGGGTTTTGGATGCAGACATGCTTGTTATCGCCAACGAGAGTCGTGCCGTGGGCATTGCAGGCATAATGGGCGGCGAAGGTTCTAAAATTGTGGATGATACCACAACCATTTTATTTGAATCTGCTAATTTTAACGGGGTAAACATCCGTGGTAGCAGCAAACGGCTGGGACTTCGCACAGATTCATCGGGCCGCTATGAAAAGGGGCTGGATCCAAACCTTGCCCTTGCCTGCATAAACCGTGCCTTGGAGCTGGTAGAACAGCTTGGCTGCGGCGATATAGTTCCCGGGCTTGTGGACAATTATCCCGCCCCACGCCAAGTGCGCAAACTGGACTTTGACCCGGCAAAAATAGCCGACCTTATTGGCATCGATGTTGACAGGGCGCAAATTGCGGAGTTTTTAGGGCGTTTGGGCATAGCCGTGCAGGGCAATACCGCCACCATCCCCACCTTCCGTTATGATTTAGAGATTTGGCAGGACTTAGCAGAAGAAGTTGCCCGTATGTATGGCTATGATAAAATACCCACAGTTGTGGCGGCATCATCCAATGTAGGCGGCAAAACAGCACAACAACACATGGAAGATGCACTTACGGAAACCATGGTTGCGCTGGGCTATTCCCAAATGCTGACATATGCCTTTGAATCCCCCAAAGCCTTTGACAAATTGTTGATTCCCGTTGATAATCCCTTGCGCAATGCCGTGCGCATCATCAACCCGCTGGGTGAAGACACCGGCATAATGCGCACAAACCCAATAAACAGCGTTTTAACGGCCCTGGCCACCAATTATAACCGCAGAAACCAACAAACACGCCTGTTTGAGCTGGTAAAAGTATATCACCCAAGCGAATGTGGCGGCCTACCCAAAGAAACCGAGTATTTGGTGGTAGGCGGCTTTGGTAGCGTGGATTTTTACGGCATTAAAGGTGTGCTTGAAACTATTGGTCACACCTTTGGGCTGGAAGAGCCTACTATTGGATTTGAGCCACAAAAAAGCCTGCCATTTATGCACCCGGGACGCACCGCCGCCTACAAAAACTTGGGCTACTGCGGCCAAATACACCCCCAAGTGGCAGAAAATTACGAAATTGGCACATCTTGTTATGTGGCAGTGCTTAACTTTGATTTACTGCGCAACCAAGCAAATATGATTAAAGCATATAAGCCCCTGCCCCGCTACCCACAAATCCAGCGTGACATTGCCTTGGTGGTGGATAATGCCATAACCCACGGCCAGTTGTCCGCCAAAATAAAGGACGCAGGCGGCAAATACCTGCGTGGGATTAACCTTTTTGACATATACACAGGGGCAAACCTGCCAAGCGGCACAAAATCCATGGCGTATAGCTTAACATTTAGAGCTGACGACCGCACCCTAACCGATGAAGAAGCCACCAAAGCCATGGACAAAATCTTAGCTGCCACAGCCGAAGCCTTTGGTGCAACATTGCGCCAATAGCAATCCTCCACCATATATCTTGCGAACAAATCATGGCAGGGGCAAAGCTTTGCCCCTGCCATGATTTGTAGCTTAATGATGGTTAATTTTGAGGATGTAATATGGCGCAGTATGTTTTAACGCTTTGCCGAATATTGGCATGGTTTCTCCGGGGTCTGCCACTTGCGCCCAATGCCATGTGGAATATCATTTTGACCCGTTAACTTGGGAAGTTATCCTGACCTATTCCAATATGCAAACCATGCATCCAACCGATGTTTTATGCTATTTTAACAATATCACAAGGATGCCGAACGGACGCCCCTTTGCAGATTACACAAACCCACGCAGCGGTGTGCGCCAAATTAAAATGCAGCATCCGGAATTTGAAACCGTTTATGGCAGGGGTGCTGTGCATAACGACTTAGTCCCCATCTGCATGGCATTTATACCAATTCCATTCTCAATCATGGAAAAGCACATTTTGAAAACGCACTGAAACCTGCGATTTTCAAAATATCCTTTTTCATGTTTCGAATTGGAATTGGTATTAGTTGTGCGGATTGTCATATGCCTGATTCTATCAGCCATAAATGGATGAGCCCATTTAACAACCCAAGCTTAATTGCCAACAAAGACAGCGGCCGCCATACAGAAGCCGCTTTGGACGAAATTCGCTACACTTTCCGTAATGCCCAGTTCTTCCGGGAATGGGTGGTAAGTGAAAATTCCAATGGCGTACACAATTCAAAATTATTGTTTAGAACCCTTGAATATCGAGGCTCATCCTAATGCCAGCGGAGCTTAAAAAAGCGGAAGTCAGTCAATAGGTCGTTATCGTGGTGGAAATACCACCAAACTTATAATATTGAACAACTTTTAGGTGTGTTCAGTAGTATAGGAGAGTGTTTACACGATACGATGAGCTCGATGTTAGTATTTGGGCTTTGTTGTGTTTGGGTTTATTGTTGAGACTTTTCGGGGATGTGGCCAGCGCATTGATGTAGCAATGAGTACTGTAGAGCCCATAGGCAACTATAAACTAACTCTTATACACATCCAAAAACCATCACGTTGCAAACTTCTTACTTAAAATCATGATCGCTTCTGAGTCGAGGGTGCCGAGTTCTTTTACTGACCTCAAAATCGTTTTAACGGCCATATCGTGGAAGCCATTGTTAAAATATATTTTAGAAAGGCGCAGCAAAATATTATTGCTTTCGACTATATTCAGTATGTTTAGAGCCTTTTCAAATACATCATATTCTGAAACGGCCAGTAAATTTGATAGAACCTGCGATATGATGCATAGGGCTTTATCATCAAGAGGGCTGCTGGCGGCTTCTAAAAATGCGTGATAGACAGATTTCTCTATCGAATCATCCATCACTTCCTTTAAAGTGATGGAAAAATCACGGCAATCGTTACATAGCAAACCGCACGCAAGCATGTATTTTCTGGCTCTGCTCTCCATATTTGGAAGTATGCCCTTAGTCTTGTCTGTACAAATATAATCTCTAAAGCTTTGAAATGCCGAATTATATTCTTTGGCATAAAATAACATCCTGCCTCTAAGAAAAATAATGTCCGCATTTTCTTCTGGGTCATCATCATTTATGCTATTCATACAAGTATCCAAAGTTATCTCGGCCTGTTCAAATAGTTTTTCGTTAAGCAATGCGTCAGTCATCACTATTGCATTTGGTCTATAGCTACTGTCAGCAAACAGGTTGCAAAGATTTTTATAAACCATGGACTTATCTGCAAAAAGCTTATTTAATGAGGCGGCAATCTTATAAATCAGATAATAGGCTTTGCCATCGACTTTTATAGCCCTCAAATAATATTCCAAAGCCCTATGATGGTCATCCATGATATTGTATATTTCTGCCAGTTCAATCATGGGGCGGATATTTTCGGTGTTTGGAAAAAAGCAAAGATTAGGTGGTGCTTGCCCCATCTCTACACATCTTGTGAAGCTGTCGATTGCTAACGTGTATCGTTTCATGCCAGCAAGGAGCAAACCTCGAAGAAACTCAAGGTCTGTGCAAGCTGGATAGAGTTTTAGCCCCTGGGTTGCTGCAATTAAGGCATCCTCTTCCCTGCATAGATTTTTCAGGCACGATACCCTGCGAAATATCAAGTGTGGAGAGTATGCAAGTTTTATATCTTTGAGTTCGTGCGCTTTGTCATAGTATTTTAAAGCGGCATTGTAATCACCCGTGCTCATGTATTGATTTCCCATGTTAAATAAATGAAAGGGTTCGTTTGGGGTTTTTTCAAGCACTTCATTTAAGATTGTCATATTGCGGTTAAATTTCTTTTCCCCTGAATTAGATTTTAAATATCCGTAATGCTTTATCCTGATTCCTGACTGCTCTGTAATAGGTATTCTATCAGTAAGGTTAAATACAGGCTGCTCGTGGATGGCGCCTTCAAAGCGATATAACCCATTTTTGAAAATTCGCAAGCCTTCGTGCATATTAAAAACGTTATCGTCATTTTCATCAGTAAGATTGTGAAACCGCACAGTAAGGCAGTCTGACCTGGTGTTTTTCATAACTTCAACCAGCTTAGGTAAATCTTCAGAATACACAACCTCATCAGCATCCAAAACGATTACATAATCCCCTGTTGCATATTTTATCGAAAAATTCCTTGCATCTGAAAAGTTGTTGTTCCACTGCATATGATAAACAGACGGGTTAAAGCGCTTTATTTTTTCCAAAGTGCTGTCTGTTGACCCTGTATCAACAATAATAATTTCCGTAACTGCGGGCAAAACACTTTCAATGCATTGCTCAATATACCTTTGGCCATCCTTAACTATCATGCACAAGCTTAAAGTATTTATAATTATCACCTTCTTTATTTAGTACAGGCAAAAGCCGCTAAAAATCATTCAGCAGCCCGCCTGTACATATTACTTAAACTTACTCCTCATCAAAATCGAAATCCACTCGACCTTCACCCACATTGCATTCAGCAACGAAGTCAATAGGGATGTGTACATGCATTTTCTGGCGTATTTTAAACCTGCTGTGATTTGGTCTGCGAGAAGACTCTCTTATTATATCGTGTCCTCTGCACTCAATTTCAACTTTGCAGCTATCTACATAAGCATTAAGCATGACAGGTGTTGTGATGGTCACATCTTCGCTTGTTTCTACAGTGCAAACCTTTCTGTGCTTTGTAAAATGCTCATGCTCATTCCTGTGTTCGTGTCTGCATTCATGCTCATGTTCACGCACGGCATCACGCTCTCTTCCGTGTCTGTTTTCACGTTCAAAATCAAACATTTCTATTTCACCTCCTTGCAAGACAAATTTCAAAAAAGTGTTGGTTGCTGCCCTACGCTTGCCCATTGTAATACACAGCGAATGTAGCCCCTGCTCCCGCATCATATTCGATTTGTGCATACTGTGCAAAGATTCCGACTACCATAATAGTAGAAGTTGTTCCGTCTACTACAACATCCGTATAATGGGGGTCGTCAAAAAACGTTGTTCCATCAGGGCTTAATTGCAAAGTTACAGTAATCGGATTGGCATCTGTGTTGTCAACAAACATGGTCGCTGTTTTCAATTGCGAAATATCCGTTGCAGCAAGAGCAATGCCTGTTGATGTTACACCATCCAGCGTTTGAGTGTTTGCTGTGAATTGATTGCCGGACACCAACACAGTCAGCAGCGTGTTTGCGATTGTTACGTTACTTGACAGGCTAAAATCTCCCGAAACAAGCAATTCTCCATCGCTATTCAACTGCAACAGCTGCAACGTGCTTGTGCCTTGGTTATAGCCATAAACACTGGTACGCAGCTCTTCGGCAGTTGTGTTAAAAACAAGTGAATTTATCTTTTTCACCTCCTTTTGCATTGTGTTTTCAGCCTTTTTCTTGACTGTAGTACATACTATGCTTGTATATGCAAAAGGGTTCTTGTCTCAAAATGGGGCGTTATACAAATTATCAGACTTTTAGCTGCGCTTGATGCCATACCTCGCAGTTTATCCTTCTTTTTTCAGAGCTTGCTGTAAGCCTTATAAACTGCGAAAACTTGTAAGGAGTAATTTCTGCGGTTTGCCCCGGGCCAACGCATATCTCCTGAGCATCTTTAATGATACTTGCCGAATCAGGACTTCTTTCAAGTCCAATCATCACATCATCCTTGCCCCTGTTGCAAACAAAAAGGGTTATCCTGTCTGATATCCCGCTGTAAAACCACGGTGTTTTTTGGGTATGCGTAAAGCCGGTAAGATGAACCCTTCTTCCAAAAAATCCAGCATCGTCGCAATCGCAAGGAAAGATTTTGCTCGGGCGATAATTAAGGATGAGCCCAGCACCACGCAAATCCTCCACACCCTCAAGGGCAAGCCCATTATTCTCAATATATCCCGAAGCAATCATTTTAACTTCCTCGCTGACATCAATAAAGGTATCACGCCTAAGAAAGTCGTTTTGAGCCGCTTGTCTATATTCTCTAAGTAATATCCAATCTGCCTTAGAAATATAGTCATTAACAGAAACCTTAACTTCGCTGTCGCCTGCACAAAGAACACCTTGGGTGACCCGTATATAGGCCGTTTCTATATTGCCGTCATCGTCAATTTTGCCATCATCAAAGTAAAGAATGTGGGTGTCACCTCTAATCAATACTGAAATAGGCATTTCGTTGGACATATTTATTGCACCTCCTTTATATAATGAAATTTTAGCAGTTGACCCTTGGGTAGTCCATCTGCAAGCCGAAAAGCCACGGCTTCACGTGGTCACGTGGTTTTCGGCAAAGTCAGAGGGGTCAACAAAAGGCAAATGCCCTATCCTGCAAGAAAGCTCCTTGTACATTTTATGTTAGTGATGACAATGCTGTGAGAATATTAGTCTTTTACAGTCCCTCTTTTCGCAGGATTTTTAACAAAATGCAACAACTGCATTAGACCTGTTCGCTAAATGTGGTTTTGAATAGAAAAGCAACTTCTGATACTGTTTGCGGTTAATAGCAAACAGTATCAGAAGTTGCTGCGTTTTTTATTATGCCTTTACTTGTTCGGCTTCAATGTTTAGGTTGTCAATAATCTCAATAAATAACTTCTGATGCCTTTTACAAGTCGAAAAGTCGATTAAGGCGGCACGGTATATTTCCCAAGTTGAGTATGGCCTACCTTAAAATTTCAAAGTTTGATAAATGTTCAATTTCCGTTATATATGCCCAATAACCAACACATACAGAAAAAACATCATGCATGTGAAGCTAACAAAAACTGCTACAACAGGGTATGTTCTTTGTGATCAAGTGCGAGCCGTTGACCTTTCAAGCCGTAAGTATAAAGTGTTGGAAGTTTTGGACTGCGACACCTTGTGGGATGTTTGCGATATTGTTAAGGGTGCTGTGGATATACTACAGGTTGATGACCGGTAGTATATCCATGCTGAAAATTTCAATCAATGTTATCCAGTGCTGTCAAAGACAATACAAAAAGAAGCATTATAATGCGGTGTATCTATGGGTATAACTACTGATACCAAGCCCACACAAAACACGGCGTGGGCGTGGACATCAAGTTTGGGTTCTGAGGTGAGGCATTGAGTTGGGGATGTGGTCTGTGCATCTAACACCGCCACGCTTGCCATTCTTTACAAACAAACCCTCTCATCACACATCTCCTCCACAACCCCATCATGCGTAACTATAACAATAATCTTATTACTTTTAATACCCTGCAAATATCCCATAAACCTTTCGGTGGCATCAGAATCAAGTGCAGATGTAGGCTCATCAAAAATCATAACAGGTGGGTCTTTTAACAGTACCTTTAAGATGGATATTTTTTGCTTCTCTCCACCGGAGGTGTTGGTATTGCTTTCGTTTAGCGGGAAATGCAATCCGTTTTTATCAATAAAATCATTCATCCCAAGGGTTTGCATATGCTTGTCCAGATTGTTGATGCGTTGGTTTGATGAACAAAGAGAATCGAGCGACTCATTAAAACAAAGGTTAAACAAAATAGAATCTTTTATCAGTGTAGGTTCTTGCTCTGCAAATCCAATAAGGCTTCTTCTTGCGGCAATCATGTCTATGTCTTTAATATCTGTGCCGTCATAGGTTATACGGCCATCATATTCATCAGCATACATACCCATCATTAAACTGATAAGCGTGGACTTGCCCGAGCCATTTGAGCCGGATAGGGTATAAATTTTACCCTTGGTTAGTTCTATACTAAGTCCTTCAAGAACCCTTTTTCGCTTTGTTTCGATGATGTCGTTCACCTTAGGATTCGCTTTGGTAGTGCTGCCTGTTTCGTTGAAATTTAGGGCTGGATTATGATTTTTGATATTATGTGAGTTAATGCCCTCGTGAGGGTCATCTTTTTTCCGGTTGTTTCCTTCTCGCCTTTCTTTTTGGTCTTGACTTAAACTGTGGCTCGTATCTCCAACCGCATAAGAAAAACTTAGGTCAGTTGCTTGTATCTTGCTAACACTGTCAATTATCTTTCTACCCCCACCCTCGGGTTTAAGGTTCAATATTTCCTTGACCCGATCATAAGCGACAAGGGTGTGCTGATAAGAAGCCCCAAGGCCAAAGAAATATCTACTGGAACCCAAAATCATGGTAAAGTAACTGGTAAAGATGGTAAACATACCTATGGTGAAATTACCGGACAGCACCTGCAAGCCACCAACCACAAATAAGGCGATCTGTGCGAGTGTGGATATAAATCCATCCATACCGGAGTACACATAACTTACTTTTTGGTTGTGAACAGCTGCCGCCTTAAATCTTACAAATCCACTATCAGTCCTACGGCTAATTTCGGGCTGTATGGAGTTTGTTTTAATGAGTTTGATGTGTTTTAATTGTTCAAAAAGGGTGGAGAAAAACTTACCCTGCGCTTCTTTTAAGCGAAACCCTGCATTGTAAATGGGTTTTTTGAAGGCCGTATATAAGACGGCATATAACAAAAGAAAGCCGGCCAATAAAACCGTAATAAACCAGTTCATGGTTAGCAGTATGATAAAGGGTGCAATAATCATAATTAGGTTTACCAGTACGTTGTTAAGGATGGTTATGCAGAATACAATCAGGCTGCCTGTGTCACTATTTATGCGTTGGTTTAGATAGGTGCTGTCTTGATTGTTGGTGTAGGAGAGTGAAAGGCTTTGGATGTGTTTTGTGATATCATGGTGAAAGTTGTAACTCATCTGGGTTTGCATCCTAACGTATATAAGGGATGTTATGTAGTTTTTGAATATACGCAAAAGCCCCAACCCACCAAATATTGCACAAAAACGCAAAATAGCCCCCACATCACCCCCTTCGATTAGGTGATCAAGGAAGTTACCTATGATGAAGGGGGTTAGGATGGATATGGCAGTGGCTAATAGGGTTATTGTTATGTATAGGGTTAGTTTTAATTTATGTTGCAGTAGATAGGGTTTGCAGAGGGTTAGGGGTTTCATGGGGTTTGGCCTCCGTGACTATATTCTTAATATTAAGTATATTTGCATTCATAGAATTTAACGGAATTATACCATGGCATAAGCGATAAAGTCAGTACCCACTTACATAGTGGTATAATTTTGGAGTTCAATTCATCATCCCACACCTACTCAATCAATACCCTTCATTAATAAGAAAAAGCACAGTTTCAAGCGCATCCATACCAGGCATGTTTTGGTGGTGGGGCATTACTCTAAATTCTTCCCATGATCTTCCGTATTGGTCGGTTTTGTAGCCTACATCCCAAGTTACAATAATGCCTGTGTTGGGTAGGGGGAAGAAAATACGAAGTGTCCCAGCACCAAAATGTCCACCTGTTTGCTCCCCCACCAAAGTGGCAAAACCAGAATCTTTGGCGTGGCGGGCAAACATGCTGGCAGATGAAGCGTTTACGGGATTTATCAAAAGCCATATTTGACCATGGAAAGGTATTTCCGGCACATACCACATGGGGTTTAGATTTCTTACACTTTGGGTAAGTGGGACCACATATCCTAAGTATTGTAGGTCGGATTGGTTTAGGTATGGAAATTGCCTATCATTTAAAAACTCTGATATAGATATAGGATATGCATAATTGGCAGAAAATGACTCTGAGGTCACCAAATCTGCTCCTATACCTTTCTGGTAGTGGTCATCAGCAAAAATTTGTGCAAACTTTAAGCCACGTTCGCTTTGGGGGAAAAAGTTATATATTGGTACAACGGGCGCATTGTTCGATAGTGGTAGCATGATATTATTTTCCCAAAAAAAGGTATATCCACCTCCATTATTTCTAATGTCTATAATAAGGTGCTCGTAATCCTGTATTTCTGTGTAGAAATTAAACAAACTTCCCCTTTCTATTCCGCCTGCGCCATGATGCATAAAAGTAGGTATGTTCATATAAGCAATTCTGCCTTCTTCGATTATATAGGTGGCTGCTATTCGATTCCATGCGGGTTGTACAGGAAAATTATCAAGGTCAGTGTGTATAGCAGGTCGCAAAGCGAACGCTTCTTCCGTTTGTGGTGTCATGTCCCATCCGGCTTGCCTTTGGCGTTCATAAAATTCTATTGAACGCACATTGTTAAAAGTATTTGCATTGAATGCACTACCTTCGCTTATTAGTTGCCCTACGCCAGCTCCTCCAAATCTGTATTTCCAGAGTGGAAAGGTCTGGTAGAATAAGGGCTGCGCATGAACAACTGGTAAAAGTGGAATAAAAAGGTCTGCAATTTCATCAAAAAGAATATTGTCGTCCATACCAGGATGGTTTGCGATGCGCTCCATGGCTTCATCTGCCAGTTGTCTCACATCCACTCCAAAATTTCTATACACTACACCAAAGTGAGGAAATGTATCCTCCATAAGCCGTATTAAGTAATGGAAGTCGTAAAGATAAGGGCAGTCGGACTCTAAGACAAAACGGGTTTCATCTTCATTGTTTTGGCTGCCGCAACTTGTGGGTATTAATAGAAAAAGAACCATCGCCAGAACTAAGAGGCCGGTGCGGGCTATTGGGTTGATGTTTTTGTTTTTGTTTTTTGTCATTTAATTTACCACCTTTCGGGTTGGGGTGTTGGGGGATTGATTTATACACTTCCATTCACCATACTCCTCAAAATCACCATAACTTTATCACGAGCCACCTTGTCCAACAGGGTAAGGCTGGTGCTAAGTAGTGGCCCGGCCTCCGAATTTGCAACTGCATCTTTATCAAGATTTTTAGCTAATTCACGTACCTCTTTTAAGAAAGCGATGTTGGCGGTTTCCACCTCAAATCCGATTTGATTTAAGAGGCCGGCTATGTGATGGATTTCGCTAACAAGTTCAGAACAGCTTTTGAATGTGATGCCCTCGCTGCCATCTACGTTGATGAATTTGGTATATCCCTTTGCCACTAAGGCATCAGCGGTTTCAGAGTGGTAAAACTCAACCAGAATGGGACTATTATCACAGGACAAGCATAAATCCCAGTCCAATTTTAAAGATGATTTGAGATCTTGCACTAATTTATCACGCAAAACTTCAATCTTTATTTCTTCGGTTTGAAGGAGTGTTCTTATACAAGAAGCTTGTCTGTATGGGTTGAATTGATTGGCTTCGTAAGCCGCCTCTCTATCACCAGATACAAAAATAACCGGCACACCATGAAAGCCCAGCCATCTGGCACCAATCTCCACCTCGCCAATGGGAATGTTTTTTCCTAATCTTTTATCGAAAATAGAAGTCTGCTTAATATCATAGCGGTATGTGTGGGGCCAAATGCCGGGGCTGCCTTCCATTCCATGATATCCAACCATTATTGCAAAGTCATACTTTTCTGCAAAACAAACACTGCGGACTTGCGAAACCAGCTTGACATTATCACGCCCCTCGGTAATTCTGGGTAAAATCATGTCCCCCTTGTTATGGGCATCGCAAACAGTGATTTTGTGGATGCCGTTTTCCAACAGGACATTGATACATAGCTCCACTTCTTGTGTGAACAATTCACCGGCATTATCACCAAATGTTTCATTAACACCGATGATACCTTCAATGTCAGCTAATATTAGGGCGTTTGTCATCATAGGTAGTCTCCACTTAAAATCTTAATCACAAAGAACAAGCTTTTGCTGGCTGGTTTTGGTTTTTGGTTTCTTTGTTTTTATTTTTAGCATCTTCGTTAATGTTGTAAAACCTGGGCAATATGTTATGCACTTGGTTTTTAATGGAGAAGCACTCCGGTTTCATTATATCATCTTCACATCTCATAACTCCCAAAGGGCAACCCCCGCCACAAAGTAATGAATAGACACACTCTCTGCATTCGGAGATTGTTTCTATATTGCGGGTGTAAATGCTTTTTTCTTTAAATTCGATGTTGGGGTAGTATGTGCCGATGGATAGGGTGGGTTTGCCGACTGATGGGAGACAGGCATATATCATTCCATAGGGATCAACAATGAAGCTGCTTATGTGAGCGGAGCAAAATGAGTATGTTGGTCGTAGCTTTGTGCCTATGGTCATGCTATTTATTATGGGATTAAATCTACCCACCATGCTATTTCTTTTTCGCTTTTCTTCTGGCGAACATATAGCATCTGTTTTATATAGCTGGGTGAGAATGTTTACTTTGTCTTCTTCGGGTATTCCAAAAATGGTTCCCATTTCAAATGAAACCAATCCTCCATGCTTTTGGAATCTATTCATAAGTTCTTGTTGCAAGAGTTGACCTTCTTCCAGATTACTACTTTCCAGATTCATCCTAATGCATATGGGCATGCCATTTGACAGGCACTTTTCAATACCCTTCAAAATTTTGCTATATGTCGGTTTGCCGCCCACCAAAAACCTACGACTATTGTGAGTGTCCTCTCCTCCATCCAGTGTAACCAAGATTTCAGAAAATTTTAGTGGTGACAAGATTTCAAAAAACTCCTCCAAGTGATATCCATTGGTGGTGATACTAAAAGTTTTCCCTTTGGTTTTTGATATAATATATTCTAATATTTTTTTATTGGATGCCAACAAAGGCTCTCCACCAAAAAACCCCACGCTTTCCAAGTTTTCACCAGCCAATTCTAATGCGGCATCCACTTGATCTGGTGTCATAATTTCCCTTTTTAAGAGTGTTTTCTCCTTCAAAGCAATAAGGGCATCGGAAGTTGCAGTTATATGAAGGGATAAAGGTGATGCTCCTGCACGCCTCTCTTTGCTTGGTGCTTATTTCCCGTAAGCGAGCTACAAGTTTCTCTTTCACAACATCCTCATCTTTTGAGCTATTTGATAGATACCCACGCATTTTGAGGCTTTCAAATAAGGCGACCTCCACCTCGCATTCGGGAACTATCTCCTCAACCCCTCTCCACTTTCGAAAGATTTCATAAACAGGTACACTAATTTTATCAATAATACCGTTTAAGGAGTTAATCATCAGCTTTTCTTCACTGTTTATGTCCACTGGAATTACATGCCTTATAAGCTTCATTCCCAAACCTCCGTTGCTCGAAGTTTTTGAAGTTATTAGATCCCAGAGTAGTATAGGGTTTTGCTCCAAAAAGTTAAACTACTTTTGTAACATTAACCTAACGGGCGACACATGGGGGTTTTCCAGGAACCCCCACAAACAAGACCAAAACCACCACAACTAATATCCATGCAAGTTACAACCATGTTGGTTGGCAAAAATTCTGTGTTTTCAATAATATCAACTTCCCATATAAGGTCGATGACCGGTGTAATCAAAATTTCAATCTTTTTTAAGTCCATACTCAATTCCTCCTTAGTGTAAGTAAAATTTAGCTAACCCTATACTCCTCTTAGAATCCCTTAGTTTATTCGGTGCTGAATAAATCTTTCAAAAAAATCATCCATTCATCAATCATGCCGTGAACATCCCTACCATAAACATTTACAAAATTTTCAACATTCCATATGGCATCCAAAAAATATTCTACTTCATATGTATCTATCAAATACAAGCCAAAGGAATGGGCAGTATCGGTAGTGCCGATATTAAAATTACCCGCACTGGAGTTGTAACTAAAATAGTTAGGATAACCGTTGGCGAAATGGTTGTAAGCTAAAGCGTGACTCCCATTAATACGCAAATTACGATAATGCTCTTGACGTTTACTTCTATCGCCGGCATCTGTATGAGGCAGCACATGAGTGAAATTATCAGAAGCGTTAAAGTTGATTCTTAAGTAGTTGGAAATCCCATGGCGCAATGCACCAACTGGCAAATTTTCTGAATCAATATCCAAAAGCACTGCGTGAGCCAACAGTGCGGGCGTTGCAGAAACATAACTCTTATCATTTATGTAAATTCGTCGAGGAAGCGACATGTCCAATGGAAAAGTGTTGGTGTTGGTATAATTTATGGTAATTTCTATCGGAGAAAGCTCAAAATTCCTGTGCTGAGTAAAAAAGTCTGTTACAAACATTTTGGCATCGGATATATAAGCTATATATTGCTCAATATCGTCAAGAGATATGAGGTCGCCGATATGCTCAAAAACAAAGTTTACTGTGAGCATATCTTTGGTGGCAGTAATGCTGTTGTTTATTAAATTGAAAGATAGCCAAAATTGTGGCATGTGATTTATAACATCTTCTAAGTGACCATTTGTTACCACTGAATGATAAGCTGCATTAATAGCTTGTGTGTGCTCTTCCGTGCCCCAGAGATAAGGCAAAAATACCGAATTATTCAATGCAAATGAAGGGTTGTGCGAAGCAGGCGCAAACAACCCCAATCCTGCCCTAACATAAGCCTCTAATCCAACCGACAACCACATGGGCATACTGCCACGGCTCAAAATATGCGCAAGCCATCCAAAGGTATCGTCGTTGTCAAGGTTAAAGCTAATCTCTGTTGCAGAAAAATGGTAATTTTGCGGGTTTGTGGTGTGACGTATACGTAGTTGGAAGTATGGTATGTCCATAAACTGGTCCAGTCCATTGATTATAGCTTCTACGGTATTAATGAAGTCGGTGTTAGCCACTGGGTCATCTTGTTCAAATAGATATGTTCTGCGACCCACCTGTGTGGTGATTGTATATCCTGTGGTTCTCTGTATTATGGGGTTTGTTTCGACAAATTCTACCATGATAGTGGGTTCTGGGTTGTAATGTTCTGCAACATTAGCTTCTTCGCTACAAGCAGATAGTAGTATTAATGCTACACATGCCGATATAGCAATAAGCAACCTACTAATACACTTTAATCTTGATGAAATTTTAGCTACATTCATGTGAACGCCACTCCTTTTTGTGGATTTAATGCACCTTGAGGACCCGCCCAAGGTGGAAGCGGGAGGATTTTGTGGAGACCTTGTATTCATGCTGCAACTATTGCCTATGCAAGCCTTGTTCATCATTGGCACAACCACTTCTGCTACGTCATCTACCTCCCAAATCAAGTCGATGATAGATGTTATTGAGTTTGCTGTATCTAAACTCTTTTCCATTTTACATCCTCCAAAACCAAGAAAATATAGGGTTGACCAACCGCTGATGTATTTGTAACGCAGCAGCTTCTTTGCTCAGCTTTTAACTAACAAATCCAATTTCGATTACTGCTCATTGGAAAACATGACATACACAGCCAAGGGAGTGTAATGCCAGGATAACAACTCATATCCATACACTGCTGCGTCATTGTAGGGGACAATAGTTCCACTGTTTCTTCTGGCTCCCACATTAAGTCGATTATAGATGTCATTTGATCGCTTGATTTCATGTTTTTTCCTCCTTTGTAAGTGCTTGCATGAGTTGGTCAACCCCATATTTTCTTGGTTTCAAGTACAACTGATCCGTAAACATTCAAATGAATTAATGATTATCCCCAAAAGCTTTGGGATATCGATTCCCATTCGTAATAATATTCATGATTCTCAACAAAGTAGTGCAAAAACTCCCGCCATTCTTCAACCATACCATGTATATCCCTTCCGTATGTATGATAAAAATTGTGGGTATCCCAAAGTACATGTACAAAGCTATCGATGCCATGAGTGTGTATAAGGTATATCACAAAAGAAGCAGCCGTTTCGTGCCTGTTAATAGCTGGGATGTGGTATGGCGACCCCACTTCTGAGTATGGGATGCGATGCCCAAAATCCCCCGTGTAGTAATAATCCATTCGGGTTAGACGATAGTGTGATATAAAGTGCCAAGCAAAGTCAATCTCTTTACTGACCATGTTTCTGAGAGCATTTTCACCAAATTCATTTTCAAGATGGCTCAAATGGGCAAGTTGATGGTCAAATTCTTCCGAAAGGATAAAAATGGAATCAACATACATGGCAAATCCTTCTTCAAGATGACGGGGTGGACGAATACCCTGCTGGCTATACACCCAATATAGAACCGCATGCACCACTTCGTGAGCCATCCAGTTAATATTAAAGCCCCTCTTATGGTTATCCAGTCATTAAATGCGAAAGCTATTGTGGCTTCCTCATCATAGTAAATATCAACCCTTATATCACCAGCCTCAAAATCAGTAAACTGCGCCATAAAATCCACAGTAAAATCAATCGCATTGCGTATATATTCTATGTAGTTTGCAATATCATTAATGTGCGGTATGTCGCTCAGGCAATTGAAAAAGAAGGTTATGACATCTACTCCACTTGTTATCGCAATCGTTGAGTTGACCATGTTTATCATGGCTGTGTGCATATGCCACCCGAAGTGGTTATAAAAATGCCGTGATGCTTTTTCATTTGCTTGATACGTATGACCTGTTTGATACAATGCAACAAGATCTAATAGTATGTCTGATTCCGATAAGTGGCTTGTAAAATCATAAGCCATATTAATAGCAATGTTTCTTTCGGTGGTTCGCTGCATATTAGGAGCGAATGATAAGTCGCTAAAATGAGTACCTGATAAAAAGCTACTGTCGGTTGGTGCAAAAATGCCTAAATTCGTTTTTACGTAAGCTTCCAACCCTACCGACAGCCACATGGGCAAGTGGTTACGGGAAAGTTGGTTGGCGAGCCATCCAAAGGTATCGTTGTTATCAAAATTTACACTGATCTCCACATGGCTAAATCGATAGTTTTTAGGATTAGGTGTGTTATAAATTTGCAGTCGAAAGTATGGTATTGCTATGTAATTTTCCAGCTGCAGTATTATGGCTTCTGCAATATTAACAAATTCTGTGGCAGCTTCATCAGCATCATGAAAAAAATAAGCTCTGTTTCCGATTTGTGCTGTTACAGCATAGTTGGTTATGCGAGCCATTATTGGATTGGCATTATTAAACTCGATATCAACCACCATTATAGCTTTCGCTTCGTTTTCGTGGTTGTCATTGTAGTCATCAGCTTCCGATTCATTGTTGCTACAAGCAACAAAAAATAGCAACATGAAGAACGCCAGAGTGGAAAGCAAAAATCTCTTCATGGTCAAACCACCTTTCTATCTGAGTTATTTTTGACATTTGCAATTGTGCGGTAGTCAAACTCAATATTATCTAAAATTTCAGGAAACCCAAATACACCACAGGTCATCTTTGTCATATCTGCAAGCTGTCCTTCTGAGTTTTTCGGACAACAACCCAAACAAACAAATTTATATGGGCATTTTTTACACTCATCACTTTGCATCACACTCCTGTGCGCAAGCCCAGATATCACAGAGTTATCGATTGACATTTGATGATAATATTCTCCTATCATTCCTGAACTCGCAGTGTTGCAGGTGCAAAAATATATTTTTCCATTTGGTGCAAATGCGTATTTTGATAAGAAGCCGCTACTGCACCTCATGCGCTTTGGCATGAAAGGTTCGTCACTTATTCGACTCATCATCTGATATAAAATAGCAAGGTCAGAAAAAGGTGGCATGTAGGCAAGGTCAGGAAAGACAAATTCCCTTATTCTTCGTATGTCCTCTACGCTATTGGAGTTTTCATCTATGTTTAAATGATTATTAAAGTCCATTATATGAGAATTCTGATGTGTACAAAAAGATGATGTGGTAATACCCTCTTCTTTTAAGAAGCTCTTAAATTCTTGGTGTTCTCTATAATTATTTTTATCAATGCAGCTTTTAATCGTTACTGAAATTTCATCTTCTAAAAGTTTTTTTATGCCACCTATTATATTATCGTAGATATCTGGTGAAACTTTTTCGTTACTGTATCACCTATCCAGATGAGTCTCTTTTAAGCCATCTAAAGAAACATGAACTTCCTCGATATTTCTCAAAGGTAAGTGCTGATAGAATTTCAACAAATTCACACCATTTGTAAGTATTCCTAACTTAGCATTTGGCCATTTTTTATTTATGTAATTCAGGGCACCAACAGTTTCAGAGTTCAGCAAGGGTTCGCCGCCAGATATTCCAATGCTCTTAACCTTTGCTTGAAGCTCAGCTTCGCTCATAAAATTTAGATAGAAGTTATAGATGCTATCCACATGCTCTGACGTTATGGTCAAATCATTGCCAACATACGAGCCGGCAATGCAGTAGGAGCAACTCATATTGCACTTCCACGTTAAGTGAATTGAAAATTCAATTTCATCAGGAATGTCCGTGTTTGTATGAAAATAACCTATATCATTCATCTTCTCTTCAATCATTATGCGTTCATTCTCTTCCAAAAGTTGCTTCTCCGCCTTTAAGTTTCCGAATAAAATTAACTCATCCTCAGTATAGTCCGCCAAGTCCTGTTTTAATGCCATGGATTTTATGAGTTGAAATTCATCATCTTTAAGCAATCGCCTTCTTCCGGACAGTAGGTTGATTAGAAAAGGTGTAAATCTTTCGCTGTTTTTATTTATTATTAAATTGTTATGCAATAAAGCCACGACTTCACCCCTTTTTCTGTTTTATGCCTACAAATCTCAAAATTATCCAATCATGCTCACATAACCGCTCGGCCCAACACCTACCACCCTAAAATATCAGAAGGAATTTTTGAAAAATTGACACACCTCATTCCTCTTCAATTTTGTTTTTTGAAATGAACGGACTGTAAGCACCAAGAACCAGTCCCCGATAATTTTCTGATTTTTTATTGCCCATAGCCCTCCTGTATCAAAGCAAGTACGGTCTGCAAAGCATCCAAGCCCGGGCGGCTGGGTATTTGGGGTGGCCATCCAAATTCTACCACAGAGCGGCCATTGGCATCTACGATATAACCTACATCTACATGTACATACACCCCAGAGTTTGGCAATCTCAAATAAGTTCGTTCCGCATGTGTAACGCCACCTGTTGGTCTGCCCACCGTTGTTGCAAATCCTGATGTTTCGGCATATATGGCAGCCCCTACTCCTGCTGATTGTGCGCCGTCAATCAACAACCACACCTTGCCTCTGAAAGGAAAATTTGTGTACGAAGGATGAATTGTGTATCGGAATCTTGTGGCATAGGATAGATAGCCCAAATCACTTTCGTTAAAATATATCATGTTATTTTCTGATACAAATACGGAAGCTTCGTAATTCGTAACTTCCATAGTGCGCCAACCCATTTCATAGAATTCGTCCCACAATGCATCCACATTTGCCATTTGCCAAGCACGGTGCTCTCCTTCTGTAAAAAATTGATAATACGTTGCATGAACGGCACTTTCTATAAGTGGACTCATTACCACGTCAGCAAAATGAAAATAATGCCCTCCCATATGATTTCTTATATCAATAATGAGATGGCTATAATTCTGTATTTCTTCATAAAATTGCATTAAATTATTTCTGTCTAAATCTATATTTAAAGCAGATTCTATTCTTAAATACGCAATATTGCCACTTATTAAGCTTTTGCTGGTGCCATGCCTAGGGGTTGAATGAAGTATCAATTTCTTGAATGGATTGATATGTTCTTAACGGACGGACGAGTATGGACCCATAGTGGTCATCCCACCCAATTCCCGCAAAGCCCTCGGTGGATGCCCCAAGATGCAGTAGGCCAGATGTGTTATGACCTAAAAATTCAATCGACTAACTATATGCTGCGAGCCGGCCGCAAGCATCTCGTCAAAATCCGTCACACCTGCACCAAACTGCACGCTTCCAGTTTCAAGATTTTCAATAATCCGCCTCATGCTTCTCCAAATATCAATGCCAAACCCTACTTCGTGCTGGGTTCGTCTATACACTGCATTTGAAAGAGCCATAATGTTTGAACGCATATCTTTGTAAAGTAATTCCAGGTCTTCAATCAAAAGTTGTGATACTTGATGTCTAAGTTCGTCTTCTGTGGGTTGTATGCTTATGTACGCATAGTCATGTTTGGCTTTATAATCATTATAATTGCCGATATCGTCGTCGTTGTATCCACACTCTACTTCGGTACCCCCACAGGCATAGAAGACCATGGTTAGTGTTAGTAGAGTTAGGATTGTGATGGTTTTGGGGATTTTTGTTTTCATTGCGATTCCTCCTTGAATATATTGAGATTGGTTATTTGTTGCTACATGACTATTTTTAGGAAATTATTAAATACTGGTTCCTGTGATAATTGGCTTGTATGTAAAGATTATTGGGACTAATTTTTATTTGTTGCTAAGTCAATTCTATCGGCTCTCCTGCTCCTCCACTGGGTGGTCCTGGTATTATAGTCCAGTTGCCGCCGCCGGGGCCGCCGATTTGTGGGGGGTTCTTTTTGCCGAAAACTCCAAAGCCAAAATCAAATTCACTAAGATCGCTTCTGGGGCTTTCTTGAAAGTGCCACGAAAACCGGCACCACCAACAATACCCTTGACTGTGGGGTATTTGGTCTTAGTTTCGGCAACAACCCTGCCACCGGCAATGGCATCATGGATGTTGGCAGGATGAACTTTTATGTGGAGCAGCAGACGACCTTCAACCTTCTTACCCCCCAACAAATCCCCTAAACTGTGCAGCGCATGCTGTCTTTACGCTTCGGGAGCAGAATGAATGCACAGTCTGCCACTTAGGAAAATCTTTTGGCAACTGCCTCCAATGGCATCCAGCCTTGTTAAGGTAAAGTGCGGCATCAACAAGTTTTCGCTTGCTATGTGTACGGAAATGACTGCCACGATTTCCTTTCTCGAATAAGTGTTTTATGGAGCTCCATTGCTTGGCGGTAAGGTCATTGGGTATTTGGTGCGATATTTCATATGTTTTCACATCCTGTTTATCATTGTATATCGGCAGGATTGGGGATTTATTGAAAACGGGTTCTGAGTTACTCGCAAGCACCTGCAGGCCACCCACTACAAACAGGACTTTTATTGAAAGTGGGTTCTAATCATAAATTGAAGTCCACGAATTTATCAAAATAAGTCTGGCTTGAACTGCGATGGCTGATACATATAAAGGTTTTGTGTGGATGCATTTCAAAAAGCCCCTTAACTATACGCTCTTCCATTCCTTCATCTATACTGGAAAACGTTTCGTCTATCATCAACACTTGGGTATTGCGAGCTAGGGTCTGAGCTAACCCAACACGCGATTTTTCGCCACCCGACACAACTTTGTTATTTAGTTCCTGGTCGACCTTAAAATCCATTTGTTCTTTAAGGTTGGCAAGGCTAACTGATTCATTCAAATTGTCATTGGGAATGCCTAACAAGATATTGTCTTCCAGTGACATGGAGAAAATATTGACAGATTGTAAAACGATACCAAAAACATTACGCAAGGAATAGGTGCTGATATTTCGCAAATTAATACCGTTAATTATTATATCGCCCTCGTATTCTGTATGAATGCCAACTATAATGTTGAAGATGGTTGATTTGCCTATTCCGCTCTCCCCAAATATCATTACTCTTTCTCCTTTTTTCACAACGAAATCAGGAATACTGATAATTCGTGTATCGTCAAAGCGCACCTTAACCCCTTTTACTTCTAGGTTTTCAAAGTCATTTATTTCTATCTCCCCGCTATGTTCTATGGGCATATCGTCAAATTCTAGGAGACCGTTTATGAAATGTCTGTGGGTTTTGTACATAATATATTTCTTGTAAATGCTTGTAAATCCACTTAAAAACAGCGGTATGTTAATATAAAGTATCAGCACTGTCCCCATATCTGTTGTAAATGTGTCCGAAACCTGCAATGTAGCAAATAATACCAAGATGGGTACAACGACAGACACAAGACCCGTTATGCCATTATGATATTCAGACAAAACATTGAACTTACGAAACAGTTTGGATATTTTTCTTTGTATCTTCATTATTCGATTCACAAAAAAACCATATGCATTTTTTGTTTTTACGTTCACCACATTTTCGAGAGGTTCTTGACCCACCACAGCCAGTTGCCCCATGCTATTAGCCAGCTCCATCTGCAAGGACATGAAATTTTTATTAAATCCGACAGTAAGAAAGAAATAAATAGGAATAGCTATCATTGTTATCAATCCTGCAAATAAATTTATTCTAAATATAACAATTGCATAAAAAACAAAACTTATCATTGTACTAATAGAACTTATGAGCGACCCAAAGAAATTCCCTGTACCAATAGTAGACCTTTCTAACTTATCCCAAATTGCTGGTGCTTCTTTTTTGTGATAGTATGAATAGTCTGCTTTTAGTAGTTTGTTTGTGTAGTGCTCAATTAAATTATTCGCACCTGTATGATGAAGTTTCTCTTTAATATATGAGTTCACAACCCTTAAAAGGAATAATGAAACAAATAGTCCAACTACAAACAGGGTGCTATATAAAAAGTTGTTAAACTCTAATAGCATTATGTGGTTGTTGAAAACATTTCTGAGCATATCATTGCTATATACTAGCAAAATACCCGACAGCAAAGCGATTAAAGGATAAAGTGCCAAAATTATCTTAGATGACGGCTCTTTTAGTATTATTTTTAAAATTTTTAACATTTGCACCCCCCCTTCACTTTCGTTTTGATGATAAAAATCCATGTAGTGTGGTGAAAAAAGCGAAATTAAACTTGGTCAAAAGTCTAAACCTAACTACACCATCATCGACCCCCGAAGCGTAAAGACAGCATGCGCTACGCAGTTTAGTGGATTTGTTGGGGGGTAAGAAGGTTGAAGGTCGTCTGCTGCTCCACATAAAAGTTCATCCTGCCAACATCCATGATGCCATTGCCGGTGGCAGGGTTATTGCCGAAACTAAGACCAATGTCAATGCTTTTGCGTAGGGGTTGATTTATTGTATGCGGATTCTAAATGTAGCATAAAATTAAACAAAAATCCATACCGATTTTTGAGAAAAAATTGTCGTTTTTTCTCAAAAATCGGTATGGATTTTGATGCTTGCATGTGGTAACCTGTATGGGTTAGTATAAAAACACTGGAAAAGAGGGATTTGATGAAAAATATGAAAAAAATTGCCAGCCGTATTTTTACACTCCTTGTTGCGGCGGTTATTGTCCTGTCATTTTCATCGCTAAATTATCATATTGCATACTCATATTCAGGATGCAATATGGCACCATTTAATTACAAGCATCCTGATAAAGAGGATGGCGATAATTGATTTAGTTAATCCCAAAACTTCATGATGTTGATGCCGAAGCTTTCTTCGGCATCTTTTTTGACCTCTTCGGCCACATCAAATTGACCCATGGCATTTGCGGAATGATATGCTCTTATTAGATGGGTTCTGTACATGCGTTCTTCTTCTCCTAACATGCGTTG
Source organism: Defluviitaleaceae bacterium (assembly GCA_009779935.1). GTDB lineage: Bacteria > Bacillota > Clostridia > Lachnospirales > WRAX01 > WRAX01. Next base: position 59,008 of record WRAX01000005.1, on the reverse strand, counting down.
ATTAGTAGCCTTATTATGTAGCAATACTGGTGTAAGATCAAAGCGATTATACTCACGGCAAATTTCTAAGCCTTTGTCACAAGCTTGCAAGGATTCTCTTATCTTACCAGCTTGACCAAGATAATTAGACAGATTGAACAAAAGCGCAGGCAGGAAGCTTGCTTTATCATCCTCCGAAGTTCGGAGATTTTCCCTGTTATTAATTAGGGCTTCCGTTATGTATATCGCTTTATCCTTGTCACCGATTTTGTTACTTCTCACTGCGATGCTCATCAGTATTCGTATTTCTTGGTGTTGTAAGCGGTATTCGGCTATCTTGGATTCATCAAACTCTGGGTTTGACATACGCAATGCCTCATATAATTTTTTTATGGCTTCTCATGGCTTAAATTGTTGTTTAGCCTAATTTCTGCCCATGCTATGGTTTGCTGGGCAAAAGGTTCTTTGGATATTGGACTTTTCTTGAATTGCTCCAAAAAACTTTCCGCTTCAGCATTGTTATTATCACGCAAACTCTTTCTTAAATTTCGATAAATCAAGTATCCGTCATAATCAGAAGAATCCAAGGGCATCAACCAAAAATCTTCAAAAGATTGACCGGCAAGTTCTAATATTTTTATGGCTTGCCAAACATCCACCTTCGCCTTATCGGTTTCAATACGTGAAAGCCTCTTGTTTGACATAAAAAGCCGTCCTGCTAATTCTTCTTGATTCATGCCCATTTCCGAGCGCAACTTCTTAACCATTTTACCAATGTACATTTTCATAATTTCTCCCCCCTCCCCCATAAAATAGGGGATTTTCAGTTTTTTTGTAATTTTTTGTACTTATATTGTATCATATTTGCCACTGATAGTAAAGCTAATATTTTCAACTACACCACACTCCATCACCTTGCGGAAGAGCATGCATAAGCTATTAATGCAGCTTATCATTTGGTGTAACAATATTGCATAATGGTCACTTAGAAGATGTTATAAATCACATGCCACAATTTTGGCCATCTTTTAACTTAACAAACAACAGCATTACTGCCACCAAAGATGCTCACAGTTAACTTTGTTTTTGATTTCATAGCGCACCCTCCAAAACATCCACTTATTTCTTAAAAAAGAAAATCAGCACAGCTAACGCAAAAACGCAAGAAAGGCAAAGTATTTCAACTTTTGCCTTTCTTGCGATATCCAACATGATATTTATTGCCATATACCCTGTTACAAAGCCCAAACTTAAATTCACAAAGTTTAACCCTGAAAGTAATTCCGGGTCTGAAATTATGCAGCTAACCCTAAATACCATTGCTACAATTGCCGCCGGACAGACATGAGGAATGAAAACTTTGCGGCACTTTCACGGTTTATGCCCCTGCCATTGTTGCCGTGATGGTACTGCCGGAACCAGATATGCCGGGCAAAACCGCAAATGCCTGTTATAACAAAGCCGAAAGGCAATAGATGAACCGTATAAAACAATGATTCTATATGCCTTTTCAAACAGCAACGTCACGACTACAAGCGGAATAGTAGCAATTACCAAGAGTGCGGTTGTCTTTTGGAATGGCTTTTTTATTAAAGCACAATTATAAAGGTTAGATTACCCTCTGTCCTTATATCAAAATGCCCCGAACTGGACACAGGCAGAAACTCCGACAATCCTTGTATCGATCCTAAAATAGTTGCTTCTAAACCAAGGCATAATGCTTATTGACCTCCCATTAGCAACACAGTAAAGCTATCAAAAAACAAATTCAAGAGCAACCAAGCTAACCGCCATTACCGCCATTCCAGCAAATAACCACTTCATTACAGCATGATGTTTTCCAAATTTTTTAGCCGCCGGCAATAACTGATGTATTGATACATACACCATAATACCAGCCACTACAGCAAAAGCGATACCGAAAACAGCTTCCATATCGTCAAATACATTGCGCATCAAAAACCATGCTATAAGTGCGCCTATCAGTTGGACATATCCTGTACCAAAAGCAAATAAAAACGCTTTTAACTTACTGCCTGTTGCGTAATATATAGGAGCCGCAGTAGCTATGCCCTCTGGAATGTTGTGCAACATAATAGCAATAGCTATGGCTATGCCCAATGCAGGGTCATGAAGTGCCGCCATGAAAATAACTATACCTTCGGGCAAGTTATGTATTGTGATAGCGATCGCCGCCATAACCCCTGTGCGCTTTAATTCCTTTTTCTCTTTTTGAGTAACATTATCACTGTTGCCTTGCTCTGCATAATCGGCAAGTTCAGCAATTTCATCATTATGTGGAATAAGCTTGTCTATTGCGGCAACAAGGAGTATGCCAACAAAAAACGCTACTGTTGCAACCAAATAGCCCACTCCATCACCAAGGGCATATTCAAGGTCTCCAAACGCTTCTAACAGTATTTCACCAAAAGAAATGTAGAGCATAACTCCAGCAGAAAAACTAAGGCAAATGGACAAAAATCTTTTGCTTGCTTTCTTCAAGAACAAAATGGCAAGACCACCCAAGCCTGTTGCTGTACCCGCAATAGCGGTCAACAAAAATGCGAACGTAATGTCGTTCATAAAACACCTCTAAAAATTTATTTTTTGCTTGCAGTTAGCTTATGCTAACCCACACGCAATTTTTTTGTTAGCGCAAGATAGCTGCCTTTTAAGTTATCACAGGCTATCTTCTTTTGTCAAGCCTTAGTTTTTCATATTATAAAGTCAAATTTATTTTTCCCATCTTCGTTGAATGTTTTTTGGAATACCCTTGACAACATCAATCTAACATTCAAGTCATTATGACACCCGAGAAAAGCCGCAAACAACAACGAGAATATGATGAATATTTTTACATATTGCGGCATCTTGTTTGTAGGCAACACCGATTTCACTTTGTATTTGGCAAGCCAGAAACGCCCCTTTTACCGTTTAGAAATAGGTATATGGCATAAAACCACTCACGCAAGTCTGTTGATGATTTTTCAAAGAGAGGGGAGAAGCTATTTGTACAACCATTACACCTAAATACCTTGATACTTTTGTTAAGTGGATATAATTTTGTAGGGCCACAATAATTGCAAGTTACATCATCTGGATAGCGAATAGTCAAAAAATGGGCAACGATCTTTTTCTCGGTTGGAAATTTCTCCATTAACGGGATAATTACAAAAAATATAAAACACCATTGCGGGACGGACAAACCCCGTAATGGTGTTTTGTATTTGGCTTTATTGGTTAATAGAGCCATGGGTAAAGCGAAAAGCAAATTCGCCTGCAATTTTGCCATCAAAATCACCTTGGGTGGGTATTATAATTGCCGCCACCAAGTGCCATCCGACAGGCAGTTGGAGCACAAAATCACTGCCTGCATCTACAACCTCTTCAATACCTTGGCTGTTGCCTGCCTCATCCATAATCAGCAAGTTGATGTGTGCGGCACTTTCGCTTTCATTGCGAAAAAACACATTCATCGCCGCCCCATACACATGCCCTTCAAAAAGAAACATGGGGACGGATATTGGGGAAAAGCTGTGGCGCACCTCCAAATCATCCTGTGTTATGGTTGATAAAACGGCATTGCTTGGCCTTTCTTGCAAGGGCATGTTTAACAGCCTGCTAAGAAAGGCTTCATCCATCACGGTAAAATCTGCCAAAATCTCTTCCAGATATGGGTTGGTGTATATGGCGTCAAAATGCTCATCGCTCCAAACTAAGTCAAAAAGCTGTAATACGAAGTAAATAGCATCCTCCACACCCAAAACTTTTACGGCAGAAGAAACGATGCTTACCACCCACATATCCTGAAATTCCACAATTTCCCCAACAATTTCGTCCATTAGTTGGGCAAGCCAGTTGTGGCCATAAGCCATGGCAAACAATTGGCCATCATAGTCAATAAGCCACATCAAATAATCCATAAAATAATCCATAAAATATTCCAAAGAATGTCCACGGGTGGTGTATAGATAGCCCGCCAAATCTACACCATGGCGGGCAAGGGCGGTGTTTAGTGCGTCTTCCACTTCTTCACGGGTGGGTGGTGTAAAATGCCACACAGGGCGGGGCGGGGCCTGCATTTCTGTGCCCACATAAAACACCTGCATATAGCTAAAAAAAGGCACAAGATATTCCGGCCCGCCAATTTGATAAATTTCCATCAAGTCATCCAGCATCATTGCAATGGCCCGCTCTACCCACGCTATGCCAAATGCCTGTATATAAATCCTTGCATATTCGGGATGGGTCATTATTTCCAGCATATAATCCACAAAAAGCTCTGCGGGGTACCCCGCTTCTTGTATTAATGCGGGTAGGTTAAATCCAAAATCATCCGCATACATATCCGTAAAAGATTCTGCTAAAAACTCCACCATCAAACGGGGTGGGGCTTGGAAATTTTCCTCATCAAAAACTTCCCACGACAAGAAAAGAATTGTCCATTCTTCCAAATTGGCTTCCATCACAGCTTGCCTTCGGGCTTGTCCATCCAAGGTTTCTACGCTAACAGGGGCAATGCCCGCCATCGAAAAAAATAAAGCAAATGTCAACAAAATCGTTTTCATATCTTACCTCCCATATTATCATATCGCCATTATACATGTTTTAATCAGGCTTGTCCAGAAAAATTTTGTTGACTTGGGCAGCAAGTTGTGCGATAATTATACAAAGGAGGTCGTTATTCTGAATACAAAAAAACAATACGACTTAACACAGGGACCAATATTGCAGCGGCTAATAAAAACTTCCATACCGTTAATGGCAACCGGTTTTATGCAAATGGCATTTAATTTAGCTGATATGTTTTGGCTTTCCCGTATTGTAGGTGATGACGGTGGCCCCGTGGCGGCGGCCGGTACGGCGGGCATGTATATATGGCTGTCCATGGCATTTATTGTTATCGGGCGTTTGGGTGCGCAAATTGGCGTTGCCCAAAACATAGGCAAAGGCGATAAAAAAGCCGCCCAGAAATATGCCCAAAATGCCTTTGTGGTCGGCATAGCCCTTGGCGCACTTTATGGGGCGGCTATGATAATATTCCAAGTGCCGCTAATCGGCTTTTTTAACATGGACGACCCTCGGGTCGTCACCATGGCACAACAATATTTGGCAGCAACCGCCATTGGTATGCCCTTCATCTTCGCCAACCACGTTATTACAGGGGTTTTTATCGGTTTTGGCAACACCAAGGTGGCATTTATCATAAACTCTGCCACATTAGGCTTAAACATTGCCATCACGCCAATTTTTATATTTGTATTTAACTGGGGCATTGCCGGTGCCGGCTTTGCAACAGTGGCGGCGGGCATTATCAACTTTATAATAAAACTTTGGGTTATGAGCAGGCACAAAAACAGGCCTTTTGAAAAATACCGCCCCATCGGCAAACTGGATAGGGAAATTATTAAGCAAACCTTCAAATGGGGCGTACCTGTTGGTTTAGAATCCGGCTTTTTTACGGTGGTGTTTCTAATTGTAACCCGTTTTGTGGCAGATTTTGGTACAGGGGCAATAGCAGCACAACGGGTTGGCCACCAAGTGCTTTCGCTGGCATGGGCCATGTCCGGCGGCTTTGGTTCTGCTTTAACAGGCTTTTTAGGGCAAAACTTTGGCGCAAAAAAGTTTGGGCGTATGCGCAAAATTTACAATACCTCCCTTGGGGTTATGGCTGTTTACGGGGTGTTTATTTCCGCTGTTTTATTCATCTTTGCCGCCCCTTTAACAGGCATCTTTTTAAGCTGCCCTTACGAAATACAAATGGGGGCGGATTATTTAAGGGTGCTTGCCCTAACCCAAACCCTGTATTGTATGGAGGAGTCCCCATCCGCCTTTTTTATCGGCATTGGTGTTACATACAAATCCACCATTGCCAGCACCATTGCCAACGCATCCCGCATACTAATAGTCTTTTTAATAATAACTTTTACAGATTTAGGGGTTTTTGGCATTTGGATTGGCATTGCAATTGCACTTACATTCCGCAATGTGTGGTTGCTGCTTTGGCAAAAATTCCACGAGCGCAAGCACATACCCAAGTATGATGCGGATGTGGCGGATGTGGTATAGCGAACGGCATCTCAATCAGTGAATGACTTCGTGGCTCGCATTCACTGTTTCGCAGTCTGTTCGCTATGTAAAAATCACAACCGGGATGTGCAAGCAGGGCAACGGGTTGCCTTCTCGTTTACAGTTGTTAGGCAGTGGGGGCAAGTGGCTTCGGGCGCTTGCTCCTTCTCCTTTTTCATGCGCTTTGTTAACTTATTAGCAAAGCGTACAAACATAAAAATAATTAAAGCCATTATGAAAAAGTTGATAGCAGAGGTTAAAAATGCGCCATATGCCACATAAGCCCCTGCAACCTCCATATACAAATTGTCGAAATTAGTATTGACAAAAATGCCCAGCAGCGGCGAAATTACATCATCCGTTAAGGATGTGATAAGTGACTGAAAAGCCGCACCAATTAAAATGCCCACCGCCATGGCAAGCATATTGCCCTTTAAGGCAAACTCCTTAAAATCCTGCAAAAATTTTTTCATAACAACTACCCCCTCGATATTTGCCATCATTATAGCTTTTTGTGCAGCAACTGTCAAGGTTTTTCGTGTATTTTACGAAGGATGGTTACACCCAATGGGGGCAGGCGCAGGGTTATTGTGCCATTTTCTGGCATTAGGGGTTTTGGGTTTATAACGCCGCTGCCGCCGTATTTATGATGGTCAGAATTTAGGGCTTCTATATAGCTGCATGTAGCAGGTATTTGGTGGTTTTCGTGCGGCACAGGGGTAAAATTGCAGATTATAATTAGCTCATCATCGATTTCGGCATCATCAGGGCGGCGGATGAAGGATGTTATAGAGTGGTCCGCATTATCCGCATCAACCCACCGGAAATTGTTGCCCCATAGGGCAGGCTCGGCTTTATATAAATGGTTCAAATCCCGCACAAAATTTTGTATTTGTTTGTGGTGGTCAAAATCCAGCAAAAACCAGTCCAGCTCACGGTTTTCATCCCATTCGATAAACTGCCCAAACTCACCGCCCATAAACAGCAGCTTGCCACCGGGATGCCCATACATAAAACCAAGGGCAAGCCGCAAATTGGCGCATTTTTGCCATAAATCCCCCGGCATTTTATTAAGCAGGCTGCGCTTGCCATGCACCACCTCGTCATGGGAAAGCACAAGCACAAAGTTTTCGCTGTGGTTATACATCATGGCAAAAGTTAGCAGGTTATGGTGAAATTTGCGATGGATGGGGTCTAAGGTCATATAGCTCAAAAAGTCATTCATCCAGCCCATATTCCATTTGTGGGTAAAGCCCAGCCCACCCTGCTCCGCAGGCCCCGTAACATTGGGATATGACGTGGATTCTTCTGCAATCATCATCACATCAGGAAATTTTTGGGAAATGATGGAATTTAGATGCTTAATAAACTCAACCGCCTCCAAATTCTCATGTCCGCCGTTGATATTCGGTGTCCACTCCCCATCTTTTCGGGAATAGTTGAGATAAAGCATGCTGGCCACCGCATCCACCCGCAAACCATCAATATGATACTCTTCCAGCCAAAACAAAGCATTAGCAACCAGGAAATTTGACACTTCCTTGCGCCCATAATCAAAGGTTAGTGTGCCCCAATCGGGGTGGTTTGCCTGCTTTGGATCGGGATGCTCGTAAAGGGATGTGCCGTCAAAATTGGCCAGCCCATGGGCATCTTTGGGAAAGTGGGCAGGCACCCAGTCCAAAATAACCCCAATGCCGTTTTTGTGGCAATGGTTTATAAAATACTTAAAATCATGCGGGTTGCCAAAGCGGCTGGTAGCGGCATAATAGCCCGTAACTTGGTATCCCCAGCTGGGGTCGTAGGGAAATTCTGCAATGGGCATAAGCTCCAAATGGGTGTAACCCATGTATATTGCATAATCCACCAGCTGATGGGCTAACTGGCAATATGTTAAAAAGCTACCGTTCTCGGATTTACGCCAGCTTGCCAAATTTACCTCATAAATATTCAATGCCCCGCCTTTGCAACGGCCTGCAAGCCAGTCCTCGTCATTCCACACAAATCCGCCCACGTCATATACTAATGAATTTGTTGAGGGGGCAGGTTGGGCAAATTTTGCAAAGGGGTCTGCCTTTTGCATTAAAGTTCCATCAGCTACCTTTACTTCAAATTTATAGGTATCGCAGCGGGCAAGGGCGGGTATAAACAGCTCCCACACCCCCGAATTCCCCAGCAGCCGCATTGGGTGCCGCCTGCCGTCATAACCATTAAAATTCCCAATTACAGAGCAAGCCATTGCATTGGGTGCCCAAACCGCAAAAAGCACCCCTTCCACCCCATTTATGATGGCGGGGTTTGCGCCCAGCTTATCTGCTAAATTGTAATGGGTGCCGTTTGCAAACAAATATAAATCATAGTCGGTTAAAACAGGGGCAAAGCTATATGGGTCGTGGGCTGTATATATGTTGCCATCCCCAAAATCCATTTCCAGCTGATAAGCAAAGGGGTTTTTGCGGCGGGGTATTTTAAGTTCAAAAAAGCCGTCATCATGCACTTTTTCCATTTGCCAGCGCATTTTTTTGGCATTACAAACAACTGCAACCCCGCAAGCATCCGCCACAAATACACGCACCACAAGCCTGCCGCCCGCAATATGCATCCCCAGCACCAAATGGGGGCTTTTATGTCGCATATTAACAATCTTAGAAATATCTGCTACACTTGCCCTAAAGCCCATTCCGTCACCCCTTTCCGTTATTACAAATTATACCAGCCCACGGCAGGCAAGTCAAACAAAAAACTGCGCCACATGGACGCAGCCTTAAATCATTTTGGGTTGGTAAATAAACTTTCAACACTCAAATGCCTTTCCCCGAAATAGCCGAACAAGCCACGCTCATCTATAACAATAACCGCCCTTTCACCTTCAAAGAAAAACACGCTGTGCACAATATCATAAAGTGCAGTATACCCTACCAAATGGATGCCCGCTTCAAACAAGCGGTCACATCCAATATAATATGCAACGCTTGCAACTTTTTCCATGCCACCAATATCAACTGATGCACTTATGCTAAATGCATTATTTCCAACAAATGGGTTTAATAGTGCCTTGGCTTCCTTGAACCGGATGGGGTTATTTTCCAAACAAAAATCCAGGGTGAATGAATTGCCATAAACCCTTATACCATCAACACGATAGTAGCTTTGATGCCATCCATGCGCCGCATATACAATCCGCCCCATTTCAGAAGGACGGTTCGTAATAAGCACTGCGGTGATTATCATAACCAGCGATATGGCCGCAAGCAATATATATCTTTTCCATAGAACCATTTGACTAATTTTCTTAAAATGCCCTCTTGAATTTGATGTTTCCACGATTCGCCCCCACTATGAAACTGAGAAAACACGATAATCCGATATTATTTGCTTTTAATTTTCACATACAATTTTTTAATGATTTTTATAATGAGATGAACCAACAAAACCAAAGCCAAAACATGCCCCAGAGTGGACATGGCGCGCAAAACACTAAATATAGCTTCTAATAACAATATCCAAAAACTATTCCGCCAATGAAAAGTTGTTGACAAAATAAAAAATCTAATAGCCAAGTAAAGTGCAAAAAAACCAGCGGTGCATAGCCATTTTACTTTATTTGTAAAACTTTTAACACCGATATGAACTCCCCAATGGAGTAATAATGTGGCAAAAATTGCCTCCCAAACTATTATAAGCGTGCCTGTGAAATTATTTAATTCTATATGTATGATATCGAATCACGTATAATGGAGTTATTCCTTTTCCAGGGATAGCTCCATTATATTTCCCCTTTCATAATATTTTTCGGTTATACCGAGCAGGAGTAGCTACCTGCTTGTTATAATAGACAAGGCACTGCGGATTTGTCCAATTGTTCTACAGCTTGACTGTTTGGAGGTGACTCAAACCGTAGGCTCTGTCTTAATTGTTGATAAGTTAGTTAGCGCGATGTTGCATATTTTATGGCACAAAGACGCTTTATTTACGTGAATACATTGGCAGATGACCTGCGGCAGACCGATTAAGTGCCAAATAAATTATTTGGAGGTATGCCGATGTATTATGCCGGTATTGACGTTTCAAAGTACAAACATGACTGTTTTATTCAAACCAACTTTGGTGATGTGATTAACGCTGGTTTCTCGTTTGCCAACACCGCCCAAGGGTTTGGGTTGCTTCAAGCTGAATTAGAGAAATACGGGACTGGCAACATTCGTATCGGGCTTGAAGCAACGGGTAACTATGGCATTAACTTGAAGTTGTTTCTTGAGAAAATTGGTTTTGATTTTATGGAAATCAATCCGCTTCTCATCAGCAAGCACATCAGAAGCAATACTTTGCGTAAAACCAAAACGGACAAGTTGGACGCAAGAGCTATTGCTGATTATGTCGCTTCAAAAGAATATCGACAACATCCCACTGCGTTCTATCCCAGATTTGCCTTAAAGCAGCTAACACGACTTAGAAGCAGCTTGGTTAAGGGCAGAAGCCGTTATTTGATTCAGTTGACGAATGTTCTTGACTGCATCTTTCCTGAGTTTAAGTCACTTTTTAACAACAAGTTTTCAGTGACGGCATTGTATATTCTTGCTAACTATCCGTCACCTGATGCCATCGCTAACATGAACTCCCGTTCATATGACATTCTTCGCCGTAAATCACGAGGCCATTTTTCTATGGACAAGTTTATTAGGTTAAAATCTCTGGCTAAAGATACTGTCGGAGTTTTTAGCGAGTGTCATCGCATCGAACTTGAAACTCTGCTTAATTTACATAGTCAAATCGATGCAAAAATCGAAGAGCTTGAAATCCGTATCACCGAAATAATCACAGAGCTAAATCCGCCCACTTTGTCCATCAAAGGCATAGGGGCTGTTTCTGCTGCCATCATTGTTTCGGAGTTTGGCGACTTTAGTCGTTTCGATAGCCCAAACAAAATGCTTTCATTTGCAGGCCTTGAACCGGGGCATTTTCAATCAGGCACTACCGAATATAAAGGACGCATGGTTAAGCGCGGCTCTTCTCATCTACGCAATGCGCTGATGAACTGCGCTCGTGCCATTCGTTTACATAACGAAACCTTCGCCGTTTACTTTAGAAAAAAGATGGCTGAGGGTAAGCCTTATGATGTTGCCACAAGTCATGTCGCCAAGAAGTTAGTGCGGTTGATTTATGCGTTAGAAACTAAAGGTATTATGTTTGACCCCGAAGCTCTTAGATAGCATTTAGTCCGACTTAAAAACCGGCTTCCTTGGGAGGCTTGTTTGCTATGCTCTTTTTTGACTTAAAATATTTTTGAAAAAAGGCTTGACTTTTGATAGTTAGTCACCTCCGCATAAATTCCAAAACATCAACCACGCATTATCGTGGTTGATGTTTTGGGTGTTACTAAAATTTCCTGTGATTAAAGCTTCTTGGTGCAAATTCCACTCCAGTAGCACCTATAACAAAGGACGCAACTATCGTTGTTCTAAAGCTACCTGTCACGCTTATACTTCTGCCGCCAGAACCCTGCCATCCAGCAGAAACATTCGAAAATTCTGTCCTAAATCCGAACGTTTGGGTTGCATTGAAGCTAACAGATGGGAATCCAATCCCGTGTACAAAACCATTCCCATCAACCCTCACTCTCCCGTGAGTAATAACGGATACATCAGCACCATATCGAGGATTGTTATTATATCTAAATTGATGAAAGGATGATTGTGTTATGTCAAAAATTTCCTCCGGAAACAATCTGGTATCTACGCCATGTGCATTCACAGGCGTTTTAACAGTAAGTGCAAGACCATGCTGAGCCATTATATCAATTGCATGCGAAGCATCTCCCGTCTGTATACTTACTTTAATCTGGTTGTGGATGAATGGATTAACTTCTGCCCCATTCAGACTGCTCACTATAACAATGCACGCATCAGTAATGGAAGCAACCTTGTTGACCAGCGAATAGTTAGTTTCAAAACCGATTTGTTCATTTGCATCTGCGGCAAATGCAGATACCGAAGAAAAAGCCATCGCCGCTGCAAAAACACCTGCAAAAATCCTATTTTTAAACCTCATTTAGAAATTCCTCCTTATGTAATCTTGCGGCCAAAGCCGCTTTGTTTGGCGACAAAAGAAGTTGTACACACTGCTTATGCCTTTATCAATCATATATGATATACATATTATATCACCCCCCCCCTGCTTCTGTCAAGGATTTTTTGTAAAATAATATAATTTATTATTTTCTTTTTGTATATCATTCTTTATGCTGCATTCCAAACAAAAAAACTGCGCCACATGGACGCAGTTGCATATCCCATCTCCTAATTAACTAACCCCTAATATACTTCTCATCCTGAAATTTTTTGTGGATAACTTGTGCGGCACGGTCAGCATGTTCTTTGTTTATAAGTACACTAACACGTATTTCGGAAGTGGACACACTATCAATGTTAATGCCAGCATCAAAAAGGGCTTCAAACATAAGGCTTGGCACGCCGGGGTTGGTTGCCATGCCCGTGGATACGGCGGAAACCTTCGCCATATCCGTATCATGGGTTATGGCGGCGTGGGTTATTTTGTGGGCATTGGCTTCTATGGCTTTTTTGGCATCATCAAGGCGGTTAATGTCCACTATAAAGCTTATATCCTTGGTGCCGCCTGCATGTTTGGTTTGGTAAACAAAATCAATGGCTATGTCTGATTGGTTCATGGTATTAAAAATCTTAAACCATACGCCGGGCTGGTCCTTTATGCCTGATACTGAGATGCGGGCAATGTTTTTATTGGCAACCACACCACTTACAAAAATCCCTTCCACGCTGCATTCCTCCTTAATTACTGTGCCTTCCTCATCCCCGTGGCTGGAAAGCACCCACAATGGCACGCCATATTTTTTGGCAAGCCCAACCGAGCGTTTTTCAAGCACCTTAGCTCCCATACTGGACAGTTCCACCATTTCGTTGTAGCTGATTTCAGGTAGCTTGACAGCATCCGCCACGATACGTGGGTCAGCAGAATAAACCCCGGCCACATCGGTATAAATCTCGCATTTATCAGCATTTAGTGCAGCGGCCAGCGCAACCGCCGTTGTGTCGGACCCGCCCCGCCCAAGGGTGGTAATGTCCCCAAATTCGGATTCGCCTTGAAAGCCCGCCACAAGCACAATATTGCCCTCGTCCAGCTCCTTTGCAATGCGCTCGGTTTTAATTTGTTTTATACGGGCATCCCCATGGCGGCTGGTGGTAAAAATCCCTGCCTGCCTGCCTGTTAGGGACTTTGCCCCATGCCCCATCCGTTGCAAAATAAGTGCCATAAGCGCAATGGACTGCTGCTCCCCTATGGACAAAAGCATGTCCCGCTCCCTTTTGCTGCCTGTGGGGTTTGCACTGTTTGCCAGCCCCATAAGCTTATTTGTGGTATCGCCCTGTGCGGACAAAACCACAACCAGCTTTGCCCCTGTTTCCTTGGTTTTTGTTATTCGGTTTGCTATGGCCTCCATCAACTCCAAAGTAGCTACGGAGCTGCCGCCGTATTTTTGTACAATAAGCAATTTCCAGCCCCCGTTCGTTATTGGTCATTACAAATTATACCAGCCAAACAGTTGCAAGTCAAATAAAAACTGCGCTTATACGGCGCAGCTTTGCTATGTAAAATTTTAAGATAGCTAATTGGTGTCATATCCGCCATAAAAGTGGGGAATGCCCACAGAAAACGGATTGGGCACAACACCGCCCCCTACCCCAAAACCCTTTACGCCACTAGGGTGAATAAATGTGGTGTTAATGCTGGTGGTTAAAAAATTAACAATGTCACCATTGCCAGAACCGGTCCACCCGGCAGATGCTTCCGTCATACCGGGAAGTAGTGGCCCTGTCCCATGTAATTCTATGTAATTAGAGCCGTTTAAGCGCCTGCCGCTTGTGGTTATTGTTGTTATCCCGGGCACAAATCCTCTATTTGTGACAGAGACCGAATAGGCCAAAGGGGAAATGAAATTTATAGATACATTTACATTCCCTCCGGCACGCATAAGGCTCATGGAATCGAGTATTTCAAATGCCTCAATATTTCGTCTGCCAATATCCATTAATAGGTTAACACCAAGCACCTCCATAGCCTTATCCAGAGAAACCCAGGCAATATTTATGTAAAGCCCGCCATTTTCGGCGTTTCGGACTTCATGCACAAAAAGCTTTGGAATTGCTTCTTGGGGTCTTATTGAGAAGTCGCTGCCAAATTGTGTAGCTGGTAAATATTCCACCCACAAGCCTATGGAAAGCCCGGCTTCCTCTACCAGCATAGTAGTCACATATCCATCCAACGAAACATTATGTTGGCTTAAATTTAGCGATGCTGCCAAAGGCCGTGTGGTGTCGGCAGAAGTTATCTGTGGGGATATAATGCCGCCCATAACCATAACAAGTGCCAGCAATGCAACCATTCCAATTTTCTTATACATAGCTTCCTCCTATACACAAATAATTTTTAGGATACAGGGCTGTACACACCGCTGTATTTAATCGTCAACCATATGATACCTACATTATAGCACCCCCCCTTTTTTTGTCAACAACTTTTTTAGAAAATATTACACAAATATACTATTATAAAAAAATGGGCAGATATTATCCGCCCGTTGTCTAATCAATCTAATCCTCATCATCATGGTCATGGTCGTGATGGTGATGGTCGTGGTCATCACAGGGTTTTTCCAGCCCATCAATCACAATGCCCTTTTTCTGGGCATAATCCCATAAAGCGGATCGTATGGCTTCTTCCGCTAAAAGGGAGCAATGCACCTTTAACGGCGGCAAGCCGTCCAGGGCTTCTGTTACATGCTTATTGGTCACTTCCATGGCCTGTTGTACGGTTTTGCCAACAATCATCTCCGTAGAAATGGAAGAGGTAGCAACCGCCGCCCCACAGCCAAAGGTGCGGAATTTGGCATCACGGATAACGCCCGCTTCATCAATATCCAAGTAAATTTTCATAATATCCCCGCATTTTGGGTTGCCCACCAAACCAACACCGCTGGCATTTTCAATTTCGCCCATGTTTCGGGGGTTCATAAAATGGTCCATCACTTTTTCGCTGTACATAAATTTACTCCTTTTATAGTTTTTTCAGCATCCACAACGCCGCCATTATGCTGCCTGTAATGTCGTCATATTGTCATCTTGGTTGCCGCCCTCGTGTAAAAAGTCCTCGTCAATCAAAACATATCCGCCGGTTTTTGCGGTGGTTTTCAGTTTTTTCCATTGTTTCAGCAGTTAGCCACCCCACCATCTTTTCCTGCGTATTTTTATCCATTATTTTTTACATCCACAAGCTCAAATTTTTCACAAACCAATAGCATGTCCTCTGCAAAACTTTGCCCAATTTCTTCCATTTCTCTGGTGAAGTATTTTTTGTGCCCATTATACCAATATTGATAACTTAAATCACCCTCCCCCTCAGCGGCGGCAAACTCTTCCGTAACCTTGTTCATGGGGATAATTTCCATGCTATTGGTGCGTATGATGCACACAGGCTTGTCATCACTGTTCAAAATAATGGTGTACCCGCCAACGGCAGGCAAGGGTAGGTTGTAGTGGGCATATAGGGCATGGTTGCTGCATGTGGCAGTTTTCTTGCCCTGCACAATCAATCCGGCCAACTCATCCGCCATGGGGGTGTTTTCCATGCCAAACTGCTCTGCCACAACATTTTCGGGCTTTTCCTTGCCTGCCCAAAATTCATCCCAATACTTTTTTGCAAATTTATTCATATTATTTACCTAAGAAAATGTCAATATTGCCCACCCGCTGAAACTCTTCCCAGAGAGGTGAAATTTGACGCAACCTTTCCACAATAGTTGGCAGCACTTCCAAAACCCCATCCAAATCGCCCTTTTCCGTATCCTGCCCAAAAGTAAGGCGCAGGGAGCCATGTGCCATCTCATGTGGCAAGCCCATGGCCATAAGCACATGGGATGGGTCCAGCGAACCTGATGTGCAAGCAGAGCCCGAAGATGCGGCAATGTTTTTGGAATCTAATAGTAGCAGCATCCCTTCGCCCTCAATAAATTCAAAGGTGATGTTAATGTTGTTGGGCAGGCGGTGCTCGGGGTGTCCATTTAGTTTGGAATGGGGAATCGCCTTCAAAATACCATCAATCAAGTATTGGCGCATTTCGGTATGCTTTTTGGCGGTTTCATCCATTTCGTCAATTGCAAGCTCCACAGCCAACCCAAGGGCGGCAATGCCTGCCACATTTTCCGTGCCGCCACGCCTGCCACGCTCCTGCCCGCCGCCATGGATAAGGGGTAGCATTTTAACGCCACGGCGCACATACAGTGCACCAACGCCCTTCGGCCCATACAGCTTATGGGCGGAAATAGGCATAAGGTCGATATTTAAGGCATTTACATCCACGGGAATGCGCCCAATGGCCTGTATGGCATCGGTAAAGAAATAAACCTTGTCATCCTTACCACGCTGGCCATTAATCTCTTTCAAATGCGCCCCAATTTCGGCAATTGGCATAATTGTACCAACTTCGTTGTTGGCAAACATAACAGCAACCAAAATTGTGTCAGGGCGTATTGCCGCTTTAACTTGCTCCACCTCAATACGGGCAAATTCATCCACCGGCAGATAAGTAACTTCAAAACCTTCTTTTTCCAAATATTCGATTGTATGCAAAACAGCGTGATGTTCCACCGCCGTGGTGATAATATGTTTGCCCCGGTTGGCATTTTGGGTGGCAATGCTCTTTAATGCCCAATTTATAGCCTCCGAACCGCTGCTTGTGAAAAAAACCTCCGCAGGCCTGTCCGCCCCAATGGCTTTTTGCACCTGCTCACGTGCCTTGTCAATTGCAGCCTTCGCCTGGCGGGCAGGCTTGTAAATACTGGATGGGTTAGCGTAATTTTCCGCCAAAAACTCTGTCATAATATTCAATACTTCGGGTCTTATGCGGGTGGTTGCCGCATTGTCAAGATAAATCATATCTTTAACTTCCTCTCTGCACATTTTCATTTATAGTTAGGGCATTCTCTGAAATCCTTAAAAATCCTATTATCCCAATACTCCCGACATGTTTTCATAATCCGCCATAAGGTCAGCAATGGTAAAACTGTCCACCAGCTCGTTAATACCGGCAAAAAGGCTCATCCACACCGATTTGGTGGAGCATTTACCGCAATCCGCCTCGCCGCAAATTGGGCCATTTTCCACAAGGCAGTCCACGGGGGTTAGGGGGCCTTCCAAAATACGCAAAACATCACCCGCCGTAAGGGTTTTGGGGTCTTTGCCGAGAAAATACCCACCATTTGCCCCACGGATGGAATGTACAATGCCCGCCCGTTTTAAGGGCGCAATTATCTGTTCCAAGTAGTTTTCCGAAATGGCCTGCCGTTCGGATACTGATTTTAGGCTGACGCATTTTGCATCCCGTGTGTAATAACCAATATCTACCACAGCTTTTAGCCCATACCGTCCTTTTGTTGATATTTTCACCTTACCTCACCCACTTTCGACATTTCCAACTATTTCACTCGGTTTATATGATTTTACCATCATCAAACAAACCTGTCAAGCATTTTTTGAAATCCTCCATACCCTTTAATATGAATTTATAATACATATTCATACTCCCATTTTCTATATACATGTCTTTACAATTCTAATTTAGCACTTGTAATTCTTATTGTGCTGTGCTACAATAAATTATCATTTTATTTTGCGGGGTAGGTTAATTATGAAGGAAATAGACGGCATCGCCATAGGCAAACGCATACAGGAGCGCAGAAAAAAGCTGGGTTTAAGCCAAACCCAATTTGGGGAGAGGCTATGTAAAAACCTGCGCACAATCCAAAAGTATGAAAAGGGTGAGATTGATTTATCTTTCGCCACCCTTAATGAAATTTCCAAGGCCCTGGGCATTAATGCCGCCGAGCTAATCGGCTGCGAAGCAAACAAGGTGCAGATAAGCTCTTTTGCAGATGTTTTGGATTTTTTGTTTGCCATGGAAAAAATGGGCAACCTCAATTTTTCCCTAAACATAAAAAGGCCCCCGCACCATGATGAATGGGAATGTGCCATTAAATTTGACGGTAAGGATAAAAGCGCAACTTTTAACCAAAATATGTGTTTATTTTTGGAGGAATGGCAGGATTATCGTGAAGATTTGGCTGACAGGCTTGTAAGGGCGGAGGAGCTTGATCAAATGCAGCTTGGTTATAGGGAGTGGATGGAGGCCAATGCAAAGTCCGCATACAAAGTTTGGCAGGATAAGGCGTTGACTTATTATTCAAAAGGGACGTGAGCTTGATGAGAAAAAATGTAAATGTTATAATAAAATCCATGCTACGCCAACCCATGCGTACATTTTTGTTAATATTTTTAATTGCCCTTGGCACCTTCACCTTTGTTTTGCGCACAGTGGAGTATTTGGCCGTGCGGGCACATATCATGGAAATTGGTGACGATTTTCGTACTGTTGGCTTTGTGCAACATCCCCATGGCGGGCATGGGGATGTTGCACATGTAGCCGATATTTTGTGGAAAAGTGGATTTTTAGAAACCGAGAATAGGAATATAACTTTCGAGGGTATTTTAGCCGATATGACGGTTATTGACTATTTAGGCATGCAGCGTGACTTGCCGGATGCTTCCCAATCACGTATCACCGATGCGTATTTTTACGGGGTAATATACGAAACCATTTGGTCGCAGGGCGTGCATTGGGTGGTAATGCGGGTGGGACACGTTTATGCAGGCATGCCCCAACATGTGGTTGAAGGGCAGATTGTGTTCATGGAATTTGATGCAGACCTTATAGGGTCGGAAAATGCCCAAGCCTTGCAGTCGGGTGAAAGATTTTTGTTCCGTGGGCGATATATTATGCGAATTTTCCAACAAGATACAGGAAATCCTTTTATAGTCATACCTCAAACGGGAAACCCACGAGAATTTATTATTGGGTCTTCATTTATGATAAATTTATGGGAGCAGGAAACACGTACCATAGACCCATTAGTGATGATGCCCATTAATGAAGAAGAAGGGATTTGGTTTGTGCCAGCAAATAATGCCCAAAATCTGGATTTTGCAAACAAATCTGGTCTTGAGCATTTGCCCAACCAAATCACCTTTCTTAATAACCACCAAAGGTCAATGCAGGTTACTTTTACAAGCGACCTTACAATCTCCGCAGATTTTGCAGGCGAACCTGCACGTTTACGCAATGTGCAAGGGCGACCCCTTAACCACGAAGATTATATAGAAGGGCGAAATGTGGTGTATATAGAGCGTCGCTTTGCCACATACCATGGTTTGTATGTTGGCAGCAATTTAACCCTGTATTTCCATGAAGAGCAGTATATAAGCGGGGCAATCCCATTTCTTGGTATACCCGTTGCAGGGTCAACAATATACAGTAATCGCCATGCTGTGGAATTTGAGGTTGTGGGAACTTTTAGCTATTGGGGCAGGCCCATCTCCCATCTTGGTTTTGTTGGAAGAATGCCAGCAACCTTTGTTTTTGCCCCTGCCTCTGCCATCCCCGCCGGTGTAAGCCTTGCGCAACCGGATTATTTAGCGGAAGCATGGTATAGTTTCACCCTGTCAGACCCCACACAGGTTCAAGAATTTTTAATTTGGGTGCAGGAACAGCCCGAATTATATAACTACAATATAGTGATAATGAGTGATACCGCCAACAGCCTTAGTTTTTTGGCAACAGCCCAAACAGTGCTTATGGTAAACCTATTTAATGCCCTATTGTTTTGGGTTGTGGTATTGGTGGTGCTTGGTTTGGTTGGTTTTGTTTTCACCTTCCAAAGAAAAAAGGACTTTGCCATTTACCGGGCACTGGGCATAAGCAAAGCAACCATATCATGGCACATGGTAAAAGCCCTGCTGTTTTTCGCTATCCCGTCAGCAATTGCCGGGGGTATTGGGGGGTGGCTTCTTGCGAGAAGGGCAGTGGCAACCGCATTGGAGCCTTTCGCCACCTTCTTAATGGATTATGTAATTACCCACCCCATGCTGCGCCCACCACCACCGCAGGTTATCGAATTTGATGTGGGCTTGGGCGTGTACTGGCTTGCGGGCTTAACAGCTGTGGTAATAGCGGCTCTTTTTATTATTACGGCGGCAATAGTGAGGTATATGCTGCACACGCCTGCCTTGGTTGCTTTGCAAGGGAATAGTGTTAGGGCTGTTAAGCAATTTGGACTAAAAAAGTATGGCAAAATAGATGAGGATATGAAAAATGCCCCAAATACAACGGCGTTCAAAGAATTTGTTGCGCTGGAAAAGCCGTTGCCGACAGCTCCCTTGTCAAAATTGGCAGGGGCGGCGGGCTGGGTTTTCCGTCATATTAGGCGCAATGTGTTAAAATCCGCCCTTGGGCTTGCTGTGGCATTAATATTTGTTGTGGCCATAGGTTGGCTGCAAGAAGCTGGCATACGCAACCAAAATGAAATTGACAGGCTAAATAACACCATAATTGTAACAGGGAGTATTGGCCCAAGCGAACCGGGCCAAATCATTATGGGTGTTACAGAAAATTCCATTCGCTGGCGGACTGTGGAGATGTTGGCGCAACATAAGTATCTTCTAAGCCATATCTACACAGAAACCGACTTTGGGCGTGCATTTTTTGTCCATAACCCGGGCGGGGAAGCCATGCCGCAAAATTGGGAAGAATTGTCAGGCATAGATACCTCCTTAGGCATTATGGGCAACCTTGATAGAATGGAAACACTGCGTGGCTTTAACCGTTTTGAGGACTTTGTAGCAAGAAATACAGACTTTTGGGGCAACACCATCCAATTTGAATTTGGTGCCGGATTTAGCGAGGCAGACTTTGCAGGCTATGAGCGAGGTGACAGAGTGCCGATTATCATGCCGCAGAGTACCTTGGAAGAAAAAGGGCTGAATGTTGGCGATTATGTGAATATTGGTTTTTTCATACTCAACATCTCCCGCATGGAAACGGCTCACGCCCGGATAATAGGCACACACAACAGCCATATACTGTCGGGCGGCAACTCAAACATCTCCTTAATCCCCACTGCCGCATTGGAATATGTACTTGGAGGTTTTATTTCCTACTCGGTTTTATCTTTTGCTGTTGATACTATCCATAATCCCCAAATTGACCGGGTGCGGGAAACCTTAGAAGTGATACCGGCCAGTTTTGGAGGACTTCGCAACCTCTCTATGCACCTATTTCTGCAAGATGAGGAGTTGCGAAACACAACAACAGCTGTGGGGCAAACAATACTGTTATTGGATTTAATGTATCCCGTTGCACTTGCAATATCAGCAACAATTGCAATAGGTCTCTCTATGTTGTTAATGCTGCAATCGGCTAAAAACGCAGCCACCATGCGGGTGTTGGGAACCGGCAAAAGCAAAACACAAAGCATTTTAACAATAGAGCTGCTTGCGGTTTGCATTGGCGGCCTGCTTATGGGCATCCTTTGGCTGGTACTTGCCGCTTGGGGCCTTGGTGCAGTAGCAATACTTTCGGCTGCTGGGATATACCTCGTCGGCTCGGTGCTTGGGGCGGTCATCGGGGTTGCTTTAACCACAAGAAAACCGCCTTTGGAGCTGTTGCAGGTTAGGGAGTGAGTGTATACCAAAACACCCCCGCTTATTTTAACAGGGGTGTATAAGTAATGGGGAATTAATCTACTGCCCCTGCATTTTCAACTTCTCTGCTTGGTCAATAGTTATCAGGGTTTCCGTCATCTCTTCCAAATCCCCATCCAAAAAGGCATCCAGCCTGTGGATGGTTTTGTTTACACGGTGGTCCGTAACACGGCTTTGGGGAAAGTTGTATGTGCGTATTTTCTCACTACGGTCACCGCTGCCTACTTGGCTTCTTCTTGCATCCCGCTCTTCTTTTGCTCTTTTTTCCAATTCCAGGTCATAAAGCCTTGCCCTTAGGATTTTAAGGGCTTTTTCCTTGTTTTTAAGCTGGCTTTTTTCGTCCTGACAAGAAATTACAATGCCCGTGGGCGCATGAGTTACACGTATGGCAGAATCGGTAGTGTTTACGGACTGGCCCCCGTTTCCGCTGGAACGGAAAACGTCAATACGCACATCCTGCATATTAAGCTCCACGTCTACCTCCTCCGCCTCGGGCAATACGGCTACGGTTACGGTAGATGTGTGTATGCGCCCTTGGGTTTCGGTGGCGGGCACCCGCTGTACACGATGCACGCCGCTTTCGTATTTAAGGCGGCTAAACGCCCCTTTGCCCGTTATCATAAAGGAAATTTCTTTAATGCCCCCAAGGTCATTTTCGTTAACGGACAAAACTTCGGTTTTCCATCGGTTGCGGTCGGCAAAGCGGCTGTACATGCGGTACAAATCCGCCGCAAACAAGGCGGCTTCATCCCCGCCTGCGCCGCCACGTATCTCCACAATCACGTTTTTATCGTCATTAGGGTCTTTTGGCAAAAGTAGAATTTTTAGTTGCTCTCCAAAAGCTTCCATATTTTCTTGGCTTTCCTTTAATTCTTCCCGTACCAAGGTGCGCATCTCATCATCAAGGCTTTCGTTAAGCATCTCCTTACTTTCCTCATAGGATGCGCTTGCACGCCTGTATTCCCGATACTTCTCCACAATAGGGCTAAGCATGGAATGTTCCCGCATAAGTTTTTGCCAATTTGCCTGGTCGGCTATAATTTCGGGCTTGTTGATATCATCGCCGATATTATCGTATCTTTCTTCAATTTCTTGCAGTCGTTCAAACATATCTTCACCTCATCAATTTCTGGTCGCTTATTTACATTATATCCCTAACGCCTTATATAGTCAAGGGCTTTGCTTAAAAGCTTTTGGCTACATCTTACGTTGGTTGCCGAAATATGTCACAATGTCCCTATTCCACTCGAAACGAAGTGGAGAAATGCGCTTGCCTGATCCAAAAGAAAAGTTCAACCCCCTTGGAATAGCCGTTCCAAGGGGGTTGTTTTAATTCCACTAAAATTTGGTGAAAAAATGAGATTCCAATTAAATGCATTATACCATAATCAATTGACCGGGTCAACTTTATTTTATAACTTTTTTCAAAACTTTGTTCATGTTATTAATTGCCACATCCCCCGTCAAGCGAAAGGGCTTTTTCTCCCGCCCGTCATGCAGTTGTTTAATTTTGTGGTGTATGTATGCCGTATCCGAAAAACCACGGCTAAAAACCTTTTCAAAGGCGTGGGTTGCGGCTTCATAACCCGCCTTTATCATGCCATCAATTGCTGCCGGGGTAAAGGAAAGGGAGCTTTTAATAATGCCCTCGTCTAAAAAGTTTATTTTTATTAGTTTGCTGTCAAAGGTTTCGTTTTCAAATCTATAATTATCATTATCAAAATGCACCACAACAGCATAATCCAGCGGAAGCTTGGTAAGTGGTTTTACCGGTATATTATCCACCAAGGCACCATCCACATACTTGGTGCCGGCAATTTCCACCGCACGGGAAAACACAGGCAGGGTAACACTTGCCAACAAAAAATCAGGCACATAACGCTTGTCCACACGGCTTAGATGCACATAATTTAGTTTAACCTTACTAATATTGAGAAAGGTGCCATAAAACCCATCGGGGCAGGGATCTGCATCTTGGCTAATTTTGCCCACAAAATCAGAAATAAAAGATGAGCGGAAATATGCCTTAGTAAAGCTGGAAAAGCTGCTAAACTGCAAACTACGCCAGGCCTGCTCCACTAAATCCGCCTTGCCTTGCAAAAAACCATAAGCATTAAGCACCCCCACAGAAGAGGCACTGATGTATTTTAATTTATTGTCGCCAAAACACTCCTCGATGGCCTTAAAAACCCCCACTTGGTATGCACCCTTTGCAAAACCGCCGGAAAGTACAAGGCCTATATTTGGTTGGCTGTCCATTCTCATCTCCAAAA
The DNA here is from genome assembly GCA_009779935.1 of Defluviitaleaceae bacterium. Taxonomy (GTDB): domain Bacteria; phylum Bacillota; class Clostridia; order Lachnospirales; family WRAX01; genus WRAX01. Next base: position 35,070 of record WRAX01000005.1, on the reverse strand, counting down.
TATTGATGTTCTTATTATAACACAGCCCGCCTGCCCTTGCAAATTATTTTGTGGTTTGGTATAATCATCCAAAAAGGGGTGCGGTTGTGATAGTGGAGAATGTGTTAATATTTGCCAAAAAAATCCATAAAAATGAAGTGGATGGCATCAAAAACGAAATGTTGGAATATGTGCAGTGGATAGGCGCAAGCCCTGTTGGCGATTTTATTATCCTTGTACGTGATGCGGATTCGGATGGGATGCTAACAACAGAAATTATTTTGCGGGTGGACCAGCCCGTACCATACACTCCCCAATTTGCCTTCCACAGCACTTTTGTAATAAACGGCTGCATCATGTCCAAGTTTATGGGACATTTTATTTAGTTGACGGCATGCCTAATCTGTGCTATAATTGGTCTGTTAAGTAATTAGGCATAGGAGGTTTTACAATGGAAAATACCAACAAAAAAAGATTTTGGCAGGGCAAAACTGCAATTGCCGCAGGCGTGCTGGTTTTTGTGCTTGCTGTGGGCTCTATCGGTTTATATGCTGCTTTCAGCCATTTGTTTGGCACGGCCCTAACCATAAACAGCTCCTTCGAGAATTTTGGGGATGAGTTTATGCAAAGGCTGGAAACCACACCCCTAATATCCGCTGTTAGGGCGGCAGAAGCCCTGCAAGACGGGGTTATTACTGCTGATGTGGGCGTGCGCCAAGCCGGCTTTTTCGGCATCAACGCCGATGTAAGTGCCCGCTTGTACAGCAATGCGGAAAATGCCCAGTCCGCCATGTTTTTGGATGCAGGTTTTTTTGGTATGAATTTTGATTTGCGTGCATTTGCCGACGAAAACAGCCTTGCAATAGGTTCTGACGCATTTTTAGGCGAAGGCAATTTTGGCGTGTTTTTTGACAGTTTTAGAGAGGATGCCCAAAACTTCGCAGGTCTTATGGATTGGACCCAAGGAGATTTGGATGATATCGCCGGCTTGCTGGATACATTGGCAGGGCAAATGGCTATGCTTAACAGCGTAGGTGCGGAAGAGGAGCACAATTTTCAGCCTTACATAATGCTGATTAATGACTTTATCAACGAAATTGAGCAGGAAAGGCTTTCCACCAACATAAACGGCGTTGATGCGGAGCGCATTACGCTTGAAATAACCAATGACGACCTTATAAGCCTTTTAACCCGCCTTTATAACGTAATTGCCGCCGACGAGCAGTTGCGCTTTATCTTGGACACAGCAGATGCCCGAACCGCCCAACAAATGGCCGAATGGGACCAATGGTGGTATGAATGGTCTGGAGAACCCATTGTACGGCAAAGCTCCTTTGAGGTATTGTTGGAAGAAGTGCAATGGGTAATTGATGATATTGTTGAAGCGGAATATGATATTCTTATCACCATGCACTTCTACATCGGCAATGGCAACCGCCTTGTGCGCTGGCATCTTAATGCCGCCGGTGCTTATGACATTTTTTCCATGACATTGGATACAGGCGCACATGCGCTGGATACTTGGACTTTGGAAACATCCAGCGTAACTACTTGGCGTGGTGAAACCCGTGAAGAAACCATCTTGATTGAATGGGCATTGGAAAATACCGGCATAACTTATGAAAATACCATCACAATAACCACAGACGGCTGGTGGAATGACACACCGCATATGGGCACCCTCTCATCTGTATGGACACCTGAAACAGGTGCATTTACCCTTGGCTTTGCAGATGAGCGGGATAGCGGCAGTTTTAGCGGTTTATTCTTCTTGGAAGATGACAGCATGAACCTGCAATTTGAGGATATTGTGATTGACGACATAACCATAACCATCCAAATTGGTGCAGAAGCAGGTGCCACTGTGCCGCAAGCCAACTTTATAAACATAAGCCAGTGGGACCAGGATTTAATTGACCAAGTGGAGCGGCAAATATCAACCCTAATGCTTACCATGTCATTACTTGGTACGATTTGGTAGTGATATATTCCAAACCCGTTAAAAAACACCATTACATTTAATGCAATGGTGTTTTTTTAATTTTGGTTTTTACTTATGCACCTGCTCCCAGCAGATATCCCCGATGATGGGGATTTTTACTGCGCGGTTGCTGGCAGCGGTGATGAGAAGATATAGCCAAGCAGCAAAACCTGCAACGCCCACAGCCCACCGCACAATGCCAAAAATCCAACCGATAAACCAAATATTGGATAATAAGCTCAATCCCAAGCTAACCACCAAAATTACCAGAAAAAATACTGTTGACTGCAATGCGGCAAAGCGCACAAATCTGTTTTCCTTCTCCAAAACCAGCACCACAATGCCACCGATAAATGTGAAGAAATATGCCAAAAACGCCGCCCATCTCTCATCCAGCCCAAAAATTGACTTGTTCATAATTTTACCTCCAAAATTTTGTTGTGTTGCTTATATATACGCCATCTATTATTATTTGTCTGCAAATTTTGAAAACTTTTTCATTCACCAGTCAGTCTGCGCAATATTTATGACAAAGCATTACGGCGGCTTTGGGCATTCCAGCGGCGGCTGAAGGTTGGGAAGCTGTCAAGTGCGGTTTCATAGTATTGCAATGCCAAGGCGGGGTTGCCATCCAACTCCGCAATGCGGCCAAGCCAATACAAAATATCTCCACCGATATTGCTGCCGGGCAGGCTGTGACCGGCTGCATTTTCCCAAGCCACACGGGCATCTACACGGTTGCCGGCGTTAAAAAACGCAACGGCTTGGCTGTGGTAGGCCTGTTCCGCCAAGGGCGGGGCTGTTTGGCGTATTTCTTCGTAAAACGCCAAGGTAACTTCATCCAGCTGTGTGTTGTCCACATTCTCCAATTGTGCCAAAGCGGTAGCGGGTTGCCCCCCACGCAAAAGATGCAGGGCATTGCCCACAGCAACCTGGTTTTGTAGCCTTTCCACCTCGTCTTGGTAGTCCAAAATTTCCCTGTCAAGGCCGCTTATCTGTGTCTGTGTTTCAAGCAAAATGTCGGCATGTGTTGCGGCGGTTTGCTCATGGTCATGCTGTTGCTGGGTTATTTGGGTGTGCAGTGCGGCAATTTCATCATCCCGCTCTGCAAGCATTCCCGGTAAAATCAACGTCTGCATAAACAAAAACATTGCCACCATGCCAATAATAGCAGAAACAATCCCGGACACAGGTGATGCTTTGGTAAAAACTTTTTGGTTGCGTACCGCCAATGGGTTGCGCTTTGCAGGTGCCGCCTCGGGCTTTTCTGCCTTCATTTGGCTCCTGCTCTCTAATTTCTGGCTTCTTGCAGGCTTTTCCCCGTAATGCTTTTGAAAAATGGCAAAATAATACTGTTTTGCAGTTTCGTTGCCCTTATCCACTTCCAGCACCCGCTCCGCCATGGCGGCGGCTTTGGTTTTGTCCTGTTCTTTCAGATAATAAAGTGCAAGCAAGTTCATGGCATCCACAAAACGGGGTAAAATCTCCACAGCCCGCTTTAAGCGGATAACTGCCAAATCCTCATCGCCATCGCTAAAAAACGCTAGGGCTTCGTTGTAACCCTTAGTTGCCTCGCCATATTTCTCTAAATTTTGAAAGTCGCCCCTAACATTTTCCAGGTAAGTTTTTGCCAAATTACCCTCGGGCTGATGGCGGCAACTGGTTTCCCATTCCCCCATGGCAAAACCAATGCGCCCGGTGGCATAATGGCAAAGCCCCAGCAAATTGCGGGCATAGGTATTTTTTTTATTGGTTTGCAGGCTAAGTTGCAGCATGGCAACCGCCCCGCTTAAATCCCCCACCTGCGCCTTTTTAAGTCCTGCATTATACTGGCGGTTGGAAATATCCTGTGCCATTTTTTGTAAATAAGCATCCATGGGCATCACTCCTTACCTTTTTGGCTGGCAAAAAGGTATTGTAAAAGCTCCATCATATCTTTGGCATCACCTTGGTTGTCGGCTTCCTCCGCCCCATCAGCTTCCGGTAGGGGTTGGTATTTTTTTAATTCTTTTTGAAAATCAATCATTTTATTTACCTCGCAGTCGCAAATATTTTCTAATATCGCCCATTAAGTATAGTGAACCCGTGCAGAGGATAACCCCATCTGCGGGTGTTATTTTTTGTGCCAAATGCAGGGCTTTTATACAATCTTCCTCCACATACTGCTCCATATGGTCATCGTCCAAATTAACAGACAATTGTAATTCTTGCGGGGTGGCGGCCTTAAATTCATACATGGGGCGGGTAAATACTACACGGCTGGCAAAACCTGTCAAAGCGGTTACAATCTCGCCAATCTCCTTATCTTTCAGGATGCCGATTAGCACGGTAATTTCTTGCCCTGCAAACATTTGGCGCATATTGCAGGCGCAAGCCAAAGCCCCTTGCAAATTATGTGCCCCTTCCAAAATTAGGGTGGGGTTTTCGCCCATAATTTCCATGCGGGCAGGGTGCCGGGCATTTTTGAGACCATACCTAATATGTTCCGGGCGCAAATTAACACCCAAATCCATTAAAGCGGCGCATGCCGAAAGTACCACACGGGCATTTTCCCGTTGATGCTCGCCCAGCAAGCTTACTTCCAAATTGCCCAAACCCATATTTTTGGCGTGGTAAATTTTAACATTTTTATCCCCCGCCATCTTCTTAAAAACATTATACACCATATCCACGTCATCATACAAGGCTAATGGGACATTTTCTTTTATAATTCCGCCTTTTTCTGCGGCAATTTGGGTTAGGGTGTTTCCAAGTATTTCCATATGGTCAAAACCAATGCGCATTATTGCGGTTAAAAACGGCTTGCTTATCACATTTGTGGCATCCAACCGCCCGCCAATGCCCACTTCCAACAGCAAAAAATCCACCCCCTGCTTTTGGAAGTAGACAAATGCCATAATCGTAAGCAATTCAAAGAAGGAGAAGCAGTCCCCATCCTCAAACATATCTTGGCTTATTTTAGCAACCTTCTCCAAAACATCCACAAAGTCATCATGGGAAATGAGCTGGCCATTTATGTCAAAACGCTCCTCCATCACCTCTATATGCGGGGATGTAAACATGCCCACATTATAGCCCGCCTCCCGCAAAATGGATGCCATCATGGCGCAAAAACTGCCCTTGCCATTGGTGCCTGCCACATGGATAATTTTTAACTTATCCTGTGGGTCGCCCAGGGCGGCCAGGGCTTGTGCCACTGCATCCATCCCCTTTTTGCGCCCTGCGCCATAGCTGTTTATTAAGTATTCCTGTGCTTGCTCGTATGTCATAATTATCTACACTCCAATATGCTCAAAAAGGGCTTGTGATAGGGTTTTTAGGCGGCTGTCCGCTTCATCTTTGCTATTTGCCCGCACACCCATGTAAAATTTAATCTTAGGCTCGGTGCCTGATGGACGCACACAGAACCAACTGCCATCCGCTAAGGTAAAGTACAGCACATCGGCTGCCGGGGTGCGCTTTTCGGTAATATCCACACCTGCCAAGGTTTTTGGCGGGTTGTCCTGCAAATCGTCCATCATTTGCTGTATTTTGGCACGCCCTTCCAGCCCCCCTAGGGTGATGGAATGCCCAAGTTCCGCAAAATAGCCGTATTTTTTGTAGATATCATCCAGCGCATCAAAAAGGGTTTTGCCTTTTGCCTTGCAAGTGGCCGCCAAGCGGCAAATTAACACAGCGGCAGAAATACCGTCCTTATCCCGCACAAAATCTCCCGCCATGTAGCCAAAACTTTCTTCAAAACCAAAAATGTAATTTATGCCGCCTTCTTGCTCCCATTTGCGTATTTGGGCGGCAATGTGCTTAAAGCCCGTTAAGGTGTCCGCATAATGGGCATTGTGGGCTTTTGCAATTTCCGATGTTAGGCGGGTGGAAACCACAGTGGATATAATGCCCGCATTAGGCGGAATATCACCGCCGGACAAGATAAACTCCGTCAATAACACTCCCACGGCGTTTCCGCTTAACAGCTCAAATTCACATTTATCATTTTTTGCCATAACGCCTAAACGGTCCGCATCCGGGTCGGTGGCAATTATTATGTCTGCGTCTTTTGTGCGGGCAAGTTGCACCGCAAGGGCGAAGGCGGCAGGGTCTTCGGGGTTGGGGTATTTTATGGTGGTAAAGTTTGGGTCGGGGCTTGCCTGCTCCGGCACGGTTATTACATCATCAAAGCCTGCATTGCTTAATGCTTGCAGCATTATGGTATTGCCCACGCCGTGCAGGGGAGTGTAGATGATAGACAGATTGGATTTAGTGGCAGGGTTGGTGGCAAGCCCCAACCCTACGGATAAATAGGCTGCGTCCAGTTCTTTGCCCAGCATTATTATCTCGCCCTTTAGCGGGGCAGGGATGAGTGGGGGTGTGCGGTTTACATATGCTATAACTTCTTCATCCTGCGGATATACCAATTGCCCCCCGTCTTCCCAATATGCTTTGTATCCATTATATTCGGGCGGGTTGTGGCTGGCGGTTATCATCACCCCCGCAACACAGCCCAAGTGGCGTATGGCAAAGCTAAGCTGGGGGGTTGGGCGCATATCCGCAAACAGATAGGCTTTTATGCCGTTTTTTGCCATGATATTGGCTGTTTCTTCCGCAAATCTACGGGAATATCTTCGGCTGTCGTAGGATACAACAACGCCACGTTTTGCTCCGTCTGTTGTCTTGTCCAAAATATAATCCGCCAGGCCTTGGCTGGCTCGGCGGACGGTATATGGGTTTATGCGGTTGGTGCCGGCTCCCATAATGCCCCGCAGGCCGCCTGTGCCAAATTCCAAGTCTTTGTGAAAGCGTTCTGCAATTTCCGTGGGGTTGCCTTTAATCGTCATCAGTTCTGCATGGGTTTCATCGTCTAAAGTTGGGTGGTTTAACCAGTTTTCATATCTTTCCATTATATCACCCTATCAATTAAAATGCCCGATTCTATCAATCTTACTGTATCCTGCGGCATAGCACCTATGGTATAATTGTAATAATAGCCCAAATCCCTAAATTCCAGATGGGTTGCCATGGGATGTATCAAAAAATCCCTTGCAGCTTCATAGCCGGCCTTTAAGGCCTCGCTTGCTGCACGGGCAATTTCCCGGGTGTTGGCATTGCCGATGCCGTGGTATGTTAAGCCTTGCCCGCCCATTTCCACAATACCAACATGGGATAGCAGTACCTTATTATCTTGGGCAATATTGCGTATGCTGTGCTGTAAATTGCCCAAAGCACCCGAATGCCCCATATCTTGGGATAGGATTCCTATATTATTATATGTGGCGGCAAACCGTTGCAAATCTGCATCCATCCACTGCAAATGCTTTTCATAACTAACAGCCGAGCGCAAGTTGCCCAAATTGCCCGCATCAAAAGAAAGCCGCTTTGTAGCATCTTTTAACTGCACCACGTTTACGGTAAGGTTTGCAATGAATTGTTTGGTGCGCATATTGTCGTTTTTATTGAGAAGTATGGATGATTCTGCCACCTTATGCGCCTGCTGGATATGTTGGCGGTTGTAGATGCTTCCGTTAGGGTTTACATTTTTATTGCCGCCGCCGCTGCGTGACAAAAAATCCCGATAATGTCCATAATAAAACAAGCTGGTTATCACAAGCCTGCCCCCTTCCATGGGCTGTTACACGTTAATATAGTTTACAATATTATATCGGCACTTGTCAAGGCAAACTTTAATGGCAATTCCCCCCAAGCGCAACTGTAAGCTTGGGGGGGATGCTGTTATGCCAATTCCATTCTCAATCATGGAAAAGGATATTAGATGTATTAGCGCAAGGCAATGCGCTTTTTAAGTAGGTGCATAGTGGTGGCAATTACCAAAATTGCAACGCCCACAGTGTAAGCGATGGAGAAGATATCAACAAATTCCCTTATGCCTTCCCCAATGGCTATCCTGCCGTATTCTATTCCAACCAGTGGCACATCTGCGTAAAAAGACCATTCAAAGCCATCATGGCTACCATAAATGCGCTCTGTTGCAAAAGACCTTTGGGATAAGCGGGCAAGCCCAAAAATGTAAAAGAAATGCAAAGCGGCAGAAACAATGCCGGCAACAACACCATGCACCTTTTTGCCAAAAACAACGCTGTTGGCAAGGGTTATGGTAAAAAACAGAAGGGCAATAAGCACAAAGGCAGGCAGCAACATATTGGTGATAAGCCCTGCAACAAATTGCCCCGTAACTATTTCCCTAATAACTTCCCAAACAGTTTGCACCGTTGGCGGTTCGATAATAAAAACCATTATTGGGATAAGTATAAGCATAAACAAAAACCAAACAAATGTGGTTATAAATTTAGAAGCCAGCAACTTACCACGGCTTACAGGCAGGGTAAGCATTAAATAGCCCTCGGGCCCAAAAAAGCTACGTTGGTAAAATATTAGTATTTGCAGGTAGCTGGCAATGGCAACCGCCGCACCGCCTACCCCAACAATTAAAATGCGCATTATTTCCAACATATCATTGGGCAAAAAGTCCGCTATGCTAACAAAAAATGTAAGGGCAAGTATGCCCGCAAACATGGCAAAAAATGTTTTTGCACTAAACATAAAATCATATTTTAACTGCTTAATAAACATTCTTAAAAACCTCCCTAAACAGTTGGTCAAGGGATTGTCCCTTTTCCTCCCGTATTTTGTCAGCATCGTCGTTAAGAATCAGCTCCCCTTCACGGATAAACAATGCCCTATCAAGCACCGGCTCTATATCAGCAATAATATGGGTGGAAATGAGGATTGAACCTTCTTCGTTAAAATTCTTCAAAATTGTATCTATTATAAATTCACGGCTGGCGGGGTCCACTGCCCCGATGGGTTCGTCCAATATATACAACTTGGCACGGCGGGACATTACCATGGAAAGATTTACCTTTTCCTGCATGCCACGGGAAAGGGCTTTTAGCTTCTTGTCACGTGGTATGCGCATTTTATCCAGCATATCCGCCGCCCGTTTTGCATCAAAATCCTCATAAAAATCCGCAAAAAAGTTGATAGCTTGGTTTACGGTGAGCCAGCGTGGCACATGGGGCTGGTCGGGCAAGTAGGCAATGTGTTTGTTTGCCGCAGACCCGGGTGGATTACCTGCTATGGTAACACTGCCTGTGTAATCACTCATAAGTCCCATAATGGTTTTTATCATGGTGGTTTTGCCGCTGCCGTTGGGGCCCAGCAGACCCACAATTTTGCCCTTTTCCACATCAAAGGACATGTTTTTGACAGCAACAAAATTGCCATAGCTTTTGTTTAGGTTATTAATTTCCAGTATTTTTTCCATTCCCTTTCCTCTCTTTCAAAAAAAATTCCACATAGGCGGGTATTTCATCCGCTACAATGCCCGATGCAGCCATTTCTTCCACATATGCTGCAGTTATCCTTGCGGGTATATCCCGCCGCAGGGTTTCGATTTTTGCCGCATCTTTGGTTACAAAGCGTCCGCTGGTGCGCTCGGTGTATAAAAAGCCCATATCACCCAATTTTTCCAGTGATTTTTGCATGGTGTTGGGATTTACCTTATATTCTGCCGCAAGTTGGCGCACGGCGGGCACTTTATCCCCCGGCGCAAGTGTGCCTGCCGCAATGTCATTTAGCATCCGCTCCACAATTTGCTGAAATATGGGTATAGAGCTGTCAAATTGCCCTTTATTATCCATGTCCCTCCCCCTGTCTTATTGTACTAAGTACATAATACATTAATACAATTCTTTTGTCAAGCACTTTTTTAGATAAAATAAAAAAGGGGGCAGCAGGTGCCGCCCCACACAAAACATTAATGGCACAAAACTGCCATTATCATAACTCAGGCAAAACAATTTCCACTTCTTGGCTTGTGCCCAATTGGAAAAATGCCTTCAAAACCTTTTCCAAAGATGTCTTAAAATCATGCCGGCTGGCGGATTGGGCTGTGTATATGGGTATTGTGGCAAAATACTCCCCATTAATATGCAACCTGCCTTCCCCCACCTGCACGCCCGCTTCCACGGGAGCCGGCATTTGTACGGGAAAATGGGGTATTAAACTTATATCCTCCCCGTCAATACGCACAGGTATGGTGATAGAGCCCCCATAATACAGGGGGATTTGAGGTGTGCGGGTACGGGTTATTTCCATCACACCTGCCGCATCCCCTTCTGCCACAATTTCTTCCATTTCAAAATTATCAAAGCCGTAGTTTAGTAATCTTTTAGTATCCACCCATTTTTGCTCCTTGCCACGGTTGCCCCAGCCACTGGCAAGCACCACAGAAATCAGTTGCATACCATCCCTTTCGGCGGCACCAACAAAGCAATGCCCCGCCTTGTTGGTATAGCCCGTTTTTACGCCCATTGCGCCGCTGTATTCGTTTAGCAAGCGGTTTTTGTTGGTTATGGCATAGGTTTTGCGGTTGCTGGTTGCCGTGTGGGCAGGTGTGGCTATAAGGCTCACAAAATCAGGGTTTTCCAGCGCATATCGGGTTATTAAAGCCAAATCCGCCGCTGTGGATTGGTGCTCGCCCTTATCAAGCCCGCTGGCAGTTTCAAAAATAGTGTGCACAGCACCCATTTTATAGGCTTTGGCTGTCATCTGGCTGCAAAAATCCTCCACCGTGCCGCTGATATGTTCCGCAATAGCCACCGCCGCATCGTTAGATGACTGTAACATAAGGGCATACAGCAAATCTTCCAGCTTAATCTGCTCTCCTGCCTCCAAAAACATTTTAACTTTTGGGGCCGCCGCCGCACGCTTGCTAACTGTTACCATGTCATCCAGGCCGCCGTGTTCCAGCACCATTAGGGCGGTCATTATCTTTGTGGTGCTGGCCATTGCCAATGGGGTTTGCTCATCCTTACCCCACAAAATGCGGCCGCTTTCCGCCTCCACAAGCACTGCCCCTGCCGCCTCCACATTTGGCAGCTTAATTTCGGCAACCGCCCCCATGGCCGCCATTGCCATACATAATGCAAAAATTTTCATATCCCATCATCCTCGTTTTTTAATATTTTGGTTATTTTGCACAGTTTGTCAAAAAATATAAAGGTGTTGACGAATTTGGGCGCAAAGGATATAATTATACAGTAGTTACACAAATTTGCCGAGGTGAAATGTGAAAATTGCAAAAATGATAAATGCCATAGACACCCATACAATGGGCGAGCCCACAAGGATTGTTACAGGCGGCATACCCAGCCTTAAAGGGTCCACCATGGCGGAAAAAAAGGAATATTTGATTGATAAGATGGATTATATCCGCACAGCCTTGATGCACGAGCCACGGGGGCACAGGGATATGTTTGGCGCAATAATTACCCAACCTGCCAGCACCTGGGCGGATTTAGGCGTTATTTTTATGGATGGCGGCGGATACCTTAACATGTGCGGCCATGGCACAATTGGCGCAGTTACCGCCGCCCTGGAAACAGGGATGATAGAGCCCGTAGAGCCTATTACACAGGTAACATTGGACACGCCCGCAGGCCTTGTAACCGCCCGTGCCACCGTGGAAGACAGGCGGGTTGGCGAGGTTTCTTTTGCCAATGTGCCGTCGTTTTTATACAAAAGGGATGTGGAAATTGATATGCCGCAACTGGGCAAGCTAACCATTGACATTGCCTTTGGCGGCTCGTTTTTCGCTTTGGTAAAGGCGACGGACTTGGGACTGGATATTATCCCCGAAAATGCGCCTGCATTGTCCAAAATGGGGCTAAAAATACGTGCTGCTGTTAATGGGCAAGTACCCATTGCCCACCCCCTGCTAACCCGCATAACCACCTGCGATTTAGTTGAAATTTACAGCGACCCCATAGGCCAAGGTGCCACCGCCCGCAATGTGGTTATTTTTGGGGATGGGCAAGTTGATAGAAGCCCCTGCGGCACAGGCACATGCGCAAAACTTGCCGCCCTGCACGCCAAAGGGCAGATAAAAGAAGGGGAAGTTTTTGTGTACGAAAGTATTTTGGGCACACAGTTTAAGGGCAAAATTATCAGCACAGAAACCGTGGGGGATTTTGATGCGGTTATACCCGAAATTACCGCATCTGCCTATATCACAGGGCTTAACACCTATGTGATTGATGACCGTGACCCCTTAAAACATGGGTTTATCTTATGATTAAAGGGAGCAAAAAGGATAAATGGAAAGCAATTAAGGAAATGGTTTTTGCCTATCTTGCCGTCACTAAAATTATGTATTGGTTTGGGTTAATAAACACCGTAAACCAAGATGGCGCAGGGGATTTGTGGCAAACCGTACTTGCAAGGATACTGCATCAAGATTTGCCCCTTGTTATTACGGTGGTTTTATTCCATTTTCTTGATAAGATGATACGCTTGCGAAGAAGCAAATACAGTAAGGTGCTGGAATATATTGTATTTTATGCCATTGGTTTTGTGGCGATAGTTGGCATATATTTTATCCACGGTTTGCTGGTTTTTGGTATAAATGCAATGACTTATATGGTTAATTTTTTGGTTAATTTTGCCATTGGTTATATTATAGTTGCTGCAATACTGGAAATTAAATACCGCATAAAATTCAAATCAAAACCGCTTGCGGATGACAGGTGCGCAATGCTGCAAACCCTGCTGGATGATGGCATTTTAACCCAGGAAGAGTTTGATAGCAAGAAGGGGATTTTGGATGAAAAAGTTTCGGCCAATAAATTTGGGCAGTAAGGGGGATTTGGCATGAAGGTTTTAGTGGTTGGAGGAACGCAATTTATGGGCGTGCATTTGGTAAAGCAATTGCTAGCCGCCGGAAACCATGTAACAATTGCAACCCGTGGCAAGGCCAAAGATGTGTTTGGCGAATCTGTCAACAGGATTATTATAGAGCGCACCGATTCCGAAAGTATATCCCATGCATTAAGCGGAAAATTTTATGACGTTGTATACGATAGCCAGGCAAATTCTTCAAACGAAATAAAGTATTTGTTGGATGCAGTAAATTGCGAAAAGTATATCGTAACATCAACGGTGTCCGTTTATTATCCGAATTTTAAGCCGGCGTTGTCCGAATCTGATTTTGACCCGCATAATTACCCTTTGAAGTGGTGTTGCAGAAACGACTTTGGTTATGATGAAATTAAACGGCAAGCGGAATGTGCCATGTTTCAAGCATATAGCCGCATTCCGTGTGTTGCTGTTCGTTTTCCCCTTGTAATAGGTGAGGATGACTATACAAAGCGGCTGTATTTTTACATTGAGCATATTGTTAAATCGAAACCCATGCACATAGACAACTTGAATGCAAAAATGGAATTTATAATGTCTGACGAAGCAGGCAAATTCCTTGCTTGGCTGGTGAACAAAAATTTTATTGGAAGCATAAATGCGGCAAACCATGGAAGTGTGTCGCTGGGCGAAATGATTAAATACGTGGAAAATAAATGCGGTGTGAATGCGATTATTTCTGACGATGGCGCACAAGCCCCGTTTAATGGATTTCCCGATTATGGATTGGACTTGGAAAAAGCGGAGCAAATTGGGTATACATTTCCCAGCTTAAATACCCCACTGCACAACCTTTTGGATAGGTATATCAAAATCGCCGCAGGTACTGATAAAATGGAATGATTTAGGTTATACAAGAAGAATTTAACAATAAAAGGAGATTTTGGATGAGAAAGTTTCGGCCAATTAGAAAAGACGGGGAAGAGCAACCCCATATCCCTGCGGGTTTATTCAAAATACGCATACCGTTTTACCACTGGAAATGGTCCTGGCCGGAGGGGATACAGGGCTTTGCCCTGGTTGCCGTGGCACTTGCTGCCGTGCCTTTTATTATGGAGGGCATTGGCGCATCACGTGAAGTTGCAGTGATGATGGTGTTTATGTTTAGTATGTTGTACATGCTGCATCCCACCATGGGGGATAGTGTTTTCCCGGGCTGGATAACAGCGGGCATACCACTTGTTTTGGCCCACTTGCTTACTTTTGAGCTGGGGCCTGATAGGGTGCACGCACTTATTGCTTTGCAGTTGTTGGTTGGCTTTTTGTTTGTGTTTTTGGGCTTAACCGGCCTTGCTAAAAAAATTGTTACTTTTGTGCCGGTATCCGTTCGTGGCGGCATACTTTTTGGGGCGGCGGTTTCTGCCATCTTCTCCGTGGTAAACCCCCAAAACTTATATCGTGCAAGCGAATATCCTGCGGAAGGGCATGTTGTTGCATTTTCGGCATCCAGGCTATCGGCCATACCCATCAGCGGTATTTTGGGCATACTTGTATGTGTGGTAATTCTATATTCACTTAAATTTGCGCCCCTTAAAAACAAAACCCCATTTTTCCGCTTGCTAAGTAAGTCAGGTATGTTGGTGGGTATGGTTATAGCCATGGTTGTTGGCGTTATTATAGGCGAATTGCCAATGCCCGCAATTAGATGGGGCATATCCCCCCTGCCTTTTGGGGAGCTTTTTGAAAACTTTACAGTATTTGGTATTGGCTTTCCCGGCTTTCACCATTTTATTGCCGCCGCACCTTTGGCTGTTTTGCTGTATCTTATCGCCTTCGGCGAAATTGTGGTAACAGAAACCGTTATAAAAGAAGCAGGCGAAGTGCGCAAGGATGAGGTTGTAGATTACAATGTAAACCGCACAAATGTGATAATTGGTTTGCGCAACACCATTTTGGCATTTATTGCCCCATACCCTCCCATGGCAGGCCCCAACTGGATAGGCGGCACCGTTTCTACTGTGGAGCGGTACAAGCAAAGCAAAAAGGGTATGAATTCCCTGCATGACGGGCTTGGTAGCTTTATTTTGGCAATGGGTGTCGCATCCCTTGCCCTGCCCCTCGTTACCTTGTTGGAGCCGGTTTTCCCAGTAGCAATGTTAATAACCATGCTGCTAACGGGCTTTGCTTGTGGTTATGTTGCCATAAATATGACAAAAACCAGGGAGGACCAAGGTGTGGCCGCCATTATGGGTGTGACAATTTTTGCACAAGGTGCGGCCATTGGGCTGATTACGGGGGTTGTTTTGCATATTTTGGTAAGTGCTTGGCGCAAACGTGAAAAGAACAAGAAGCACGAAGAACATGACAAGGCTTCATAATAGCATTACGTGGTTGGTTGTAGAATTAGGCGCAACAAAAATAACGGCCATATTTTTGAAGGTGTGCCGAGATTTTGGGCATCTATTTACCGAAAAGGAAAGTTAAGGAAAATAAAACAAAAGCCACCAAATAAGGGTGGCTTTTGTTTGTTTGCCCCTACCCCAACATATCGCAAACCACATCATGCAAATGATGGGGCGAAAGTTGGTGTTTTGTAAATTTTTTGGCCATTTTATGTACAAAGGCGGGGTTTGTGCTGATATCCAGCACTTGGGCTGCTACATCATTTGCGGCATATGCTTGTATGCCATAGGTGCGGGCAGTTTCGCCACATTCTGTGGTAATGTCTTGGTAAACCACATGGTAGGTTGTGGCCGCCGTTACGGTTGCGCTCATAATAAAATCCTCCTGTTATAATGATAATTTATCCCTAAGGGTCTTTAAGACCCGTTTTTCTATACGGCTTACCTGTACCTGAGAAACGCCAATGGCCTTGGCAATCTGGCTTTGGGTTTTGTCTTGAAAATAGCGCATTATAATAACCTGTCGCTCCCTTACGTCTAATTGTCCAATAATTTCCCGCAGGGCAATTTTGTCAATCATCCTTTCGCTTTGGTCTTCCCCGGTCATTTCCAGCTTATCCAGCAGATAAACCGGCCCGCCATCCCCCTGATGCACCACAGCATGTAGGGATTCCACCTCCCCCGAAGCATCCATGGCATATGCCAGCTCCTCCACATCAATTTCCATGGCGGCGGCAATTTCTGCAATGGTTGGCACCTTGCCTGTGGTTTGTTGCAGGTTTGCTTGTATATATTTGGCTTTTATTGCCATTTCTTTTAAGGGGCGGCTTACTTTTATCATGCCGTCATCCCGTAAAAACCGCTTAATTTCGCCCATTATCATAGGCACAGCATAGGTGGAAAATTTTACGCCAAAGCTGATGTCGAATTTGTCGATACACTTCATAAGCCCAATTGCACCGATTTGGAATAAATCTTCCAGCTCATAACCCCTTTGGGCAAATTTTTTAACCACCGACCATATTAGGCCCGTATTCTCTTCCACAAGCGTATCCCTTGCGTGGGTGTTGCCTTGTTGGCTGGCTAAAATAAGCTCCATCGTTCGGTCAAATTCCAGAACCTTTTGCGCCATTACATCACCACAAAGCTTTCGCTTGCGCACTTCTTGCGCATTTTAACCAGCGTGCCGCTATCCCTAACAGAATCTACCAAAAGCTCGTCCATAAACTCACTCATCACAGTAAAGCCCATGCCCGAACGCTCCTCGTGGGGTTTGCTGGTATATAAGGGCTCCAAAGCCTGTTGCACATCATCTATGCCCTGCCCGCTATCCTCAATTTCTATGTAAATTTCCCCATCCGACAACCGGCAGCGCATGGTTACAAAGTTATCCCCTTCCAAACCTTCATAACCGTGGATAATTGCATTGGTAACAGCCTCGCTTACAGCGGTTTTTATTTCGGTAAGCTCTGCCATAGTGGGGTTTAGCTGGGTGGCAAATGCGGCGGCGGATGCACGGGCAAAAGCTTGGTTTTCGCTGGTTGCCAAAAATGTTAGTGTCATTTGGTTCTTGGTCTTTGTCATGCCTCCACCCCCTATGCGCTTTCAATCTCATCAATGCCTGCAAAGCATGGTATAATCTTGCGCAGGCCTGATATGTCAAAAATACGGCTAATCTCGGGCCCTATGTTTATGGCAAACACCCGTCCGCCTGTTTTTTGTAATTCCTTGTACCGCCCAATTACCATTCCAATGCCGGACGAGTCCATGAAGTGCACATGGGCAAAATCGAAAACAATATTTTTTGCATCACTTTCTGCAAACTTTTCTTCCAAACTGCGGCGTATTTTATCGGCAGTGTGGTGGTCAATCTCTCCCCGTATTTTTGTGATAAGGTTGCCGTTGCGCTCTACGAATTGTATTTCCAAGGCCGCTCCTCCTCTTCCTGCATCTGTAAAATTTACCATTATTTACAATTATACCAAATATTTCTAATTTTGCAAGCACTTTTTTAATTTTTTTGGTATTTTTAGGTAATGTTGCGCCCATACTATATCCGATATATTAAGAGGGGTGTGTATATGGGAAAATTTGTGATTGAAAATAGCGGGGCACTACATGGCAATGTGCGTATTTCGGGCAGCAAAAATGCCGTTTTGCCCATAATTGCCGCCACATTACTAACTGACGAAGCCTGCCAAATACATGATGTGCCAAAACTTACAGATGTGCTTATAATGCAGGAGCTTATTGAGGACTTAGGCGGCAAAACCAGCTGGGAAAACAATGAGGCACTTAATATACAAGCAGCAAGCATAAGCAAAACCCAGGTTTCTTACGAGCTTTGTACGAAAATGCGAGCTTCTTTTTTAGTGGCAGGCCCCCTGCTTGCCCGTATGAAAGAGGTTAAAATTTCCCTGCCCGGCGGTTGCCCCATTGGCAGCCGCCCTGTGGATTTGCACCTAAAAGGCCTTGCGGCTTTGGGTGCAGAAATTAGCCAAGAGCATGGCTATATCCACGCCAAAGCGGATAAACTTGTTGGGGCTAATATTTATCTTGATTTTCCCTCTGTTGGGGCAACCGAAAATATAATGATGGCAGCCGTGTTGGCAGAGGGGCAAACCACAATCCAAAACTGCGCCGTAGAGCCGGAGATTGTGGATTTATCCAACTTCCTAACATCCATGGGGGCAAAAATACGTGGCAGCGGCACAGACACCATACGCATAACAGGCGTGGACAAGCTAAAAGGCACAAACCACACCATCATACCCGACCGTATAGAGGCAGGCACGTTTATGATAGCCGCCGCCATAACGGGGGGCGAAGTTTTTCTTGAAAATGTGGTGATAGACCATCTAAAGCCCGCCATCGCTAAATTGCGGGAGGCGGGGGTGGAAATTGAAGAAGGGGAAGCAGGGCTAAACATAAAAGGGGCCACCCAGCGGCAACCCATTGATATTAAAACCTTGCCCTATCCGGGCTTTCCCACGGATATGCAGGCGCAATTTTTGTCCCTGCTAACGGTTACCCCCGGCACAAATTTGGTAACAGAAACAGTATTTGAAAACCGCTTTATGCATGTGCCGGAACTTATCCGCATGGGAGCGGACATTAAAATTGACAGCCGTTCCGCCATTATTGAAGGTGTTGCCCAACTTACGGGCACGCAAGTTAAAGCCAGCGACCTGCGTGCAGGTGCCGCCCTAATGTTGGCAGCCCTTGCAGCCACAGGCACCACCGAAATACACGATATTTACCATGTGGACAGGGGCTACCACCATTTTGACCAAAAATTGCGCAGCCTTGGCGCAAAAATCACCCGTGTGGAGTAGGCCAAGCCCGCTAAGTTACAAAATTATACCGCCGCAGATTATACCGCCGCCCTCATCATAAAAAACAGCAGATTGCCCGGGGGTCGCCGCCCTTTGGGCTTCTTTGAATGTGGCTGTTATCCTGCCCCCTTGCTGGGTGATGATGCAGGGTGCAGCTTTATGGGCATATCGGATTTTACCAAGGCAGTCCATGGGCGCATCAATACTCTTGTGGCTCATAAAGGCCAAATTGCCCACGGTTACTGTATTTTGAAAAAGCCGGCTTTCATCCCCCGTCAACACCACATTGCCGGTTGCCCCGTCAATTTCCTTTACAAACATGGGTGCACCAAATGCACCAAGCCCTTTGCGCTGCCCAATGGTGTAACGCCCCAAACCCTGATGTGCCCCCAAAATATTACCATCTTCATCCACAAAATTGCCGGCGGGTAATTTGCCCCCCAAATATTCCTCCAAAAAGGCGGCGTGGTTGCGGTATGGCACAAAGCAAATTTCTTGGCTGTCAGGCTTATATGCAACCCGCAAACCAATTTCACGGCGGGCAATTTCCCGCACATCATCCTTGTCCATATCCCCAATGGGGAAAAGGGTGCGGCTTAGTGCCTCTTGGCTCATATTGTACAAGGCATAACTTTGGTCCTTTGCTGATGGGGATGTGGCAATGGTAAGCCGTCCTGTGCCCTCGTTTTTTATAATTTTGGCATAATGCCCCGTGGCAATAAAATCCGCCTCCAAAGCCTTCGCCTTATCAAAAAGATATTGCCATTTAACAAAGGCATTGCAAGCAATGCAGGGGTTTGGCGTGCGCCCCTGCATATATTCATCCACAAAGGGGGCAATAACCCGCTTGCGAAACACATCCCGAAAATTTAGTACATAATGGGGTATATCCAGTTTGCCGCACACAAAGCGTGCATCCTCCGTGGCCGTCATGCCGCAGCAGCCACTGCGGGCGACAATGTCCTGCGCACTTTCCGCCTGCCAAACAGACATGGTAATGCCCACCACATCATATCCCTGCGCCTTTAACACATATGCCGCCACCGACGAATCCACGCCGCCGCTCATGGCGACCAGTATTTTTTTCATATATTCTTCCTCTTACTATTTGCGTTTTTTGCGAATAGGAGTCGATAGGGAAACCCCAAGCCTATTAACGATTGTAAGCCTCATGCCTTTTATGGCATATCTGATAACACTATTCAAGGATTCCAGCTATTGCATATCTCACATCACGCCCCCCTTCTCCCGTCCTTCTGAGTTCTATGCGAAGAAGATGCACATCAACGACAGGTATTTGAAACTCAACAGGAAGCTCCAATGCAATAATCTCCTCCAAAAGTAACAAATCTCCATCACCGTAGATTCTTAGAAATGCATTGCTCGTGCCGGATCCGCCATCTACTCTACCTGCGTTTACGGTAAGCATGCGAAACTGTCCACGCAAATTATGTAGTGAATAATTTGGGGTGTTCCATAAATTATAGTACATAACATTATGAAATGGGATTGTGCTCATAAAAACAGTATCTTCAATTCTGCTGTGCGGAGGGTGATGAGGAGGTACCAGCACGGTTAATGGCCCGATTCGTTCTGCCCTATCCTCGATCTCATTCGCTAAATCCCTAAAAATAATACTACTTGGCAGGATGACCTGTGCCTGCCTGACCATATTTAGTGCATCAACAGTTTGTCGGCCAAACAATAGCTCATTTACCCGCTCCATGATTTGTGCTTCATACATCGAAATTGCCTCTTCAAGAAGTATAAGAACTTCCGGTGAAGAGGTTGTAACTACGCTAAGTAGCTGAACTGCAGCTCTGTAATTGCCAGCTCCTATGTGGGCTCGTGCCTGAGATAGCCTATCTTCACCTAAAATAGTGGCATCCATCTGCATTAACATATTTTGGTTTTCAAGAGTACTTACTCTTGCTTGCAGCGACAACTTTTCTTCTAATATTGATGTTAACGCTTGCTCATACTCCATGCTTGCGTGAACCGAATCAAAGTGCAAGGATAAGAACTCAACCGTATCTCTTTGCACTGAATTCGTAGTAAAAAGGATTGACACAAACACGGAAGACAGTGTGAATATTGCGGCTATGAGGGTTACTATGGCAGCTTTGAATCCAATTTTGGCAGCTTTCTTATCACCACTTCGGTCTAACGCACTGCTTCTTTGTGATCTATAATCATACTTCATACGAAACCCTCCCTATAATATGTAGTCCTAAAAATGATGCCAATAGCATAATTACATTATGTAATTGCAGGCGGGCGCAGGGCGTTGCCATTACGCTTCTCAATAGGCTTACGCACTCGCTTACGGGTAACCTCCACCAGCCCAAGAGTTGTCATGCCCACCAACAGAGCCGGGATGCGGTCTTTGTGCAGTTCCAGCTCAAAATCTTTTAGCAGGCTGTGCATGTCTGCTTTGGACATCATACGTAAAAAGTCCACAATAACAATGCCTGACAGGTTGCGCAGGCGCAGTTGGTATGCAATTTCTTTGGCAGCTTCCAAGTTTAGTTGCAGTTTTGCCGCCTCGCCGCCTTTGCTTTGAAATTTGCCCGTATTTACGTCGATAACCACGCAGGCCTCGGTTTGTTCCACAACAATAAAACCGCCGCATTTAAGCCACACACGCTTGTCATACAGCTTGTCCATTTGGGTTTTAACGAAGTATGCGGCAAAAATGTCCTCATCCTTGCGGTGTAGGGAGATTTTGCTTTCAAAGTCCGGGAAAGTTGGCAAAAATTCTTTTTGTATTCGGCTAAAGGTGTCGGGGTTATCAATAATAATTTCATCAATATCTTCCCGCACCACTTCCATAAGGGTTTTAACGATGCTGGACTGGCTCCAAAGTGTAGCGGGGGCAGTTTTGTGCTTCCAATCCAAATTTTCGCCCCAGCGTGACATAAGCACGTCAATTTCCGCTTTAATGGTATCTTCATCCTTACCCTCGGCGGCGGAGCGGATGATGGCGGAAAAACCATCGCTTAAAAGCCCTTTTATCATATTTTTCAAACGCCGTGTTTCGTTAAAATCCTCAATTTTTTTGCTGCTGTTTACCCTGTCCGTATCAAGGGATTCGTAAAGCATTATGTAGCGGCCTGTGTAGGATATAGAGCTGGTAACATTGGGGCCTTTATTGCCCACCGCATCTTTTAGCACCTGCACAACAAAAGTATCACCGGGCTTGGCCGATGGGCGGCCGGGGGGGAACAGCCTACGTTCTCTGCCGTCTTTGGTATCCAAAAACGCTTGCCTCTCCTGCCCGATGTCCAGGAAAATAAAACCCCCTGTTACCTTCTTAACAACACCAAGATAAATATTGCCTGCTAACGACTCTTCAACAGAATCCTCTAAAAGCTCCACTAACTTGCCATCCTCCAAAAGGGCGGTGGAATAGCCCCGTTCGGACTTGTTTATTAAAATACGCTTCATAGTATCAGTTCCGTCCTTTCGTAGGATATTTGGTGGGGCGCAAAGCTTGTTTTTATATAACTTTGTATATATTCGGCTAACAGCTGGGGTTTTAGATTCTTGTCGCTGCCTGCTGCCAGCGTTGCAACTATTGCATCGCCATCTTGCTTGATGTGAAAAATTTCCGGTAGTATATCTTTAATTTTCGTACCTTTTTTGCTTTTTGTGGTTACAAGCATTTCTTGCTCGCCCATCATTTGTGCCAAGTTTAGTTTGCCCAAATTTGGGAAAGTGATGCGGTATGTGGCTTTGTGCACCAGCCCCGCAGCCGACTTGCCTGTGTTTGCCACCTGTTGCACAGATATGATGGCCATGCCCGCAGGCATTTGTGGGTTAAGGCTATCCATAATTTGCCGGGGCTCGGTTTGCTGTGTCAAGTAAATCTCAAAAATTTCGGCTTTGCCTGTCATGCCAAGCGACAGGGGCAGGGCAATGGACATTAGCTGGTGGGGATTAAAGCCTTGGCTGTATGCAATGGGCAGTTTTGCCCGCTTTATTGCCCTTGCAAGCAAATCTTGCAAGTCCAAATGACCGATAAATCTTGCCCTGTCATACTTTGTAAAAAATACACGGTAACGATGGCAGTTTAGCTTAGAGTCACTCATCACACACCATCCCTTCCATGTTTATGTATCCACTTACACACAACACCAATGTGGTCATGCTCTTTATCCTCAAAAACCCTGTCAAATAGGACAATGTCACCCATAGCTGCCTTATCACCCTTGCCCTTCCAGCGGTTTACCTCGAGTAACTTCGCCCATTGTTCCCACGCTATAACTCCGGCAAAGTTACAGCTTACAGCAGGGTCAGGGCAACGAACCGGCAAATTTATTCCCGACTTAATGCAGCACCAATAAACAAAAGCGGCATACCAGCAGTTGTCCCAGCTGTTTATATTCCAAGCATCTATTTTAGGAAACAAATCGTGGATAATGTGCAGGTTGGTTTCTGCCCCCATTACATTTCCGTGGTAAAATTTTCCGGCTTCTGCGGCGGCTGTTTCTGACAGGCATGTGTTCACTAAACGCCACCTCCCGCAACTGCCTTTGCTGCTTCGTTTTCCTTGATAAGATAGTCCTTGGTGACGCCCACGTCAATAAAGTCCCAGGGCAAAACCTCATCATATCCCCGCTGACGGAAGTTATAAAAATCCATGGAAAGGCCTGTATCTTCAAAGGCTTTTTGCCACTTATCCCAGCTAAAAAACTCGCTCCACCCATCAAAGCGTGCGCCGTTTTTCCATGCAGCTTCAATTAAGCCGCCCACACGGCGGTCCCCCCTTGCCAGGGTAGCTTCTAATACAGAAACATCCGCATCATGGTATTTATAACCAGCACGCTTGCTGTTTATGCCTGCCTTAACCAAACGCTGTTTTGCAGCAAATTCTGATACAGGCTTTTGGGGATACCATTGAAAGGGAGTAAAAGGCTTTGGCACAAAGCAGGATGCGGAAACGGTAATGCCCGGCGGGCGTTTGCGTTTTTCCTTGGGCAGGCTGTAATAAATTTCCACAATATCATTTGCCAGCTTGCCTATGGCGGTTAAATCCTCATCTTCTTCCCCGGGCAAGCCAATAATGAAGTAAAGCTTTAGCCTGTCCCAGCCACCCTCGAAGGCAAGGCGTGCCCCTTCCAAAATATCCTGTTGGCTAATGCCTTTGCGGATAATATCCCGCATTTTTTGGCTGCCCCCCTCGGGCGCAAATGTAAGGCTAGACTTGCGCACCTTCTGCACTTTTTCAAGCACGGTTTGGTTTGCCGCATCAATCCTTAGGGATGGTAGGGAAATACTGATGTGTTGGCTGGCAAAACAATCGTTTAGCTTATCTACCAACTCATTCAAATATGGATAATCATTAGTCGCAAGGGATAGTAGGGAAATTTCCTCATGCCCACTGGATGTTAGTAGGTTTTGTGCTTGTGCAACCAGCGTATCCACCTGTTTTACCCTGTGGGGGCGATAAATAAAGCCCGCTTGGCAAAAGCGGCAACCACGGATGCAACCACGGAAAACCTCCAACGCCACACGGTTATGTACGGTTTCGATTAGCGGCACAAGGGCTTTTTGCGGGTAATGGGCAGTGTCCATATCACGTACAACTGCTTTTTTAACCCTGGCAGGGGTGTTAGGGTTGTTTGCGGCAAAATTGGCAATTGTGCCATCCGCATTATAGGCCACACCATAAAAAGCAGGCACATAAACCCCCCGTATACCTGCGATTTTCTCCAAAAACTGCCGTTTTGTGCCTTTGTGAGCGGCATATAGGTCAAAAACTTGCAAAAAAGCCTCCTCCGCCTCCCCGATAAAGAAGAAATCAAAAAAATCCGCTAAAGGTTCGGGGTTTACGGCACAGGGGCCGCCGCCGCAAATTATTGGGTGGTTTTCCGGCCTATCTGCGGCACGCAGGGGTAAGCCCGCCAAATCCAGCATATTTAGAATATTTGTATAGGACATTTCGTATTGCAGGGTAAAGCCAATAAAATCAAATTCCGCCAGTGGGGTAAAGGTTTCCAGGGTTTTTAGGGGCAGGCTTTCTTCCCGCATAATGGCTTCCATGTCGCTCCACGGGGCAAAAACCCGCTCGCAATACACATCTTCACGCCCATTAAACAGGCTGTACAAAATTTGCAGGCCGTTGTGGCTCATCCCCACCTCATACACATCAGGGAAGGCAAAAGCAAACCGTGTTGCCACGGTTTCGGGGTTTTTAACCACCATATTTATTTCGTTACCTACATATCGACCGGGTTTTTCCACCCTTAAAAGCACATCATCTCTATACATGGCCGTTATCCGCCCCTCTGTCCTCTGTAATTACCTTGGTGTAGGATAGCATATCACCCAGCCGGTGGTGCTTTTTATCAAACAATATAAGCACAAAGCTAACAACATCCACAATACGCAACACATTGCGCAAAATAGATTTCATCAGGGTAACGGGGCTGCCATCCTCGCTTACAACCCTTAGGCGCAACAGCTTTTTGCCAGGGGTTTGCCCCCCTTCAAACACCTCAAAATATATATTGTACATTATGAATACGAGAAAAAACGCCAGCCCCCAAATCACTAACACGCCAAAATGCACACCCCCTTCAAAGGAAATGCCTGTAAGCAGAATAAAGATAGTGGCAAGTATGGCCGTTATTGCGGCAGGCACCAAAAAATCCACCCCAACAGCAAGTGTGCGGCTACCAAGCCCTGCTTCACAAGGAAAATCATCAGGCGGGTTAAGAAAGCTTTGGGCAATAACATCAAGGCGGGGGGCAATAAAAATCATGGGCACATATGCCCCCAAAATAAGCACATAAAATTGCGGGGTTAAAAGGTTGTTTGCATCCAGCAAGGCCCAAGGGGAGAAGATATTGTGAAGAATGATAAAAACAATGGCATATAACAGCAAATTAACCATGGTAACAACGGCAGTAACGGCGAATATTTTTGCAAAACCCTTGGCAAATGCCAAACGTGCGCTAAAAATTATTGCACCAAAAAAATATTTGCGGTGGGTTAGCACAAGGTTGGTTGCAAAAAATGAAAGGGAGCGGAAAAATATCATCACAACTATCAACATGGCTGCAAACACAGCTGTAAGGTTCAAAAACAAATCCAAATTAAGAAAGGCCACCAGCCCAAAAATGGCAAAAATTAACACAAACATCAAGGTTTGCGCCAGGGCAAGGGAAAACACGCCCCATGCTTTGCGAAGGGTAAATTTTGCAGCCTGTGCAAAATCAGGCGCATTTTCGCCGCAAACGGCCACGGCCGCCGCCCCGTTAAGCATTATAAAAAAAGACAAGGCAGGCAATAGCAAGGTGGCAAACGCCCCAAAAAACACCCCATCAACCACAAACTGGTTACCATGAAAATCCAAATTAGGATGTATGACAAAAAAACCCAAAGCCACATAACCCCAGAGAAATAGGAAAAAACCAATATTCACCAAGGCGGATAAGCCCACATTAAGCCCCAACCGCCCCACATATCTATCCAGCGTAATATCACATAAAACGCCCAAACTTTTTGCTTTATTCGGCTTTGCTTCCATGGCTACCTCCATTCGACATATCATAACACACCTTGCAAAAAAAATCCACATATTTATTGAAAAAAGTTGCCGAATATGGTACAATGGCACAATATTGATAGGAGGATGATGCTAAGTGAGAACACGAATTGCGCAAATTTACGCTGATACGGCAAGTTTTATGGGCAAGGATGTGGAGGTGTGCGGTTGGGTGCGCACACTGCGTGATAACAACCATTTCGGCTTTATAGAGCTTAATGACGGCAGCTTTTTCAAGTCCATACAAATTGTTTTTGAGGATAAATTACCAAATTTTGAAGAAATTACCAAATTTGGCGTGGGCAGCGGCATACGTGTGGCCGGCAAGGTGGTGGAAAGCCAAGGCAAGGGGCAAAGCTTTGAAATTCAAGCTTCTTCCATTACTTTGGAGGGTTCTGCACCACCCGAATATCCCCTGCAAAAAAAGCGGCATGGTTTTGACTATTTGCGCACAATTGCCCATTTGCGCCCCCGCACCAACACATTTTCTGCGGTTTTCCGCATCCGTTCGCTGGCAAGTTTTGCCCTGCATAAGTTTTTTGCAGAGCGGGGCTTTGTACACGTACACAGCCCCATTTTAACCGGGCTGGATGGGGAAGGTGCCGGTGAAATGTTCCCCATAAAAGGTAGTGAGGAGTTTTTTGGAAAACCCGTTAGCTTGTCGGTTACAGGGCAGTTAAATGCCGAAGCCTACGCCCTTGCTTTTGGCGATGTATACACCTTTGGCCCAACCTTTCGTGCAGAAAATTCCAACACATCCCGCCATTTAGCGGAATTTTGGATGTTGGAACCGGAAATTGCCTTTGCCGAGCTTGCCGATGTTATGGAGCTTATAGAAGATATGTTAAAATATGTTACCAAGTATTGCCTTGAACATGCACATGATGAGATGGAATTTTTTGACAAATTTATCGAAGAAGGTTTGCTTGCTAAACTGGATAATGTGGTAAATTCCCAATTTGGGCGGATAACATACACCGAAGCCATCGAAATTTTGAAAAACAGTGGGCAAAAGTTTGAATTTGCCGTAGAATGGGGCTGTGATTTGCAAAGCGAGCATGAGCGGTACCTTTGCGAGAAGCATTTCAAAAAGCCCGTGTTTGTAACGGATTACCCAAAGGACATTAAAGCATTTTACATGCGCCGCAACCCCGATGGCAAAACCGTGGCAGCCTGCGACCTGCTTGCCCCCGGCATTGGCGAAATTGTAGGCGGCAGCCAGCGGGAAGAGCGGATGGAGCAACTGCTGGAAGGCATGCAAGCCCACAACCTATCCGAGGAGGATTATTGGTGGTACACAGACCTACGCCGTTTTGGGGGCGTAAAGCACGGCGGCTTTGGGCTTGGTTTTGAGCGTTATATTATGTATATTACAGGTATGACCAATATAAGGGATGTTATCCCATTCCCAAGGGCTGCCGGCACAGCGGAGTTTTAGGGTAACCCACACCCTGCCGTTGCGGTATAGGCCCGCAGTGGCAGGGTGAATTGTATTTGTGCTAACAGGCTTGTAGGATGGTTGTATGAGAATTGAGCCAAAAAACACTGTGGGCGGCGTAGTTAGTGTACCCGGTGACAAGTCCATATCCCACCGTGCTGTAATTTTAGGGGCAATTGCCCATGGGGTTACAGAAGTACACGGTTTTTTGCGTGGGGAGGATAATTTGGCAACAGTAGCTTGTTTGCGCCAGCTGGGTGTGGAATGTGCAGAAGATGTAGAAGGCGGTATTTTGCGTGTACAAGGCGTTGGTTTGCACGGGTTAAAAGCCCCGAAGGATGTGCTGTACTGCGGCAATTCTGCCACCACAATGCGGCTTTTGTGCGGCTTACTTGCGGGGCAGGGATTTGATTCCGTGTTGGACGGGGACAAGTCCCTGCAAAAACGCCCTATGGAGCGTGTAGTTGCCCCTTTGCGGATGATGGGAGCAAAAATCGACAGTCTGGACGGGTTTGCACCGTTAAAAATCCATGGAAGACCACTAAACGGAATCCATTACCAAATGCCAATCCACAGCGCACAGGTAAAATCCGCAATTTTGTTAGCCGGTTTGTATGCCGCAGGCAAAACCACTGTGGCGGAGCTGGGCAAGGGTTTAACCCGCAACCACACAGAAAATATGCTTACCTATATGCAGGGCGACAATGGCTTGGTTGCACGCAAAATAGAGGTGGCGGGAGATTTCTCCTCGGCGGCATTTTTTGTGGTGCTGGGGATTTTGTTGGCGGATGAGGGTTTAACAATAAAAAATGTGGGGCTTAACCCCACACGCACAGGGCTTTTGTCCGCCTTGCGATCCATGGGGGGGCATGTGGAAACAAGGCATATCAAAACCACGGGCAGCGAAGCAGTGGGCGATATTTTCGTCAAAAAATCTAATTTGAACGCCATAACATTGTCAGGCAAGCAAATCCCCTTAATGGTTGACGAAATACCAATTTTTGCCGTATGCGCCCTGTTTGCGGCGGGCACAACCATAATCAAAGATGCGCAGGAACTGGCAATTAAAGAAACCAACCGCCTGCACGCCATGGCAGCAGAGCTTGCCAAAATGGGCGCAAATATCACCGCTGACCATCAAGGTATGATTATCCATGGCGGCAAGCCATTGCACGGCGCAACCCTAAGCAGCCACGGAGACCATCGCATTGCCATGTCCCTTGCCATTGCCGCAATGGCGGCAAAAACTCCGTCCATTCTAAAAAATGCCCATTGGGCAGCCATATCCTTCCCAAATTTTTTCAATGTTTTGTAGGGTGGGGGCTTGCCCCCGAATACGTGTAAACACAAATAACATGTGTTGACCATTAACCCCACCTCATGCATGCTTGAATATAGCAGGAATTGGCTGAGGGTGTTTTTTGTTTTGATTAAAAATAAACAAAAGCCAATGAATTTATGGCGGCTTTTATTTATTTTCCAGGACTTTCTCTTGTAGCAAACAAATATCCAATCGTTGCCGTTAATACAAATCTAACGGGTTCTATGAAAAGCATTCTAATTTGTGGGTCTATTCTAATTTTCATACCTGACATAAAAATCTCCGCAATGAAAAGGAAAACCAAAACTGCACCGCTAATTATAAGTATACCTTTACTGATTTTTAGCTTTTCTTCCTCAATCTTGTTATCATGGTCTTACTGTTTTTGTGCCAATTCAAACCTTCCGTCTATACTTGTGACTGTAGAGTTATCGGTTAATTCTTTGTCAACTTTTCCTATTGGTTCAATTTTGATCTGCTATTCAATTGCTCTATGTCCAAAATCGGTAGCCCCCGTCCAATACAACCTCCTCATCCCTCAAAAAGCGGTCGCCCCTTCCATTAGCAATATGCCAAGCGGTTCCTTGGAGGTGTGTCAATGCAGAGAGCTGCTGACCACTAAAATCCTTGAACCTATCCCAAGTCAACTCTAAAGCCTCTTTGAAAAGATCGTTGACGCTTTCGTCTAAGACAAGGGCTTTTCCATCTATCTCCGCATAACCATTTATAGGTCTTGCGCCAAAGTCTTTAAAATGATTGTAAATATCACGAAGAACAGGCCCGTACTTCCACACCTCAAACCTGCTCGAAAACAGAGGTTCGTTACCAAGATGCAAGTATCTTGCATAAAGCAGATAAAGAAGCTTTTGCAACTTCATGGGAGTGACTTCTATGTTGTCCCTAAACGCCAAACGTAAAATATTATTTGAAATCGCCAAGGAATCACTCACATAAAACATCCCCTTTCTAAGTCTTGATCTAAGTCTGCTGCGCCACAAATTCCGCATAATAATCACCAATAAGTTATTATGTTCAATTATATGGCCAATTACACAATGTTGTTATAATGGAGCTCAGAGGATACGCCCCTCAATAAGGTTATACCATGTCATTGCCGGATGTCACTATAAAAGCTTAAAAATTTGCCACCAATCAGTGTAGGGGCTTACCCCCCACTCATTCCCAAAGACGCAAACTATGTTCAGTTAGCAATGAAATGAGTGGGTAAACCGCCCTGTTTTTAACTTGCACCAAAACTTCTTCACAAAAATTTCAAAAACATCTTTTCACGGGTGCTTTTATGCGGTATAATAATATTGTCGAAGTGTGTATATGTGGAGAGGAAATTTATGGATATTGGCATAGATTTAGGCACAGCAAATGTGCTAGTGTATATAAAAGGCCGGGGTGTGGTTTTGCGGGAGCCGTCCATGGTGGCCTTGGACAAAAAAAGCCGGGAAATTTTGGCGGTTGGCAGCGAGGCACGTAGGATGCTTGGCCGCACCCCCGACAATATTTTGGCGGTGCGCCCCTTGCGCCACGGGGTTATTTCTGATTACGAAATTACAAAGCAAATTTTGAAGTACTTTATTAAAAAGGCGAGTAAAAAAATAGGCAGCCTGCGCAAGCCAAGGGTTGCTGTTTGTGTGCCGGCATCTGTAACGGATGTGGAGCGGCGCGCGGTGGAAGATGCAGCCCGCTCCGTAGGGGCAAGGGAAGTTTTTGTGCTGGAAGAAACCCTTGCCGCCGCCATGGGTGCAGGGCTGGATATTACAAAGCCCCGTGGCTCTATGATAATAGATATTGGGGGCGGCACGGCAGATGCGGCAGTAATTTCGCTGGGGTCATCAGTTGTGTCGGCTTCCATTAAAGTGGGTGGGGATGATTTTGACCAAGCCATCATCCGCCATGTGCGTAAGGCCCACAACCTTGTCATCGGTGAAAGCACAGCGGAAGCTTTGAAGATGAATGTTGGCACGGCTTTCCCCCGCACAATTGATATTGATATGGAGATTAAAGGGCGCAACACAGTAACAGGACTGCCCAATAGCATCATCATCACATCCGAAGAAATGCGGGATGCGCTAAAAGAGCCCGTTGCCGCCATTTGTGACATGGTGCGCTCTGTTTTCGAGCGCACACCGCCCGAACTTGCCAGCGATGTGGCAGAGCGGGGCATGGTTATGACCGGGGGAAGCTCCCTTCTATTTGGCCTTGACAAAAAAATAACATTTGTGACGGGTATTGATGCGGTGGTGGCGGAGGATGCGGGAAGTTGCGTTGCCCTTGGCACAGGCAAGTTTATCGAGTATTTAAGCGAAAAAGGTGCGCCAATAACCAATGTGCGCAGCCGCCGCCGTTAAGCCGTGATGCGCCACGTGAATTGCAGACAGCCCAATGGAACTGTATGATTGTACCATCAAGCAACGAATTGTGAAACATTGATATTAGTTTTGTTTTTAGGCTACGCCTCTCATAATCAGCACCTACAAAGAAAATCATAAATACAGTTTTGTTTTCTGATAAAAATTTGAGTAGTCCCCAAGCTTATTGCACGTATGAAGCTTAGGAAGCGGGGTTTTATTCAGCAAGGCACTTATCAATTGTTCACGCACCTTCACGTCTTCGACAGCTATGATATATTCGATTATTCTGCCCCGCAGATTTACATTCTCAATACAAGCCGCAATAAAGATTTCGTTTTCATATTTAGCAATGCGCTTGCTCAAATCATCAAACAAATCCACATAATGGCAGGATTTAACAAAATTATCAGCTCTGATAGGTGCTTCCAGGATGGTTTTGCGTGTATCAGATGACGAAATTTCAAATCTTTTGCCAATTGGCGCTATTCCGTTGGTGGCTTCCACCAAGCGCACAAGATTTTCCTCGGACAACATTTGTCAAGGGGGGTAATTGAGATTTTCAGATAGGGGTCTAAATATCCACTCAAACATGCAAGCAAGCCCTAAATACACCTTTTTAGGCTTTTGGCCTTACTTGGCGGATTTTAGGGCTTGCTTGTTATGCCATTTGGTAACTTAAAATTCATTAAAAACCTTGAGAGAATCTTGAGATTTGTATAGTATAATAAGATTAAGTAATTTATTTGAAAGATGGTGAAGCAAATGAATAGTAAAATTTTGATTGTTGATGATGAAAAAGGCATAGTTATTATGTTAAAGAACTATTTTGAGATGCAAGGATACCTTGTGCATACGGCATTTGATGGAAATGACGCTTTAAGTCAAATATCATGCCAGCCGGATATAATATTGCTTGATATAACTATGCCAGAAATGGACGGATTGACTGTGTGCCAGCGCATACGAGAACATATCGCTTGCCCTATATTGTTTCTAACTGCCCGAATTGAAACTTCGGATAAAATAAAGGGTTTTAATGTTGGAGCGGATGATTATATAGTAAAGCCTTTCGACTTAGATGAGTTAGGGGCTAGAGTTCTGGCACACTTACGAAGGGAAAACAGAAAACAAGTGCAGACTACTTTACGCTTCTTTGGCGATATATCCATAGACTACTCAAAACGTGAAGTGAAGATGGGGCAAGAGTATATTTCGTTTTCAAAAAAAGAATTTGATATTATTGAATTGCTTTCCATAAATGCTGGGCAAGTCTTTGATCGAGAACGCATATATGACGTGGTATGGGGGTTAGGGGGAGAAGGGAATAGCGATACGATTATGGAGCACATACGCAAGATAAGGGCAAAGTTTATAGCTGTATCAACGCATAATTACATTGAAACGGTTTGGGGGGTGGGCTATAAATGGAATGGCTAAAGAAAATGAGCCTAAGAACATCATTGTTTTTAGTTATTATTGTTACTTTCGCTATAGGCAATGGGCTGAATCAACTGGTACTGCATATCCTGCGTGGCTTGACGGATGCCTGTATGTGTGGAGGTTCTTTGCCGGCCATCTTATTGAATATCGGAATGTCGTTTGTCGTGCCAATTATCATAGCCGCTATGTTCTACAATATAAAGTTAAAGGCCCCTCTTTCTCAATTAAGCATGGGAGCAAAACAAATTAAGGAAAATGATTTGAATTTTTCCATAAACTTTAGCTCAAAAGACGAGCTAGGACAGCTTTGTGAATCATTTGAATCAATGCGTGCTGAACTGCTTAAAAGCAATCGAGAGTTGTGGCAACAGATGGAGGAACGCAAACGTCTTAACGCCGCTTTCGCCCATGATTTAAGAAATCCTGTTACGGTCTTAAAAGGCTCTGCTACAATATTGCAAAAGGGGCTTGAACAAGGAAATCTGACCGCAGAAAATGCAAGCGAAAGCATTTCTTTGATAACACAGTATTCAGCAAGAATCGAAAGCTATATCCAAGCAATGACAAGTGTTCAGAAATTAGAGGAATTGGCATTTACACCAAAAGAAGTTGACTGGCTTTCATTGACAAAGGAGTTAAAGAGCAGCTTGTCTATTATAGGTTCAAGCACAGGGAAAACAATTGAATTTTTCATTAGTGACGAAAATAGACAAATGAATATTGATAGTTATATGGTTCATAATGTAGCTGAAAATTTAATTGATAACACACTTCGTTATTCAAAAAATAGCGTTATTGTAGAAATGTTCTGCGATAATAAAAAAATTACTATCAGCGTTACTGATGATGGCTCTGGATTTTCTCCTGCCATCCTTAAAAAGGGGGCTGTTCCATTTTTGCGTGATTCCAATGAACCACAAGGACAAAATTTTGGCATGGGACTATATATGTGTCACCTATTATGTGAAAAGCACGGTGGCAATCTGACCTTGAAAAATCACCCTAATGGAGCAAAAGTAATTGCTACATTTCGCTATTGAAAACGAGTGGATATTTCATGCCCACATTGCACACAAAAACAACACATAGGGAGTAAACAACAATAAATTTTCATAACTAAAAAAGCACATGGGATTCAAAATACCAACAAGGGGTATCAAAATACAGCAAAAAAGATGCAATCATTGCTTTGTGCATATTTTTACTTAATGCAATTTTAGTGACAGTATACAGCGTAATCCTAAACTCGGTTGAAAATGTGACTTTACAAGGGCAATTGATGACAAATCTACAAGGTCAAGTAATGGTAATGCTGTTTCAAATAGCTTGTCTTGCAGTTACGATTGCTGTTGTTTTGATTAGGAAACAAAGCCTTGCATCTATAGGCATACACAAGCAAAACTTGCGACCTGCTCTTCGTCTTGGGCTTCTGTTCTCAATAATTCCTTTGGGTGCAAGTTTGTTGCCGGGGTTGGTCGGGGGTTGGTCGTTTTTTCCTTTATGGCAAATACTATTCAATCTTTTACTCTCGCTCGTTTCTGCCACCTATCAAGATACAACATATATTGGATTTGTTCAAACGAGGGTTTACGGGTTATTTAAGAATGGTAAGTTAGCCATTATCGTAGTGGCAATTTTGTTTGCGCTCATGCACTTACCTTTTCAGATAATTACACAGGGAGCAAATTTTTGGGGGTTGCACGTTATTTTGATGGTTGCTCTTTGGGCTTTAGGACATTGGGTATTCTTGGCTGTTTTTAGAAAATACTTTTCCTTAATTCCTGCAATATTTGTGCATACCATGATTAATTTTTCACAAGGATTCATATGGCAAGAGAGTATAGGCATTTGGGCTGGTGTCGCTACATATAGTCTATTCATAAGTGTGGGGATTTGGGTCCGGCTTTCATCACGGTCAAGGGCTAACTTTAAAGAACCATCCAAGTAAAACAAAAACCACCGCAGAATTTTATTTTGAAAGCTTGAGGGATTTTTGAGATTTACTTGATATGCTCTATTTATAGAAAAAATTTAAGGAGAATGTCGTTATGAAAAAAGCAAAAATGAACTTTGTTTTATGTATCGTCCTTGCAATCGTATTTGCCCTATCTGCTTGTGGGGGCGATAGACCTGTCGCACAAGGAGCAAACAACCCAAATGGCGATACTTTTACCATTGAGGATATTCAAGATAGCCCAGCTTATTATGTCGGCACAATAACGCTTATTGGCATTGTTGGCAGTTCAGACACACAAGATTTTGCCCTGCAAAACGAATCTGGAACTTTTGAGGTTCTTGTTAATTATCGGGGAAGTCAAGCACTTCCACAATTGGGGGATAAAATCATAGCCGAAGGCACTCTTAGAGAAAACCGTCCTTGCTGTGGTCCGGGATTTACATTAACAACAACAAGGTTTGAGGTGGTGAATGAGTAGTATGAATATTTTCAAACTTGTATCTAAAAACCTATTGCGGCGAAAAGGCCGTTTTATATTCACACTTTTAGGCATAACCATTGGCATGGCATCATTTGTAGCCCTTTTATCTATGGGTGATAATCTTCGGTCGGAGGTAACACAGCAAGCCGATGATTTAGGGGCAGATATAATTGT